>NZ_JBQPQY010000007.1:0-137496 GCF_052266655.1 Corynebacterium sp. A21
CCTAAACGTCAAACCCCAGGTGGCGGCTGGTGCACCCAGCACCCTGCACCCCAGCACCCCAGCAGAAGTACTACTCCCCCGCCTGCCGGTAACCGCGCCGGAGATCCTCCACCACGCGTGGATGGTCGAGGGTGGAGGGCGCGAGCTCCCGCGGCTGGTTGTCCAGGCCGAAGACCCCGGCCGCAGCCAGGACCTCATCATTCAGATAATCCAGTGGCGGGGTGTCTGAGCGCAAGCCCAACTCCATCGGTTCCGGCCCGCACAACTGGAAACCCCAGTCACCGAAGGTGGGCACGTGTACGTGATACGGAATGACCTTCTGGCAACCCGCGGCGGTGAGTGTGGCGCCGACCCGCCAGAAGACATCCGGGGTGGTGTACGCGCTGGAGGATTGGACGACCATTCGCCCGCCTTCGTTCAGTCGCGCACGAGCCAGGGTGTAGAACTCCTCGGAATAGAGCCTGGCCATGGTGTCGTTGTTGGGGTCAGGCAGGTCAACGATGATCGCGTCATACCTCGCGCCGTCCAGGCCACCGGCCCGTAGCCAGGTGAAGGCATCATCGGCGATCACCTGGACCCGGGGGTCCTCCATGGCGCCGCCGTTGTCCTCCCGCAGGATCGTGTTGGCTACTTCAATGACCTCGGGGTCCAATTCCACCTGGGTGATCGACATCTCCGCAAAGCGCAGCAGTTCCTGTGCGGCCAGCCCATCACCGCCCCCGATGATCAGCACCTCAGCGGCTTCGGAATGCAGCACCGGATAGACCAGGGATTCGGTATAGCGGTGCTCATCGCGGGTGGAGTACTGCAGCCCGCCGTTCAGGTACAGTCGCCGGTCCTGGCCGCGTTCAGTGACCACGATGTCCTGGTAATCGGATTGTTGGGCATAGATCACCGGGTCCTTGTAGAGCTGTTGGCGGGCGGTGGTGACAATCCCATCTGAGCGGATCAGCAGCACGCCGAGCACCCCGATCGCGAGGAGCAGCGCCACCAGGGACACCACGAAATGCCGCACCGGTAGCAGGTGCCGCAGCAGCACGCAGCCCACGAACAGGGCGGCCAGCAGGTTGATCATGCCGGCTGCGGCGGCACCGCGCATCATGCCCAACCAGGGCAGCAGGATGAAGGGCCAGGACAGTCCGCCGATCAGCGCACCGAGATAATCGGCGGCATTCAGCGTCGCCACCAGCGAGCCGATGGTGCGGGCATCAGCGAGCCGGCCGCGCTGGATCATGGTCATCAGCAACGGCAGTTCCGCCCCGACCAGGATGCCGATCAGGGCGGTGGCCAGCACCAGCACCCAGACGGATTGTCCGATGGTGGCAAACGTCAGGTAGAGCACGATCGCCGAGGTGCCGCCGATCAGTCCCAGCAGGGTCTCCACCGCGAGGAAGGTCTGGGCGGGCCAGCGGAGGAAGGGTTTGACCAACAGGGCGCCGAGCCCGAGGGAAGCCACATAGCCGGCGACAATGAGGGAGGTCTCCACGATGCCGCCACCGTTGAGGCTGGTGGACAGGGAGACCAGGGCGAGCTCATAAACCAGGCCGGAGGCTGCGCAGATGGCGACCGAGACCAGCAGCAGCCAGCGCCACAGCGGGCGCAACTCCACCGGCGATGGGGCAGGCGTCGGTGGAGCAGCAGGTGAAGCTAGATCAGACATGCAGCGTTAACGGCTCCCACCACAATGAGAATGACGGCGGCAACCACGGCGCCGGAACGCAGCTTCGGATCTTCCACCAGGTCGCGGAAACGCCCCGGGATGAGTACCTCGAGCAGCACCATCACCAGCACCTGAATCACCAGCCCCAGGGCACCGAAGACCGCGGTCTCCAGTAGCCCCTCACTCAACACATCCGAGGAGGTGAGCACCGCGGTGACCACGATGATGCCGATGGAGACCTGCTGGGCGGCGGTAATGATCGCAGCATTGGGCAGGTGGTGCAGGAAAACGAGTTCATGCAGCTTGCCTGGGGTGATCAGATCCAGAATGATGAAGCCGACGACCAGGATGACGGCGGCGAGAACGAAATACGCGAGGGTTCCGGTGACGCCGGTGAGCAGATACTCAGACATTGCTTTCTCCTAAAGATTGCTGGTTACTTGACGCCACCGCCGGACCCGGAGGATCCGCCGCTGGAGCTGCTCGGCGAGGACGGGCCGAAGCCGCCGCCGAGCCAGATGAAGGTGCCGTTGTTGACGCGGGCGAGGTCCTCGATGGTGATCCGGCAGTTCGGAGTACCTTCACCTGAGATGATGACCAGGTTCTTGTTGTATCGCAGGTAGGTGTCACCGGTCGTGGGGTCGGTCTTGCGCTCCTTCGGGGAGCTCATCTTAACGACCTCATCTGCCACGCCGGTTTCATTTGCGCAGGAATAGCTGCCGTTATTGCCCTGCCAGCGATCTGAGATCTGGCCGCCCAGGGTACTTCGGGTGATCAGCGCCGCGAATACGCAGATGACCGCGAGAACCAGCAGGATAATGCCGATCGATCGGGCTGTTTTTGCGCTCATGGTCGGTAGGTGCTCCTCGTGCTCACGATGGTCAGTTCCCCGGGGTAGAGATGATGGGTCCACCAGACCCACTCCCCCGCGGCGAACTCACCTTTTAGGGCGGTCAGGTGGTGTCGGCCAACCCCCGGGAAACTGGCGATCAGCCACTCGGGGCCACCCTGGGCAATCTCCTCTGCCTCAATGTCGAAGGCCTCGGTCGTCAGCGTCCGGGTATCGGTGTGCAACCGGTAATGCAGCTTCTCGACGTCCCGGGGCAAGGGCCAGCACGCCCCCGGCGCGCCGGGGGCGTCGCAGGAGATCTCCTCCCGGAAGCGCCCACCGGGTGCTTCCACGGTGACCACGTGGGAGCCACCGATCACCGCGAGGTGGAGGGAGGTCCGGTGATTCGGGGCGTCGATAAGCCGCTCCGCGAGGATCTCCGGCAGCTCCCCGTTCCAACTCACGCCGAGCTGGGAGGCCTCGACATCCGCCGGGGTGCAGTCCAGTTGCTGAAGCATCGGCTAGTGCTTCGGTGCCGGGTAGACCTTGAGTTCGCCGGGCAGAATTTTCCAGCCCAGCGAGGCCTCCGTGGGGCCTTCTTCGCCGTAGACCTCGAAGCTGAGCAGGCGCGGCCCCCCCGTTTCCGCCATGTCCCAGAACTTGTAGCGGCCGTTTTCGCCGACACCGGTGGTGCCCTCCGACTGGTAGCTGCCGACCCCGCTCTCAACCTTGCGGTAGCGCACGCCCTCGATCGTCAGGGCCGATTCCGGCTTCACATCCAGGTCGGGGCGCGAGATCCACCAGCCGAGATTGAGGGTGCCCTCGTCATATTCGACGCTGAGATACTCCCCGCCCTTGCCACCCTCAAGCAGGTACTCATGCCAGACATACTGGCCCTGGCGCAGGGTGATTGCGCCGCGGCAGACATAGTCGACGCCGCCGTAGGACACGATGGCGCCGGGGCCGAGGATGTCCGGGCCGAAGCTCTGGGAGCCATCCGCATCCTTCAACGGGTCTTGGCGGACCTTCTCACGGGGGCCGATGCCGTCATCGTCCTTCTTCTTCACGGAGATGTAGAGGAAAATGGCGGCGAGGATCACCAGAATGACGGCCAGGATCAGCCAGACGGAGCTCATGAAATTCTCCCAAAGCAGTTGAGGTCAGGGCGGTACGCGGCACAGCTTACCTTTTGGGGGTGACAACCACCGGACCGGAAACTCACGTGAAAATCAGAAGCACCTCGGGCACCAACGGTCACGCCGGAGGCTGCGGGGATTCCACCACCACTTCATCAGGGGAGATATAGCGACCGATCGAGGCGCCGGGTGAGGCTTCCACCCCCCAGGTCTCCAACCGCAGCAACGCACCAGCAGCCTCGAAGTTGGTGTAGAAGTACTGTCCCTGGGTCACCGTACCGCTGAGCCCGGAGACCGCGAAAAGCGCACCGCCCTCAGCCACCCGACGGTAGGTGATGCCTTCGACCTCAACCTCGGTGGCGGTCTCATCGATCTTCAGCTCGGCCCGGTTCTCCCACCAGCCCAGCCGGATCCGGCCCGCGATATCCTCCACACTGATCCAGTGTGGGGTGTCTCCCCCCTGGAGCATATGTTCGTACCAGATCCGCGGCTCGGCATTATCCGGGTCGGGCTTGCCTTCGGTGTCCAGGCCCCCCACCTTCAGTGCCCCGGTGCCGGCGACGAGGTATCGGACGCCCTCGAAGGTGAGGTGGCTGCCGGCGGCGAGCACGGTGGGGCCGAATTTCTCGGCCCCCACCACCCCTTCAAAGGTGATGTTGAGCTCCGGGTGCGCCGGTGCATCCTGCACAGTGGGGGCCGGACCGGATTCGGTCACCTCCCCGACCCATCCTTCCGAGCCTTCCCGCCACTCCTCCTCGGGAGCTTCCGGCGCCTGGGTCGCCAGCGCGCTGCCATATCGTTCACGTTCCAGCTCAACCTGCTGTTTCTGCTTGTTGGCCAGGCCGTACCAGAGTGCGATGGCGGCGATCACCAGGCCTGCCATGACCGCCCACAACCAGATGCTCATCTCAACGTCTCCCTCTCAGATACCGCAGCCGAATTCGTTGAAACCAGCGTACCTGTGGGCCCGGACACGCCGACCATCCCGCTCAGCTCCGGAACATCTGCTGCACCACCGCGGCGATCGCCCCGACCACCAGCAGCCAGACGGCGAGTGACAGGGCGATCATCGCCCAGGGCGCCGGATCAATGAGCAGCAGAACCACCAGTACCGGCGAGCCCGCCGCCCCGGTGAACAGCATCCAGCGGGGCAGGCGCGCCGCAGGCTGGCGCAGCAGGGCCGCGAGCAGGGTGATCACCGCGATGGGCAGGGTCAGCGCGCAGAGGGTGGCCATGGTGGCGCCGAGTGCGAGCAGCACCACCCACTGCAGGAAGAGCCAGCCCACCACCCCGGTGACCGCCACGACGATCCATAACCGGAAAGCGATGCTCCATGTGAGTCCGCGTTGCTGTGCCACATCCATGAACTGTGCCCATCTTCTTCCTGGTTGTTGAGCCCGCGGTACTCAGCGCTCAATATTTCGTGGGAGTCACTACTCTGTAGGAAACTGGCTGCTCCCCAGAGCCCGGCAACCCGGTACTCAGGCAAGTCTTGAGTAAGGATCAAGTGGCCAGTCATGAAAGTTTATCCCCAAGTCAATCATTCCAGGAGGAATCAGAAGATGAAGACCGTCACCGTCCATGAGGTCCCGGCAGATGCCCAGCTGATCGACGTCCGCGAGCTCGATGAGTGGGCCGCCGATCGGGCTGCCGGTGCTGTGCACATTCCGATGAGCGAGTTCGTCGCCCGTGCCGGGGAAATCGATGATAACCGCGCTGTCTACCTGATCTGCAAGGTCGGCGGGCGCTCCGCACAGGTTGGCCAGTATCTGGAGCAGAAGGTCGAGAATATCGAGGTCATCAACGTCGATGGCGGCACCGATGCCTGGCGTGATGCCGGGCTGCCGATGGGATAACCCCACCTGCCGGGCTGCCCCGAATCTTCCTGCGGCAACCCCACAGCCAGGTGATTTGCCACCTCAAGTGGAATTTTCGGCGATGAATCAGTGGGGGGAAATATTAGTTGGCCATCACCCATCTTTTTACAAATCCATCGTGGCGACTTATGATCATCCTATGCCTTCCATGAATGAGATCCCCCAAGCATTGCTGGAATCTCCGTCATTCCAGCTTGAGCGCTTGCGTCGTCGCACCCGCGACGAAGCAGAGAACGCCATGAACACCCAGGACAGTTCCCTCCGGGAGTACTGGGTGCTCACCTGCCTTGTTGACCGTGACGCCGCCAGCCAGTCCTACCTCAGTGACCTGTTGGCTATCGACGCCTCCGACATGGTTCGGCTCATTGACGCCCTCGAGGCTCATGGCTGGGCTACCCGCGAACGCGATCCCAAGGACCGCCGCCGCCAGATTGTGACCACCACCAAGAAGGGGCGCACCGCCCAGGCCAAACTCGCCACCCTGGTGACTGAAGCCGAGGACCGGGCTCTCGACGAGTCCACCTCAAAGCAGCTCAAACATCTACGCAAGCTCGCATCCAGCATCATCGCAACGGAAGAGGACTGAGATTAAAAGTGTCGCTCAGTGACGTACCGGCGCAATTTCTCCGCGCCGCAGAAGCCCCGCCCAAACGCACGCTCTATGAGGTGCTCGCCACCACTGCTGCCTTAAATCCCGAGGCCGCAGCCATTGATGACGGCGAGATCATCACCTATTCCGAGCTGATGGATGCCGTCCATGATTCAGCCCGCGAACTGCACGCCAATGGGGTGCGCCGCGGTGACCGCATCGGCATCCGCATGTCCTCGGGCACCAAGGACCTCTACATCGCCATCTTGGCAACCATCGCCGCCGGTGCAGCTTATGTGCCGGTTGATGCCGATGACCCGGATGAGCGCGCGGACATGGTCTTCGGTGAGGCCAAGATCAACGGCATCTTCACCGATGAGGGCTTCCGCATGCTGCGCCCGACCGCCGGTGGCGATACCCGTCGCCCCTCACTGGATGACATCGCCTGGATCATCTTCACCTCCGGTTCGACCGGCAAGCCGAAGGGTGTGGCCGTCAGCCATCGCTCCGCGGCTGCCTTTGTCGACGCCGAGGCGCAGATGTTCCTGGTTGACTCCCCCGGTGGCCCGCTGGGCTCCGATGACCGCGTGCTCGCCGGCCTCTCCGTGGCTTTCGATGCCTCCTGCGAGGAAATGTGGCTGGCTTGGGGCCATGGCGCCTGCCTGGTTCCGGCACCGCGTTCCCTGGTGCGTTCCGGCATGGACCTCGGCCCCTGGCTGATCCGCCGCGATATCACCGTGGTCTCCACGGTGCCCACCCTGGCCGGCCTCTGGCCCGCTGAAGCGCTCTCCCATGTCCGCCTCCTGATCGTCGGCGGCGAGGCCTGCTCCCAGGAGCTGGTGGAGCGACTGTCCACCCCGGACCGCGAGGTATGGAACACCTACGGCCCGACGGAAGCCACCGTCGTGGCCTGTGGCACCCAGCTCTACGCCGGTCAGCCGGTGGGCATCGGCCTGCCGCTGGCAGGTTGGGATCTGGTCGTCGTCAATGGCGAGGGCAACCCCGTCGGAGTCGGCGAGGTCGGCGAACTGGTGATCGGTGGTGTGGGTCTGGCCCGCTACCTCGATCCGGAGAAGGACCGCGAGAAGTACGCCCCCCTGCCTTCCGTGGGCTGGTCCCGCGCCTACCGCTCCGGCGACCATGTCCGCCTCGAGGAAGACGGCCTCTACTTCGTCGGTCGCGTTGATGACCAAGTCAAGATCGGTGGCCGCCGCATCGAGCTCGGTGAGGTGGACGCCAATGTCGCCGCGCTGCCCAATGTCCGCTCCTCCGCCGTGGTCGTCCAGACGACCGGCGCGGATCAGAAGGTGCTGGTCGCCTATGTTTCCCTCGAGGATGAGGACACCGGTTTCGACCAGGACAGTGCCGCCGCACGGCTGGCGGACACCATGCCTGCCGCGCTGGTCCCGCGCATCTGCGTGCTGGAGGATCTGCCGGTGACCACCTCCGGCAAGGTCGACAAGAAGTCGCTGCCCTGGCCGTTGCCGGGGGTCGGCGTCGAAGCGACCAACCTCAGCGAAACCGAGACCTGGCTGGCCCAGATCTGGGTGGATGTCCTCGGCACCGCGATCGCGGATGCCGATGCTGATTTCTTCTCCCTCGGCGGTTCTTCCCTGGCTGCGGCCACTCTGGTCGGCCGGGTCCGGGAAAAGGTCCCCACCGTCGCCGTCCGTGACCTCTATGATCACCCGCGGTTGGGGTCCTTCGCCGAGACCGTGGAAAACATCGCGATCAAATCCGGCCTCACGCTTGACGACGCCCCACCAGACCCGCCCCGCGAGGTCAAACCGGTGGGCTTCGGCAGCCGCCTGATGCAGGCGCTGGTGCAGCTTCCGATCATGACCCTGCAGGCTGGTTCCTGGGTCGCCTGGCTCGCCCTGATCAATAATGTCGCGGTCGAACTCGGTGCCCCCTGGGCGGTGTCCCTGCCTTGGTGGGCGGTGATCGCCATGGTGCTGATCCTGGCAACCCCGCTGGGTCGCCTGCCGATCGGTGGCTGGGGTGCCCGCATCATCACCGCCGGTATCACCCCGGGCAATTATCCCCGTGGCGGCTCCATCCACCTGCGTATCTGGGCGGCGGAGCGGCTCTCCGACGCCTCGGGTGCCCGCAGCATCGCCGGCTCCACCTGGGTGAATTACTATTCCCGCACCCTCGGGGTGAAGGTCGGACGGGGCGTGGATCTACACTCCCTGCCGCCGGTCACCGGTCTGCTGACCCTGGGTCAGCACTCCTCCATCGAGCCGGAGGTGGACTTCTCCGGCTACTGGATTGACGGTGACATCCTCCGGGTCGGCGCCATCGAGATCGGCCCCAACGCCCGCGTCGGTACCCGTTCCACCCTCCTGCCCGGCACGGTCATCGGCGCCGATGCCCATATCGAGGCCGGCTCCACGGTCACCGGTGACAAGATCGTCAAGGCCGGGTCACGCTGGGCTGGCAGCCCCGCCATCAAGGTGGGCCGCTCCAAGCACCGCTTCCCGGATGAGCACCCGCCGCGTCGCAGCCGCTGGGTCCCCGTCTACGGCCTAACCTCCATCCTGCTTTCCCTGCACCCGTTGGTGGCACTGGGCGTCGGTGTCGCACTGGTGCTGTGGCTCCTGGGGCTGACCGGTGGACATGCCTTCCTCGGCGCACTCCTCTTCGCCCCGCTGGGTGGACTGGCTGCCTTCGCCACCTATATGGCCATGACCTGGCTGGGTGTCCGTCTGCTCGGTATCGGCCTGACCCCGGGCGTCACCCCGGTCCGTTCCCGCAAGGGCTGGCAGATCTGGGCCACCGAGCGTCTCATGGATGATGCCCGCACCCACCTCTTCCCGCTGTATGCCGCACAGCTGACCCCGACCTGGTTCCGTAGCCTGGGTGCCAAGATCGGCAAGGACGTGGAGATCTCCACCGCCATGATGGTGCCCAAGCTCTCCGATATCCGGGATGGTGCTTTCCTCGCCGATGACACCCTGATCGGTGGCTATGAGCTCGGCGGCGGCTGGATGATGACCGGTGAGTCCCGCGTGGGCAAGCGCTCCTTCGTCGGCAACTCCGGCATCGTCGGTACCGGCCGTAAACTCGCGAAAAACTCGCTGGTGGCGGTGCTCTCCTCCACCCCGAAGAAGACCAAGGCGAACGCCAACTGGTGGGGTTCCCCGCCGGAGCGCATGCGCCGTGTCACCGTCGAGGCCGACGGCGGCGATACCCTGACCTACAGTCCGGGCCTGCGGGTGAAGATCACGCGTGGTTATATCGAGACCCTGCGGCTGCTGGCCCCGATGTTCTCCGCCATGCTGCTCGCCTTCTCACTCGGCCTGATGCAGCTGCTGCTGCAGTATGGCGGCGGCCTGGCCGGGCTCGGCCTGGCCTGGCTCTTCGGTGGTCTGATCCTGATGCTCACCGGTGTGCTGGCGATGCTCGTGACCATCATCGTCAAGTGGCTGTGTGTGGGTAAGCACAAGGCCGGCGATCATCCGCTGTTCTCCTGGTTCGTGTGGCTCAATGAGCTGCAGGATGCCTTCGTCGAGTCCGTTGCCGGCCCGTGGTTCCTCATCCCGAACCTGGGCACCGGCCAGATCAACACCGCCCTGCGTCTGCTGGGTGTCAAGATCGGCCGCGGCGCCTGGATCGACAGCTACTGGTTCCCGGAGACGGATCTGATCACCATCGGCAAGGGCGCCACCGTGGGCCCCGGCACTGTGGTTCAGACCCACCTCTTCCAGGACCGCGTCATGAGTCTGGATACCGTCACCCTTGGCGACGGCGCGACCCTGGCCTCGCACTCGGTGGCCTTGCCGGCAGCCTCGCTGGGTGCCGCCGCCACCGTGGGCCCCGGCTCCCTGGTGATGCGTGGTGATCAGGTTCCCAGCAACACCCGTTGGCAGGGCAATCCGATTGAGCCCTGGAAAGATTAGTTAGTCCCCCGGAAATGGTCCTTGTGTGCAGCTGCACACAAGGACCATTTTTGTTCTTCCCGTTCAGAGCCGTGACTTGACGATCTCGGCTACCTGCTGATCACCCAGCGCGGGGGGGATGGCCACAGGGTAGGCACCCACCCGGCACCTGGGACGTCGATAATCGCCCCCTTGCGACTCTTGGCTGCCCGGTCCGGGATGGGGCCGAAGATGCGGATGGCCCCGGCAGGAATGAACCTGCCGGGGCCATCAGACTGAATTCACAAGTCTGCGAAAATACCTTCAGCTGTTAAGAACTAATCACCGATCTGGTCGATGCCGCGCATCACGATCTTCGGATCGGGTTTGCCGACCACCTCATGATCCTTGTCCGTGTACTCGAACTTATCCAGGACATAGCTCATCGCGTTGAGCCGGGCACGCTTCTTGTCATTCGACTTGATGGTGATCCACGGGGACTCATCGGTGTCGGTGTAGCGGAACTGCTCTTCCTTGGCACGGGTGTAGTCATCCCACTTATCCAGGGAAGCCAGGTCCATCGGCGACAGCTTCCACTGACGCACCGGATCCACCTGCCGGATGGCGAAGCGGGTGCGCTGTTCCTTGCGGGTCACCGAGAACCAGAACTTGGTCAGCGAAATCCCGGAACCGAGCAGCATATTCTCCAGCATCGGGACCTCACGCAGGAACTCAGCGTGCTGGGATTCGGTGCAGAAACCCATGACGCGTTCCACACCTGAACGGTTGTACCAGGAGCGGTCAAAGAAGACCATCTCGCCGGCAGCCGGGAAATTCTCGATATAGCGCTGGAAGTACCAGGAGGTGGATTCCCGCGGGGAGGGCTTCTCCAGCGCGACGGTGCGGGCGCCACGGGGGTTCATGTGCTCGTTGAAGCGCTTGATGGTGCCACCCTTGCCCGCGGCGTCACGACCCTCAAAAAGCACGATGTGGCGCTGCCCGGTCTCCTTGGTCCAATTCTGGAACTTCAGGAGCTCAATTTGCAGAGCGCGCTTCTTGTGCTCATATTCTTCGCGGGTCATCCGCTCTTCATAAGGGTAGTTTTCCCGCCAGGTCTCGATCGCAGTTCCATCGGGACGCAGTAGTACCGGATCATCTTCGTCGGAATCATCGACGACATAACCCTCGATCTGTGCGAGATCGATGACGGGGAGTTCATCACCATTGTGTTCAGCCATGCTGACGATTCTACTGCCTGGCCGGGAAATGGCTCGCTGAAACGGGGGAAGTTCATCTTCCCGCTCCCCAATGCCCTCCCGGCACCGATTATCGACGTCCCCGCCCACGCTCCGCTATGCGCTTGCCTGGGCATGCAAAAAATCCCGATCCTAATAAGGATCGGGATCAAACGCGGTCAGCCTAAAGCTGACTCAACCTTGAAGGGTGCTAATTACAGCAGGCCCATCAGGTCGGCGACAGCGCCGGCCCAGGAGCCAGCGGTGTCCAGGATCGGGAAGAGTGCGCCGAAGATGCCCTCGGAGGAAGCTGCGGACCAGGTATCGAGGAAGTCAGACATGTGTACTCCTTGTGAGTATTAAAGAAAGTTGAATTCAGGAGATTGGCGCGAGCTTTGAAGCTCAAGCCAGGGTGCCGCCGAAGCAGCAGGGAGACTTAAGCCTCAACCTCAGCATCGGCAGAGGAGCCGAGGATGGAGGAGGTGGTCTCAGCGTTGCCCTCAGCGCCAGCGAAGAAGGAGATGATGGTCTGCAGCAGCTCCGGAATGGTCTGCAGAGCCTCGCCGATGTTCTCGCCGAAGGTGGAGAAGGTGTCAAGCTGATCGATTGCGAAATCAAGTTCCATGAAGTTACTCCTTGAGAGGACCAGCAGAAAGCTGGTGGGTTTCCAGTTTACTGACACCCCTCAGGGCGTCACAAGGAATCATTCTGTCACAATTCAGTCTCGCGTCAAGTCTTTCTGACCACGTCCTGTGCTGTCACTGAGCACCAAATCCAGCACGCTCACTTGAAAACCAAATTAACTCTAAGGGACTAAAGCTCCCCTATCTGCGGTTTTTAGAGCTAGTCCCATTAACTGGGGGTGAACTGCACAAGTCGGCCGTAACAGTTTCGCGGGTTTCCCGATATTTGAGCGATCTTCTGCGAAATATGCTAGCCGTAATCACCCAATTCGGGGGTGATATTGCCGGCAAATAAGAAATTCACAGGCCTTCAGCCCACCCCTGAAGAAAGAGTATCAAGGAACACTCCGCAAGCGAATGAAGTTTTGCCTGAGGATAGTATCAGCGCCAAAAGCTTCCCGCCATCCCAAGCTGAGAACCTCCCCCACCCACACATGGCACCAGAAGCACAGAGAAGTCCGTTAAGCATGCCGTGAAGGGGGTCCACCCGAACAGATGGGAAACCACCCCCAACGCCCCAGAGCGGGGCATTGAGGGTGGCTCAGATATAGATAGGTATAGCGCAGGAAAGCTTAGAAGCCGCCCATGCCGCCCATCTCATCAGCGCCCGGCATTCCAGCACCGGCCGGCTGCGGCTTGTCAGCAACGACAGCCTCAGTGGTCAGGAACAGGGCCGCGATGGAGGCCGCGTTCTGCAGTGCAGAGCGGGTGACCTTCACCGGGTCATTGATGCCAGCGGCCATCAGGTCCTCGTACTCACCAGTGGCGGCGTTCAGGCCTTCACCCTCCGGCAGGTTGGAGACCTTGTCCGCGACAACGCCCGGCTCGAGGCCGGCGTTGTAGGCGATCTGCTTCAGCGGTGCAGACAGTGCCTCACGGACGATGCGGACACCGGTAGCTTCGTCTCCGGTCAGCTGCAGGCTGTCCAGTGACTTGGCGGCCTGGAGCAGAGCGACGCCGCCGCCGGCGACGATGCCCTCTTCAACAGCAGCCTTGGCGTTTCGGACGGCATCCTCGATGCGGTGCTTGCGCTCCTTGAGCTCAACCTCAGTGGCGGCACCGACCTTGAGGACTGCAACGCCGCCGGCCAGCTTGGCCACGCGCTCCTGCAGCTTCTCACGGTCATAGTCGGAATCGGAGTTCTCGATCTCGGCACGGATCTGGTTGACGCGGCCTTCGATCTGCTCTGCGGAACCGCCACCCTCGACAATGGTGGTGTCATCCTTGGTGATGACGACCTTGCGGGCGCTGCCCAGCAGCGGGAGGTCAGCGGTCTCCAGGGAGAGACCGACCTCTTCAGCGATGACCTGGCCACCGGTGAGGATGGCCATGTCCTGCAGCTGCGCCTTACGACGGTCACCGAAGCCCGGCGCCTTGACGGCGACGGACTTGAAGGTGCCACGGATCTTGTTGACGACCAGGGTGGAAAGGGCCTCGCCCTCGACATCCTCGGCGATGATCAGCAGCGGCTTGCCGGACTGCATGACCTTCTCCAGCAGCGGAAGCAGATCCTTGATGTTGGAGATCTTGGAGGAGACGAAGAGGATGTACGGATCCTCCAGGACAGCCTCAAGACGCTCCGTGTCGGTGGCGAAGTAGCCGGAGATGTAGCCCTTGTCGAAGCGCATACCCTCGGTCACCTCGAGCTCAACACCGAAGGTGTTGGACTCTTCGACGGTGATGACGGAATCCTTGTTGGCCTTGCCAGCGCCGACGGCGTACATGGCCTTGGCGATCTGGGCACCGATGGCCGGGTCAGCAGCGGAGATACCGGCGGTGGCAGCGATCTGCTCCTCGGTCTCCACCTCCTTGGACTGGCTCAGCAGGTGCTCGGTGACCTGGGCGACGGCCTGCTCGATGCCGCGCTTGATGCCCATCGGGTTGGAACCGGCGGCAACGTTGCGCAGGCCCTCGCGGACCAGTGCCTGTGCCAGCACGGTGGCGGTGGTGGTGCCGTCGCCAGCGACGTCGTCAGTCTTCTTGGCAACTTCCTTGACCAGCTCAGCGCCGATCTTCTCGTAGGGATCCTCAAGCTCGATCTCACGGGCGATGGAAACGCCGTCGTTGGTAATGGTCGGGGCGCCCCAGGACTTCTCCAGGACGACATTGCGGCCCTTGGGCCCAAGGGTGACCTTGACAGCGTCAGCCAGGATGTTCAGGCCCTTTTCAAGGCCACGACGTGCCTCTTCATCGAAGGCAATCATCTTTGCCATGTGTTGTGCTCCTTGATTCAAGTGTTGCGAAGACGACACTCACGTCTGAGCTTCAAGCAGGCGCCCGCGACGGCACGGTCGGTGAGTGTGAACCAACCTCACCTGCTTGTTTTCAGTATCGTTAATCTGGCACTCAAATAGTTCGAGTGCCAGACTCCGTTTTAGCACTCACACCCTCCGAGTGCAAGATCTGGCAAGGTTAAGCCAGGTCTGGGCCGTATCGGGTCCCACTTCCCACCGGATTCGGCGGCGGTGCCGGTTGCGGCGCTACGGGCAGATATCCGCGGCGATGACTCAAGTGTCCTCACCGGCGCTCGCGGCATTCCCGGCCAGGTCGGCGGCGGTGCCGGCGATTTCCGCCGCCACAAATAATTCCGTGGACCAGAGCCAGATCATCAACACCACCACCAGGATGATCACGATGAGCGCGCTGCCCACCCACCCCAGGAGACGGCGACGGCGGCTCTTGTCCCGGTCCCGACGATCCTGGGACTGGGCCTCCGCAATCTCCACCGCAGCCATGCTCACCCCCTGGTTGGCGGAGCTGCGCTGCGGCCGGGAATCAAAGGGCTCTGACTCCGGGGTGACCCAGCCGGAGCTGGAATTCTGGAAGCCCACTTAAAACCACCTGAACCTTTTCTTCTTCTCCCGGGGAGGCTGTGGAGCCGTCGGTCGGGGTTGCTGCTGCTGGGGAAGTGCCGCCGTCTGATGCTGCGGATACTGTGGCTCCGGAGAGTCCTGTTGGTGCTCGTAATTCTGTTGGCCCGGGTGCGGCTGCTGCGGAGCGGGCGACTGCTGGGCCCGGGCCTGCGGCAGCGGTTCCGCCGGGTAGTGCTGCTGGCCCGGGTGTGCCACCTGTGGTGGGAGCCCTCCCCCGGCTACCTGCTGGGGTGCGGAGGTAAAAGGCACCGTCGAATTCGCGCCGTCGAAAAGCCCGAGCTCGGCAAACACCTCGCGCACCGGATCCAGACAATGGAAGGGGGCGATACCGGTACGGCTGATGCGATCGCCCTCCGGCGGTGCGCCCAGTGCCGAAACCGCGAAGCAACTGAAGAAATAGGGTTCAGTTCCCATCATCGGGATATTGAGTTGGTTGAGCAGCTCAGTGGCACCCAGGCAGCTCAACAGACTACGGACCTCCAGATCCAGCAAGGCGCTGGTATTCCGGTCGAAGGCTTCGGTCAACGGGGCACTGTCACGTCGGAAGGTCGCCCCGTAGTTGCTCATCACCCGCGGCCAGTTCACCCGGTTGCCACCACCGTAGAAGTGGTCCTGGTTGACCTCCGCCAAATGCTGCATGGTGTCGAACTTGGACAGGCACAGCGAGATCTTCGGCCGGTGTTCCCGACCCAGCACGCTGAGCACATTCTGCAGCACCGCAGTCGGATCATCATCACCGACCTCATGGCTGGGCACCGTCCCCTCCAGCAACTTCCGGATCTCACGTACCGCCATCGGGTCATAGAGGAAGATCACCCGGTTGGCATAACAGAAGAAGTCCAGCTCAGCCTGGCGCTCCGTGAAGTTCTCCTCCTTGAGATCCTCACCGGCCACATCCCGGAAGACCACGAAGATCCGCTGTCCGGCGTGTTGTGGGGTGGTGATCGCGAAGATCAGCGGGCGCTGCTGATGCGCATCCTGGGCCGCAGCCGGCGGGGTCGGTGGCAGCAGACCCATCTGCTCGAACAACGGCTTCTGGTATTTCTCCTCGTAGATCCGTTTGGTGTGTTCATCGGCGTAGCGGAAGGTGCCGCCGTTCTCCACCACCAACCGCTTGAGCAGCTTCACGACGACCGCGATGTACAGGCTCTTGCCCGAGGAACGGGCCCCGGCCATGGCGAAGGTGATCGTGCCGGAATTCTGCCACCCCTTGGGCAGGCGGAACTCCTCCTGCATCCGGGTGGGCAGGAAGGGCGACTGCGCCGCCGCCGGATCGTCCATGATCCGGAAAGTGTAGGGGCAGCGGGTGGGAAGCCGCCCGTGGTCTGAGTGCATCATCTGATTCTGTGGGGCTGTCATGGTCCTACTTCTCTCCCCTGGTCAACGTGTCATACATAATTCTGGTGGGTCCGGTCAGCACGCTCGCGTTCTGCTCCTGTACGGCACGGATCAGCTTTTCATCGAAGACGGTGGCCGTGATGCCCTGCTTCGCCAGCGGGGCCCGGGAACTGAGCAGATGCACCACCCCCTGGAATTTCAGCACCTCGGCAGGCAGATCATCGGAGATCACCACCAAGGCTTCATCGGGTTCCAGCTGCGCCAGATCCACCCCCCAGCCGACCTCACGCCGCGCAAATTCTCGTTTTCCCAGTTCACGAACACCTTCGGTGCCGGCCAACTGCTCCGGAGGAATGCTGTCACTACTGGTCAGTAGTCGGATTCTCCGGTCATCACTGGCGGTGGAGAGCACCCCCGCGGCGAAGGTGCACATGGCCTCAAAGGCCGCCTGCGAAGTGCTGTGCGCCATCGAAGAGGTGACATCCACCAGCAGGGTGACATCACGGCGCCGCCCTTCTGGCAGGCCGCCACGGTCGATGGAACTACGCAGCGCGGAGCGCACCCCGGCCGAGCCGGCATCGAGGGTACCGGCGCTGCCGGTTTCGCCGGCCTGCAGCCGGATCTCATCCCCTTCCGAGACCACCCAGGCGATCGTGCTGGCTCTCAGACCGCCCACCTCGAAAGCCGGCAGCTCCAGCCGGGTCTCCTCCCCCTGTCCGATGGTCAGGGTGGCATGCAGGCTGGTGCCGGTGGGAAACTGCGGGTAGCCGTGCCCCGGAAGCACAGTGATTTCAGCATCACCGGTGGGGTTACGCAGCGCCACAATGTCGCTGTTGGCACGCCGGAAGGACTCCAGCGTCGGACCGGTCTCCACCTCAAAGTTGAGATCCCCGCTCACGAAGATCCGCAACTGGGCGATGAAGCCGTCCTTGGGGACCCTATGGGACTGGCCCGAGGCCAGACGAATGACCGCCATCAGTACTTCTCCTTATTATTTCTCTGCTTCGGTGGTACTCGCCGGGGCTTCGGCACTGCGCTCCCCTGGGCCGGGGTCTTCGGCGCTTCGATCTTCTGGGTTGGGGTCTTCGGCGCTGGGGCCGCTGCAGATATGTCCCGCAACTCGGAGATCATTCCCCGCGCGACCGCCGCGAAAATCTCGTTGAGCTCGCGGGGAAAAGGCAACCCCCGGATCGAGGTATGTTCCCCGATGATCTCGGTGAGCTGTTCCATCAACTCACTACCGGCCTCAATATCGTAGTAATCCCGGTGCATGATTTTCCGTCCCAGCACCTGAAATGGTTTGAGCGCGACTTCCCTGCCCGCAGCTTTAGCCCGGTTCAGCCGCCATTGCACCGCCCGCTGCGCCAGCTCCGTCAGCAATTCTGAGAGCTCAGCATCGCGGTTTGGATCCCCGGTGATGATCGGAGAGAAGCGGCAACTCATGACCACCGAGTAATACACCCGCAGCAGATCCTCGGAATAGTCCGTGGTGCTGTTCTCGATCACGGCTTCAGCCAGGAGCCGCTGCAGTTTCGCCGGGGTATCCCGCTGCTCCAGCCAGGCCACTAGTAGCTTCACAGATTGGGCCTGCGTGAGCTGATTCATCACCCGCTCAGCACTGATCCGGCTGCGTTTGAGCGCCTGGGTATCCTGCTCCGCCAGCTCCAACAAGGGTTGCAACTGCGGATGAGCGCCCAGCGGCAGGGGGCTATTACGCCACTGATCCATCGCCGGAAAGCCCGCGAAGAGCTTCCGGAAATCCGGGTCACCGATTCGCTCGAGCAAGATCAGGCGATTGTGCAGCAGAAAATCCAGGTAGGCGATCAACTCCGCGGCCGAGGCCTCCCGCAGGGCTGAAATCCCCTCAGCCGCCGAATCCACCAGCGTCCACAGCTGGTGATCGGAGAGACGCCCAGTGCCCAGGATCGGACCATTCGGCATCCTGGAAGCGGCGAGCGGATCAGCAATCACCCGCTCCACCAGCGCCAGATCCTCCTGGTGAGAACTCCGGAACGCACCTGCCGGCGGGTGGGGTTCCTGGGAAAGATGTTGTTTGGCCAGCTTGAGTAACTCTGTGGAAACCTTCCCAGCGCGCTTTCGCACCAGCCTCGCCAGCCCATCTCCCAGCTGGAACTGCGCCGTCGGCGAGCTCTCCACCGCCTCGTTGGTTTCAATCAGTTGCTGAACAAAGTCCGCCGGATCAACTGGGTCCGCCAGCAATCCGGCGGTCAGCTGGGACCAGGAAGACTGCGGTTGTGCGGCATGGGTGGCGGGATCCGCCGGGTCCACCAGGCAGATCCCACTGCGTCCCGCCAACTGTTCCCGATCCTCACGGGGTATGACCAGGACAGGCAGCACCCCATTGATTACTTCCGGGGCCGGCAGCGTCGCGGCTCGTTCGAAGGTGGAGAAATGCAGCAGCCGCCGGGCCTCGGCAGGGGTCAGGGTGGAGGACAACGCCAGTAGCCAATAGGCCGCTTCCTTCGGGTTCTGGAGTAGGAGCACCGGAAGTTCCCGGCCCTGCTGCAAGGCATCCTGGAGGCGGTAGAGCGCACCCCGACGGTTCCCGTACATGTCATCAACCATCATCCAGGCGGCCATCAGATCAGCCATCGGGCCGGGTTTCGGTTCACCGAGGCCGGCCGGTAATTCCACCGCGTTCACCGCAGCTGCCCGGAAGGGGGTCCGCAGGTCCGGGGAGCCGAAGAAGTTGATCGGGTAGTGCGCCCGCAGTGGTGTATTCAGGTCATGGTCGATCACCGCGTGGGTGAAGACATTGCCCGGCCGGCCGGTGGCATCCTTTCCGGAGGGGACTGACTGCATCAGCAGTGCTCCTTCGGGAAGCAGCCGGTATTCGAAACGCCGTGGCAGGGCGGCGATCTCCGCGGAGCCGATGAAATCATCGAAGCTCTGGATCGGCAGCAGGCTGGTGGGGGCGAACTCGGCGACCCGCTGGCGGTCTGCCTCGGAGGCGCTTATCGATGGCCCCGCGCTCCACCCGCCCTGCCCGGAGGCATTGCGGAAGGACGCGTAGGTCACGTGTGTCCACCGTGTGGTGGTTCCGGTGGGCATCATGGTGTCATCGCCTCTCTGCGGCGGAGAAGCGACCAATCCATTCACTGATGGAGAGCTCCCAAGGGGCCGGGTCAATCAGCGCGTTGACTGGCGTGCCCGGAACATTCTCCTGGGTGATGAACAGCCGCAGGAATCCCGAGTGCCAGCGGTTGAGGAGCTCGGGGTCGAGCTCCCAGTATTCCACCGGCGCTACCTCGGCAGAGTTGAGGTTGATGGCGTTGAGCCCCAGCTCAAAGCCGCCCTCCGGCCCATTGTGGGCGGCACTGTATTTCCGTGCCAGCACCGGTTCGCCGTCATCGGGTTCCAGCGGGAGGCGGTCGGGGCGGACACAGAGCGTGAAGTTCCGGTGTTCATGGGTTTCCCGGTCGCTGAAGATCGCCAGCTGAATCTGGTTCTGGTTTCCTGCACTCAGCCGGTAACGGAAGGTCCGCAAGCCCTCATAGGAGACCTTCTGTGGTTTTCCCCAGATCTGCTGCCCGGCATAGGCACGGGAGGGATAGAGCAACACCTCTCCCGGGCTGCTCAGGTAAACCCGCATTCCGCCCTCATCCTCATAATCTTCAAAGGTGATGGCACCGGCCGAAGAGGCGATGGTGGGGTCGAGCTGATCCGGGGTGAGGTTGCTCAGGTCACCGGCCCCGGGAGCCACCATAATCGCGGTCACCAGGTGGGCTTCCTCCGGCCAGCCGAAGGTCAGCAGCTGGGTGCTCACCCGCTGATGGAGCTTTGCGTTGCTCACCTCACCAACTCGTACCCAGGAATGCGATTTACCCACCAGCGCCTGGTTGCCCACCACGCTGACCGGGGTGATGAACACCGAGTACCAGTCTTCGGGCCAGTCGACGATGCAGGAGGTGCCGCCCAGTTCCCGGAAGTTCTTGTGGTCCCGGATGGGCAGCCCGAAGCTCTCGAGCTGATCAACCTCCACCACCCGGTCCTGTAGGCCATCCACCGGCGGCTTCTCGGTGCGGTAGATCCGCACCTCCCCGGAGTGCGGGGTATTCCAGGCGACATTGAAGCGGATATCAGTGTTGCTGCCGGTCTGCTTCACCTCGATCGGTACCTCGACGACCTCGGCCGGCATGTCGATGGTGAACTCCTCCGAGATATCGGCGGAGACCTCATGCCCACCGATCATCACGAAGCGCTCAGCGACGAACTTGTACCTCACCCCACGCTGCTGCGGGGAGAATTGGAAACCCTGCAGATTCCGCTCATTCTTCGCAATCTCATTGAGTGGACTACGGGTACGTCTTTCACTGTCCTGGGCGGCGAAAACCGCCACCCGATGGGTATTGTCCACCGGCTCCCACTGTCCGGTGATCACGGAACCCGCCACCGACAGTTCGATATTCTCCACCGGGAGGATGAAGTACTTCTCCCCCACCAGCTGGGGTTCAGACTGCACCGCGGCGGCTTCTGAAAAACCTTCATACATCCAGACCTGATACATCCGGTAGGACTTGGTCAGCTGCTCCTGATCCACCCACCGGGTACCGATGGTGGCCACCCGGGGCTCGCCGTGGCGGAGATCCCTCGCAAACTCGGTCTCATCACTGAGGATGCGGAAGATACGCACCTTGGCGCCCGCCCGCATGGGAATGTCCCATTCCAATTGCAGTCCACCGGAATTGGTGGGCCGAATCCGCAGTGTTGCGCCGGGTACCTCAACCACCTCGGCGAAGAAGTCGACGGCCCGGAACTCATCTGCCGCGAAATAGCGCAGATTCTCATCCGACTCATCCTCGGCACGGTACCGGGAACGCCGGTGGCCCTCCGCTGCCGTCGGCTCCGGCTCGGGTTCAACCTCCCAGCTGACCTCCGGCTCCGGTATAGGTTCCGGTGCAGGTTCGGGTTCGGGTTCCTCCTCATATCCGAGGGCGATGTCCGCCTCCGGCATCCCTTGCTCCACATGCTCGGGTGTCGGCTCCGGTGGCAGAGGTTCCGCCACCACCTCCGCCACCAGCGGGGTGCTTGAAGGAGCCGCCACCATATCCATGTCCGGCTCAAAAAGTCGCGGGTCGCTGCGGTTGATGATGGGCTCGAGATCCCCAATCAACGCCAGCATCCGGGCCCGGCGGAGCGCCGAAGCCCACACCAGCAGTGCGGGATTGCGGCTGCCGGGATCTAGTTGAGTCTGATCTTGCGCAGCCGCGAGGAGTTCAGTGTCCGAGGGCAGGCTCTCCACCGGATGGATGGTCTGGGCCGCCTTGTGCCACTCGTGATAAGCCTCGAGGATCTGGTACTCCGTCGACGACGGCATCTAAAACTCCCCCATTCCGGGCATTTGCTGATCACGCGGATCAGATTCAGGTGAATATGGTCTGGTGTCCAGACCTGAGTCGGGTGCCTGATGGTTCTCTTCGGTCGGCATCTGATCGATGATCTCCGGACGCGAGGATTGAGCCTCCGGGTTGGTGAATGCCACATCAGACTGATCCGCGGAATGACCGATCTGCACCAGCACCTCGCTGACCCCGATGGCATCAAAGGTATTGGGGTGTCGCTCATGGGTGCAGAAGGCAGTGTCTAGCTGCAGGACCCCGCCGACCTGGCCACTTTCGGAGGCAATCTCGCTGTTGAAGAAGCCCTGGAACCGGTTATGTTCCAGCGGTGCCCGGTTGGGGGCGCTGATTTTCTGACCTGCGCGGTAGAACTGCAGCGAGGTGAGCACCTCGGCACCTTCATGTCGAGCATCCCGTGCCAGATCTCCGGTGATGGAGCTCCACTTGGCGGCGCTCCGATCACGGGAGCGGAAACGATCACCGATGATCCACTCCGCGAAGCGCGCCAGCTCACCGCTGCTCCCCTGACCGGTGGTGCTGAAGACATGGTCGACATCGATCGGGTTGTGGATGTCAGAGGCGAAGTCAGCGGCCGCTGTCTGCATGCCACCGTTGACATAATCCTGCAGCCATCCCTCGCTGAAGATCTCCTTGCGGAATCGCAGCGCCAGCTGATCCACCGTGTGATCATCCGGAGTTGCCTCGGCAAAGACCACCGACGCCGGCATGGTGTTCACCGGGATAGCAGCATCGACTTGGGTGTGGCGGATCTTACCGAAGGGGCGTTCCAGCAGGGTGCCAATGATCTGTGAGGTGGAGAGGAACTGCTGGTAGCCGACATTTAGGCGGATGATCGCATCATGTGTCCGGATGAGATTCTCCTTCGCCGCCGCCAAGCGGGAGTCCACTGCGGTGCGGCGGTGGCTGAAACGCAGCCCGTCGAGGGTCTCGCCGACCCCCTGCAGAATCCAGCAGATCAACCAGATCAACAGCCAGATCCCGAAGAGCTTTGCCTTGGTGGCGGGTTCAGCATCATTAAGGTGCCGGACCCACAGCACCAGGTCCGCGTTGGCCCCTGCCCGGAGATTGATCACCGCCCAAAGACCCGCGAAGAGGGCCGCCGACCAAAAGGAGACCCAGCCCAACCAACGGAACACCTTGCCCATCAACCCGCTGGTCTCATCCTCGTTCTTCTCCCGCTCCAGCCGCCGGATCTCATCATGGAGTTCCCGCTCGCGCTGCTGCTCATGCTTCAGCTTGCGCTGTAGGCCCCGACCGGTGAAAAAAGCGAAGCTCTCGGAGTTCCGGGCCTGCCACTGCTGGAAATCACCGATGACCTGACCGACCTGGCGTTTATTCACCTGGCCATCACTGGCCAACCGTTGCTCATACTGCTGGACGCCGACTACGTCATAGGGGGCAACCTCACTGCCATCGAGCGCCGCCCGGATCGCGAACGGCAGCTCTGAGCCAAAGTTGCTGTCCGGACCGGGGATCACGTCAGCGGCCCGCCGGGCGACCGTCACGTTGGGGGAGGTGCCGTTGTTGACCACCTGCGGCAGTCGCGCCTCACCCTGCGCAATCTGCCGGGGTGCCGCATCAAGCAGACTCATGGCCACATTCTTGTAGGCATCCCACACCTGCTGTAGCTCAGCGGCAGCCTGGAGCTCCTGGTCGACCTGGACACGGCTGGCGTTGGAGCCGCCGAAGACCGGGCTGAGCGGGGCGTCGTTAAGCGGGCTGCCGCCCACCTGGGTGCGCGAGCCGGTCTCGCCGTAGAGGGTGGCCTGGACCGTGTCTTCGACCAAGGCCCCGGATTCCGCGCGCAGATCACGCCCGGCGCGTCGCGGGCCGCTCATCATGTTCTTGGCCCAGCGGCCCAAAAATTCCCTGATGGCAGCACCGGTGCTGGTCCGACGGGTTTTCTCGGCGGTGGGTTCCACCCTGGTCCCCACCAGTTTCTCTTCAAAATCGATGAGCAGTTTCTCAGCGGCAGCAGCCGCAAAAGCCGCGGGGTTCTGGGTGTGCTGGGCGGTCAGTTCCCGGCCCGGACGGTCCAGCCGGGGCAGTGGATTGGTGTCTGTGTCCAGGATCCTGGCTTTGAGGCTGGCCTGCACCGCCTGGCCGTCGATACGCCGGTAGAAAGAGCGCACCAGCCGGAAACTGGCACCATTATTGGCCGCCAGCTGCGTCACCGGGGCGGAACTGCTGCCCTCCCAGATGCCGAAGAGGCTGGCTATCCCGGCCACACAGTGGAGCGTGAAGCGGGAGTCCAGGTCATCGAAATGATAGGCCACCGTGGAGGTGTCCGGGCCGGGGCTGTCCTCCGGGGCCAGCAGCAGGTTGGTGTAGCCGCGCAGGATCGGCAGATCACCCACCAGCGGGGAGCCCACTGCCGTGATCATCAGATTCGTGCGGTGAATGTCGCGGCCTACGCTGAAACTGCCGATGGCCTTGGTCAGCGGGTCGATCTCCGCCCAGGTCAGCGCACTGTCCGGGGCGCCGACCACATTGATCACGCCCAGATTCATCCGTTTGGTCCCCGAATGGGAGACCAGGGAAGTGAAGGACTTCCTGGTGATCTCCGGCGTACCCGCCGGGGTGACCCGGAGATGGGTCACCTCGGAGGAGGAGTTCCGGAAGGAATCAGCATCCACCCACACCAGATCACGGATCAGGCCCGTGGCGGTGAAATCCTCCAGGGTCTGTCGGATGCCCTGGGAAAGGTTGCCCCGCCCCAGAAACACCGTCAGCGTGGTGTCCAGCGGATGTGCGCTAGTCATTAGAACTCACCGGCCCCGGGCATCTCAACCGAACCCGACTGCGCGCCGCGCGGGTCAAAGTCGGGGATGAAACCAGTGTTCGTCTGCGGCGGGCCTTCCTGCAGGCACTGCTCCAGGATCTCGATGATCTCCCGGGTCGCGTCCACCACATCGGGAGCCAGATCGGAGAAGACCGGCACCTGGGAGGCGATGACGCGGTCGGTGATATCGGCGAAGGGGCGCTCGGAGGTGTTGAACAGGCGTCCCTCCCCCAGCTTTGAGCTCGGGACATACGCCTGCGCGATCTCATTCTGACGCCGCAGCCAGGCGGTGGCGGCCTCGAAGCGCTCCGTCGGGGTGGTCGCGATCCCGGTACCCTTGACCTGGTTGACCTCGCCGGACATCCGCTCGCCGTTGTAGAGCCACTGGTGCAGCAGGCGACGCCCACGGGTGGTGCGGCCCGGCAGGGAGGGGCTGGCAGCGTCATCCCACAACTGACGCAGCAGGATATAGGGGTGGACCGAGCGGAAGAGCGGCTGCTCGCCGGCACGCGCCCACGCCAGGGCCGCTGACTCCAGCAGGTTAGGCAACCAGTCCAGACCGGCCCGGAACCGGGAGACCGGGGTCAGCAGCGGAGTGTCGAAGTTGATCCACTGTTTGGCCTGCTCATCGTGGATCTGCACCGGGGTGTTGTCCCCGGTGTCCAGGGTCTCGGGGAAGAAGATCCGGCCGACCATCCGGCCGATGTACCAGCCCTTGACCATGGCCTTGCGCTCGGCATCGGTCATCGGCAGGGCCGCCGGCAGCGGCCGGGTACGACGCCCGTGCCAGAATTCCGCGCGGGTGCCGGTGGTCTGGCGCCACTGCTTCTCGATCGGTGGCAGCAGCGAATCGAAGACGATCGGAGCATAGTTCGGGTAGGACCCGAAGATGTCGATGGAACGCTCTTCACCCTGGTTGACCAGGGCTTTACCCAGGGGCTGGGTGATGTCCGCCGGGCGGTGGTTGGGGTAGTCACGAACCGCCTGCTTCAGGCTTTCCCCGAGATCATCGCCGCCGAAGGGGATGCGGGAGAAGTTGAAGTTATAGCGCACCTCATCGTTGTAGATCGAACGCACCAGCTGGGAATTGATCTGGGCCAGCGGCAGGGCGTAGGTCATCGCCTCGCTGAACTTGCTCAGCACCTGCTGGCGACGCTCCCGGCGCTCATGCTCGGAGAGACCCGGGGTGGTCACGAACTCCCGCAGGGAACTGGAGATGAACTGCTGGAAGGAGAAACCCGGTCGGCGGATGTACTGGCGGGAGCGCTCCAGGACATCTTCGGTGCTGATGCGGAAATCAAAGCGGGCGGGGCGGGGATCGCGGACGACCCCCGGGTTCTGCGGGTCCTGAATCAGTTCCCGGGCTACCCACACCTCACGCAGCGCAATCAGATCCTGCGGGGCCTTCTCCGCTCCGGACAGGGCCTCCCACTCACCATTGATCACCCGTTGTGAGGATTCACGCAGCGCCTGGTCATAGTCAAAGTCCTTGACCTCCTCCGTCCGGGCGGACTGGATGATGTCCGAGATGAACTGGCCGATGAAGGAATCCACCTCCGTCAGGAAGACTTCATTGGCAGCCTGGCTGAAACGGTTGGGCACGGTGTTCTGGGACTCATCGGGCCAGAGTGCGGGCACATTGGTCTTGAGCTGAGCGACACCGAGGTTGGAGTCATTGGTCAGCTCGGTGATCTTCTCCAGGTCCTCATGCTGTGCCTGGATGCTGCGTTGCAGGGGCGTGAGGAAGTTGTTCACGAAATCCCGCAGCACGTTGGCCATGTGGTGGGAGATCATCGCGACCGCCCGGGATCGCAGCTGCGGGCCGGTCGTGGCGATGATCTCCTGCGCCCGGGCGGTGGAATCATCGATCCGGCCGCGGTTGCCCTCCAGCATGCTGCGCTGGGTTTCATCGAGTGCCAGCGCCTGCGGTGCCCGGCGCTCGAAAATCTGCTGTAGCTCCGCGATGGAGTTTCCCTCGATCTGGTGCCGGATCTCGTTGAGCAGGGCCATGCCATAGGGGACGCCGAACTTCGCGATTTCCCCACGCAGCAGCCCCAATAACCCCTCCTGGAGCATACCGGCGCTGGCCCATTCGGCGACGCCGGCGTAAAGCTCCTTCTTGTGGTCATGATCAACCTGCTGGCTACTGGACTGCATGGCCTTCTGAACGTCGATCAACCATTCCGAACCACGCTTGTTGTTGGCGTTGGGGATCTGATTCTTCACCCCCTGCATCATCCGCTGGGTCCAGTTCTCGATGACCACCCGGAAGTTACCGCTGATCCAGTCGCCTGCCTGCCCCGGGGGCGGCAGGATCCGGCTCAGCTGGTTCTCCAGACCCAGCCGGTTATTGTCCAGGCGCTTGCGGATCTGCAGGTCCGCCGGGGATTCATCAGTCTCGTCATAGTGGCCCCGGAGCAGGCGGTCCACCGCCGAGCGGGCGAGCCGCTGGGCCGCATACTCGGCGTAGCGGTCACGGCCCATGGACAGCTGGGCATAACCGTAGGTCCCCCAGGGAACGTTCTTGGGCTCGGCGGCGCCCCAGGCAAATTTGCTCTGATCCGCCCCGGCACCACCCCGGTTACCCAGGGTGAAGGCCTTGTAGTTCTCCATGGACACTTCATCGGACATCAGTGCCGCCAGGCCACGGCCCAGGGCGCGGTAGACGGTGTCCGGCTTGCCGTCACCGAGCAGGGCGCCGTTTTCACCCGAGCGCACGCCCACCGGGAAGATCCGGCCGACCGGGATGGAATCATTGCCCACCGGAACGCCGAGGGCCTCGAAAATCCGCTGGTCCGCCTCGGTGGCGGAACCCAACTGGGCAGCGGCCAGCTCAGAGAACATCGCCAGGGCGTTGGGGTTGGTGCCGGCCACCGCATCCGGGGACAGCTGGGAGAAGATATCCGGGGTCACCATGAACAGTGAGTTCAGACCGACGGCGTTGCCCTCAAGTCCGGTGAGCAGGCGACAGATATCGATGGCCATGGACGCGCCCGCACCACCAGCCATGGAGGAGACCACGAACACCATCGGCTGTTCCTTGGCGCTCTCACCGCTGTAGACGGTGCGGCCATAAAGCTGGGAGCGCAGGTCAGCCAGCTCACGCTCGGTGTCCCCGCTGAACAAAACATCCCAGGACTTGCGCAGCTCCTGCTGGATCTCCTGCAGCTTGCTCAGGATCAGCATGCGGCCGATCGAGCGGTACTGGCCAGCACCGGAACCGATCGGGGTGGTCTCGGACTCTGGGTTCGCCAGTGCCCAGCTGGCAATGGTGCCCAACTCCCGGCGGCTGGCCAGCTGATTGGAGACAGCGGTGTCCACGGTGGAATAACGGTCCGAGGAGCCACAGGAGATATAACGGCCACCGGCCTCCGGCACGTTCGGCAGGTTCGGGCCGGGACGCTCCGGAACGGTCGGCACATCGACCGAGACAAACTGCCAGGCCCGCGGCAACTCCACATCTTTGGGGCTGTCATAACGGTCCGGCAGGCGGTCCGCCAGAGTGGTCTTCAGCTGGTCCATCATGTAGGCCAGGGTCTTGGCTCCAGAGCCGCCACAACCGACGACGAGAACTTTGTGCATGATCCACTCTTTCTTTAACTAATCACGTGCAAGCTGAAAATCACTGAGTTTTCTGTCCAGGCTAGCTGGGGAGTCTAGGGTGTTCGCGGCGAACCGAAACCACCGGAGCCACCGAAACCACCAGAACCGAAACCACCGGAGTTTCCCTCAGAGTTTCCGCCGGAGCCGAAACCACCACCGAACCCACCGCTCTGGGGACCCTGGCCACCGGAGTCGCCCGGAGCACCCGGACCGCCGGAACCGAAACCACCGCCGAATCCGCCACCGGAGCCGAATCCGCCGTCACCACCGAAGTTCGGCGGCTGATACTCGCCTGCCGCTGGCGGCTCCGGCGTAGCACCCGGGCCAGGACTGGTAGATCCAGCAGGACCGGCAGGGGCATTGCCGGGCGTGGCAGCGGCGCTATCAATCTGTTCCGATAGTGTGCGGGCCAGCTCAGGTGCCTTGTGCACGATGTCATTGACCAGGGTGTTCATCTGGTCGCGGTCGGTCGGCAGGAAGGGGAAGGCCACTAGATCCAGCTCGGTGGAGCCGGTGTTACGGGCGCTGAGGAACCAGGTTCCCTGAACCACGAGCGGCAGCTTGGCGTGGAATTTGTGCTGTTTCCCCTCGGAGCTGATGGAGGGCGCCTGATTGACCAGGGCGACCGGTTCGGCGGTGGGGAGGAGCTGGAAGCTCTTGACCTTCACCTGGTAGCCGTCGGCGTTGAACTCACGCCCCTGACTGTGGACCTGATTCTGGGTGGTGTTGCGGGATTCGATGTCGGGGCGCGGCTGGCCGTCGTAGTAGAGGACACCCTCCTTGAGTTCGACCGGGATGCGGACCGCGCTCATGGCACCGTCCGGGATTTTCGCGGTGAGATAACGGACCGCGTAGAGCACCAGCAGGGGGATGAGCAGCGCCAGGATCAGCGCTGCCGCCAGCGCCGCAGCGAACCTGGCGGTGTTGATCGGCACGCTGAGGCTGCCTTCGGTGGGTACCTCCACCGTGGTTTCATTCGCCCCTTCGGGATTCGCGATCTGCATCGGAAGCGCACCGTTGACGAGGCCGTCACTGAGCTCATCGATGGTCAGGGTGACCGGGAAGCTGCCGCTTTCATCCAGGCCGAGGACCAGCGCATTCTCGGCGCTGTCGAACTGGCTGCTGGCGGCGATGCCGCCCACTCCCTCGGGAAGCGTTCCCGAGAGCTGCGCGTCTGCGGGCAACCAGACCCGGCCGGGACCGTTGACTGGAACGTCGACGGTGACCGTATCGGCGTCGGCCTGGAAGTGGATGTTTCCGGGCAGCTGGGGCATATCGCGTTGGGTCAGGGTCAGTCTGGTGGTGTTGAGGATCGGGCTCAGCGCGGTGCCGGGGTTGCCGTCCACCCCGGCGGTGGTGATGGCGGTGCGGGCTTCGATCGCTCCGATCGCCGGCAGCTGTGCGATGGCGTCCAGCGGCAGTTCCGCCTGGCCGCTGGAGATGTCCATGCCCTCAGCCAGCATCACCTGTTCACCGGAATCGGCCCGGGTGAAACTGAGGTCGAGGACCGCGTCACCTTCGAGGGCGCGGGGGTTGCCCGCACGGTCCACCAGCTGCAGCTGCAGCGCCTGATCATCGCGCAGGTTCAGTCCGGTCTCGCCTTCGGCATTGCCGCCGTTGAACTGGATCTGCAGGTCCGGCTGGATCTCCACGGAGTTGAAGATGCGGCCATCGGCTGCGGCTGGATCGAAATTCTGGAACTGCAGCTGCCACACCCCCGCCCAGCTTCCGCCTTCGGGCAACATCAGGGTGCCGTCAGCCATCTGCACCGGGGAGCTCTCGGAATCCCAGGTGAGGTTCGCGGAATTCAGGGAGCCCTCGCCGTCATCGATCAGTTCGACGGTCTCACCGTTGGGCGCGGTGAGCACCAGACGGGCCGCGGAGCCCAGATCATCCTTCGCGATCGCGGTGAAGCGCACCGAGTTCACCGAGTTGTCCAGGGTGAAGGTGAAAGGCTCCCCGGCGCGGGTTTCGGCGGTAGCTTCACCGCCGGTGGCCAGGGCTTCACGGAAGGCTGCGAAGAGTCCGCCGACATTGTCCGCGGTGAAGAAGGCCCCGTTGGGGGCGGCCTCGCCGCATTCCCCTCCCCCGGCGCGGGTGCCTTCGGTGATGCCCTGGAGCAGGCTGAAATCAGAGGGGTTGTCCACCGAGGACAGCCCGATGCCGATGTGGGTGATGCCGGCGGTACGCAGTCGGTCGGTGACCCCGCCAGGTACGCAGAGCGCCTGTTGCGCGACGTCGGCACCCTCCGCGGCGGTGAGGGCACCATCGGTGAAGGTCACCAGCATTCGGCAGGCATCCCCGGAACCGGAGCGGGAAAAGTCCTGGTAGGCACCGTCGATGGCGGCCGCGTAGTTGGTGTACTGCTCGGCGGTGCGCTCCGCGAAAGCCCCGATCTCAGCCTGGGTCTGCGCCACGGAATCCTGGTTGAGTTCCTGCCACTGACCGTAGTTCTCGGGGTCCATGGCACCGGATTTGTACTCCTGACCGAAGCCGGCGACGCGGACGGTGGTCTGGAATCCCTCATCGGCCTGCTTGGCCAGCAGTTCTTCGATGAAGCTCTGGGCAGCGGGGACGCGGTGGTGCTCGGCGTCTGCGCCGGGAATATCGGGGTTGACCCGGCCGTCGCGGGCCTCGTGGATCAGGGATTCGGTTTCGTCGATCATGACGATGACGTCGAGGGCACCCTTATCCGCAATGCAGGCGCCGACCTGTTCCAGGGAGGTACCCGGCGCGGCAGCCTGATCCCCGGTGGGCTGGGCTACCGCTCCCGGGGCGCTTATCGACGCCGCGAGCAGGGCGGCCGCCATAAATCCCAGCGGTCGGGTGAACTTTGATTTCATGGAGTTCACAGCTTTCCCACCCAGAGGGCGATGTCGATGGCGGACCAGACCACGGCGATGAGCAGCACCAGGGCAGTGAAGTATAGGAGGGTCTTCTTCCAGCCGATGTGGGAGTAGAACCCGGTGGCCTTTCGCTGGGCATTAGCCGTGAAATAACGCCCCAGACAGATGATGCCGAACAGGCCGGAAAGGATCCAGGCAACACCCGCGATGATCCCGAAGGAGGTGTCGGTGGCCACCGTCGAGCTGAAGCTCAGCCAGGCGTTGAGCATGACCCCGATCAGGCCGAGCACCAGGCTGGGGATCAGATGTCCGACCGGTGCCGAGGTTGCCCGACGGGACCCGGTTGCGGCGCCGGTGGCAGGAGCACTGAAACCGGAGTCAGCTCCCGGGCCGCCAAAACCACCGAAGCCGCCGGAGCCGACTGGGCTGCCGAACCCGCCCGGTGCACCGCCGAATCCACCGGTGCCGGAACCGCCAAAACCTCCCGGTGAGGACTCGGGTGTATCACCGGGAAAGGGTGGGAATCCTTGGGACATCAGCGACTCCGGCATCACATCGGGAACAGGAAAGATTCAAGAACTGTCTGAAAAGCCTAGTTAGTGTGCAGTTATATGTCAGCGCCGGGTGCCGGTTCCCCGGCTTCCCCCACCCCTCGCAGCTTACCCACCTCACCCGATCCCCTGCCCACCCGCGCGCGACATGCCCTCACTAGGATTGCCACCATGAGCTCTCCCACGCATCTGCCCCTGTCCGCTGAAATCCGTGAGCATGTCCGCAACCGGCAGGAGGAGATCTTCCGCCAGCTCGCTGAGCTCGTCGCTTTTGACTCCGTCCACGGTGCCCCCGGGCATGAGGAGGATTGCCGTTCCGCTGCCGCCTGGGTGAGTGAGGCACTGCAGTCCGCTGGTCTGGTGGTCGATGAGATCGTCACCGCCGATGGTTCCATTGCCCTGCTGGGCCAGCGCCAGGTATCGGCAGATGCCCCGACGGTATTGCTCTATTCGCATTATGATGTCGTTCTCGCCGGTGATCCCGCCAAGTGGACCTCCGCCCCCTTCACCCTCACGGAGCGCGATGGCCGTTGGTACGGTCGCGGCGCGGCGGACTGCAAGGGAAACCTGGTGATGCACTTGGCGGCGTTGCAGGCCCTGGAGACTTTCGAGGAAACTCCCACCGTCAATCTCAAGGTCCTGATCGAGGGTTCTGAGGAGCAGGGCGGCGAAGGTCTGGACCAGCTCATCGCCGAGCACCCGGAGCTCTTTGCCGCCGAGGTCATCCTGATCGCCGACACCGGTAACGCGGCCGTCGGAAAGCCCACGCTGACCACCACGCTGCGTGGTGGCGCGCAGGTCACCGTCACCCTCAACACCCTGCGGACCCCGGTCCATTCGGGCATGTTCGGCGGTGCCGCCCCCGATGCCACGGCCGCGCTGATCCGGCTGCTGGATACGCTTCGCGACGACCGTGGCCGGACCGTCATCGACGGCGTGGACACCACCACGCGGTGGACCGGCGAGCCCTATGACGCCGAAACCTTCCGCGCCGATGCCGGGGTGCTCGACGGCGTGGAGCTGATGGGCGATGATTCCGATTCCCCGGCCGATTTCGTGTGGGCGCGGCCGGCGGTGACCGTCACCGGTTTCACCTCCACCCCGGTAGCGGCGGCCATCAATGCGGTACCCGCCACCGCCAGCGCCCAACTGAACCTCCGGGTCGGGCCCGGCACCTCTGCGGCGGATACCGCCGAGAAGCTGGCTGCCCACCTGCGCCATAACACTCCCTGGGGAGCCCAGGTCGAGGTCACGGTCGGCGATGTCAATGAGCCCTTCCGTGCTGATACCGACAGCCCAGCGCTGTCCCTGCTAGGTGATGCCCTGGCCAGTGCCTATGGCACCGAGCACACCGGCACCGTGGGTTCCGGAGGTTCCATCCCGCTGTGCACCGCGCTACAGGCGGCGCACCCGGATGCCGAGATCGCGCTCTTCGGCGTGGAGGAACCGCAGTCCACCATCCACTCCCCCAATGAGTCCGTGGACCCGGGAGAGATTATCCACATCGCCGCGGCGGAGGCATTGTTCCTGCTCAACTATGGTTCTTCCCGTTAGAACTTGCATTAATTTGTGATCTGCCTTACCTTTGTTGGTGTGATCCAGAACATTTCTCTTCAGCGAGTAGCCGAGGCTACGTACCCCAGCACGGGACAGGGACTGACTCCCCGTGCATGGGGAAGTAGTCGTTAGCTACCTAGACACTCACTGAAGAGTCGGTCCCCACCACATTCCGCTTAACGCGAAGGACCGACATAATGTTCACCAGCACCCGCACCGCATCTTTCCAGCCCACCGATCAGGATCAGCTTGATTTCCTGCGGGAGACGGCATCCCTGAACCAGCGGCAGACCGAAACCCGCAGCGAAGATCCGCTGCAGAATCGTTTCGGCACCGGCCATCGCCTGCCCCGCGGACTCCGCGAAGAGGCAGCCGGCATGGACTGGAACCTGTTCACCGCCACCTATGCCCCGCGTGCCGAGATTCGACTGAGCCACCGGGACATCGAGCAGCTGCGCGGCGGACTCTTCCGCTTCCACACTGACCGGACCCACACCTCCAAGACTGCCGACGCCCACACCGACCAGCTGGAGATCATCGCCACCGGCCCGACCTCCGCCTGCACCAGTCTGTTGGCTGAGGCTGGTCGTCGCATCGAGATCCTGAATTTCCACCAGCTGGAGATCTTCGAGGCCACCGCCACCTTCATCAAGGTCACCGATGACCGCCAGACCGTTTGGGCCATCGGCTTCGGCCCCAGCCCGGAGAGCTCCATCGCTGCAGCCCTGAGCTCCGGCGGCCAGCTGCTCTACGGCTGAGCAGTCTCGCCCGGGGAGGTCGACTCACCGGCCACAGGTTGCCCGGTGAGGGCGATATCCTGAGTCCCGGCGGCAGCCCGCCAGGTAAGGTAGGCCCACACCGTCATCGAGATCACCACGATCCAGGATGCCGCCACCACCACGCCCTGCAAGATCGAGGGTTGCGCGATGAAACCACCGATTGAGGTCAGGGAGACCTGGCCGGGAATGGTGGCGATCGCACTAGCCACCAGGAAGTCACGTTGGGTGATTCCGAAGACGCCGCTGCCGTAGTTGACCGGCCAATAAGGGAAGCCCGGCATCACCCGTAGGGCGAACACCGCCTGGAAACCGGCGCCATCGAGGTGTTGTTCCACCTTTGCACCGCGGCTGCCCAGGATCTTCCGGACGGTCTCCGCCCCCAGGGCGCGGGCAAACCAGTAGGCACCCCAACATCCGAGCAACGCCCCGATCACCGAAAGCACACTACCGATTACCACGCCAAAGAGCAGGCCGCCGGCCACCGCCATGATGCTCACCGGGATCGGGGTCAGGGCCACCAGGGCATAGAGCAGGATGAAGCCGAGGAATCCGGCCCAGCCCAGTCCGTCAATCCAGCCTTGGAGGACGTCCAGCTCGGGGAGCCGGACATTAAAGGCGAGCCAGAGCATCACCGCCACAAAGACCAGCAGTCCGCCACCGCGCAGCAGAGATCCCCACTGCACATCGAAGCGCCGACGATCAGGACCCGGGAATTTCTCGGCTTCAGTCACAGTGCGAGAGTACACAGCCTGAAGCTGCGGCAGCGGACCACCCATAAACGGGTAGCAGCCGAGATACCGGGGCGATCCGGGAAAGTTCATCAAGGAATTTCTCAGCCTCCGATAAAGTCGCTAAATCCTCATGTTCAGCAGCTCAAACATGAGAAAAGAACCCTCCACAGAAGCTCCATATAATACTGTGTCCGTGGTTTTCAACTACCGAAGGGATGGGCACACAGGTACACTTTGGACTTGTTGGCCGCGCCGTTAACGACGCCGCCTGAAATGGGTGTTTCTCAGTAAGAAGTTCTCTCTATAGGTTCGTTCTGCTGCTGGGGGCAGCACGCACGCTGGCGACGACAACTGGAAGCGGCATTGTCCTGTCCGCTCAATGAATAGGGGAGCTTCGGGCACGTGCTGATACTTCTTATTGCGCTCGCTGCAGCAGCGGTGGTCGCCCCCGCACTAATCCGACTCATCGGTCGACCCGCTTTCGGCCTCCTGGCGTTGGTACCGGGTGCAGGGTTCGCCTGGGTCCTTTCACAGTTCTTCCAGGGCACCTTCGACAATGGTGGTGCCCTGGAATTCCGCCTCAGGTGGATGCCTTCGGCAAACCTGAACCTGGATCTTCGCCTGGATGCCCTGGCGGGCTTATTCAGCCTGATCATCCTGGGTGTGGGTGCCCTGGTGCTGATCTACTGTTGGGGCTACTTCGACTCCAACCCACGCCGCCTGGCCTACTTCGGTGGCCAGATGGTCGCTTTCGCTGGCGCCATGTTCGGTCTGGTGGCCTCGGACAATATTCTGCTGATGTACGTCTTCTGGGAGATCACTTCGGTGCTCTCCTTCCTCTTGGTGGGCTATTACGGTGAGCGTGCCTCCTCCCGCCGTTCCGCCGGGCAGGCGTTGATGGTGACCACCCTGGGTGGCCTGGCCATGCTGGTGGGCATCATCCTGCTCGGTCGGCAGACCGGAATCTGGAATTTCTCCGATATCCCGCACTACGCCAACCTCGAGTTCACGCCTTATCTCACCGCCACGATCATCCTGATCCTGGCGGGTGCGCTCTCAAAGTCCGCGATCGCCCCCACCCATTTCTGGTTGCCCGGTGCGATGGCTGCCCCCACCCCGGTCTCCGCCTACCTACATTCCGCGGCGATGGTGAAGGCCGGCATCTACCTGGTGGCCCGGCTGGCCCCGGACTTCAATGCGGTGAATACCTGGCACCTGGTGGTCATCCCGTTGGGTCTGTTCACCATGATCATGTCTGGCTGGATGGCGCTGCGGCAGAAGGATCTCAAACTGATCCTGGCCTATGGCACGGTCTCCCAGTTGGGCTTCATCATGTCGGTGATCGCCATCGGTTCCCGCGAGGCGATGATGGCGGGACTGGCGTTGACCTTCGCCCACTCACTGTTCAAGGCCACCCTGTTCATGATCGTCGGTGCAATCGACCACACCACCGGCACCCGTGATATCCGGGAGCTCTCCGGCCTGGGCCGGAAACAACCGCTCGTTATGGCCATGGCGGTCATTGCTGCGGCCTCCATGGCAGGTATCCCGCCGCTGCTGGGCTTCGTGGCCAAGGAGACCGTCTTGGAGGCGGTCCTCCATGAGTCACTGCTGGTGGGCATGCCCCGGAGCATGATGCTGGTGGCCATGGTGGTCGGTTCCATCCTCACCATGGCTTATAGCCTGTATTTCATCTACGGGGCCTTTGCCACCAAGAAGTCGGCACATGTCTCCGGCGGTGGTATCGCACCGGCAGTTGAGCAGATGCACGGCATCGGCTTCAAGCTCTGGCTCGCACCGATGGTGCTGACCATTCTGACCATCACACTGGGACTGTTCCCGGGGATGCTCTCCTGGCCGATCGAGCTGCACCTGGATGCGGTCCTTCCGCTGGCTGCCGGCGAGGAAGCTTCCCACCTCGCTCTGTGGCATGGTTTCAGTCTGCCGCTGTTGCTCTCCCTGATCATCATCCTCGGTGGTTCCCTGCTGTTCTGGCAGCGCGACCTGATCATCTCCCGGTTCACCTTCGAGGAACCCGCGCTGGGCAATGCGGACTCCGCCTATGACTGGTTCCTGGACCAGCTGCGTAAGATCTCGCTGCGACTGACGGCTTCCACCCAGCGTGGTTCCCTGACCATCAACCTGGGCATCATCTTCATGGTGCTGATCGCCCTGCCGTTGAGCGCCCTGATCCTGGGCGAGCGCAATGAGGTCCGCATGGAACTCTGGGACACCCCCTACCAGGGCATAGCTGCGGCGGTCATCATCATCATGGCCATCGCCGCCACCCAGTCGCAGAACCGGCTCTCCGGGGTGATCATGGTCGGTGTCACCGGTTACAGCATGGCGGTGATCTTCGCGATGCACGGTGCCCCGGACCTCGCGCTGACCCAGACCCTGGTGGAGACGATCGTGATGGTGGTGTTCATGCTGGTGCTGCGCAAGCTGCCCACGGAAACCGAGTGGAAGGGCACCCCGCGGGGCAACCGGTTCCGCGCCTGGCTGTCCATCGCGGTGGGGGTCTCGGTGACGATCGTCGCCCTGTTCGCCATCAATGCCCGCTCCCATGATCCAATTTCGACGTATATGCCGGATCTGGCCTATGAGATCAGCCATGGCGCCAATGCAGTCAACGTGCTGCTGGTGGATCTGCGTGCCTTTGACACCTTTGGTGAGATCTCCGTGCTGGTGATCGCCGCGACCGGTGTGGCCTCACTGATCTACCGCACCCGTTCCTTCGACCGCGATTCCCGCCGTCCGACGCTTCGGGTGACGGGGCGTCGTTGGCTGGCGGCCACGGTGGAAACCGAGAAGGGGCAGAACCGTTCCCTGATGGTCGACATCGTCACCCGTATCCTCTTCCCCTCGATGATGGTTGTCTCGCTCTACTTCTTCTTCGCCGGGCACAACGCCCCGGGTGGTGGTTTTGCCGGCGGCCTGGTCGCCGCGCTGGCCTTCACCCTGCGTTACCTGGCCGGTGGCCGCGATGAGCTGGAGGAGGCCCTACCGGTGGATGCCGGCCGTATCCTCGGCTCTGGTCTGCTGCTTGCGGCCGCCGCCGTGGTCGTACCGATGTTCTGGGGCCGGCCACCGCTGAGCTCCCAGATGTGGGATCTCCAGCTGCCGTTGATCGGCGAGATGCACATCGCTTCGGTGCTGCTTTTCGACGCCGGCGTCTACCTCATCGTCGTCGGTCTGATCATGCACATCCTGACATCCCTGGGCGGCCAGCTCGACCAGGACGAAGAAATGCGTAAGCAGCGCGCCCGTGACCGGGCCCGCTCGATGGCCCGGGCGGTGGAGCGCCGCCGCGCGGCGCAGCAGAAGTCCGCCGCCAAGGTTGCCGCTGGCGCAGCGCCACCCGACAGGGCGTCGATAAGCACCAAGACCACCACCGGAAAGGAGAGCTGAGCATGGTAGCCAATCTCTTCCTGCTGTTGGCGGCAGCTTCGCTGATCTCCGCCGGTGTCTACCTCATCCTCGACCGCGCCATGACCAAGATGCTGATGGGCATCCTGTTGCTGGGCAATGGTGCCAACCTGATGATCCTGATTGCCGGTGGTTCGGCTGGCTCCCCGCCGATCATGAACCGCGACTCCGAGGTCTACGGTGACACCATCGCCGACCCGCTGGCGCAGGCGATGATCCTGACGGCCATTGTCATCTCGATGGCGCTGACCGCCTTCATCCTCACGCTGGCTTATCGCCAGTACCGCTACCGCACCGCCGATGTCATCGAGGATGACACTGAGGATGCCGCCATCGCGGCACGCCCCTCAACAGCCTCGGCGGCACCTGACCACGACGCTTCCGATGACCCGGAGACCGGCCGCCTGACCTCCGAGGGTGACTCCTTCGGCCCGAAGTCCTTCGAGGCTCCGGTTAAGGGAGAAGAGGATGACTGACATTCAGTCCGCACTATTGGACCTGATCCCCTTCCTGATCCCGCTGCCGATCGTCCTGCCGGCGATCGCCGCCGCGCTGGCACTTTTGCTCAGCCGCTTCCCGAATCTGCAACGGCTGGTCGCCCTGACCACCCTGTTCCTGGTGATCGTGCTCTCCGCCACCATGGCCTGGATCGTCGACGGTGCCGGCATCCAGACGGTGCAGATCGGCGGCTGGGACGCTCCGGTCGGTATCACACTGGTCGCTGACCGACTCTCCACGGTGATGCTCACCATCTCCGCCCTCGTACTCTTCTGCGTGATGTGGTACGCCATCAGCCAGGGTATCCGCGATGGTGGCAAGGATGAGCCGGTGGCGGTGTTCATGCCCACCTACCTGCTGCTGAGCATGGGTGTGAACCTCTCCTTCCTCACCGGTGACCTCTTCAACCTCTATGTCGGCTTCGAGGTTTTCCTCGTCGCCTCCTATGTGCTGCTGACCTTGGGTGGTTCGCCCTCCCGGGTCCGGGCCGGCGTGGGCTATGTGATGGTCTCCATGGTCTCCTCCATGATCTTCCTCTTCGGGCTGGCCATGGTCTATGCCTCGGTGGGCACGATGAACCTGGCACAGATCGGCATCCGCATGGAGGATGTCCCCTCGGGCACCAAGACCGCCATCTTCGGCACGCTGCTGGTCGCCTTCGGTATCAAGGCGGCGGTCTTCCCGCTGGATGCCTGGCTACCGGACTCCTACCCCACTGCCCCGTCCCTGGTTACCGCTGTCTTTGCTGGCCTGCTGACCAAGGTCGGTGTCTACTCCATCATCCGGGTGCGTTCGGTGGTGTTCACCGACGGCGCGCTGGATACCATGTTGATGTGGGTGGCGTTGGCGACCATGCTCGTCGGTATCCTCGGCGCGATGGCGCAGAATGACATTAAACGATTATTGTCATTTACCCTGGTCAGCCATATCGGCTACATGATCTTCGGTATTGCCCTGGGTTCCGCCCAGGGATTGTCCGGCGCCATCTTCTACGCGGTGCACCACATTCTGGTGCAGACCGCACTCTTCCTGGTCGTCGGCATGATCGAACGTCAGGCCGGTACTTCCTCGCTGCGTCGTCTCGGGTCCCTGGCCTATATCTCCCCGGTCCTGGCCCTGCTCTACTTCATTCCGGCCATCAACCTGGGTGGTATTCCACCGTTCTCGGGATTCCTGGGCAAGATCATCCTGCTGCAGGCCGGTGCCAATGAAGGTGGCTGGCTGGCCTGGGTACTCATCGCCGGTGCGGTGATCACCTCCCTGCTGACCCTCTACACCATGGTTCTGGTGTGGTCGAAGGGCTTCTGGCGCGACCGAATGGACGCCCCCGAAGGTTCCGTGGCGATGGCGCGTCCCGCCCCGTTGGCTGATGTCACCGATGAAGTGAAGTTCACCGACCGCGAAGATGTGGGACGCATGCCTTTCGGCATGGTCGGTGCCACCAGCGTCCTGGTCATCGCCTCACTCGGGCTGACCGTGGCAGCGGGCCCGCTCTCCGGGATTACCGACCGGGCAGCCGAATCCGCCCAGGATGTGAGCATCTACCGCAGCGCCGTACTCGGTGACCACCAGGACAACCCGACCCGCAATCTGGAGCAGCGTCGGTTGGATGACGGCACCGATGACCGCGAACACCGGGAACATGGTCTTCCGGTGCCCCCACCGGTCAATGACACGTCCTCGGCCGCTGTCCCCGGGCTGAACCAGAGTAATCCGCAGGAGGATGAGCAGTGAAATCTGGTCTGAAAAACCGTTTCCGCCCCTGGTCGATCGTCTGGTTGACCGTCCTATGGATGGGCCTGCAGGGGCAATTCAACTGGGCCAACTTCTTCGCGGGGTTCACGATCGCGCTCCTCATCATCTTCGGGCTACCGCTACCGGCGATGCCGGTTCATGGACTGCGGCTCAACTGGCTCCCCTTCTTCCGGCTCATGGGATCCTGGGTGGTCAGTCTGATGATGGCTTCCGTCAAGGTCGCCTGGCTGGCGCTGCGCCCGCAGGCCCCGCCGAAGACCTCCATCGTGCAGGTGCCCATGCGGGTTCAGAGTGAACTGGTCCTCGCCTTCGGCACCGTGCTCTTCAATCTGCAGCCGGGTGGTTCGGTCTCCGATATCGACATCGCCAACCGCATGTGGACAATCCACCTGTTGGACACCGACAACGAGGAAGCTCTGGCGCGCGAGATCGCCGGTGTGGCCACCCTCGAACGCCGCCTCATCGACACCTTTGAAAGGAGCTAGGCCCATGGACCCGAGCATCTACAATTCAATTCTCCTCCTGGCCTCACTGTTCTTCTGTGCCTCCTTCCTGATGACCGTGTGGGCGATTCTGATCGGCCCGAACTCCCTGGACCGGTTGCTCGGTCTGGACGGGCTGATCGCCATGATCCAGTGTGCCCTGGCCATGTACATCTGTTGGACGCTTGACACCACCGTCTCCAATGCCATGCTGGTGGTCGCGCTGCTGGGATTCATCAGCACCGTCAGTGTCGCGCGATTCCGAAAGCGGGATGGTTCCTGATGACCCTGCAACTATTTACCGACGTCATCTCCCTGGTGTTGATCCTGGTCGGCGGCTTCCTGGCGTTCTCCGCCTCAGTCGGCCTGATCCGCTTCAAAGACACCATGTCCAAGGTGCATGCGATCACCAAGCCGCAGACCACCGGCTTGATCCTGACCGTCATCGGGGCGATCATCCGGGTGATGGGCAGCGAGGAATTCGGCATCGCCGAGCGCGGCGACCTCGGTGTTCTCCTGCTGCTGATCATCTTCGCACTGATCACCAGCCCGGTCACCGCGCAGCGCATCGGCCGGATCAGCCGGCGTGAAGGTCTCTACGGCAAGAAGGAGACCATGACCAAGAACGAGGCCCCAGCGGAGCGTTCCCTGCGGCGTCGCTAGGAACACCGCTTATCGACACCGCGTTCATCGACACCTCAGCAGGCTCCCGGGCGGCTGAGCTTCCGAGGACTCAGCGCCCGGCGAAGGCCTCCAGATCATCGGGGCTGCCGGCAACCGCGATGAAGTCGGTGGCGGTGAGTTGATGTCCCGTCGCCACGGGCTCCCAGGAGTTCTTGCCCACGTGCACTGAAATCACCTGGACGCGGTGGTCACGCCACACCTGGTTCAGATTCAGCGGAGCGGAGAGCAGTACCGCCGGAGGTGCCAGGGTGATCACCCCGTAGTTCTCATCCACCGGGGCGAAGTCCCGGATCCGACCACCCAGCAGGTGCGCCACCCGGCGGCCGGTGTCCCGGTTGGGGCGCACCACATGATGGGCCCCCACCCGAGTGAGAATCCGGGCCTGGGGATCGGTGTCCGCCTTCGCCCAGATATCCTGGATTCCCAGTTCCACCAGGTTCGAGGTGGTCAGGATGGAGGCCTCCAGGTTTTCCCCGATCGCGACGACCACCCGCTCGAACTCCTCCACGCCGAGCTGGCGCAGCGCCTCGGGATCGGTGGTGTCCGCCACCGCGGAATCCATCAGCTCTGCCGAGTGCTCGCGGACCAATTTCTCCTCACAATCAACCCCCAGCACCTCCACCCCGTGGTTGGCGAGTTCCCGGGCGAGTGAGGAACCGAACCTACCCAGCCCGATGACCAAGACCGGTGGGATATCGATACGGTGTCTGTTCCGGCTGAAGGGACCGGGAAACTTAGCCAATGAAGGGCCTCTCTTCGGGATAGTGGAACCTGAGCGCGATATTACGCGCCGCCAGCGCCGCGACGAGGGTGATCGGCCCGACGCGACCGAGATACATGATCAGGCAGAGGATCAGCTGTGAGCCACCGCTGAGATCTGCGGTGATCCCGGTGGACAGTCCCACCGTGGCAAAGGCGGAAACCACCTCAAAGGTCACCTGATCCGCCGAGAACCCCGGGTCCAGCAGACGCACCGAGCCGACCCCGAGCGCCACCACGACCACCCCGGCGGCAGCCACCGTCATCGCCTGGCGAACCACTGCCAGCGGAATCGACCGGTGCCAGAGTGTCGTGCCTGCCTGGCCCCGGAACTCGGCCGTCATGGCCGCCAACAACACCACTGCTGTGGTGACCTTGATACCACCGGCGGTACCGGCGGAACCGCCACCGATGAACATGAGGATGTCAGTGCCCATCAGGGTCACCGGATTCATGTCCGCATAGTCAACCGAGTTGAAACCGGCGGTGCGCGGTGAAGTGCCCTGGAAGAAGGCCGAGAGCAGCTTCGTCCCCACCGCCATCTCCTTCAGCACGCCATTCCACTCCAGCACAGCCACCATGATGGTGCCGAGTATCAGGAGCACAGCGGTGCCGGAAAGTGTGATGCGCGTGGTCAAGGATAATCTCCGGGCCCCCGGCACGTTACCTCGCCGCCAGAACCGCAGCCGCTCCACCAGACGCTGCACCAGTTCTGCGAGGACCGGGTAGCCCAACCCGCCGATGATCAGCGCCCCGGCCAGCGGAAGCAGGATCCAGGCATCGCTGGCATAGGGGATCAGACTGTCCGAGCGCAGTCCGAAGCCAGCGTTATTGAAGGCCGAGATCGCGTGGAAGATCCCCTCCCAACTGGCACGCAGCGGAGACATCCCATAATCCACCGCAAAGCGGACTCCGAGGGCCAGGGCCACCACCGCTTCGGTGAAGACGGTGAGCACTAAGCTGGCCAGCAGAGTCTTCTTCACCCCACCCAGCGACAACGGACGTCCTTCAGCCGCTATGAGCTGACGCGAGCGCAGATTGACTTTTCCCGTGATCAGCATGCCCATCAAAGTGGTCAAAGTCATGATGCCGAATCCACCCAGCTGAATCAAGGCCAGCACGAGGGCCTGCCCACCGAAGCTCCAATAGCTCCCGGTGTCCACCACCACCAGCCCGGTCAACGAGACCGCCGAGGTGGCGGTGAACAACGCCGGAAGAAAGGCGGTGCCCTCCCCTGCCGCCGAGGCGAAGGGAAGGGTGAGTAATAGCGCGCCAGCCAAGATGAGGCCGAGAAAACCTGCGGCGGCGATCTGCGCCGCGCGAAGTCGATTCACCCGGGTGATACTAGTCCGCTTTTGGCGGAGCACAACCCTTTTCCGGAATCATTTCCAGGAGTCATGGGGCCTCCTCGAGCTGCCGGACCCGCACCGCGGTGAATCTCAAGGATATTACCCCCGAAAGAAAACTTGGAGAAACCTGGCAATTACCTGATCTAGGATCAAGTTATCATCCTGCTGCCCACCGAAAACCGGGATAGCCGGAGACCACTGCCCCACGTACCCGGAGGTCACTCCCTGCCATGCTGTCCCTCGCCTTATCAAGCCTTTCATCCCTGTCTTCCTCCCTCGGTGGTGCACTGAGCCCCCTACTCGCCCTGATGCTGTCCGCGCTCACCGTTCTCAGCCCCGGAATCGCCCCAGGCTCTTCCACCCCGGAGGAACCCCTTGCCCAAGACATCGATCATCGTTACTACATCAGCGATGTGCCGGTCGGCGACCAGGCCTACGGCGGGCGGTTGACCCCATGGCGCGAGCATAGGGTGGTCGACCAGCACACCCTGCAGATCTTCTTCGACGGTGGCGACCCAAGCTGCAGCACATACCGGCTGGAGGCGCTTGAATCTGATTCGGAGATCATCGTCTCCCTCTACTCCGGTTCCCGCACCACCGAAGATGAACCGTCCACGTCTCCCCACCCGGGAACGGGAGGGCTGCCAATACTGTGCCCGGCTGTTCTCCGCTTCTATCGCGTCGAGATCAAGACCGAATCCCCGATCGGTGACCGGGAGATCATCGATCTCTATGACCTGAATCAGGCCGAATAGGCCCCGCCCATCAACTGGTCCGTCCTAAAACGCGGGCCACCGCTGCGGCGAAGGGTTCGGGCTGGGTCTGGAACCAGGCACCGGCGCCGGGGGTCGCGGTTATCTCGACCTGCCGCAGCTGAGCCTGAGGTAGGCCAGCGGCCACCTCCTCGGCAGCACCCCGCATCACCGGGGCCCCGGAAAGCACCTCCACCGGCATGTCGGTGCGCGCAATCGCCTCAAGATCTCCGCCAAGATCAAGGGAGGCGGCATCATCAAGCTGGCCGAGCAGCGCCTCCTTGTCCAGGCCACGACGGCGCAGCAAGAACTTGGGCATCAGTTTCAGGGCGGAACGGGTCTGCTTGAGCTCCTTCTCCCCCAGACGCAGCATCGGGTCAGCGAGCACCAGGCCGCGGACCCGCGAGGGATAAGTGGCGGCGAAGCGCAGCGCGAGCATCGCCCCCTGACCGTGGCCACCGAGATAGCAGTAGCCGATCTCATGGCGCTGCAGATGGTCCCGCAGCCCCTCCAGCTGCTCCGGGAAACCACCTGAAAGCAGCGGGAGCCGCGGCTTGACCCCGGCGGGAAGCTGATTGACCACCTCGGTCCAGACCTCCGGTAGCTGCCCGGCGCCACTGAGCAGAATCAGGTTTTCAGTCAAGGGGTCTCAGCTCGGTGAGTTCATTGCAGGTCGCGTCAACGGCCGGGATCCAGGATCCGGTCTGTTGGAAGATTCGGCGCTGGCGGTGGTAACCAGCTCCGCGCTCGAGGATTTCCTGAACCAGGGCCAGCTCGCCCGCGCAGCCCAGTTCCTTCGCCAGATCAGCGAGTTCATAGACCAGTTCAGCGAGCTCCTCGGTCACCCAGCGCTCATCGGTGGCACGGTTGACAATGATCTGGGCTTCCAAGCCATAACGGGCGGCCCGCCATTTATTCTCCGACACATGCCAGGGCTGCAGGGTGGGCAAGTCCTCCCCGCGGTCGATCATCCGGTCATAGTGGACCACCAGGCAATGGGTCAGGGCGACCACCGCAGAAAGCTCCCGCAGGTTCGAGGTGGCATCCGCGATGCGCACCTCGATGGTGCCCCACTTGCTGGCCGGACGGATATCAAAGTGCATGGAGCCGGTGTGGTTGATCACCCCGGAACGGTCCTGGTCGTGCATGTAGTCCAGCCACTCCTGCCAGTTCTGGAACTGGTAGGGCAGGCCCGCGGTGGGCAGTTGCTGGTAGAGCATGGTCCGGTTGGAGGCGTAGCCGGTATCGATCCCATCCCAGCCCGGGGAAGAGGCGGTCAGCGCCAGCAGGTGTGGGTACTTGGTGAGCAGCGCGTTGATGATCGGCCAGACGCGGTCCTCATGGCTGATGCCGACGTGGACGTGGATACCCCAGATCAGCATCTGGGATCCCCAGTACTGGGTACGGGCGATGATCTCGTCATAGGCACCCTTCGCCGAGACCGGTTGGGCGCGGAAATCGGAGAAGGGATGTGAACCGGAACCCCAGACCCGCAGGCCCAGTTCATCAGCGGCATCCGTCACCGCCTGCAAGGAACGGTCAAGGTCGGCCACGGCCTGCGGCACGGTATCGCAGATACCGGTGACCAGCTCGACGGTGTTCTGGAGAAACTCACGTTCGAGGTGGACCTCGGGGTGATCGCGCTCGACGATCTCGACGATGTCCGCGGCGCGCGGCACCAGATCGCGAGTCTCCGGATCCACCAGGGCGATCTCCCACTCCACCCCGAGTGTGGGGCGGGGCGAACGCTTGAATTTAATGGCGGCCATGAGGACCTCCCTTCCGCTGAAGTTGTTCTGGAACAGGTGTATTAGAGAATAACTTCCTTGACCAGTACCAGTGTCAGATCATCGGCACCATCAGTGCCCTCCGGCAGGGAATCGACGTGTTCGCGGGCGACGCCACCCAGGCGGGAAGCCAGCTCGCGTGCCTTGGCCTCAGCCTCGGAGTTTCCACCCTGGAAGAAGACGGTGGTCTCGGGGAAGATCTCATCCGAGAAGTTGCCCACCTCACCCAGCTGGTAACCCTCTCCGCCGAGTTTCTCGGACACGCTGGCCGCAAGTTCCGGAACGGTGGAGTTATTCAGCACGTTCAGCTTTGCGGGAGCTGCCGCAGGCGCTCCCCCACCGGCAGCGGGATCAGCGGGTGAGGCGGTTCCGGTACTCGCAGCTGCACCGTCCTCCTCACCGGCCGGATCCCGGTCGGCGTCAGCGGCATCATCCGAGGACACCGGGGCATCAGGATCAGCGGGTACCGCCGGATCGGGGTTATCCGCGGGGGCACCGGCACCGGCGCTGCCGGGCTCAGCCGGTGTGCCATCCGCGGTGTTCGCGGGCGCTGAGTTGGTGGACTCAGCGGTCTGGGTGGGATCCTCACCGTCTTGGGTCAGGGAATACAGTCCCCACAGTCCCAGCAGTACAGCCACTGCAATGAGCACCATGGCCAGGCCGCGCAGCGGCAGGCCACCAGTAGCGGGGGATTTCTGGGTCTCCGGGTTGTTGTTCGACACCCCTCAGAGTCTAGCGGTCGTCGGCCTGGGCCCGCTCCTCAGCGCGTTGATCCCGGATCCGCCGCAGCCGGGCCATCAGCACGGGATGCGCGGCCATCGCCGCGGGGGCGTCGATAAGCAGGTTGAGGCGCTGATAGTAACGGACCGGGCTGATTCCCAGTTCCCGGCGGATGGCTTCCTCCTTGGCGCCGAGGCTGCGTGGGGCACCCGACTCGAAGGTGAGGAGACGGGCATCGAAGTCAGCTAGCTCTGGCATGCCTAAACTGTAGGGCATGACTGTTCGTCCAATCGTTATCCACGGCGACCCCGTGCTGCACAATCCCACTGCCGAGGTGAGCGAAACCCCGGCTGAGCTGGCAGAGCTCATCGCCGACATGTACGAGACCATGGAGGTGGCCAATGGTGTCGGCCTGGCCGCCAACCAGATTGGCGTGGGCAAGCGCCTCTTCGTCTACAACTGCCCCGACATCGACGGCCCCGAAGGCGAGCCGCTGCCGGAGGCGGAGCAGCGCCTGCGCCGCGGCTGCGTGGTCAACCCGGTGCTGGAAACCTCCGAGATCCCGGAGACCATGCCCGCCGATGACGGCGCCGATGATGAGGGCTGCCTCTCCGTCCCCGGTGAAGGTTTCCCCACCCCGCGCGCAGACTGGGCCAAGGTCACCGGCACCGATGAGAACGGTGCGGCGGTCAGCATCGAGGGCTATGGCTTTTTCGCCCGCTGCTTGCAGCACGAGGTCGGCCACCTCGACGGTTTCCTCTACACCGATGTCCTGATCGGCCGCTACAAGCGCGCCGCCAAGAAAACCATCAAGCGCAATGGCTGGACCGAGGCCGGGCTGACCTGGCTGCCGGGCGTCGATGAAGACCCCTTCGGCCATGATGACCTCGACGAGGCTGAAGAAAGCTAATATGCCCGGAATCTTCCGATCTGATCCGATCACCGTGGGCGACCGGGTGGTCGTGCGCCGCGTGCTACCCGATACCCCAGGGCACCTCAGCGATGTGATCGGTCATATCCTGAGCGTGGATCCACTGGTGCTCCGCCCGCAGTCCGTGGGTGGTTTCCCCAGCCAGGCCCCAGCCATCGAGATCCCCGCCGAGTTGATCAAGATCGTGAAGAAACTATCGCCGCGCCGGATCCGCAACTCCGATATCCGCGCCATCGAGGCTGCCACCGCCAAAGCCTTCCCGGGCATCGACCACCGATGGTCGGAGTCCGGGCAGTGGCTGCTGCGCGCCGGCGACGGGGTGACCGAACGCTCCAACTCGGCCGCCCCGCTCGGCCCCTCCGCAGGTTTTGATTCTGTGCCGATCGATGAGATCGTCGATTTCTACCGCTCCCACCAGCTACCCGTCCGACTGCTGCTGCCGGAGCGCCTCGGCAATCCGGCGCTGCGGATGGTCAGCTCCGATGGCTGGGAGTTCGGCCCCGAGATCATCATCATGCACCGCGATCTCGCGCTACCGCCGCTCATCGGGGACCCCGGGGTCCTGAGCTTCCACATCGATGAGCAACCCGACGAGGACTGGCTCGGCCTGTACCACTTCCGTGGCCAGCCGCTGCCCCACCGGGCGCTGGAACTGCTGCGCACGCGTATCGACGGCGCGATGGGTTTCGGCCGGCTGCTCACCCCCGAAGGCGACACCGTCGCCATCACCCGCGGGACCATCACCGCCGCCGAGAACGACCGGGTCTTCCTGGGATACTCCGCCGTGGAGGTCGCCCCAGCCTGGCGCCGCCGTGGTCTGGGCACCCGGCTGGGTGCGGAGATGCTGCGCTGGGGTGCCGAACACGGTGCTGAGGAGGCTTATCTGCAGGTCATTGCCAGCAATGTGGCCGGCATCGGGCTCTACAGCAAGCTCGGCTTCGTCGAGCACCACCGGCACCGTTATGCCCACCAGTTGAACTAGGACAGCGGTGTCGGTCAGTTGGCGGTGCCGGTGGGTTTATCCTGCTCGAGTTCGCGGACCTCGGCCTTGAAGATCCGCAGTGAGCGGCCGAGCGCACGGGCTGCGTCAGGCAACCGCTTCGCACCAAAGAGCACCACGAAAATCAGGGCAATGATGAGTAGCTGGGCTGGGCCGATGCCGGTCATGAGAAAGTCCTTCCAGAGAGCCTCAAGTTTTGGTTGCCCACACCCTACTCGGGTTCTCCCCCGCATCGGTTCATCGCGCAGGTGGAGCAGCTACTGTAGTGCACATGCGCATTGCCAGTTGGAACGTGAATTCGGCCCGCACCCGGGTAGACCGCATGGTGGATTTCCTGGTCCGGCAGGATGTGGATGTCCTCGCAGTTCAGGAAACCAAGTGCACGGATGAGCAGTTTCCCACCGCACGTTTCGAAGAGCTCGGCTATGAGGTCGCCCATTTCGGCCTGAGCCAGTGGAATGGTGTGGCCATCATCTCCCGCGTCGGTCTGGCGGACGTCGAGAAGCATTTTCCCGCCCAGCCGGGCTTCGACAAGGACCCCACCAAGGAGCAGGCCATCGAGGCACGCGCCATCGGGGCGACCTGCGGCGGTGTGCGGGTGTGGAGCCTTTATGTACCCAACGGCCGTGAAATCGCTGACCCCCACTATGACTACAAGCTGCGCTGGCTCTTCGCCCTGGGGATCCACGTCTCCGACACCCTCCAGGCTGATCCTGCGGCCAAATTGGTCTTCTGTGGCGACTACAACATCGCCCCGCGCGATGAGGACGTCTGGGACCTCAATTTCTTCGAGGGTAAGACCCACATCACCGAACCGGAACGTGCCTCCTTCGAGGGGCTGCTTGAGCGCGGCCTGACGGAGGTCTCCCGCCAATTCACCGAGGGCCGGTACACCTACTGGGATTACAAGGGCATGCGCTTCCAGAAGGGCGAGGGCATGCGGATCGATTTCCACCTGGCCACCGCTGCCCTCGCGGGCACCGCCACCGGCGGGCTTATCGACGTCGAGGAGCGCAGCACCAAGGGTGCCTCCGACCATGCGCCGGTCATCGTCGATTACCGCACCAACCCAGTACCTTAAGCGCGGCCCGGACCGTGAGTCTCTCCATCAATCTTGAGCTGTGGCAGACCATCGGTCTGATCATCGATTACAGCATCAAGATTCTCGCCATCGGCTTCGTCCCCGAAGGCCGCCGCCCCAGCTCCTCCAACGCCTGGCTGCTGACCATTCTGCTGCTCCCGGTGGTTGGCCTGCCGCTCTTCCTGCTGATGGGCAGCCCCTATATCAACCGACGGCGCCACCGCATCCAGCAGGAGGCGAATGCGATGGTGGAAAACGTCCTGGAGGACGTGCCGAACTACCCCGAGAACGCCACCGTTGACCGTGAGGTGGCCTCCCTGATCCGGCAGAACCGCTTCCTCACCGGCACCCCGGCCGTCGCCGGCAATAATCATGGCCTACTGGCGGACTACGAGGGTGCCATTCGACGGATGGCTGAGGCGGTGGACGAAGCCGAAGAGTACGTCCACGTGCAGATCTACATCATGTCCTGGGACGAGACCACCGACTTATTCTTCCGCTCCCTGGAGCGCGCGGTGCAGCGCGGGGTTACCGTGCGGCTGCTCTTCGACCAGGTGGGAAGTTTCAAGTACCCGGGCTACCTGAGACTGGGGCGACGGCTGAGTGCCATCGGCGTGGACTGGCATCTCATGCTGCCGCTGCAGCCCTGGCGCGGTAAATTCCGCCGCCCAGACCTCCGCAACCACCGGAAGATGCTCATCATCGATGGCCGGATCGCCTTCATGGGCTCGATGAACATGATCGACCGCTCCTACCTGGTGCGCCAGAACGTGAAAGCCGGGCGGCAGTGGGTGGATGTGATGGTGGAGCTCAGTGGCCCCATCGTGGCGTCGATGGAGATGCTCTTCGCGGTCGACTGGTACTCCGAATCCGATGAGACCCTCTCGATCGAACAACACTCCCCCAACACGAAGCTACCCACCCATGCGCATGCCGAGGCCCCCGAGACCTCCGCGCTGAACGTGGTCCAGCTGGTCCCCTCCGGGCCCGGTTACACCACTGAACCCAACCTCCGGATGTTCAACTCCGTGGTCCACCACGCCAAGGACCGGCTGGTCCTCTGCAGCCCCTACTTCATCCCCGATGAATCCCTGCTCGAGGCCGTGACCACGGCCTGCTACCGCGGAGTCCAGGTCGAACTGATGGTCAGTGAAAAGGCCGACCAGTTCATGGTCCACCATGCCCAGTCCAGCTACTACCAGGTGCTGCTGGAGGCCGGTGTCCGGATCCACCAATTCCCTGCCCCCTTCGTCCTGCACACCAAATTCGTGATCGCCGACCCCGATGGCAGCGCCGGTGACCCGCTCGGTGTGCTCGGCTCCTCCAACATGGACATGCGCAGCTTCGGCCTGAACTACGAGGTCTCCCTCATGGTCACCCAGGGCAACCTGCTGCGCCAGCTCCGTGACCTGGCGGACAACTATCAGCGGGTCTCCAAGGAACTGACCCTGGAGGAGTGGAATAAGCGCAGCTTCTTCCGCCGCTACATCGACAATGTGATGCGGCTGAGCAGCGCACTGCAGTAGCCGGAGGCGGCACCGGTGTGGTCCGGAACGCTCAGGCGCTTTTCCGACCCTGCTGCCTGCCGGCGAAGAGCTGGCCAGCGAAGGACACCAGCGCGCAGACGACCATGCCGGTAGCCATGGTCAGGGCAGGGTTGGAACCCAACCCCATGAGCGGGCTGACCAGAGCTGCGAGGCCGAACTGCAAAAATCCCATGACCGCGGCACCGGATCCGGCACGCTCACGAACCACCCCGGTACCGAGTGCGGTGGAGTTACCCATGATTAGCGCCAGCATGGACACCGCGAAGAAGAGCAGCGGGAACAATACCCATGGGGAAAGGGTGAACTGCGTCGCGATGAGGAATGCCACCGCGAAGAAGACCAGGAGCAGCTGGGCGGTGCGCAGGATGGCGTGGGTGTCGAATCTGTCGATCAGTTTGGAGTTGATCATGTTCGCGATCATCATGCCCAGTGCGTTCACCGCGAACACCACGGTGAATGCTGTGACCGACAAATTCATCTGTTCCTGCACCAGGAACGGGGAGGAAGAAATGTAGCTGAACAAGGTGGCGAAACCGAAGGAGAAGGAGATGAGATACCCCAGGTAGACGGGGTTTCTGAGGACATAGAGGTAGTTGGCGAAAACTCCCCCGAGGCTCAGATCGGTGCGGTCTGCGGCGGGCAGTGATTCCCGCACCACGAGGACTGCGACCAGGAGCTGGGCGACATTGATCGCAGCCAGCACCCAGAAGATCCCCCGCCAGCCGATCGGTTCGAGAAGGACACCACCGAGGACCGGTGCCACCACCGGGGCGATGCCCTGGATCGTCATCAACAGGGCGAAGGCCTTGGCAGCTTTCTTACCGACAGCGAGATCCGGGACCACGGCCCGTGCCAGCACGGTGCAGGCACCTGACCCCAGGCCCTGTAACAGACGGCAGAGGATCAGAATCTCGATACTCGGTGCCATCGCCGCGATCGCCGACGCGACCAGGGCGACCACCGCGCCACCGACCAGCAGCTTCTTACGTCCGGTCGCATCTGAGATCGGGCCGATGATCAGCTGGCCGATCGCCATGCCGAACATGAAGCCGGACAATGTCAGCTGCACCATCGCGTGGGTGGTGTCCAGCTCATCGACGATATTGGGCAGTGCCGGCAGATACATGTCAGTGGACAGCGGTGCCGCCGCAGAGAGCAGGGCTAGGCCGAAGAGCAGGCCGGAACTCAGCTCCTGGCGGGGTTTCCCGCGGCCCTCATGATGGGGGTTATTCGTGGCCAAGGATCATCGTGTCTTTCTTCTCCGTGGTGGCAGTCACCAGCATTGTCAGTTCACCTCGGCACGGGGTGCTGACAGGGGCACCTTCCGGCTCGGAAAGCCCCCAGGTAACCGAGATTCGGGGATCAGGGAACAGGGGCTATGGCGGGATGAATAGTAACCCAGCCCTACCCAACTTTGCGGCAATGCAGAATCGAGTTGAATTCATGGCTCCGCGCTCCCAAACATTGAGCATCGCTTTATATCTGGCGGATGGTATTTTTAAGGTGCTGAGGTTGTCGGTGAGTTTGTTGGAGGGTGTACTCTCAAATCATTCTGGAGAGGCACCCGACGAGGATCGCCAGGAATGCGCCAACCGCTGGTTTCCACCGGCTGAATCCCTATCCGTGGATACACAGCAGGACACTATTGCCACGGAGTATTGGTTCGAGATCGGCGATGGGCTGACGTTAGCTTTAGGCTGGCGTTAGCCTAAGGTCAGTGTCAGTTTTAGACTGATATCCGAGATAAGGGTTCCGCAGTGAAAGGGGAGACACGACAGTGACTTCTGAACAGCCGCCCAACCCCATAACTCAGGCCGCAATCGCGAAGCCCACTCCTTCGGCGAATCAGAACCAGGTGCTTCGCCGAGCGGCCTTGGGTACCCAGCAGTTCATCAACCCCAAGTCCATCTCCCCCGAAGAAGACATGGTGATGCTCTCCGCCCCGGGTAAGTCGGTGCGTTGGGTGGCCGTCATTCTCGGGATCCTGGTGATGTTGCTCGGAGTCAGCCTGATCATCGACGGTGTCTACGGCCTGGGCAGTTCCCGCGTCCAGGAGCTCTTCAATCTGGCGACTAACCCGCTGATCGGCTTGATGGTGGGCATTCTCGCGACCGCAGTTCTCCAGTCCTCCACCACCACCACCGCGCTGACCGTCACCACAGTCGGTGTCGGCGCGGTGAGCGTACCCGTGGCCATCCCCATCATCTTGGGCGCGAATATCGGCACCACCGTCACAGTCTTCATCGTCGCCTTCAGCTATCTCGGCCACCGTGAAGAGTTTCGTCGCGCCTTCGCCTCCGCCTCAACGCACGGCATCTTCAACCTGTTGTTGGCACTGGTGCTCCTTCCCATCGAGTGGATCTTCCAACCGATGCAACGGATCTCGGGGATGATGGCGACCTCGGCATTCAGCGAGGATCTCGTCGCCCCCGACTCCCCGACTTTCCTCACCGCAACCTTCCAACCCCTGGTCGATCTGATCGGCACCCGGGGTCTCATCGGTCTGCTCTTCAATCCCACGTTGGGGGCTGCCTTCTGTCTGGTGCTGGGAACTACCCTGATTCTCCTCGGCATCCGGGTGATCAGCTCTCAACTTCGCACCCTCATGGCCGCCACCACCCACACACTTCTTGAGCGTTCCTCCGGTGCTTCCGATGCCTTGGGTTTCCTCACCGGAACCGCCGGCACCATGGTGTTGCAGGCCTCCAGCGTCACGGTCTCCTCGCTCCTCCCTTTCGCGGCTTCGGGTTCCCTGAAACTGCGGGAAATTCTGGCCCTGACGATGGGTGCCAACGTTGGCACCACCCTGAGCTCCCTGCTCATTGCACTGACCTTCCCCGGCGATCTCGGCACCTTCGCCCTCCAGGCCGCCATCGTGCACCTGCTTTTCAACGTCCTCGGGACCCTGCTGGTTCTCCTGTTCCCGCCTTATCGCAAGCTCATCCTCTTCCTGTCGCTGCGCCTCGCCAGCCTCGCGGAAAAGAGTTACACCACCACTTTCGTGCTGCTGCTGACCTTCTTCTTCCTCCTGCCCGCTGCGGTCATCGGCCTCTATTCACTGGTCGTTTAGTGCGCCACTGCGCACTCCTTGGCTCTTCCAACACCCCAGCCGCCAGTTTCTCCCGGTCGTCGATAAGCGTCTCCGCTGCACCTTGATGTGCGCAGGGCTCGAGTGTGCGCAGGGTTCAGGTGTGCGCAGCTGCGCACACAAAAAATCCCCACCTGCGCCAATTCCGGCACGGATGGGGAGTCAGGTTGAGAAGGGTCAGGCGTCGCGCCGCTGCAGCACGATCACGCCGACCAGCCAGATCACCACGGCCCAGGCCAGGAAGTAGAGCCCGCTGCCAGTGGCACCCCAGTGAAAATCGGGGATGGCGAAGTCCGCGACGAAGGCGTTCAGGTTGCCGAAGGGCAGGTAGTTCTTGATGTTTTCGCCGATCTTCGGCAGGAAACCGATGATTTCTTCCAACGCTAGGAACCACATGAGCACCAGGGTGACCGCGCCTGCGGTCTGGCGCAGCAGCAGCGCGATGCCCTGGGAGAAAATGACCATCATGGCAGCCATGACAGGGTAGATCCAGAGGATGCGCTGCCCGGACTCAGAGCCGAAGGGATCGTAGCTGGCGCTCATCTCCGAAGGCAGGAGCCAGCCAGCCACCAGGAAACAGAGCACCACGGTAATGAGCGTCAGCACCATGGCGATCACCATGTAGAGCAGCAGTTTCGCCACTGCCACGGTCCACCGCTTAGGAGTGGCCAGGTAGGTGACAGACTGGTATTTGTGGCGGTATTCGCTGGTGACCACCATGATCGCCTGCACCGCGATCACGATGAAGCCGAACATGTACAAACCCGTCACGATTAGATCCGGCGGCGGCGTACCGCCGGCTTCTGAGAAGCCACCCATCAAGGCGGCAATGCCGACACTGAAGAAGATGAAGAGCGCCGAAGTCCACCAGAAGGACTTGGTGGTGCGCAGCTTGATCCATTCCGAGGAAAGGGTATTTAAGAACATGGTGTACTACTTCTCCTCTGCAGCATCGCTCGGCTGCTTATCGACGCCCGCGGGGGACGCCGGTGCGGCAGCACCGGCCACACCTGGGACATCGGATGCGTGGTACTGCACTGCATGGCCGGTCATCCCCATGAAGGCCTCCTCCAGGGAGGCTTGACGGAGGCTGAGCTCCTGCAGGGCCACACCGGTGGAGAACGCCAGCGCACCGATCTCATCGGTGGTGCGGTCCGGAATCTCCAGTGCCGCACGTTCCTCCGCATCCTGCACCTGAGCGAAGGAGATGCCCTCCGACCGCAGCGCCGCACTGAACTCATCGATGTGCCCAGAACGGACGACAACGGTGGTCGCGGAATTGTCCTTGATGAAGTCATATGTCGGGGTGTCCGCGATCAGCTTGCCTCGACCGATGACAATCAGGTGATCAGCGGTCAGCGCCATCTCCGAAAGGAGGTGGGAACTGACCATCACAGTGCGGCCTTCCGCAGCCAGCGACTTCATCAGATCACGGACCCAGCGGATACCTTCCGGGTCGAGGCCGTTGACCGGCTCATCGAGGATCAGCACATCGGGGTTGCCGAGTAGTGCACCGGCGATGCCGAGACGCTGGCCCATTCCCAGGGAGAAACCGCCTGATGACTTGGCGGCGACCTCGGTCAGGCCGACCATCTCAAGGACCTGCTTTATGCGCTCATTTGGTAGTCCGTTGGCCCGGGCAATCCACTTCAGGTGGTTGGCGGCACTGCGGTTCGGGTGACGGGCACCAGCATCGAGCAGCGCACCCACCTCGGTGAGCGGATTTTTCAGTTCGACATATCGTTTGCCCTTGATCGTGGCGGTTCCGGCGGAGGGGGTGTCGAGTCCCAGGATCATCCGCATCGTAGTGGATTTTCCGGCGCCGTTGGGCCCCAGAAAGCCGGTGACGATTCCGGGCTTCACTGAAAATGTCAGATCATCGACCGCCCGGACCTCCCCGTACTGCTTGGTTAGTCCCTGAACTTCAATCATGGACCCCAGATTGCCATAACCCGCTAAGCCAGTAGCTCCGAGGTCTTCTGATGCAGCGTCGGCAGAGACGCGGCGAAAGCAGATAAGAGCGGCAGCTCAGCAATGGAGTCCAGCGATACCCAGCGCAGTTCCACTGATTCCTCATTGCGGGTGGTTGCCAGGCGGGCGTTGTCACGTGTGCGGGCAATCACAGTTGTATAGGTCCAGTCGCCGGCCAGCTTCGGTCGTTCCGGGTCCATGGGGAAGGGTCCGGCGGTGATCTCTGCATGCAGTACTTCGACGTCATCGGCGATGATCCCGGTCTCTTCCGTGGCCTCCCGGATCGCCGCCTGGACCGGAGTCTCATCTGAGTCCCGGGCCCCACCCGGCAGGGCCCAGGTGCCACCCGCATTGGTCCACAGCGCCCGATGCTGCATCAGCACCTCGGGGCCGGAGGGAACATCTGCAACCAGGAATAGACCAGCAGCGCCGAATCTGCCCCATACTTTCGAACCATCGGGCCCCGCCGCCCAGCCATTTCCGTCGCCATTCATGCCTCTGAGCGTAGCTAGTCCGGGCTCACTCATGGGGGAAAACCTGTCAATCTCACGGCGTGCGGGAATTAGTGGCGCGAGGTACTCTCCGGCCGGGGTGCGATACGGGGTGCATACTGCCCTGCGGTACCCCTTTCCGAGAGCGGTATTCCCTTCCACCAAAGAAATACCCGGCAATCACCGCAACAGTCGCCACTTTCGCACTCGCATTGGTTACCCTGGGAGAATGAACGGCGATAAGGGCTCACCTACGCCAAAGAGTGAGCCGCTTTCCGATATCCCGGCGGACCTGGATACTTTGGGTTCCCCGGATCAGCAGTTCGCCTATTCCCGAACCCGGCTTCGCCAGGAGCCGGTCCGGCAGCTCCGCAAGCCCAAGGGTCTTGCCCCGCTGATTGACGATAGTGAAGTTCCCGAGGACACCCAGGACCACTGGCTCGATCATATCTCCACCAACGAGGCCGCCAATAAGCTCAACTTCTGGAATGTCCTCTATGATTCCTTCGCCGTGCCCATCCACTGGTCCCGGCAACTCTTCACCTATATCGCCACCACCCCGGGCAAGATGCTCGCGTTGACGGCGATCCTCTCAGTGGCGATCTTCGCCGCTGGCTATTCCATGTCCCAGTCCGCTGACCAGCGGCAAGGTGCGCTGGATGTCCTGCTGAGCACCACCGAACCGATGAGCTACTCGGCGCATAACCTCTACACCTCACTCTCGCTGGCAGACACCATCGCCACCACGGGGTTCGTGCAGGCTGGGGTCGAGTCCTCCGACACCCGATCGCGCTATAACGCCGCCATCGACCGTGCTTCGGTCGCCGCCTCAGAATCAGCGGCCAGCATTCCGGCCACCGATGCCCACTCCATGCGGCTGATCACCGATATCCAGCGGCAGCTGCCGGTCTACACCGGCATGGTGGAAAGTGCCCGGGTGAATAACCGGGTGGGTAATCCCGTAGGTGTGGCCTACATGGCCGAGGCCTCCTCACTGATGCGGGAAACCATCCTGCCAGCAGCGTCCGAGCTGTTCACCTTGACCAGTACGCGGGTCTCTGAGGCGCAGCGTAACCTCACTTTACCCCAGTGGGTGCCGCTCTCCGGGTTGTTCGCCGCAGTCTCATTTCTCAGTATCGCCCAGTGGTGGCTGTGGCGGCTGACCCACCGTCGACTCAACAAGGGGTTCCTGGCCGCCACCGCACTGATGCTCACCGCCATCTTGTGGGTATCCGCCTCCAACTTCGCCACCTGGCAGGCCGGTAACCGGGGCTTCGCTGAAGCTGCGATGCCCTGGGATTCGCTGACCGCCTCCCGGATCATGGCGCAGCAGACCCGCACCGCCGAAACTCTGGTTCTGGTGCGCCGCCAGTCTCTGGCGCAGACCCAATCCACCTTCGATGAGACGGTGGATTCCATCACCGTCGCCCTCGATGATTTCGCGCAGGCGGAGGGACATACCGACCAGAGCCATAATGACCGGGTCCTGGACCAGGCCAGGGAAGCCCTGTTGCACTGGGAGAACTCGCACCAGGGACTGGGCACCGCCCTGAATAACGGTGACTACGAGAAAGCCATCATCCTCTCCACCGGCACCCCTGAGCAAAATGGTGGCAGCCCCACCTCCTCGTCCTCCTATGCTGCGCTGGATTCTGCCCTGAGTGCTCTGATCTCGGATGCCCGCGCCTCCATGCGGGCCTTCATCAATGACGGTCTGGCCGCCACAAAACTGGTCTCCACTGTGGTGCTGCTACTTTCCCTGGCTGCCATCATCGCGGTATGGCTGGGTATCCGACCCCGACTCCGGGAGTACCTGTGATGATCCGCAGACTCTTCTTCGCCGCCACCATTTTGCTCATCGCTTCGCTGAGCTTCAGCTCCTGCTCCCTGATCCTGAACCGGGATGCCACCCCCCGGCCGAACCGGATCGACCGCGCCGAGAGTTATGGTCCACCGCTGCCCGCCGATGCTGCGGTGGAACCGGCGGGAGCTTTCCCGGCGGAACCGGTCGACACCGAAAATATCAGTGGTTCACTGCGCCCCGGCGATGCCACCCCCGAGGAACGAATCCCCGAGATCGTCGAACGGGGTCGCCTCATCGTCGGTGTGGATCAATCCCAGTACCTGCTCAGCTACCGCGATTCAGTCACCGGTGATCTGCTGGGCTTCGAGATTGACCTGGCCCGCGAAATTGCCCGGGACATCTTCGGGGATCCCACCCAGATTGAATTCCGCTTTGTCGACAGCCGCGACCGGGATGAGACCCTGAGCTCTGGGGATGTGGACCTGGTGATCCGCAATATGTCGGTGACCAGAACCCGCCAGGAAGATTTCATCTTCTCCACCCCTTATCTCAGCACCGAAACCCGACTGCTGGTGATGGCCAACTCCGGTATCACCTCCTTCGCTTCCCTGCCCGGCCAAACCGTCTGTGTGGCGGAGGACTCCACCGGACTGCAGACCGCCCGGCAGTATGCCCCGCACTCCCCGATCCTGAAGACCCGCAACTGGGCGGACTGTCTGGTCGCGCTCCAGCAGCACCAGACCCAGGCGATCATCTCCGATGACTTCATCCTCTCCGGCATCACCGCCCAGGATCCTTACACCACCCTCGTCGGGGAGTCCCTGGACAGTTCCGAGTATGCCGTCGCCGCAGCGGACCCCCGTTTCAACGACAACTCCGAGGACCTGATCCGCCAGGTCAATGCCACCATGGAGCGGATCCGGGCGGATGGGACCTGGTGGCGGATGTACGACCGCTGGTTCTCCGCCTACCTCGGTACCTCCGGGCCGCCACCACTGAACTACCGTGTGGAACCCGAGCCCTACCAGGACGATTCTGAAACAGGCGCAACTGAAACCCAGACCGAGGAGGCGGCACCGTGAGCACCGATCGGCCCGTGAAAAAAACCGTCGAGCAGGACCCACGCAGCGAAGCCTCACCGGAGACGTCCCGCGTCACCTCAGCCGATCCCCCCGCCACAGAGGGGATCGGTACCCAGGCGGCGAAATTTGATCCCTTCGCCGATGATGAGGAAGACGAGATCGAATTCGACGATGATGTCGAGGTCGGTCCGGAATACGTGGGCACCCAAGCGGTGAAGTTCGATCCTTTCGCCGATGATGAGGATGAGGACGAGAGCGAGGCCACCGACAGTTCCAGCGGACCCGCTGAACACCTCCATCCGAGTCTGAACTATGAGGGCACCCAGGCGGTGAAGTTCGATCCTTTCGCCGATGATGAGGATGAGGACGAGGATGAACTACTCGACGAGGACATCGGTGATATCGGGGCGCTACTCCAGGAACTCGGCGCACTCCGGGAGAAGTCTGCGCAGGGNATGAGGATGAGGACGAGGATGAACTACTCGACGAGGACATCGGTGATATCGGGGCGCTACTCCAGGAACTCGGCGCACTCCGGGAGAAGTCTGCGCAGGGCAGCCCGGAGCATGATGCGGAGGGGGTCCCGGAGACACCCACTCTCAACCCGCAGGATGCCCGCGAAGGTTTGACGCTGACCGGTGGCAGCCTGGTGAGCAATCTCCCCACTATCTCCGATGAGCACGGCACCGAGCCACACGCGGATGCACTGGCCACCGATACCAGCGCCCGCTCTCGGCAGCAGGCCATCTCCACCTTCCGCCAGCGGCGCGGGACCCGGCGCGTGGGCCGCACCGTCGCGGACGGCATGGTCCATCTACCTTTTGTGGGGCTGACCAATGCCGCAGCGGCGTTGAAGAGTGAGGCGGAGATCAAGGCTGCCAAGGTTGCCCCGCCGCAGCTGTCGCCGGGGGACTTCGTCGCGGATCAGTATCAGATTCTGGGGGCGATCGCCCATGGTGGCCTGGGTTGGATCTACCTGGCTGAAGACCGGAATGTCTCCGGACGTCAGGTGGTGCTCAAGGGCATGCAGGCGGAGAAGTCTCTGGAGGATCAGGGTACCGCCGAAGCCGAGCGCGAGTTCCTGGCGGATATCACCCACCCCGGCATCGTGAAGATTTTCAACTTCATCGATGATCCCCGGGTCCCCGGTGGCTTCATCGTCATGGAATACGTCGGTGGTCCCTCGCTCCGGGACCGGCGGAATGTGTTGCCGGACCGGACCTTCTCCATTGACATCGCCATCGGCTACATCCTGGAGGTGCTGCCGGCGCTGGATTATCTGCACTCTCGCGGCGTGGTCTACAACGATCTGAAACCCTCCAACATCATCATCACCGAGGACCAGGTCAAACTCATTGACCTTGGGGCGGTCAGCGGCATCGGTGCCTTCGGCTATATCTACGGCACCAGAGGTTTCCAGGCCCCGGATGTCTCCGTCGAGGGACCCTCCGTGTCCAGTGATATCTACACCATCGGCCGCACCCTCGCGGCGCTGACGCTACAGCTGCCCACCGATGAGAAAGGTGTCTATCTGCCCGGGCTACCAACCCCGGCGGAGGACCCGGTCTTCCGACGTTACCTCTCCTATTACCGCTTCCTGCAGCGGGCGACCCACCCGGATCCGGGCCGACGTTTCCGCAATATCGAGGAGATGCGCACCCAGCTGTTCGGGGTGCTCCGGGAGATCCTCGCGATCCGCGACGGCCGCCAATTCCCCGCCCAGCACTCCCTCTTCTCCCCGCAGCGTTCCACCTTCGGCACCAAGCTGTTGGTCTTCCGCACGGACCAGCTTATCGACGGCATCGACCGCACCGCCCGGATCACCTCCTCCGAGGTCGTCTCGGCCCTGGCGTCCCCGTTGATCGACCGTTCCGATGTCGGTGCCGCCATGCTCTCCGGTTCCTCCTACACCGAACCGCAGGAGGCCTTGGAGACGCTACGGCAGGCGATGAAGACCGAGGAGTACCAGCATTCCTCGGAGATCCCCCTGGGTGTGGTGCGCGCCTTGCTGGACCTGGGTTTCACCGGCCAGGCACGCTCCTGGCTCTCCAGCCTGGAGGAACGTCTCGGCCACGACTGGCGCTTCCAGTGGTACTCCGGGGTGACCGATCTGCTGCTCGATGATTTCGCCGCCGCCCAGGAGCACTTCAATAATGTGCTCAATATCCTGCCCGGCGAGGCCGCCCCGAAACTGGCGATCGCTGCGGTCAATGAGCTGCTGCTGCAACAGCTCGGCTATGACCGCACCCCCCTGCTCGACCCGGCAGCAACCCGGATGGCGGCGAACTTCGACCTCGATTCCACCGAGATGAATCATGAGGCCTTCACCGCGATCAATGATGTCTGGACCCACACCACCGAGGATCCGGCGATGCTGCGTTTCGTCTCGATGCGCCTCTACGGCCTGGTCTGGCGCACCAACCCCACCACCGTCTCCTCCGCTTTCGGGCTCTCCCGGCAGTTGACCTCGGAGGCCCAGATCGAGATGGCCGTCACGGCGTTGGACAAGGTACCTACCTCCTCCCGCCACCACCGGATGGCACAGCTGACCACCATCCTGGAGCTGATCTCCGGCAAGCTCACGGAGAGCCGGATCCGACGTGCTGCCCGGCGGTTGGAGGAGATCCCGACCAATGAGCCCCGCTTCTTCCAGATCAAGACAGCGGTGATCTCCGCGGCGCTGAATTTCCTCCGTGATGCGGAGCTGAAATCAGCGGCCAGCTCGAATGATCTTTTCGAGTTCTCCTTCACCCAACGCGGTCTGCGCTACGGACTCTCGGACACCTTGCGCCAGCAGGCCCGCCAGGCGCCCTTCTCCCGCCACCGCTATTCGCTGGTCGACACGGCGAATCAGGTGCGCCCGGTGACCTGGTTCTAACGCGCTTATCGACGCCCGCGCCGGGGTGGGCGCGGCGTCGATAAGCAGGGGTGCTCAGCTGGCGAGATTGGTGGCGTAGCGGGCGATCGCCAATTCCTCGTTGGTGGGCACGACGAACACCTTGACGGTGGAGTCATCGGTGGAGATCTCCCGGGCACCGTCATTGGGCAGCGCATTGCGCTCCGGATCAATCTTGATGCCGTACATCTCCAGCTCAGCCAGGGCATCCGCCCGGACGTTCACGGCATTTTCGCCGACCCCGGCGGTGAAGGTGATGGCGTCCACCCGGCCGAGGGTGATCATGTAGGAACCGATATAGCGGCGCAGCTGATGGATGTAGATCTGGTAGGCCGACCAGGCATCCTGGTCACCATCCTCGATCATCTGGCTCAAGGCACGGAAGTCATTGACCCCGGAAAGCCCCTTGACCCCGGACTGCTTGTTCAGCAGCTTATCAATGTCATCGATGCTCATGTTCGCGGTGCGGTAGAGGTGGAAGACGATTCCCGGGTCGATATCACCGGTTCGGGTGCCCATCACCAGTCCCGCCAGCGGAGTCATCCCCATAGAGGTGTCAATCGCCTCACCACCACGGATGGCGGCGCAGGAAGCACCGTTGCCCAGATGCAGGGTGATCTGGTTGACCTCATTGGCGGGCTTGTCCAGCAGCTCAGGCACCCGGCCGGAGACATACTCATGGCTGGTGCCGTGGAAGCCATAACGACGGATCCCATTATCAGCCGCGACCTTCGAGTTGATCGCATAGATCGCGGCGGCCGGCGGCAGGGTGTGGAAGAAACCGGTGTCAAAGACCGCGACATGCGGGACATCCGGAAGAATCTGACGGGCCACCTCAATGCCGTCGACATTCGCCGGGTTGTGCAGCGGGGCGAGCGGAATCAGATCCTTGATCATCCCGACAATCTCATCCGTGATGATCTCCGGGGCGGAGAAGAGGATGCCGCCGTGCACCACGCGGTGGCCCACCGCGGTGATGTGCACCTGGGAGGGGCCGCAACCGTGCTCCGCCATCAACTCGAAGGCGCGGTTCAAACCGATGGAGTGATCCGGGATCGGCTCCTCCAGCTGGTATTTCTCCCCGTTGAACTTGAGGGTGATGCGGCCGTTGGGTTCACCGATCTGCTCGACCAGGCCAGAGGCGAAGGGTTCATCGGTGGCGCTGTTGGCCGGATCGAGGAGCTGGAACTTGATCGAGGAGGAACCGGAGTTCAGGACGAGTGCATAGGTCATGTTCACTGCCCTCCGGCCTGGATAGCAGTCACGGCCACGGTGTTGACGATATCGGGCACGGTGGCGCCCCGGGAAAGATCATTGACCGGCTTGTTCAGCCCCTGGAGGATCGGGCCGACCGCCAGTGCGGAACCGGTGCGCTGTGCGGTTTTATAGCCGATATTGCCGGACTGCAGGTCTGGGAAGATGAAGACATTGGCGTTGCCGGCGACCCGGGAATCGGGCATCTTCTTCTTCGCCACACTGGGATCCACGGCGGCGTCGAACTGCAGCGGGCCATCCACACAGAGGTCCGGGTTGATGCGGCGGGCATGCTCGAGGGCTTCGATGGTGGCCTCAACATCCGGGCCGGCACCGGAGAGTCCGGTGGAGTAGGACAGCATGGCCACCCGGGGGTCGATACCGAACTGGGCGGCGGTCCGGGCGGAGACCACCGCGATCTCACCCAGCTGCTCAGTGGTGGGGTTCGGGTTGACCGCGCAGTCCGCGAAAGCCCAGAGCCGGCCGCGCAGGATCATCAGGAAGATCGAGGAGACCACGGAAACATCCGGGGCGGTCTTGATGATCTGGAAGGAGGGCTTGATGGTGTGCGCGGTAGTGTGTGCGGCGCCGGAGACCATACCGTCCGCCATACCTCGGTGGACCATCATGGTGGCGAAGTAGGAGATATCCTTCATGGTCTCCCGGGCCTCATCGAGGGTGATGCCCTTCTTCTTACGAAGCTCAGCGAACTCCACCGCGAACTCCTCCAGGTGCGGATCGTGGAGGTGGTTGATCACGTGGGCGTTGTCCAGGTTCAGACCGAGCTGCTGCGCCCGGTTCTCAATGGCATCCGGATCACCCAGGATGGTGATCTCACAGATATGACGCTCGAGGAGCCGGTCCGCCGCCAGCAGGATGCGGTCATCATCACCCTCGGGAAGCACGATGTGGGCCTTGGCCCTGCGGGCGCGCTCCAGCAGGAAGGACTCGAAAACCGGCGGGGTGATGATCTCCGGCGACTCGATCTTCAGCGATTCCCGAACCCGCAGCGTGTCCGCCAGTTCAGCGGCCGTGAAGGCGCCGGCCACCGTGGCGTGCAGGCGCTTGGCCTGGGCCTGCGCCAAGTCCACATGGGAACCGGGCTGGTCGACCAGCAGCACCAATGGCGCGCCCAGCGCACCACCGACCTCGCAGTCGAAGCTGAGGTTTCCGGAACTGAGGATCAGTACCGGTCCTGCGGAGAGTGGCTTCGAACCATAAATATCGCCGAGATCCGGCTCCACCTTGGTGAGATCGAGGATGCCGGCGAGGCCGAGACTATCGGCGAAGGCCTTGACATCAAAGCCGTCGAGGCTGCGACCGATGGCGCTGAGTACGACGGCACTGGGTGCGACCGGGCTGGGTTGGACTGACATGCGGTCCCTTTCTCTATGGGGTTTCCCTGCAAGGTTAACGAGCCTATTGTGCACGCCTTCGGCGCACGGTTGTGCCGGAGGGCACATTCATCATTGAAATGTGATTAATGCTAACCCTACCTTTGCAGCCGCGACCTTTCATTACTTCTGGCCTGCAAATTTTTGCGACTGTTTAAAAGTGCTCCCTTAACAAGGATTTCGCCGGGTGTCCGAAGCTGCCGCGAGGTGAGCGCTGCGCGCCGGGTGGAATGCAGGACACCACCGACTATCTTGTCGCCACGATGACCCAAACCGTCCTGCACTCCTCACCACCGCAACACCACCGCAACACCACCGCAACACCACCGCGGAGTCCGGCAGAAATCCGCCTCGCGGGCTGCGATTCTCGACGGCCGCCAGGCTGTGGGGCTGCAAGACTGCAGGATAAGCGGCGTCCAGCATCCCTGAGCCCACAACCAGATCGGGCGCTGAGCTGCGCGCCACTGCGCACACCATCAAGGGTATGCGCGCCGCTGCGCACACCCATGCGCCTGACCTTATTGCGCAGGCGCGGCACCTGACCCCCAAGATCATCTTCTGATATCTGAATCGTGCCCAGCAGCACATAAATCGGGCGTCGATCACCCAGGCCCCCTATAAGGGTGACCTTTCATCCCCTCCACAGGCAACGTAGACTGGCTATATTCAGCCCCACGTCAGAACAGGATGCCCCTCACCATGTCACGACCCATGCGTGTCGCCGTTGTCGGTGCCGGCCCCGCCGGAATCTACGCCTCAGACCTTCTTATCAAGTCTGACACGGAGGTCAGTATTGACCTGTACGAGCGCATGCCGGCCCCCTTCGGCCTGATCCGCTACGGTGTCGCCCCGGACCACCCGCGCATCAAGGGCATCATCAAGTCCCTGCACAATGTGCTGGACAAGCCGGAGCTGCGGCTGTTGGGCAATATTGAGATCGGCAAGGACATCACCGTTGCGGAGATGCGCGATTACTACGACGCCATCATCTTCTCCACCGGCGCCACCGCTGACCGCCATCTGGCTATCCCGGGCTCGGAGCTGCCGGAGTTCTACGGTGCCGGCCAGTTCGTCGGTTTCTATGACGGCAACCCGGACTTCGCCCGTGATTGGGACCTCTCCGCTGAGAATGTCGCCGTGATCGGCGTGGGTAACGTTGCCTTGGACATCGCCCGCATTCTGGCCAAGACCGCCGATGAGCTGCTGGTCACCGAGATTCCGGACAATGTGTTCCAGAACCTCTCCCAGAACCGGGCGAAGGTGGTCCACATGTTCGGCCGCCGTGGCCCGGCCCAGGCGAAGTTCACGCCGAAGGAGCTCAAGGAACTCGATGACTCCCCCACCATCGAGGTCATCGTCAACCCGGAGGACATCGACTACGATGCCGCCTCCGAGGAAATCCGTCGTTCCTCCAAGTCCCAGGACCTGGTCTGCCAGACCCTCGAGCAGTACGCCATGCGCGAGCCTTCGGATGCCCCCCACAAGCTGCACATCCACTTCCTGGAGTCCCCGGTTGAGGTCATCGGTGAGGATGGCCACGTCACCGGAATCAAGACCGAGCGCATGGAGCTGACCGGCGACGGTAATGTCCGTGGCACGGGCAAGTTCACCATCTGGAAGTCCGAGGCCGTCTACCGCGCCGTCGGCTACCGCTCTGATGCGATCAATGATGTCCCCTTCGATGATGAGAACGCCGTGATCCCCAATGATGGTGGCCGTGTCCTCGATCTGGAGTCTCGGGAGCCGGTACCTGGCCTCTACGCCACCGGCTGGATCAAGCGTGGCCCGATCGGCCTGATCGGCAACACCAAGTCCGACGCCAAGGAGACCACCGACATCCTGCTGGCCGATTGGAGCGCCGGTATGCTTCCCGAGGCTACCAAGCGGGCCTCCGAGGACGTGACCACCATGCTCAAGGAACGCGGCATCGCCGTGACCACCTGGGATGGCTGGTACCGGCTTGATGCCGCGGAACGCGCCCTCGGCGAGGCTGAAGGCCGCGAGCGCAAGAAGATCGTCGAGTGGGATGAAATGCTCCAGCACGCCGGCCCGGAATATGAGATCTGAAATCCTCGGGGGTAGTACCATCCGTCCCCAAAAACACATTCTGAGCAGCCCTGAAATCCGCTTTGGTTTAATTGGGCGGGGGGTTTACACTTCTCGCCCATGACAATCTTCTATGCGGTTTCCAACCTCGCGGATCTCTCTTCGCTCGAGGTTCACCGACTCTATAAGCTGCGCGTGGACATCTTCGTCCACGAGCAGCTCACTGCCTACGCGGAAATTGAAGACATCGACGCCGCCGAAGGCACCATGCATGTCCTCGCGTGGAATGCCGCCAAGATCAACGGCGAAGTTTCCCGCGAACTGGTGGGTGCCTCCCGTCTCCACCTCGACACCTTCGCCGGGGATGAGGTCGTCCGGCTCGGTCGCATCGCCGTGACCAGCACCGAGCGAGGCACCGGCCTGGCCGCTGAGCTGATCGAGAATTCGCTGCGCTTCGCCGCCGAGCGGGCACCGGGCAAGGATGTCATCATCTCCGCCCAGTCCCCGCTGCAGTCCTACTATGAGGGCTACGGCTTCGAGGTCTGCGGTGAGGCCTTCGATGACTCCGGGGTGGCCCACCTGCCGATGAAGCTGAACGGCGCGATCCTGACCGAGCGTTTTCCGGCCCTGGCTGCCATCTAGTCCTGCCCCTCAGCCGCCCTAATTGGTGGCTTCCAGCCGCATGGCCCGGGCCGCCGTATCGGCGTGTTCCCGGGCTAGTTCTGCGTTCTCCGCCGTCGCCAGGGCCACGCCCATGCGACGCCCGGGGTAGGCTACCGGCTTGCCGAAGAGCCGCACATCCGCTTCCGGCACACTCAGTGCCTCGGCCAGACCGTGATAGGTCACCGGCCCTTCCTCATCGATGGCCCGGATGACGCTGCAGGCACCCGGTGAAATCAGGGTCACATCGATCGGCAGTCCCAGGATCGCGCGCACGTGGAGATCAAACTCCGAGAAACGCTGCGTTGCCAGGGTGACCATGCCGGTGTCGTGCGGCCGCGGGCTCACGGCTGAGAAATAGACATCCTCGCCGGCCACGAACAGCTCGATATCGTAGACCCCTCGCCCGCCGAGCGCATTGCTGATCCGCGCGGCCACGGAACGCGCATTGTCCAGCGCGGCCGCGGGCATCGCGATCGGCTGCCAGCATTCTGCCAGGTCACCATCATGTTGGACGTGCCCGATGGGTTCGCAGAACCAGGTCGCGGCCTTGCCGGTCTCGGGGTCGATGGAACGCACCGTGGGCAGAGTGATCTCGTAGTCGAAGTCGATGAATCGTTCCACGATCACGCGGTCCGCGGCAATGCGGGCGCCCTCGAAGGCATGCTCCCAGGCTGCCGCCAGCTCTGATTCATTGTCCACCACGGACTGCCCCCTGCCGGATGAGCCGTAGACCGGCTTGATCACGCAGGGAAAACCGACCTTATCGACGGCCGCGACCAGCTCGCCGTACTCGGCGGCGATGGCGTAGGCGGAGGTCGGCAGGCCAAGCTGCTCGGCTGCCAGGCGACGGATCGCCTCCCGGTCGCGGGCCAACTCAGCGGCCTTGGCATTGGGGATCACCGTGGCGATCTCGGCCGCCTCGATCTCGGCGAGCACCGAAATCGCGACCGACTCCAGTTCCGGGATAATCAGATGCGGTCGGACCTGCTCCACCAACTCGAGAATGGCGGCCGGGTCGCTGAGATCAACAACATGTCCCTCGTGGGCGACCTGGTGCCCGGGGGCATCGTGGTAGCTGTCGACTGCATGGACCTCCACGCCCAGTCGCTGGAAGGAGATTGCGATCTCTTTTCCCAGTTCACCGGCTCCCAGCAACATCACCCGGGTCGCGGACGCCGAAAGCGGGGTGCCGATGTGGTCGGGGGTATACACGGTTGTTCAGATCTCCTAGACGCGGAAAGTGGGTTTCGCTGATTATCGCACAGCAAGGCCCGATCTCCCTGCCCCGCCCGCGCGGAGGTACTGGTCCTATCCGCGGCTTCCACCTGTCCTAACAAGTCCTGCAGCCAGCATATTCTGCGGCTAACGTGGGGTAGACCCACCGAGTTTCTGAGCATTGGAGGCCCCATGTCAGTTCAGCAGATTCTGTCCGATCTCGATTCCACCAGAGAAACACGGGAAGCACTGTACAAGCACTTCCACCAGCACCCCGAACTTTCCCTGCAGGAGCACCAGACCGCCGCCAAGATTCAGGAGGAGCTCGAGGCCTATGGCATCGAGGTCATCCGCATCGGCGAGACCGGCGTCGTGGGCGTGATCAACAACGGTGAGGGCCCGGTGGTCGCGATGCGCGGTGATATCGATGGTCTGCCGATGGCTGAGCGGTCCGGCAAGGATTACGCCGCCGAGGGGGTGACCCAGGTTGATGAGAACACCGGCGTGGAGACCCCGGTCGCCCACTCCTGTGGCCATGACGTCCACATCGTCTCCCTGCTGGGGGCCGCCCAGTTCCTTAACGCCCACCGTGATGCCTGGGCCGGCACCTTCCTCGCCGTCTTCCAGCCTGCCGAGGAGAACGCCGCCGGAGCCAAGGCCATGGTGGCCGCCGGGATCGTCGATAAGCTGCCCAAACCCGATGTCTACCTGGGCCAGCACGTGCTGGGCTCCCTGCCCGGCGGTTCCGTGGGCACCCGCCCCGGCGCGATGCTCTCCGCCGCGGCCTCCATCGAGATCACCATCCACGGCAAGGGTTCCCATGGTTCCATGCCGAACCTGGGGGTGGACCCGATCGTGCTCGGGGCCGCCATCGTCACCCGCCTGCAGACCATCGTCTCCCGGGAGATCGCCGCCCAGGAGACCGCTGTGGTCACCGTCGGCAGTTTCCACTCCGGCACCAAGTCCAACATCATCCCGGACTCCGCGGTGCTGCAGCTGAACACCCGCGCCTATGACACCGGTGTGGCACAGCACCTGCATGAGGCCATCGAGCGCATCGTGCGCAAGGAATGCGAGGCTTCCCGTTCCCCCAAGGAACCGGAATTCCGCTACTACGATCAGTATCCGCTGACTGAGAACCACGAAGAGCCGACCGCCAGGATCCGCGCCGCCTTCGACGACTACTTCGGTGAGAACTCCACCGATCTGGCCCCGATCCCGGCTTCCGAGGATTTCTCCATCATCCCCGATGCCTTCGACTCGCCCTACTCCTACTGGGGTCTCGGTGGTTTCGCCGATCAGGAGAACGCGCCGGGCAACCACTCCCCCTTCTTCGCCCCCGATATCCACCCCACCCTGGACCGCGGCCTCGAGGCCATCATCGTCGCCGCTTCCCCGTGGCTTGTTAAGGAGTCCTGATGACCACCGCCATCCCCAACAAGAACACTGAATTCAAGGGCAATGACGTTGCCCTGCTGGGTATCGTCCTGGCGGTCATCACCTTCTGGCTCTTCGCCCAGACCACCATGAACATCGGCCCGATGATGGCCGAGGACGTCGGCATGCCGATGTCCGTCATGAACATCGCCATCTCGCTCTCCGCCCTGTTCTCCGGCATGTTCATCGTGGTGCTCGGTGGTCTCGGCGATAAGTTCGGCCGCGTCAAGGTCGTCCTGATCGGTAATATCCTCAACATCATCGGCTCCCTGCTGATCGCCTTCGCCTTCGGTGATGCCGCCACCCCGATGATCCTCCTGGGCCGTATCCTCCAGGGGCTGGCCGCTGGTTCCATCATGCCTTCCACCATGGCGCTGCTGAAGGTCTACTGGGATGGCCCCGCCCGCCAGCGTGCGGTCTCCATGTGGTCCATCGGTTCCTGGGGTGGTTCGGGCCTGACCGCCATCTTCGGTGGCTTCATGGCCTCCACCGTGCTGGGCTGGCGCTCCATCTTCATCATCTGCGCCGTCGTCTCGGTCATCTCGATCCTGCTGATGCGCCAGATCCCGGAGTCCGCCCCGGCCGCCGGGCGCACCAGCAAGACCGACTGGGTGGGCATCATCGCGATGGCTGTTGGCCTGGCCGCCCTGCTCATCGTGGTCACCCAGGGTTCCGCGATCGGCTGGACCAACCTGATCACCTGGGCTCTGGTGGGTGTCTTCATCATCGCCTTCGGTGTCTTCATCAACACCGAGATGAAGATCGACGCCCCCTTCGTGAACTTCAATCTCTTCAAGAACACCGTGTTCACCGGTGCCACGATCTCAAACTTCCTGATCAACGGCACCGCCGGTGCCCTGACGGTCTCCCTCTGGGTATTGCAGGGTGCGGCCGGGATGTCCGCCGCCACCGCCGGTTATCTGACCGTCGGCTACGCCATCTTCATCATTGCCTTCATCCGGGTCGGCGAGAAGCTGCTGCAGCGCTTCGGCCCGCGTAAGCCGATGATGTGGGGCACCCTGATTGTGCTGGCCTCGATCCTGCTGCTCATGGCCACCCATACCCTGCAGTGGCAGTACCTGATCCTGGCTGCCATCGCCTACTCGCTCTTCGGTCTGGGCCTGGCCTTCTATGCCACCCCCTCCACCGATGCCGCCCTGACCAACCTGCCGGATGATCAGGCGGGTGCCGGTTCCGGTATCTACAAGATGGCTTCCTCCCTGGGTGCTGCCTTCGGCGTGGCCATCTCCGCCGCGATCTTCACCGCCATGTCCGCGACCGGCTTCGAAGCCATCGGTGCTGCTGTCGAGTTCTCCGGCCGCCAGGACAACCTCGCGGTCCGTGAGGCCGGTATGGTCGGCCTGGCCTTCAACGCCCTGATGGCGATCGCCGCCCTGATCTCCATCATCATCTTCATCCCGAAGCAGCAGAAGGACGCCGAGGCTGAAGATGAGCTGGTGAAGCCGCAGGCCAGCTAGTTTTCCTGGATCACCCGCGGTGTTCCCAGGCATCCGGGGCATGATCAACCACCTGAACCGGGGTGTCGCTCATGCTGCACAGCGGCCCTTAAACTTGGGATAAGAGCCTCACTCCACTCCGAAAGGGAAGCTGATGGCCGCCACCACCGAAGCGAGAATCCCGGAATCACCCCCTCCCTACGCCGGAAATGACCGGGCCCTACTGGGTCTGGTGCTCTCGGTGATAACCTTCTTCCTCTTCGCCCAGACCGCACTGAACATCGGCCCGATCATGGCGGCGGACACCGGGGTCTCCACCCCGACCATGAACACCGCGATCTCCCTGGCGGCACTGTTCACCGGCATGTTCATCGTGCTCGGCGGCAATCTGGGCGACCGCCTCGGCCGGGTGAAGATCCTGCTGTTCGGCCTGGTGTTGAGCATCCTCGCCTGCCTGCTGATCATCTCCGCTTTCGGCCCCCTGGCCAGCCCGATGATGCTGCTCGGCCGCGCCCTGCAGGGTGTCTCCAGTGCCTTCATCATGCCTACCAGCCTCGCCCTGCTCAAGACCTACTGGGAGGGGGCGCAGCGGCAACGCGCCATCTCCCTCTGGTCCATGGGTACCTTCGGTGGTTCCGGACTCTCGGCCATCTTCGGTGGCTATCTGTCCGGCACCGCCATCGGGTGGCGCGGCATCTTCCTCCTCTCGATCATCATTGCGGTGATCGCAGGTCTGCTGGTGCGCAGCATCCCGGAGTCCAGGCCCGCGTCGGCCGCCCACCGCAAGATGGATTATCTCGGCCTGGCCTCCCTGATGATCACGCTGCTCGCGGCACAGGTCCTGGCCGCCCAGGGATTCGTTCTCGGGTGGACCCACCCGCTGATTCTGGCGCTGATCGTGGTCACGGTCATCGGGTTGTTCGTCTTCATCCGTGCCGAGCGGGGCAAGGAAGATGCCTTCGTGGACTTCGGACTGTTTAAGGACCGCTCCTTCACCGGCGCAGTGATTGCGAACACCCTGCTCAACGCCAGTATCGGCGTCATGACGGTGACCCTGTGGACTCTCCAATTCGCCGGTGGGATGTCCGCGGCCTCAGCCGGATATGTCACCGTCGGCTACGCCGTCTGCGTGATCCTGTTCATCCGGGTCGGCGAGAAGATGCTGCAGAAGGTCGGCCCCCGCAAGCCCATGGCGCTGGGGGCCGGCATCATCTTCATCGCCATCATCATGCTGCTGCCCACCTCGCTGACGCAGGTCAGCTACATCGTCCTCGCCACCATCAGCTTCGCCTTTTATGGTCTGGGGCTGGCGTTCTTCGCCACCCCGGCCACTGATACCGCACTCTCCTCCCTGCCCGAAGAGAAGGCAGGATCCGGTGCCGGTGTGTTCAAGATGGCTTCTTCCCTGGGGGCGGCCTTCGGTGTCGCCCTCTCCTCCGCGATTTTCACCCTGGTCAGCAACACCTCTCTGCCCCTGATCGGGGAGTATGTGGAGTTCGTGGGCAATCAGGACAATGTGCTGATCCGTACCGCCGGGATGGTCAGCGTGGGGTTTAACGCGGTGCTGGCATTGGGTGCGCTGATCGCCATCCTGGTGATCATCCCCCAGCAGGGTCGAACCTTCAAGCAGTTGGATAACCAACCCCATCCGGCGCACCCGGAACAGCATCCGGGGCACTGACCACCCTGAGACCCGGCTCCGGGCACAACCGGGACGGGGCACCCGCCATGGTTCCGGCAGGTGCCCCGTCCTCTTGTCTCAGTGGAGTTCGCTGGTGTTACTGACCTTCCAGCACATCGTGGAGGACGATGGTCTGATCGCGGCCCGGGCCGACACCGATATAGGAGAAACGAGCTCCGGAGAGCTCCTCCAGGCGGCGGACATAGTTCTGGGCCTTCTCGGGGAGTTCCTCGAAGGTGGTGCAGCCGGTGATGTCCTCATCCCAGGCGGGCATGGTCTCGAAGATCGGCGTGGCGTGGTGGAACTCCGACTGGGTCATCGGCATCTCGTCATGGCGGACACCATCCACCTCGTAGGCCACACAGATCGGGATCTCGCCGATACCGGTGAGCACGTCAAGCTTGGTCAGGAAGTAATCGGTGAAGCCGTTGACGCGGGAGGCGTAGCGGGCGATCACGGAGTCATACCAGCCACAGCGACGCTTACGGCCGGTGTTCACACCGATCTCACCGCCGACGGTCTGCAGGTACTCCCCCCACTTGTCGAAGAGCTCCGTCGGGAAAGGACCGGCACCGACACGGGTGGTGTAGGCCTTGATGATCCCCAGCGAGGAGGTGATCTTCGTCGGGCCCACCCCGGAACCGACGCAGGCGCCGCCGGCGGTCGGGTTGGAGGAGGTGACGAAGGGGTAGGTGCCGTGGTCCACGTCGAGCATGGTGGCCTGGCCGCCCTCCATGAGGACGTGCTTGCCGGCATCGAGTGCGGTGTTCAGCACGAACTCCGAGTCGATCATCATCGGGCGGAGGCGCTCGGCGTAGCCCAGGAAGTACTGGACGATCTCCTCGGCGACAATCGCCTTGCGGTTGTACATCTTGACCAGGGTCTGGTTCTTCACCTCGAGGGCGGACTCAATCTTCTGGCGCAGGATGGACTCATCGAAGAGGTCCTGCACCCGGATACCGACGCGGGAGACCTTGTCGGCGTAGCTCGGTCCGATGCCGCGGCCGGTGGTGCCGATGGCCCGCTTGCCCAGGAAGCGCTCCTGCACCCGGTCCAGGACCTGGTGGTAAGGGGCCACGAGGTGGGCGTTGGCGGAGATCCGCAGGCGGGAGGCATCGGCACCGCGGGCCTCAAGCCCCTCGATCTCCTCGAAGAGCGCCTCCAGGTTGATGACCACACCATTGCCCAGGATCGGGACGGCGTTCTCGGAGAGGATGCCGGCGGGAAGGAGCTTGAGCTCATACTTCTCACCGCCGACAACCACGGTGTGCCCCGCGTTGTTGCCACCATTGGGCTTGACCACGTAGTCAACGCGGCCACCCAGAATGTCCGTGGCCTTTCCCTTACCTTCGTCGCCCCATTGTGCGCCGACAATCACGATTGCAGCCATTGGTTTACGTCACATCCGATCGCTTGTGTTCGTCATGCTGGTTGGCCTGGGGTCAGCCGTTTCCGGCTCCCGGGGCACTGCATGACAAGGACGTTAACAAATTCTAACAGCCGCACCGACAAGGACGTATATGCCGCCACGTAGAATTGCTGACCATGGCTCTGATGGTTCTGCACTGTGACTCCGACACCAGTCACGAGGACACACACAATAGCACCCCCGAGGAGGGGGCGGTGACGGAGATTCTCCGCCGCCGTGACATCCCGGAAACCCGCCTCTCCCACCACCTGCTCAGCGCGGTACCGGCCCGCAAGGAACTGCACTTCCTCGATGAGATGGCCAAGGACATCCTGCCGGCGGACCCCACCCCTTCGCTGGATGAGATTTCCGCCCAACCCGATGTGGCGCACCTGGGCACCCCGAAGCCAGCCCCGCAGCAGCCGGCGGAGCGTCTCCGGGTGATCGTCATCGGCAGCGATGCCGCGCTGGCTGCGGTGCTGACCCGCATGATGCGGGCAGATTACCTCTGGGCGGAGGTCGGCTATGTCCCCACTGAAGAGTCCAGCCCAGCGGCCTTGAACTGGGCGATCCCCACCGATCGCGCGGCCGCCCTGGAGATCGCGGTGGCGGGTCCGGTCCGCCCGGTACCGTTGATCCGCACGGACACCGGTCTGGCGGTCGCCGGTTCTGCCACGATCACCAACTGGGATAATGCCGAGTTCACCGGGGAAATCATCGTCGATGACGCCATCCTCGTCCGCCACGAGGGCGACCCGGCCGTCCGCTTCCACGGGGCCTTCGGCACCCGGCTGGTCCCGATGACCGATGCCCCCGGTATTGCCGCGGTGCGCGCCACCTCCCCCGCCGCCCCGCTTGACGACGCCCCGGCGGCCGGCCTCGGCACCTGGCTGGCAGGTCGACTCTCCCCGGAGCGCCTGCAGCAACTCAGCCAGGGCAGACTTTTCGCCGGGGCACTTCGCACTGCCCCGGCCCGCACCGGACTGGTCGCTCCGGCGTCACTCAAGACCGGGCGGGCGGTGCAGGCCGGCGGTCCGGAGTTGGCGGTCACCGTCGATGGGGTGCGCAGCAAGCGGGCGGTGAAGCGTTCCACCTTCTACCGCCACCTACGGGACCTGCAGATCGTGCGGCTCTAAAGCACATTCCCCTGCGCACTGCCCGCGACCGGTTCCACGGAGGTGATCAGGCACATGACCTCCCGGTCGCCATAGCGCCAGGATTCCGCAGTCGGTAGGAAAAGGGTGAAGTCCAGCTCGGATTGCAGGTAGGGGGTGCCCACATACCCCTCGAAGGCGTCCAGGCAGATCTGGTTCGCCTGCTCGGAGAGTTCCTGCTCCGGGGGGATTTCTGCGCTGTCTCCACCCACGTCACTCAGGTGGTAGAGCTCGGCGTTATGGGGTTGTTCGCAGTCAATGATGCCCAGGGTGTTCACGCCCTCCCCCGCGTCGGTCTGGCCGATAGCGTGGATGTCTTCCACGCAGTCGCCCACCTGCACATCGAAGATGTCCAGTTCCTCAGCCGGGGCGGGTGCCGTGCTCGCGGGACTTTCCGGAGCAGAGCTCTCCGCCGTCGGGGCCTGCGTACTGGTGCTCGCTGAGCTCGTGGTGTCCAGGGCGGTGGTCGCCGGGGTGGCGCTGGCAGAGCTCGCCTCCGTGGAATCAGATCCGGTGACTGATTGGACAGCCGAGTAGATGCTGCTGCAGCCGACGAGCAGGAAGGCGGCGGAGAGACTGACGGTGGTGGCGAGCAGACGGCGGGTGATCATGGCGGCGGACCTCAGTTCTTCATTGTGATGTGCATCTCTTAAAAGAAACTATCCTGAGTGCCCACTGCCCCACCAATTGATCATGAAAATGTTATCCATCTGACATCTGCCACACGCCGGCCCACCGCTACCGGTCCTCGGTGCCGGGCTCCTCAAAATCATCGTCTGACCATACCTCCGGCGGGAAGGCCGGGGTCTCGGATGAGGGTGAGAGGACCGCCACCGAGGATTCCCGGGACATGCCGCAGACCTGGAGCAGATCAACGATGATTGAGCGGGACTGCGCGAGCATCGCCTGCGCCGAGAGCACCTTGCCCTCCGCCACCGAGACCTCGGAGCGGGCGCCGAGCACGCGTAGCCGGTGGACGAGCTCGGGGATCTCGGTGGCCTCGATGACTACTGCGTTCTTCTCATACACCCCGGAAAGCGCCAGGGAGATATCCGAGAGTTCATCGATGATCTCGATCTGCACCGGAGCAATCGTGTCGCCGTCCTCGGTGAGCACCAGTGCGCGGCGGGCGAGCACCCGGACATTGCGGATGGTGTTGTCCACCGGGGTGAGGATGCGTTCCAGGGAACGCACCCGCCTTCGCTCGCTCCATAGCAGCGGCGAAACGGTGGTGGTTTCCCGGGCGGTCTTGCCGGCGGCGAGCATGGTGTTGATGTCCTGCTGGGTGCCGCGCACCGCATTCAGCGCCTCATCAAGGGCCTTGGTGTCGCCCTCCCGGAGGGCGAGCGCGACGTCGTGAAGCACACTGGCGACGATACCGAGCACCTTGGAGACCTCCTGGCGCCCCGCGCTCAGGGGGGAGGTGGGGATGATCGCGATGATCGCGATCGCAGTGGCGCCGCCGATCAGGGCGTCGAACATGCGGTCAAAACCGTCAGCGGAGCCGGGCGGCATGATCGTGGCGATCAGGATGGAACCGATGGCGACCTGGTTGCTCACCAGTGGCGCCTTCGACAGGAAGGAGGCCACCAGCAGGGAAGCGCCGACCACCACGGTAATCTGCCAACCGCCGGAGCCAATGATGGAGATCAACAGATCTCCCAGCCCCACGCCCACGGCACAGCCGAGGGAGAGTTCCACCGCGCGCTTGACGCGCTCGCCGCCGGTCAGGCCGAGGATGATTACGGCGGCGATGGGGGCGAAGAAGGGCTGCTCATGGCCGAAGAGGGCTTGGGCGACCCAGTAGGCCCCACCTGCGGCAAGTGCTCCCTGCAGCACCGACAGCCGTCGTTTGTATACGCGGCGTGCACGGGCGTGCAGGGAGTCATCGAGATCCCGGAGCCGCTCCAATGTGCCGATTCTCTGCTTGGGCATGGCCCTCACATTAGTCGGCCCGGGCGACTCGCGGCGGAGTTGCTACTTGCTGACGGACTTGCCCACCGAGTGCAGGTCCTGGCAGGACTCCAGGACGCGCTCGGACATGGACTGCTCGGCCTTCTTCAGGTAGGAGCGCGGGTCGTAGAACTTCTTGTTGCCGACCTCGCCGTCGATCTTCAGGACGCCGTCGTAGTTGGCGAGCATGTGAGCCGCGATCGGGCGGGTGAAGGCGTACTGGGTGTCGGTGTCGACGTTCATCTTGATGACGCCGTAGCGCAGGGCCTCCTCGATCTTCTCCTTCTCGGAGCCGGAGCCACCGTGGAAGACGAAGTCGAAGGGCAGGGTGTCCTCGCCCAGACCCAGCTTCTTACGGGCGACCTGCTGACCCTCGAGGAGGATCTCCGGACGCAGCTTGACGTTGCCCGGCTTGTAGACGCCGTGGACGTTGCCGAAGGTCGCGGCCAGCAGGTAGCGGCCGTGCTCGCCGGTACCGATGGCGTCGATGGTCTTCTCGAAATCATCAGCGGTGGTGTAGAGGTTGGCGCCGGCCGTGGCCTCGACACCGTCCTCCTCGCCGCCGACGACACCGATCTCCACCTCAAGGATGATGTTGGCCTTGCGGGCCTTCTCCAGCAGCTCCTGCGCGATGGAGAGGTTCTCATCGATCGCCACGGCGGAGCCATCCCACATGTGGGACTGGAACAGGGGCAGCTCGCCGCGGTCGACGCGCTCCTGGGAGATGGCGATCAGCGGACGAACATACTCATCGAGCACCTCCTTCTGGCAGTGGTCGGTGTGCAGTGCCACGTTGATGCCGTAGTGCTTGGCGGCCTCGTGGGCGAAGGCGGCCAGGGAGGTGGCGCCGGCCACCATATTCTTCACGGCCAGGCCGGAACCGAACTGGGCGCCACCGGTGGAGAACTGGATGATGCCGTCGGACTCAGCCTCCGCGAAACCCTTCAGTGCGGCGTTGATCGTCTCAGAGGAGGTGCAGTTGATCGCAGGGAAGGCGAAGCCGCCCGCCTTGGCGCGATCAAGCATCTCGTTATAAACCTCAGGGGTTGCGATAGGCATTGTGGTGGTTCCTCCATCAGAAGTTTTTTCAGGTGCTGTGAGACGGTCCCGGTTTATAGCTCGGATCCGTCTGCCCGCCACCAGTATGCCTGTGTCGCAGGCGAATTTCTCGTGATGAGGGTGATCCCCACCCCACTGTGCTACGAACCACGCTTGGACTCCCCCGATGGGGTGGCCCCGTCCAATTCCACATCAGCCGCCACTCGCGCCGCCGCCTCAATGAGCATCCAACCGGAGAGCTGCACCGACAGGTCGCGTTCGGCAATCCTGATCGCGCCGACCCGCTCCGAGAGCGTGGTGGAGGAAAGTCCGTAGTTATGCGGCAATCGGGCACTTTCGGTCCAGTCAGTGGCGAATACGGGCAGCCCGTCCACCTCCAGACGGTTATTCCATACGCTCTCCGCACTCCCCAGCACCATGCGGGCGGCGATCCGCCGGACAGTCTTGTTCGCCGGGTTATCCGCGGGCAACCGGATGGCCACATCGGCGAGGTAGCGCATCAGGATGCCCTTGAAGAGCCCGCCGTCACCGTCACCGGTATCCCAGTCGATGACGCCGTCCTGGTTGGCCATGTGCCGGGCGATGGCGTGCACCAGGGAACGGATGTGGGTGATGTAAGGCATCGCCTCATCGGCGCGCTCGGCATCAGCGAGATCCTTGATCTCCTCGGTGTGCCCGAAACCGGCCCGTTCCCGCAGGTTCAGGGCGATCTCGAGGCAGGCCCCCAGCATCACGCCCTGGCAGTAGGGGTGGATGTCCTTGACGATCTCCGGGCCATGCATCCGCATCCGCAGCCCATCGGCGATCAGCCCGTCCTCGGTGAGCAGGGTGTCAAAGATCCAGTCGACGATGCGGGTGGCCTGGTCCAGGCGTCCGGTGCGCGCCATCATGATGGCTGCAGGTCCGTTGGTCGGGGTGTTGTAGTAGGTTTCCCCGGTGCGCCAGGGCAGCACCCCGGTCAGGCCGTCGATGCCGGCGATGATATCGAATTCGAGGGCACCGAGCGATTTCGGGGCCTTGACCTTCTTGAGTTTATCGGCCCGGGCCAGCGAGAGCGCCAGCCATGCTTTGTCATCGTAGTAGCGGTTGTTGCTCAGTTTGCCCAGATTGCGGATCCGGATGGATTTCATGGTCCGCCGGATCCGTTGCTGGCGGCTCGGGGTGGCCCGGCGGGCGGCCGCATCGACCAGACAGTCGAGGTAGTGCGCCTGCCACCAGTAGTGCCAGTGGAGGAAGAGGGATTCCTTACCCGTGGGCGGCCAACTGACCACCGCCAGGTTGGTGCCGGGCAGACCCCACAGCCGACCGGCGTGTCTCTCATTGATGGCCGCTTCGGCGAGGTCGGCGCGGTGCGCCCATTTCTCAAGCACTGTAGCTCTTCACTCCTGGTGAGGATCCCGGACAATCTTCGTTACCTCATCGTAACGATTATTAGCGGGCACCGTCAGGGTCACCGTGCTGCCGGATCCAGCTGTGCATCGCGATCCCCGCCGCCACCCCGGCGTTGATCGAACGGGTGGAGCCGAACTGCGCGATCGAGCAGGTCATCAGTGCGCCCTCCTGTGCCGCCGCACTGACCCCGGGGCCTTCCTGGCCGAAGAGCAACAGGCATTCCCGCGGCAGCGCTGCGGTCTCCAGGGGAATCGAACCCGGGGTGTTGTCGATGGCCACCACGGTGAGGTCATGGCGGATCGCCCAGGTCAGCAGGGATTCCACATCGGGGTGGTGCATCAGGTGCTGGTAGCGGTCGGTGACCATCGCACCGCGCCGGTTCCAGCGACGTCGTCCGACAATGTGGACGGTGTCCACGGCAAAGGCGTTGGCGGTGCGCACCACGGTCCCGATATTGGCGTCATTCTCGAAGTTCTCGATCGCGATGTGCAGCGGATGACGTCGGGTGTCAATGTCTGCGACGATCGCCTCGCGGGTCCAATAACGGTAGGCGTCAACCACGTTGCGACGGTCGCCCTCGGCGAGCAGGTCGGCGTCGAAACGCGGATCTGTGGGAAGCGGCTGCCCGGGATGTTCCTCGGCCCAGGGGCCGACGCCGTGGCGCCCCTGCCCCCACTCGGTCGGACCGGGGGTGTTCTCCGGCAGGGACTCAGGCTGTGACTCAGACGACTCAGGCAAGATCGAGGTCCTCGAGGCCCAGCAGGTAGCGGTACTCCAGGCCAGCCTCGGCGATGACCTGGTCCGCACCGGTGGCGCGGTCCACGACGGTGGCCACCCCGATGACCTCGGCGCCAGCTTCACGCAGCGCCGCCACGGCCGTGAGCGGGGAGTTGCCGGTGGTGGTGGTGTCCTCGACGACCAGGACCTTCTTGCCCACAATGTCCGGGCCTTCGACGCGGCGCTGCATGCCGTGCTTCTTGGTTTCCTTGCGCACCACGAAGGAATCGATCGCCCGGCCTTCAGCGTGCATCACCGCGGTGGCCACTGGGTCTGCGCCCAGGGTCAGCCCGCCGACGGCGACGAAGTCCCAGTCGGCGGTGGCCTGGCGCAGCAGCTGACCGATCAGGCGGGAGGCGCGGTGGTGCAGGGTGGCGCGGCGCAGGTCAACATAATAATCAGCCTCACTACCCGAGGAGAGGGTCACCTTGCCGTGGACCACGGCAAGTTCTTTGACGAGCTCGGCGAGTTCGGCGAGCTGTCGGGCATCCAGGTCAGGTCGGTTCATGATGGCCTCCTCAGGCGATAAGGAACAAGAACGGTTCAGCCCTCAAGATTAGTTCCTCTCCTCATCGAAGGGATCGGTACCCAGCTCCTGGGTGAGGTCATCGAAGATACTGGGGCCTTCAGACAGGTCGCGCAGCATCCGCAGGCCGTTGAACTGCTCCGGGTCCAGCTCTGGTGCCCGCTCCGCGATCGGGGCTACCTCATCAGCACCGACGGCGCGGGGTTCCACCACCCCACGGCTCTCTGCGCGGGTGCGACTCGGCAGTTCCAGGGGTTCCTCCGGCCGGATGATCACCGGGGTGCTGGGCTCTGCATCAGGCACCACGCTCAGCTGACTCAGCGGTGCCTGCTTCGGCGGCATCGCCCGGGTGGGATCAAGATCCTCGTGGTTGAGCAGCTGGGGGCTGTTCATCGGCGGCGGCAGCGTGCGCGCGGCATCGGCGAGCGCGGCCAGCGGGGCACACATCTCATCCCAATCACCCTGGTGCGAGCCCTTCAGCGTCTGACCGAGCACCCAGTCCCCCTCGACCCACACCGCGGAGACGATCTCCGGCAGGGCTTCCAGTGCGGCGGTGACCCGTTCATCAATGAATCTTTCCGCCGGGCCGGTCTCCGTGGCGTAGAGCCGGAAGCCGTTGAGCTCGGTGACCGGCACCAGGTCCGGGGACTCCGCCGTGCGATCCGCCGGGATGGCCTCACTACGGCGCAGATCGACAACCACATCGGAGGCCGCGCCGCGCCGCATCGCCATCACGGTGATGCCACCCAGGTCCACCAGGTGCATCTCCTTGCCGTAGGCCACGCCACTGACGACATCGCGCACCACCGCGCCACTGGCGGCGGCACCGCGGGACCATTCATCATCGAGGTACTCGTCGGTGCGCTTGAACTCCCATTCATGGGCCTCGGCCCAGAGGCGACGCTCCCGACGCTGGGCGCCGGGCAAGGCGATGCCGGAACGCGGCCGCTTGCGCTGCTCTGGCTTATCGACGACCGCTGCAGGTTCCGCCGCAGCCGCCGGGGTCGCTTCGAGCACCGGGACCATAGCTTCCGTCGGCTCCGGCTCCGGTTCTGGCGTGAGCCTGGGGGCTGGGGGCTGCTCCCCTGTCTCATCCTCGAATTCAACCTCGAGCGGCTCCGCCTCGGATTCAGGCTCAACGTCCTGGTCCGGGGCGTGCTCGAGAGAGGTGGGCGGACGGTCTGATTCAGTGGCCCGCGGAGTTGCTGGTCCGCGGCGTCGGGAAGCATCGACGAACCACAATGCGGCGCCCGCGAGGGCCGCCGCACCTGCGAGGGCAAAGGCGATGAGTTCCATTAACCCATAACATTAGTGCGCGAGGAGGCACTTAGGGGGATCGACGGGGAGATTGTGTCGCGGCGACCTCACCCGCAGCCCAGTCAGAGGCGCTGGGACACCGGGTGGGCGATCGGATTCGCCGGGTCCGCCGACCACTGTGACCAGCCACCGACATAGTGTGCCGCCCCGGTCAGCCCCGCCATGTGCATCGCCGCCAGCGCCTGGGAAGAGTGGTTCCCGGAACCGGAGTAGACGATCATCTCCGCTTCGCCGGTGATCCCTTCCTCGGCGAAGCGCGCCCGGATCTCCGCCGGGGACTTATAGGTGTTGTCCGGGTTGAGCAGATCACGGGAGGGAACATTGATGGCACCGGGAATATGCCCGGCCTTGAGATCGAAGAGTTCCTTGTGTCCGTGGAACCGGTTCGGTTCGCGGGCGTCGATAAGCTGCCCACCGAAATTCTTCACGTCTTCCATCGTGGCCAACGGGAGCTGCCCGATCCGGGGGGTGACATCCGAATCGGACTGCAGATTGCCAGGGCCCGCAAGCACCGGGTATCCCTGCTTATCCCAGGCTGCGAGACCACCATCAAGGATGCTCACATCCGCCACACCCGCCCAGGTGAGCACCCACCAGGCGCGGGCGGCGAACAGCCCCTTACCGTGGTCATAGACGACGACGCCGCGGTCACTGCGCAGACCCCAGCGTGTGAACCAACGGGCCAGGGAATCCAGGTTCGGCAGCGGGTTACGGCCGGTACCCGAGCTGGGAACCGCGGCCAAAGCAGCGGAAGGATCACAGAACATGGAGGTGGGGATGTGCTCGGAGTTGAAGGCGGCGCGGCCGGCGCCATTATAGCCGGACATCCCGGGGCCATTGTGGGGCACCCAGTAGCTGGCCAGAATAATCTGCTTATCGGCGTGGAAGATCGAGTCACGAAGTTCGGACGAGGTCCTCAGGATACTCATGCCGCGAAGTCTATTGACCCCGGCAGACTTGTGCAGGATCGATTCCAAGAGTTCAGCGGGGGTTAACGCCGGTGCCGGTGTCAGAGCCAGCCCAATTCCCGAGCCCGGGTATAAGCCTCGAAACGGTTCTGCGCACCGACCTTGCTCATCGCCTGGGAGAGGTAATTGCGGGTGGTACCCGGCGCGAGGTGCGCCTGCGCGGCAATCTCCTCCACGCTGCCACCCTTACCCGCGAGGGTGAGGATCTCCTCCTCGCGTGGGGTCAGCGGGGACTGCCCGGCACTGATCGTCATCGCGGCGAGCTCCGGATCAATGTAGCGACGCCCGGCATGCACGCTCCGGATCGCGGTGGCGAACTCCGCCGCGGTGGAGGTCTTGGGCACAAAGCCCCGCACCCCCGCAGCCAGTGCGCGCTTGAGCTGGCGCGGCCGGGCGTGACTGGTGACGATCAGCACGGCGAGGTTTTCTTGTAGTTCACGCAGCTGCACGGCGGTGTCAATGCCATCCATCCCGCCGAGCTGGAGGTCCAGCACGCAGACCTCGGGCAGCGGGCCGCCGGTGGTGGCCTGCCGGCGCCACCAGGTCAACAGCTCCTCCCCGGAGCCACAGATGGTGAGCACCGCCAGATCCTCCTCCAACCCGAGGAGGGTGGCCAGCGAACTGGCGACCAGAGCTTCATCATCGGTGATGGTGATAGGAATCATTGTGTTTCTCCCAGGATCAGGCTGGCGGTGAAGGTGGTGCCGTCTCTTTCGACGAGCAGCTGGGCACCGGAGTTCCCGGCGCGTGTATCCAGCGCCTTCAACCCGGAGAGCGGTTGAATCTCGCTGGTGGCACCATCGTTTCTCATGCTCACCGCCCCGGGGGTCAGTTTGAGGAGAACCCGGTCTGCATCGGAGTGCTTGAGCACGTTGGTGGTGGCTTCGCGCACGAACCAGGCCGCCAGTTCCCGGTCACGCGTATCGACGTCCAGGGCATCACCGTTGATGTCCAGGTCAATGCCGGAGTCCGCCAGCAGGCTCTGCGCGCCCGCCACCTCGGTGGCGAGGTTGATGGCCCGGTAGCCCTGCACCACCTCGTGCATCTCAGACATCGAGGTCTTGGCCAGCCGCTGCAATTCCTGTAGTTCACCTTCCAGGCGATCATCTCCCCGGCGTGCCAGCGCCAGTGCCAGCTCCGCCTTCAGCGACATCGCCGCCAGGTGCTGGCCGAGGGTGTCATGCAGTTCCTGGGAGAAGCGCAGCCGTTCTTCGGTGACCTTCAGGGCGGCCTCGGTGTGCCGGGCGGATTCCACCTCCTTGAAGAGGTTGATGGTCCAGATCGTGATGATCACGGAGCTCAGCAGAAAGAGCGCACCGATGCTCCACAGGTAGGCCGCCATCCCGGTCCCGCTCACCTGCTGGACCAGCAGCAGCGTGATCATCGACATCCCGAGGCAGAGCAACCAGCGATAACGGAGCCACGGCAGGTAGCCCAGGGAAAGATTGAACATCAACCAGACTGAAGCTAAGGCGCTCATCGCCCGGAACTCATCGGGAAGTGGCAGCATCACCAGTGCCGAACTGAGCAACCAGGCGGTGCCGTTGAACACCAGTCCGACCCGGAAGAACGGCACCACAGATCGACGCCCCCGAGAATTCAGATCCGGGTGAAGCTCGAAGATGATCAGGGTGAGTACCACGATGACCAGGCCGAGAGCGAAAAAGAGCAGCGGTGCCATCAGCGGGATATCCAGCTCAGCCGGAAGACTGAACACCGGTAGAAACAGCATGAACAACATGCCGAGGCCGATGAATTGGAGCGAGATCCGGGTATAGGCGATATACCGGGCTGAGTTGCTCATACCCCGCCAGGTCCGCCTCGGGGAGGTGATTCCGCGGAATCTCTCGGCGGCGGTGTGCTTCTCAGTCATTGTTATTCTCAGTCATGGTTCCTCGATGTTAACGCGGTGCCGATTTTATCTTGCTGCAAGAGATCTGCCCCCCTTAGCTTCCCATCGTCCAGGATTCTTGGCTGCGGTTAACTCCCTGCCAAAGCAGGTTTTTTCTCTCGGGTGAAGATGTCCCCAAAGGATCGAGCGTTGTTCGCTGGGATGATAAATCCGGCATACCCAAACGCCGGTGTCGAACCGTTGGTGGTGATGAGAGATAAAGGCACCAGGTTCGCCGATTTCGTCAATACGGACCAGGAGCATAAGTAGATTCTGACGGGGCGTGGAGAGCTCCCGCGAGGTTTTCAGTCCCCAAGAATCCACTCCAAGGCAAAATATGTGCAAAACGACCAAAAACCCTCTTGTTCCAGGCTCTTTCACCTCACCTTGCACATATTTCGCCACATCTAAGAACGACCAGGAACCCTCACCTTGCGGCAGGGTTCTCATCGTTTAGCGTATGCGAAAGATAATCAGACGTTCCCTTCCGCCCTTGGGGTAGAAATGAGCACCCTAGCAAGCCACCGAGGGTTCAGCCACCCATGCATGTGATAGTGGAGCGAAGACGAGCTTCAGTATTACAGAACAGAACCAAGCTCTTTAGCGGTGCGAGTCCCAGCGCATCAGGCGCTTGGCGGCGACAATACAGACCACGGTCCAGACCACCAGGATCAGCAGCGGCTGCACCGCTGCACCGAAGGTGCCGGCGAAGTCCAGCGGGGCAGTACCCGCCAGCAGCTGAGTGAAGGTACCGCCGGCCCAACCCGTGCCGATCAGGTCACTGATCGCGGCGAAGGGGGTGTAGCCGATGATCTCCGCGAAGACGGTGTCACCGAAGATCGGTCGCAGGCTGCCCATACCCGCCAGCGCCAGGGTCATCACCGGCAGGGAGGTGATCTGCGCAGCCTCGGCGTTCTTGGTGAAGGAGCTCGTCAGCAGCGCCAGGGCGCTGGTCATGGCCAGGCCAAGCAGCAGGGCGACGGCGATCAGCAGCAGGTTCACCGGGGCCGGAGCCCCGAGCACCATCAGCAACGGGACGATGACGATGGCGAAGATGACCGCCAGCACCGCGCCGGGGGCACAGATGGCCCCGAGGATCTCCACATCGCGGGCTTCACCGGTGCGCAGTCGTTTGAGCACACGTTCATCCCGGCGGGTGGTCGCCATCGAGAGCACGGTGTAGAACTGCACGAACAGCAACGTATAGAAGATGAACATGTCGAAGGAATTGGCGGCCTGGATGGCCGTGCCGTCCCCGATGAAGAAGAGGATCAGCGGGATACCGATCGGGAAGACGGTGGCCATGAACAGCAGGGTCTTGTTCCGGATGAACTGCAGCCATTCGGCCCGGGCCAGTGAGATCAAACGTTGCGGGGAGGTGGAGAGCTCCCGCTTCCCTTCATGCTTAGGGGCAAGTTCATTGTGTGCGGTGGTGGCGGTACTCATGGAAAATCTCCTCAGACTCTTGTGATTCGCAGGGGGTACTAGACGTTGTGGGCTTCGGCCCCGGCGATCTGCAGGAAGACCGTCTCCAGGCTGGCGGGGCGGGCGGCGAAACCACGCAGCTGCAGGTTGTGCCCGGTGGCCCAGCCCAACACCAGCTGGGTGTCGCGCTGCAGGTGGTTGGTGGCCACGGTCACCTTGTGCTGATCACGAGTGACATCCGCGCCGGGCAGCTCCGGCAGTGGTGGATAGTTGACCTCGAGTTCGAAGTGGATCTCAGCACCCGCGCGGGCGACCAGTTCCTGGACGGTGCCCTCCACCGCGATCTCACCACGGTGCATGATCGAGATCCGGTCCGCGAGAATCTCGGCTTCCTCCAGGTAATGGGTGGTCAGCATCATGGTGACGCCGCGGGACTTGAGCTGGGTGAGCAGTTCCCAGACATTGCGGCGTGATTCCGGGTCCAGGCCGGTGGTCGGCTCATCCAGGAAGAGGATGGCCGGGTCGCCCAGCAGGGCGCAGGCCAGGTCCAGGCGACGCTGCTCGCCGCCGGAGAGTGCCCCGACCTTGACGTCCACCCGGTGGCCCAGGTCGACGTCGGCAAGCACCTCGGGGATATCGCGCGGGGTGGAGCAGGTGCCGTGCCACATCTTCATGGTTTCGGCGACGGTGAGCTGGGAGGGCAGGCCACCGGACTGGAGCATGATCCCCAGCTCGGGACGCAGGTGGGCGCGATCTGCCACCGGGTTCATGCCGAAGATTTCGATGGACCCGGAGCTTGGCTCAGCCAGCCCCTCGATCAGCTCCAGGGTTGAGGTCTTACCGGCGCCATTGGTGCCCAGCAGCCCGTAGACCTCGCCGCGGCGGACCTCAAAGGTGGAGTTCTTCACAGCGGTGTAGGTGTTCTTTCCGGTGCCGTAGGTGCGACCCAATCCCTCGACCTTGATGACGGTGGCGGGGTGAACGTTGGTGTTCTTGTCATTTTCGGCGTCTGCAAGTGTCCGTGTCATGGCTTCTACTTTGCCCCTGGATCGTTTCCGCAGGTAGGGCCGGATGTCAGGACCTTGAGGTGCAAGTGTCATGACTGGTTCATGACATTTGTCATTTACCGCTAAAGAACACCACTGGAAACTCCCCGCTCCCCGCGCTAACGGTTTCCAGCTCCGCCGATGTGGAGTAAATTCTGAATCCCATGCTCCTTCCACTGCAATTCCCCAGCCACAGGAGAATCCACGCGTGTGAAGCCTTTTCACCACATCCTGGTCAACACTCTGATCGCGAATGTGACCACCAGCTATCTCTGGTTCGCCATGACTTTCTGGGTCTATTTGGAGACCCGTGATGTCGCTCTGACCGGTATCGTCAATGCCCTCTACATGGGCCTGATCGCGATCGGCTCGATCTTCTTCGGCAGCATCGTCGACCACAACCGCAAGAAGAACGTCATGATGTTCGCTGCCGTGGCCACCTGTGTCACCTACTTCGCCGCCGGTGGAGTCTGGTTGGCCCTGGTTGATCCGGCCACCCTCGGACTTGATGATGCCGCGCTCTGGCTCTTCGCCCTTCTCATCCTGACCGGCTCGGTGGTGGAACACATGCGCAATATCGCGCTCTCCACCACCGTGACACTGCTGGTCCCGGAGGACGAAAGAGATAAGGCCAATGGACTGGTAGGTATGGTGCAAGGGGCGGCTTTCCTGGTCACCAGCGTTATCGCGGGTGCCTCCATCGGTTGGCTCGGCATGGAACTGACTCTCTGGATCGCCCTTGCCCTGACGTTGGTGGCTCTGGTACACCTCGTTCCGATCAAGATTCCCGAGCGTGAGATTCTCACTGCTGCCGAAGCCGCTGCCGCCGCTGCGCCGGTTCCCGCCGAAGACACGGCGGCGGATACCACCACCCCGGTGGTTCCCGCCCAACCGGGGCCCGAGGGGGCGTCGATAAGCAAGGGCATTGACCTGCGCGGTTCCCTGAAGATCATTCTGGGGGTGCCCGGGTTGCTGGCACTGATCCTCTTCACCTGTTTCAACAATTTCATCGGCGGCGTCTACACCGCCCTGATGGACCCCTACGGACTGGAGATGTTCAGTCCGCAGGTGTGGGGATTCGTGCTCGGTGGCTCCAGCCTCGGTTTCATCGCCGGCGGCATGCTGATCGCAAAGACCGGGCTGGGCAAGAACCCGGTGCGCACTCTGCTGCTGGCCAATGTGGCCGTCGCGGTGCTGGGTATTGTTTTCGGGCTGCGCGAATGGTGGTGGCTCTACGCGGGCGGCATTTTCCTCTTCATGTTGCTCATGCCCTTCGCGGAGGCCGCCGAGCAGACCATTTTGCAGCGGGTGGTGCCCTTCCGGCAGCAGGGTCGGGTCTTCGGGCTGGCGATGGCCGTGGAGATGGCAGCCAACCCGCTGTCGGCGGTGGTCATCGCGATTGTGGCGCAGGCCTATGTCATTCCGTGGATGAACTCCCCGGCCGGGCAGACGGCCTTCGGCTGGTTGCTCGGGGAAGGCAGCACCCGCGGCATGGCGCTGATGTTTGTCCTCTCCGGTGCGATCATGCTGGTGATCGTCCTGCTGGCGCTGATCTCCCGGCCCTACCGGCAGCTCAGCCGGTACTACGCCGAGCACACCCAGGACCTGGCGGGTTCTCAAGCTCAGTAGAACTCACCCAGCGGTGCCAGGGAAGAATCCGGCTCGCGGAGGACCTCCCTGATCCGCTCAGTATCCTGCTCCTCCCAGCCCTCAGGTTCCAGGATCCCCACCCAAAGATCCACCGCCTCCTCACCGTAATGGTGACCGAAACCTGCGGGCACGCCCACTGAAAGGGCCATGTCAGCGGTGACCTGCCAGAAGGTGACAAAGGGCAGCCAGCGCATGTCCGGGTGAACATCCGGGCCGCGCTCCTCCGCCAACCAGTCCGGTTTGTTCAGCAGCAGCTCAAAACTCCACCAGGTGATCGGATCACCGGCATGTTGCCAAAAAACGAAGCGGGGTGTCTCCCACCCGCCGGTAGGCAGGGAGAGATCCTCACCACGACCGGCGAACCGGATATGGCGGCCCTGATCGATGATCGGCAGGCGCTCCAGCGAACCCGGATCACGGTCCTCGGTGATCTGGGCCCAGGGCTGCGCGAAATTCGGGGTGCCGATCAGCAGCCCACCATCCAGGCTGGCAATCATCGCCGATTCGGAACCGACCGCCCCCTGCGCCCCATAGGAACCCAGGCTTTCGCCCATGACCAGCAGTTTCGGTCGATCATCCTCAGGCATTTCCGACCACTCCGCATAGACTTTTTCCAGCAGCACCCGGCCCGCCTCCAGCGGGGTGTTGCGGTCCGCGAGGAATGCCATGGGACTCTGCAGATAGCTGTACTGCATCCCGATGATCGCGGAATCCCCGCCCGTCAGATACTCGAGAGATTCCGCGCCGGCGGTGTTCACCCAACCACGCCCGGTGGTGGTCACCACCAGCAGAGTGCTGCGTTCGAAGGCCTCGGTGCGGTGCAGCTCCGCCACCGCTCGCTCGGCGATCTCGGGCACGCTCGCCGCCGAAGCGACCCCGGCATAGACGCGGATGGGTTCCCTGGCCTCACGGCCGGTGACCTCCGTGATCTCCGCCGCCCGGGGGCCGCTAGCGACAAAAGCGCGACCATCACGTCCCAGCGTCTTCCACTCCTCAGCGGAGTCCGGGGAGCCGGAGCGTTCCGGCTCCAGCGGACGCTCGATCCCCTCCCGCGTGGTCTGATCCAGTGGGGCTGCGGACCACTCGGCGGCGGCCAGCACACCGCGGAGGAGTGCTCCCTCGATGAGTGCCCAGGCCAGGATGAACACCAGGATGATCCCGCCAATCCGGGCTACCGGAGCAGGAAGGACCCGCCGCCCCCAGCGGCTCAGCCGATCACTGAATCCACCGATACCGCGGCCGGCCTGGATCAGCAGCACAGCAATAAGCAGAGCGAGAATCAGGACCAGCACATAGAAGCTGCGGGAATCCTGTTCCACCCCGATCAGTTCACGGATCCCATGCTGCCACTGCGCGCCGAGCACCCCAAAAAACGGAATCACCACCAAGGCAATGGCGGCCAACACCCACCAACCGATCCGTTTGAGCTGGGCTGAGGGCTGCCAGTCCACGCCCGCCCAGCGCCAGAGCTTCAGTCCCAGAATGCCGATGCCATAGCCGGTGGCCAGGCTGATTCCGGTGGCCAAGGCCTGGAAATACCACATCCGGGGAAGCAAGGAAGGGGTCAAGGACCACGTGAAGAAGAGCAGCGCGAGGCTCAACCCGGCGGGGTGGAAACCGCGGAGATAGGTGGCGAACCTGGTGGGCAATGCTCGGGTGAAAAACGCAGTGTTCGGGGACATCGGATGCCTTAAACTCCAGGAGGGCCCGGAACACACTACCGGGGGAGACAAGCCGGGCGGTGGCTGGCACTACCGTTTCATGCCGCAACCCTTAACCGCCATTATCGCCCAGATCAGGGGTTCAATGTGTGGGTTTCACCCTGATCTAACTATCAGAGGAAACGCAGTCCACGCAGGGTGGCACTGAGTACCTCGCGGGCCTGGGCCTCACCAAAATTGCCATTCTCCAACACCCGCAGGGTCACGCCATCCAGCATCAGGCGCAGCTCCAGCGCGGCGACCTCGATCTCCGGGGCGATGCAGGTGGTGGCGACGATCGCGCGGCAGAGCTCATCAAGCTGCCCAGAACTTTCCCGGTACGCCTCCATCAGGACCGGATTATTCGGATGATCGGTCTGCACCGAAAGCTGCACCAGATAATCCACCCTGGTGGCCGGAGTCAGCGGGAGCAGGGACAGCAGCGTATCGACGGCCGCGGCCAGGCAGAGCTCAGCCCCTGCCGGAGCTTCCTGCAGCTGCGTGAGACGGGTAGTGGAGCGCTTCCGGCCGTCCTCGAAGAGCGCGACGAAAAGTTCATCATGAGAGGGGAAGATATGCCGCAGTGAACCGGCGGACATCTCCGCCTCCTCCGCCACCCGCCGAACACTGGCAGCCTGCATCCCCTCCCGGGCCAACAATCGCTTCGCCGCAGCCAGGGCCTCCCTGCGCCGTTCCTTCTTCTGCTTTCTCGCCATAGCGCGAACTCTATTACGACTGAGCTAGTAGCGCAGGGTGAGCAGAACTCCCGGCACTTTCGGGGGAGAAACCACCAAACCCCCAGCGCAGGGAGCATCGGAGGTTTATTGTTCCCCCTATGACCTTCACCCACCCGAGCCGGGCGATCCTGCGTGCCGGTGCGCTCGCGCTGAGTTCCCTCCTGCTGGTGTCCTGTTCTTCCGCTCTGGAAGCTCCGGCCCCCGCTGAGTCCGCCAGCGCCACCGAATCTGTAATTCCCGGCGAAGATCTCCCCTCGCTACCGGAGACCCCGGAGCTGCCGGAGGTTCTTCCCGGGGAGGGCGATGGCTCCGTTGACCATGGCCTCAACCCGTTGGCCGAAGGCGAGCGGGTTGAGGCTGAACCCGATGCCATTTCCTTCCAGGTTGAGCCCGCTGCGGGACTGACCGTCAACAGCGGCATGGTCACCGTCCACTGGGCGGCCACCGCCGGCGGTGTTCCCATCGCCGCCGATGACTGCGAAGGCATGCTCACCATCATGATGCCGGATGGCGGAATCCTCACCTTTGAACCTGAGATCACCGGCTGCAACGGCAGCACCGGCATCCTGCTCAGTGAAAACCTCGGAACCCCACCCGGTGATTATGTGGTCTCTGTGATGCTCAGTCAGGCCAGTGGCGAGCAGACCATCAGCGTCGCTGCGGGCGCCTGAGCCTGCTCCGTGCCTCGGGTGGGTTAGGATTTCCGCATGTCCAGTGCCGTCTACACCTCATCTTCCCGCCGTTCCGGCCCGCGTTCAGCTGCTGGCCCGGTGATGCTCGGCATCGCTCTGATCAGTGCGCTTTTCTTGGCAGGATGTGGCACCACGGTGGCCGCGGACAACGAGGGCAGCGCCGGCAGCGAATCCCCGGATGACCAGATTCGCGTGCCCACCCAACCCATCGACGCCATTGCGCTGAACAACGGTGCCACGTCCCCGGTTTCCCTGGCCACGGGACCGGAGACCGTGACATTCACCTGGCAGGGGCTTATGATCGGGCAGCCGGTGGCCCACGATGACTGCGTGGGCATGCTCGCATTGACCGACCCCGTGGGACGGCTGATCACCCTGGATCCCAGCCTGCGCAGCTGCGCCGGTAGCACTGAACTGCTTATCGACGCCGCACACGGCAGCCCCGCCGGGGACTACCGCCTTCAGGTGATGCTCAATGGACTGAACAATGAGCTGATCTTGCCGGTCCTGCCCTAAAAACGACACCGGAACTAAAGATCATCCCCCGGTGCGATCTGCACCAGCCCCTGTTCCGCGAGCTCAGCGAGGTAGGCGCTGATCCCCTCCCCCGGCGCGTCCGGGGCGATATTGATCGCCAGCATATCCGGCAGGGGATGCTCCACCCGGCAACCGAGATTCTCCAACTGCGGGAGAAGATGCTCCCTGAAGGGGGCTTCGACCAGCACCCGGACGGTGCGGTTGCCGCCGCGGAGGATCAAGGCCTGAAATTCCAGCACCTCATCCACCTGGTGGGCGGCCACGATATCGCCGAGGGCGAGGTCGCGGGCCGTCACCGGGATGCAATTGATCAGGAAGTGCCCGCCGCCCAGTCTTCGGACTGTGAGCTGCTCTGATTCCACACCGGGGATATCCACTGGGACTCGGAGCACTTGCTGTTCATCCGCCATGGGCATCAGCTGGCCTCACTTCTCCTGCTCATGAACTGGTGACTTTCTTTCCTGATGCGCGTGCCCTTACCGATGTACCCGGCGACCTGCTCGGTGTTCGGGGACTGCATATGGCCCAGTTGCTAGCCAGGAAGCCCCGGGGAACCGAGGATCCCCGGGGCGGCGTCGAGAAGTAGCTCAGGGGGTGGCCCCGCTGATGTCGAGCTTCTCGCCACCATCAGCCACATCCACGTGGACGGTGTCCCCGTCGCGGATGTCTCCGGCCAGCAGCTTCTTGGCCAGCTGATCGCCGATGGCCTGCTGGATCAGGCGACGCAGCGGGCGGGCACCGTAGGCCGGATCATAGCCACGCTCGCTGAGCCAGTGGCGGGCGGAATCGGAAACCTGGAGCTGCAGGCGTCGGCCCTGCAACCGATCAGCCAGCTGTGCCACCTGGATATCGACGATGTGGGTGAGCTGCCGCTCGCTCAGTGCATCGAAAATGACGACCTCATCGAGCCGGTTGACGAACTCCGGCTTGAAGGTCCGCTTCACAGCCTCCATCATCTGCTCGCGGGTACCACCGGCACCCAGGTTCGAGGTGAGGATGAGCAGGCTGTTACGGAAGTCGACGGTGCGGCCCTGGCCATCGGTCAGGCGGCCATCATCGAGGACCTGCAGCAGAATATCGAAGACATCCGGGTGCGCCTTTTCCACCTCGTCAAAGAGCACGACGGTGTAGGGACGGCGTCGGACGGCCTCGGTGAGCTGGCCGCCGGCGTCATAGCCGACGTATCCGGGAGGCGCACCGACCAGCCGGGAGACGGAGTGCTTCTCGCCGTACTCGGACATGTCGATGCGCACCATGGCGCGCTCATCATCGAAGAGGAAATCAGCCAGGGTCTTGGCCAGCTCCGTCTTACCCACACCGGTGGGGCCGAGGAAGAGGAAGGAACCGGTCGGACGATTCGGGTCGGCGATTCCGGCCCGAGAACGACGCACCGCATCCGAGACCGCTTCCACTGCCTGGTGCTGGCCGACGACCCGCTTGCCCAGCTCCAATTCCATGGCCAGCAGCTTCTCGGTTTCACCCGCGAGCATCTTACCGGCCGGGATGCCGGTCCAGTTGGAGACCACATCGGCAATGGTGTCCGGAGTGACCTCCTCGGAGAGCATGGCGTTGTTCTGTCCCTCCTGGACATTGCCCTCAGCGGCGGCGACCTCCTTCTCCAGCTCGGGGATACGTCCGTAGCGCAGCTCGGCGACCTTGCCGTAATCGCCCTCACGCTCGGCGATCTCCGACTCAGAGCGCAGCTTTTCCAGCTCTTCTTTGGCCTCGCGGACGCGGTCGATCGCACCCTTCTCATTGTTCCAGCGGGCCTTGAGCTCGCCGAGGGTCTCCCGCTCATCGGCCAGCTCGGAGCGCAGCTTCTCCAGCCGGATCTTGGAGGCGGCGTCGGTCTCCCGGCTCAGCGCGACCTCCTCGATCTCGAGGCGCCGGACAATACGCTCACGCTCATCGATCTCCTCCGGGGAGGAATCGATCTCCATCCGCAGGCGAGCGGCAGCCTCATCAACCAGGTCAATGGCCTTATCGGGGAGGAAACGACTGGTGATATAGCGGTCCGAGAGGGTGGCGGCGGCGACCAGCGCGGAGTCCTGGATCCGGACACCGTGGTGGACCTCGTAGCGCTCCTTCAGTCCACGGAGAATGCCGATGGCATCCTCCACACTTGGCTCACCGACGAAGACCTGCTGGAATCGGCGTTCCAGCGCGGCATCCTTCTCAATGTACTTGCGGTACTCATTGAGCGTGGTGGCACCGACCATGTGCAGCTCACCACGGGCCAGCAGCGGCTTGATCATGTTGCCGGCATCCATCGCGGACTCGCCGGAGGCACCGGCACCGACGATGGTGTGCAGCTCATCGATGAAGGTGATGATCTGCCCGTCGGCGGCCTTGATCTCATCGAGCACCGCCTTCAGCCGCTCCTCGAACTCACCGCGGTACTTCGCACCGGCGACCATGGAGCCCATGTCGAGGGAAACCAGGGTCTTGCCCTTGAGGGACTCGGGCACGTCACCGGCGATGATGCGACGGGCCAGACCCTCCACAATGGCGGTCTTACCCACGCCGGGCTCACCGATGAGCACCGGGTTGTTCTTGGTGCGGCGGCTGAGCACCTGGACCACGCGGCGGATTTCAGCATCACGGCCGATCACCGGGTCAATCTTGCCCTCCCGAGCCAGCTTGGTCAGGTCAGTGGAGTACTTCTCCAGGGCCTGGAACTGTCCCTCCGGGTCCTGGCTGGTCACCTTGGTGGAACCGCGCACCGAGGGGAAGGTGCCCTTGATGGCGTCATAGCTGGCACCGCGACCCTTGAGCAGATCAGCGGCATCAGACTTACCGGCGGCGATACCGGCGAGCAGCACCTCGGTGGAGACGAACTCATCACCGAGTTCACCGGCCAGCTCCTGGGAGGCGGTCAGTGCATTGAGAGCATCGCGGTTGAAGTTCGGGTTGGCGAGGTTCTGCCCCTCAGCCTTGGGGTAGGAATCAACCAGCTGCTGGGCTTCCCTGGACACGATCTGCGGATCCACGCCGGTGGCTTTGAGAACCGGGGCGGCGATGCCATCGGCCTGGTCGAGGATGGCTACCAGCAGGTGCGCCGGCCGGATGTCCGGGTTGCCGTTGGCGGAGGCTGACTGCAGTGCGGACTGCAGGGCTTCCTGGGTCTTGGTGGTCGGATTGAAGGAGCTCATGCACCTTTCCTTTCCAGTCTGTGACTGGTGTTCACCAGCCATTCTTTTCGATCTCACTAGTCATAACGCACAAGGAGTTGAGTCTGTTCCACTCAACCTCAAATTTCTTCAAAAATTCTTGAGCTTAGGCGACTCAACTTCACCCTCATTATCCAGCCTAATGACTTCCCAGCCTAGTGGCTCGACCCCAACTACGGTTCCGGAAAAACCCTGCACTCGCCGGACCCCAGAACCCCTGCCGACCCGCAGTCGCCCCCAGCTACAGGGCCAGCCAAGCGGACATCGGAAAGCAGGAGGCGCTACGGGGTCAGCGACTACCGGAGAAGAACTGGCCGATATAGATGCCCCCTCCCGATAGATACCTCCAGCCGTCTCCGTCCAGCCCTCGGCGCCGTGCCACTCCAGACTGAAGATGCCCCGGGAGCCCCACCAGATCCCGCCGCTGCCACCACCATTCGAACTGACCGCAGAAAGCCCGTCTCCGCCTCGCCGCTTTCCGCCCGCCCCCGCCGCCCAGAAGAGAAAATACAAACCACTGGGTCATACAATCAATTTGCCACTTAGTCTCTTTGACATTCCATAGGGACGGAATTCTATTAGGAATAGAAAAGTAGTGAAGATATGCGCCACAACAGCGCAGAAACTCCTCTTCTAAACATCAATTCTCGGCCATCTACAATATGGAAATTCGGACAAAGTCCCCAACAGGACCCTCGCCGATTTCACCTTCCAGGTGTCGCCACAATAGCTTTTATCCAGCCATGAAAACCCCAACCAAATAGGCGGCATAAACACCTTCGGGCCAACCCGAGACCACCCCCGTAAGCCGCCAGAGAACACACCACTCATATCCCCCGCAAAGTGGCTAACCCACAACGCCAATACTTCACCAGTCACTCCATAGCGGCACCATAAAAGCCCGAAATTGGTAAATGAGTGACCCATCCAGCCCCCGCACCGCCACGCACGACATCATTGACTGACGTGCGATTCAACTAATACCACCCCCACTGCCCCACCCGAAAAGCAGCCGATAATAACCGCCCGGACACCGGCCACGCTGGCGATATAGTAGAAAGAACTTTTCCCCGAAAACCCCTGAGTATATCATAATAAAAATGTCGTTTAAATATGGGAATTCCCAATTCGGCTAGAACTCCGAATGTTGTTATGGTGATTCAGCACTCAAATCGCCCCGCCGGCAGAGGATGTGTATTTACTTTATATCGGGACCAAAATGCTGCGGCATTTTCGCCCAGCCACCTCATGCCGCGGGTCAATTCATTCTTCGGTCCCGAGGTATGGAGGAGATTTGGACGGCTTTCAGTTCAGTTCATGGGCGACCATATTAATGTTGGTCGGTTTTTTCGGAGTGACCTTCTTGATCACCCTGACTATCCGGGAACGCAAGGAAAACGTCGACGGATTCATGGTGTCCAGCGGAGCCATCGGCTACGGTTTCTCCGCTTCATCGATGACCGCGACCTGGGTATGGGCAGCTTCCTTCTACGCTGCAGCCGAGGCCGGCTTTATCTACGGGATCTCTGGTCCCATTCACTATGGCCTCTGGGGCGCGCTGATGATTCTGTGCATCTACCCCTTCGGAAAGCGCTTCCGCACACTCGCACCGCATGCGCACACTCTCGCGGAGATGGTTCACGCCCGGCACGGCTCTTCCAGTCAGCTGATGCTCGCGGTATCGAATATCGCCGGCAGTCTCATCAGCCTGACCGCGAACTTCACCGCCGCCGGCGCACTGGTGTACATGCTGACCCCCTTCAGCTTTGGAACCGGTGTGGTTGCGGTTGCGATCGGCGTTCTCGCCTACACCATCTGGTCTGGGTTCCGGGCTTCGGTACTCACTGACTATATCCAGCTTGTGGCCATGATGGGGGCTGCGGTCATCATCATTCCCGTGATCTTCTTCGCCGCAGGCGGCCCCGACATGATCAGTGTCGGCATGGATACGCTGCGGGAGCAGAATCCCCAGAAGGCGGACTTCTGGTCGAAGGATGCCTTCCTCTATCAGGGTGCGCCCTACATGGTGGCGGTGCTGGCCTATGCGATCGGCAACCAGACCATCATGCAGCGACTGTTCGCGGTGCGGGTGGACCACATCAAATCAACCTTCGTCACCGCGACCCTCGGCTACGCCGGCACCGTCATCGGTCTGGGCATGCTCGGTGTCCTCGCCGCCATGATCGGCATGCAGCCGGTAGATGGCAACACCAATAACATCATTCCGCAGATGGGCGTGGAGTTCCTGCCCGCCTTCCTCATTGTGGCGTTGTTCATCATGGTGATCGGCTCACTGTCCTCTACCGCGGACTCCGATCTCTCGGCACTGGCCTCGATCGCCATGACCGACATCTACGGCAAGAACATCGCCCGGGGCCGCGTCAAGGCAAAAACGATGTTGCTGGTCGGCCGGATGACCATGGTTGGTGCGACCGCCGCTGGTGTGGCCCTGGCCTTCGCCAGCTTCAATATCTTGGGCCTGCTGGTCTTCGTTGGCGGTCTATGGGGTGCCTTGGTCTTCCCGGTGATCGCGAGCTTCTATTGGAACCGGATCACCAGCAAGGCATTCGTTATTTCCGTGGTGGTGGCGGTGACCTTCTTCCTGCTGACCCGTTTCGAGTTGATTCCGATGTTCGGGGTTCAAGCAGTGGTCTTCGAACTCCTCAGCGCCCTCGGTGCTGCGAGCGCAGTGGGGCTGCTGGCCTTCGGTGTCTTCGGTCGCCGAGCTGGTTTCATCGCGGCAGCGATCATGTTCCTCGCCATGGTGCCGCTCTTCCTCGGGTTCCTCCGCGACTACCCGGTGCTGCTCAGCGCGCTGGTCGCCTACGGCATCAGTACCGCCTTGTGCGTGGCCATCAGTCTCCGCAGCAATGAGCGCTTCGATTTCGACCTCATCGACCAGCGGGTGCTGTCCTTCCAGGGTGGTGCGACCCGCAAGACCACTCTCTCGGACGCTGATGCCGCTGATACCTCGAAGTATGAAGCAGCACAGTCGGCGCACCGCTCTGCGGATGTCGACAATGGTGGCAGCGATGCTGACCCGAAGGGAGGTGGCAGCGAATGACCACCGCACTGATGACCATCTACATCCTGATCTGGCCGGTACTTGCTGCGATCGTGTTGATCCAGCTCACCATCGGCGTGATCAACGATTACCGGGATGCCCACCGGGAGAACCGGAAAGTCGTCTGAGCGACTTATCTCACCCGCCGCCGTGGCAGAGCTGTCCCCACAGTTCTGCCGCGGCGGCGTTTGCTGTCTCTGTGATGGCAATCCCCCGCACCCCGCCAGGTGTGCGCAGCTGCGCACACCATGCCAGCGCCGCGTGCCAGACCTGAAGTCAATGGCAGCGATGCGGCTGGCGAGGGAATTATCCAGGGATCATGCTTCCCCGGCGGAGGCCGGTTCCGGCTCCCGGTCATCTCCGCGGACATGACCCCGCTCCGGTAGCCATCTGAGGACGAAGGCAGCGCCGAGCACCGCCACCGCCACGATCAGCGATGCCCAGCCGAGTCCGGCGGTCATGCCCGCGATCACCGCGATCGGGGCGATGATGGTCATGCCGATCTCGAAGGGCGCGAAGCCGATGTAGGCCACGCCGTATTCATTCAGGGTCCCGGACTTCAGCTTCGGGTCGACGATTTTGAGTAGTGCGATACCGGTGGCCACGGCGGCGGTTGCCCAGCCCCAACCGAAGACGGCACGCTCGAGCCACTTCTCGCCGAAGAAGCGCGGGGCGACAAAGAAGAAGAAGAGAACACAGTAGACGACGCCGGCGACGAAGAGGATGACCAGCGGCACCAGGTAGTCCGCGATGGCGGCTGGGACGATCGAGGCGATACCGAAGGCGATCAGGTAATCGGTGGAGGCGCCGGAGATCGAGTTGACGGTGTCCCGGTCCAGGTACTCCGGCTTCTTCAGTGCGCGGAGGATGCCCATGCCGATGATGCCGACCACGAAGGAGGTGGCGAAGAGCGGGATGGATACCGTCGAAAACATCGAGGTGATCCACTGGTTGAACAGGTAGGCGAGCAGCACGGTGAAGGCGATGATGCCGGCGTGCAGGGCCAGCGGCTCGATGGCCGAGGGGTTGGTGGTGGCTTTGCCGATGCTGGGACGCTCGGAGAGCTTGTCAATGTAGCCGGAGCGCAGGTCCCAGGGCAACTTCGTGGGCATCGCGGCGGTCTTGCCCTTCTTGATGCCCCAGGTGGTGAAGATGATGCCGCCGACGATGGCGGCCAGGGTACCCACGGTGGCGGAGGTGAAGCCCAGGGAGGCGGCGGCGACCGCGCCGGAGGCCTCCAGGGAACTGCCGACCGCTGCGGCGGTACCAAAGCCGCCGACGAAGCCGACGGGCAGCATCATGCCGAACCAGTCCTCAGTGCCCCAGACCGGCTGGAAGAAGTAGACGCCGAGCAGGATGAAGATCGCCCACTGGCCCATGAACATTCCGGTGGAATAGGACCACATGTTCTGCGCACCGGAGCGCATCGAGCGACTGAATTGCATGGAATAAGGCATGGCTGCGAAGACCACTGCAATGAGCAGAGTGGTGTAGGTGCCCATGTGATCGGAGAAGTTGATCCATCCGAGAACATGCGGGCCCAGCGCCATTCCGATCAGGCCGGCGGTGATGGGTGAGGGAATCAGCAGGGTCTGGAAGAAGGGGATTTTCCGGCGCAGCACATTGCCGATCACCATCAGTGCGGAAATCCATCCCACATCCTGCAAGAGACTAAAAGGGGTGTACTCCATGATGTTGGGCGCACTTCCTCTCAAAATTGATCGACTGGGTTACAGAACATGGAGAGCCTAGTCCACATCACAGTGTTCCTATTAGTTTAGAGACTGAATCGAAACATTGCCTTCACAAAGCCTCCCCAATGATGCTAAAGTTGTTGACATGACAACGAAGTATCAGGCCATCATCATCGGAGCGGGCCAGGCGGGGCTGAGCGCCGCCCATGAGCTCGCCCGGCGCGGCCTGGTGCCGGGCGAGGATTTCCTGCTTATCGACGCCAACCCCGGCCCGGGCGGCGCGTGGCGCCACCGCTGGGACTCGCTCACCCTGGGAAAGGCCCACGGCATCGCCGACCTCCCGGGACTCGCCATGAAACGCCCGGATCCCGACATTCCTGCCAGTCAGCTGGTGACGGATTACTACGGCACTTATGAGGACACCTTTGGACTGAAGACGGTCCGCCCGGTGGACGTGACCGGAGTCGAGGAGTCCGCCGAGGGCCTATTGCGGGTGAGCGCCCGGGACGGTCGGAGCTGGCTGACCCGCATGGTCCTCAACGCCTCCGGCACCTGGACCAACCCGCATGTCCCCTACATTCCGGGGATCGAGAATTTTCAGGGCAGGCAGCTGCACACCAGGGACTACGTCAGGGCCGAGGATTTTGCCGGAAAGCGGACCCTGGTGATCGGCGGCGGACTCTCTGCGGTGCAGTTTCTCCTGGAGTTGGCTCCGGTCACCGAGACCATCTGGGCCACCCGCCGCCCGCCGAACTTCACTGCCCGGGAGTTTGACGCCGGCTGGGGGCTGGCGGTGGAAAAGGCGGTGCGGGAACGCACCCACGCCGGCCAGGCCCCGGCCTCGGTGGTGCGCACCACCGGCATCCCGCAGCTTCCGGATTACCTGGCCGGAGTGAAGGATGGCGCACTGGTCAGCCGGGGCATGATCGACCGGATCTACCCGGATACCGTCCGCTTCGGCCCGCCACTGTCCGAGCGCCAGGAAGGTTTGGGCCCCGCCACTGGCGAGGGGCTGGCGGTACCGGAGAGCTGGAACCCCTACCCGCAGGGGCACCTCGAGAAGGTGGACGTCATCTTCTGGAACACCGGTTTCCGGGCGGCACTGCGCCACCTGGCCCCGATGAAGCTGCGCGGCAAAAAGGGTATTGAACTCATCGATGAGGTCACCCCGGCCGCCGATCCACGTGTACTACTGGTGGGATACGGCTCCACCGCCTCCACGGTGGGCGCGACCCGAGCCGGGCGGCTGGCGGGCCGGAAGGCCTGGAAGTGGCTGAGCGGGAAGTAGTTGCCGGCCGGGGAGGGCGCGGCGTCGATAAGCGGAAAACATTCCCCCTCGACAGTTGTTGACACATCAACTACAATGACTGTCATGAAATCATTCGGCTTCCTCAGCTTCGGCCATTACGCCATGGGCAACCAACCCGGACCCAATGCCCGTGACACCCTCCACCAGGCCATCGATCTCGCGGTCGCCGCCGATGAGATCGGAGTCAACAGCGCCTCCTTCCGCGTCCATCACTTCGCCCCGCAGGGTGCCTCCCCGATGCCCCTGCTCGGCGCCATCGCCGGCAAGACGAAGCACATCGAGGTCGGCACCGGCGTGATCGATATGCGCTATGAAAACCCCCTCTACTTCGCGGAAGAGGCCGCCGCCCTGGAACTGATTTCCGACGGCCGACTCGCCCTCGGCGTTTCCCGGGGATCACCCGAGCCCGCCGAGAAGGGCTGGGAGGCCTTCGGCTACACCAGCGAGCAGGACAATGGCGCTGACATGGCGCGGTCCAAGTGGGAGACCTTCCTCGCCGCCATCGACGGCTACGGCATGGCCAAGGCCGCCGAAGCCGGCAAGCAGTACCCGAACATGTACCGCCCCGGCACTCCCCTGCCGGTCTTCCCGCAGGCCCCGAACCTACGCAAGCACATGTGGTGGGGCGCCGGTTCCCACGGCACCGCCGAGCAGGCCGCCCGCGATGGGGTGAACCTGATGAGCTCCACTCTGGTCTCCGAGGCCGATGGCTCCACCCTCGGCGAGATCCAGGCCGAGCAGATCCGTCGCTACCGCGCCGCCTGGCAGCAGGCCGGCCACGACTGGACCCCGCGGGTCTCGGTCTCCCGCTCCATCTTCCCGATCGTCTCAGAGAAGGACCGTCAGATGTTCGGCCTGCAGGCCTCCGAGAAGGACCAGATCGGTTCCCTCGGCGAGGGCATTCCGGTCACCTTCGGCCGTTCCTACGCCGCCGAGCCGGATGTGCTCATCGAGCAGCTCAAGGCGGATCCGGCGGTCATGTCCGCAGACTCGCTGATGCTGACCATCCCCAACCAGATGGGTGTGGAAGCCAACCTCTCCATCCTGCAGAACTTCGCCGAACACATCGCCCCGGCGCTCGGCTGGATCTCCGCGAAAGAAGGACTGACCACGGGATATGAGATTTCCTAGGGTCCCGGTGTCGCCCGTTGGAACCAGCTGGAGACAATAGGGCACAATGGGAAACGTGATCCCCTCCGAGACGCTTTCCGATGTAGCCAGCAAGGTGCGTGCTCAGGAGGCCCGGTTCCTGGATCTGGTGCATGACCACTTCTTCACCAGCATCCTGGAGGCCCGCTCGATCTTCCCGCTCTCCCGGGAACGCACCCACCTCCAGCTGGTCCCGGCTATTACAGATGTATTAGACCGGACGCCCCTGAGCGGCGAGGTACCGCAGCACGTGCTCAATTATGTGGCCGGCCACGGTGTGCAGCACCGCCGCCACGGCTTCCCCTCCGAAGCCTATGAACCCTTCGGCGAGGCCCTCGCGGCCGCGCTTGACGATGCCCTTCCCGCCACCAACCCTGCCATCATCGCCGCCGCCCAGAAGGCGCTGCGCCAGGTGTGCCGGTCCATGGCCGCCGCCGCCCTCGAGCAGGACCTGGCCGGGGTGCCGGCCGCCTACCTGGCCACCATCACCCACGTTGAGCGCCGCAGCCGCCGGATCAGCGTGGTCCACCTGGAAACCCCGGGCATGAAATACCACGCCGGTCAGCACATCCCGGTGGCCATGAACTTTCTGCCCGGCACCTGGCGGAACCTCTCCCCGGCGCTGCCCGCCAATGACTACGGCCAGCTGGAATTCCACATCCAGATCCATGAGAAGGGCACCGTCTCCCCGATGCTCGCCACCCCCCGGGTCGGCGATTTCTGGACCCTCGGCGCCCCCACCGGAAACCTGGTCCCCCAGAGCAGTTCCCCACTGCTGCTGATCGCCCACCGGATGGGCCTGGCTCCCATGCGCGCCATCATCTTCGATCTGCTCCAAAAACCTGGACCGCACCGGCCAGTCCACCTGATCATGAGCGCTGAATACCCCGGCGAGCTGCATGATCTGCTCGCACTGTGGAATGTCGCCCAGGCCGTGGACTGGCTCGAGATCACCCCGGTCGTGGAACATGACACCGATCCCTGGTGGGTCGGGGCAACCACCACCTCGCAGCGGCCCGAGGGACTGGAACTTCAGGTCAGCGCTGACCTCGGCGCATGCGTCCTGGCGCAAGGCCGCTGGCCCAACCATGAGGTACTCGTCGCAGGTCCCGCCCGAGGCGTGCACGAGACCGTGCGCACCCTCTACCGCGGTGGAGTCCCCTTCAACCACGTGCACTACGAAGCCTGGTGACTTTCCCCCCGGTGCTACGCGGATATATCAGGCCTCTAGGACAGGAAGTACCTTTCGGACCTTGTCCACCAGATCAAAGTCGATGTCAAGGATGAGCGTCTCCTCGCCGTAGCCGGCCTCCGCCACCCGGTTGCCATTGGGATCAACCACGCAGGAATGTCCCAGGCCGGTCGGCCCACTGGGCTTGCCACCCTCAGCCTCCCCACCCGGACGGGCCTGCCCGGCTGCGATGATCCAACTGGTGGAGTCCAGAGCCCGGGCGGCCGTCAGGGTACGCCACTGGGCCAACTTATCCGGACCGTCCGCCCAGGAGGTCGGCAGCACAATCGCTTTCGCCCCCTGGCGTGCCAGCTCCTTGAACTGCTCGGGGAAACGCACGTCATAACAGATCGCCACGCCGATGGTGTGGCCCGCCACCTCAACGTTGAGCAGCTGATCACCGGGGTGCACCGTATCTGATTCCGCGTAATTGAAGGCATCATAGGTGTGGATCTTGCGGTAGCCGGTGTGGTGCCCACCGCCGGTGACCAATGCCAGGTTAAAAACCCGGTTGATCGTCTTGCCCGCACGCTCGATGGTGTCCGCCGGGCTGAACATACCGGCGATGATCACCACCCCGAGCTCCTCAGCAAGATCCTTGACTCCGGTGGCGAATTCCCCCTCAAGCTCCTGGGCGTGGCGGTCCAGTCGGCCGGTACCGAAAGCCTGACTGGTGGCCTCGGGGAAGACGATGAGTTTCGCCCCCTCCCCGGCGGCCTGGCGGGCGGTATCACGGACCTGGGCCAAATTGGCCAGCGTATCCGCTCCGGACTGAAGCTGTACCACTGCGATGCGCATGAACCCAGACTATGTGGACAACTGGTAGTTATCCACAGATGGGTGCAGCCGGTGATTGCCTGATCACCGGGAAGTGAGTTTCACTGTGCCCATGAACTCCGCTGCCCTGAACTTTGACACCCATCTTACTGCTGCCCTGACCCAGCTCAACCACCCTTTTCGCATTCCCCCGACCACATCTCTCCCGGGCACCAGTCGCACCGCCACCGCACTGGAAGAGGCGACACAGCGCTGGCGAAGACACTGCACGCTGGCTTCCCAGGCGGTCGGAGATCACCTGACCCAGCTGCGTGAGTTCAGCCTGGCGTTGGAATCCACCGACCGGGAGTTCTCGGAGAGTTTCAAGGCTTACCGATGAGCACACCCCTGCTACCGCTGCACAGCCCAGACCTGCTCAGCCTCGCTGAACTGCTACGACATAGCGGCACCGCGATGGTGGGGGAGGCCAGCGATCGGGAGACTGAGTGGTCGGCGCTGGCGGCAACGGCGTCCGGGGCAGGATTCGAGCAAGGATTCCGCCACCTGAACCTGCAGCACGCCCCACTCCCCCAGGTCGCTCAGCAGATCACTGAGGTCAGCGAGGTACTCGCTAAGGTGGCCGGGCTGCTGATCCCCTGGGAGGAACTCCTGGACCGGGCCCTCCCGTTGGCGGAAGCCCTCGGCGAATACCACCCCGGTCTAACCGTTATTCTGCAGCAGGTGGCGGCGGCCGCCCAGCTCCTTGATTTCATGTGTGCCCGGGAAATCACCGCCCGTTGCGCGGTGGAGGTGCCGCCGCCAGCGGAAGCCTTCGCTGACTTCCAGGGACTTTCCGCCGCCGCCATCCACGAATACCATCTACCGAATCTCCTGCCGGAACTTGAGCAGCTGGCCGGCCAACACCCGGAGCTGCAGTTCCTGGAGGTCGGCGAAGGCACCTTTGTGGCGGCACTCGGGGATATCGACACCGCTGATGCCGTGGTCACCATCGCTGCTGGCACCGGGTCCGCGGCCCCCGAAAGCTGGCCCACCTACGTTGACCGCGCGCGGAATATCTCCCAGGCCACCGGTGCCGCCACGGTCCTGTGGATGGGCCACCCTGCCCCCGCCACGGTGCCCGAGGCACTGAGCCGGATTCCCGCGGAACAGGCGGCACCAAAGCTCCGTGAGTTTCAATCTGAACTGGCCCGCCGGAATCCGGGACAACATCGGGTGATGCTCGGATACAGCTACGGATCAGTGGTGGTCGGCCGGGCCGCGAACCGGCGGGGACCCGGGCTGGCCGCCGATGATGTGGTCTTGATCGGCAGTCCCGGCGTCGGGGTGGCCAAAGCCGAGCACCTTCATCTGGACAGCGAGACACCCCGCGTTCATGCGGTTACCGGATCAACGGACCCGATCGGCCTCTCTGCCACCGCTTTAGGCGGGATCCACGGTGTTGACCCCACCTCCCGGACCTTTGGCGCCACGGTGTGGGAATCACCGGCCAATCACTCCGAGTATTGGCATGATCCGCAGTTTCTCGGGCAGCTTCGCTCGGTAGTGGCCGGGAGATGAGGCGCTGAGGTGCCGCGCTGTTCAACGCGGGACACCAGTGGTTCTTTTTTAGCTTCTGGTCAGCGAGCTTCCCCTCGACGATGCCTCGACGCTTACTTCTCCCGCAAGGAAAAACCCAGCCGTTCCTCGGAGAAGAGCATGATCAATGCGATGCCGAGGGTGCCCGCGGCAGCGGTGAGCCACCAGGAGGTGTGCCAGCCATGGGCCTGTGCGGCCAACCATGCCAACAGGATGGGGCCGAGGAAATTTCCGGTGTTCTGCATCTGCTGCATCAGCCCGACCACACCGGGCGGCGAACCCCCGGGCGGGGCCAGGTCCACGGCAATCCGAAACATGGAGGTGGGGATCAGGGCGCCAACCATCGAAAAGATACAGACCAGCACAAACTGCGGGATGAAGGTACCGGGTAGGACAGACCAATCCACGGCGTAGACACCGAAGGAAGTGATGCCCATGACCACAAAGGCAGTGATGACCAGCTTGCGGACGGCAATTCCGCGCCGCAGCAGTAATCCGGCCATTACCGCGCCCACGGCGTTGACCCCGCCGGCGACGGCCGAGAGCGCCCCACCCAGCACGGGGCCGACCCCGTACGCCTCGTAGACGGTGGGCAGAAACCCGATCACGGCAGTCCATTGGACGGTGTAGCAGGAGAACACCGCACCGGCGATCCACGGCTTCCAGCTGCGCACCGTCACCCAGACCCGGCCGAAGGCCGCTCCCACGCCACCCTCCCGCCGGGAATCTGGGGCCGTGAACTTCAGCAGCAGCGGAATCCCGACGGCGGTCACGGCAGCCATGATCCAGTACCACATGCGCCAATCAGTGACCTGCAGGAGAAGTGAGCTGCCCAGCACGGCAATGAAGGTCGCCATCCCCTGGAACCCCGCCCAGGCCCCCATCGCGATGGTCAACCGGTCGGTCGGGGTGTCGCGGCGGATCAACGCCGGAGCCATCACAGTGACTGCGAGATACCCGATGCCTTCCAGGGCGCGGGCGGACATCATCACCGCTGACGTGGTCGCCAGAGCACTGATCACGGTGCCCGTCACCAGCAGGGCCAGGCCGAGGATCACGGTCCGGCGCAGCCCCACGCGTTCGCCCATGATGGATGCCGGAATTCCGCCGAATACTCCCGCCAGCTGCACCAGCCCCAACAGTAGGCCGGCCTGCACCAGGCTGATGCTGAGATCGGCCTGGACCTCCGTGAGCGCACTGGGAAGTTTCCATACGTGCATCGCTGCGATGACGCCACAGACCACCACGACGATCCACGTCGCGTTCCCCGATCGTCGACCGGTGAGGGTAGGCGGCTGCGAGACAGTGGTCATGCCGTGGAGCTCCTAGTTTAAGAGGTTGCTTTAGGTAGGTGACCCTAGCCCAGTTCCACTGGCTTTACCGGCGTTTATCCGCAAGATTGAGTTAATGGGTAGTACTGCACCCCCTGCTCCCCACATCCCAGCAGTCCGGCAGACCCCGATGCCACGAGCTGCGCAACCTGACCACCGGGACTCGCCACAACGGATGGATCGGCGGTTGGTGGACAAGGCATCCCCTTCGCGGGCGAACCGACCCTACCTGCGGCATCGAGCCATCGCAGCGATGGATTCCGATAAAAGAAAACCAGAAAGCCACCGCGCGGCGAAAGGATCACGCGGTGGCAGGCCACCGGTCGGTGATCCGGGGGCGCACAAGGGCCGAAACATCCATTGCGTGGTGTTTAACGCGCTCAAACACGACCTCGCAGTGTGTTTCGATGCCACCGTCCGAATCGCGAACATCGACCGGTGGCTCACACGACTTTCGTAGCAGAACCTAGAACAGGCCGGAGGGCTTCTCCGTGTAGGAGACCAGCATGTTCTTGGTCTGCTGGTAGTGGTCCAGCATCATCAGGTGGTTTTCGCGGCCGATACCGGACTCCTTATAGCCACCGAAGGCGGAGTGCGCCGGGTAGTTGTGGTACTGGTTCACCCAGACACGACCAGCCTGGATAGCGCGGCCGGCACGGTAGACAATGTTGTTCTGGCGGGACCAGACACCGGCGCCCAGGCCATAGTTGGTGTCATTGGCAATGCGGATCGCCTCATCAAAATCCTTGAAGGTGGCCACGGAGAGCACCGGGCCGAAGATCTCCTCGCGGAAGATGCGCATGGAGTTGTCACCGCGGAAGACGGTGGGCTCAATGTAGTAGCCACCCTCCAGACCCTCAATCTTATTGACGTTACCGCCGGTCAGGGTCTGGGCGCCCTCCTTCGGGCCGAGCTCGAGGTAGGAGCTGATCTTCTCCATCTGCTCCAGGGAGGCCTGGGCGCCCATCATGGTCTCGGTATCCAGCGGGTTACCGATCTTGATGGCCTCGACCCGCTTGGTGCCCAGCTCCAGGAACTCATCGGCGATGGACTCGTGGACCAGCGCACGGGAAGGACAGGTACAGACCTCACCCTGGTTGAGGGCGAACATCGCGAAACCTTCGAGGGCCTTCTCCCGGAATCCGTCATCCTCGTCCATGATGTCCTTGAAGAAGATGGACGGCGACTTACCGCCGAGCTCCAGGGTGACCGGGATGATCTTGTCGGAGGCGGCCTTGTTGATGATCTTGCCGACCTCGGTGGAACCGGTGAAGGCGATCTTGGCGATCCGGTTGGAGCCGGACAGTGCCGCACCGGCCTCGCCCCCCAGTCCATTGACGATGTTGAGCGCACCATCCGGGAGCAGATCACCGATGATGTTCATGAGGTAGAGAATTGACGCTGGGGTCTGCTCCGCAGGCTTGAGGACGATGCAGTTACCGGCGGCCAGTGCGGGGGCGATCTTCCAGGTCGCCATGAGGATCGGGAAGTTCCAGGGGATGATCTGACCGACCACGCCCAGCGGCTCCTGGAAGTGGTAGGCCACGGTGTCATTGTCGATCTGGGAGGTGCGCCCCTCCTGCGCCCGGATGGCACCGGCAAAGTAGCGGAAGTGATCGATGGCCAGCGGGATATCGGCGGCGAGGGTTTCGCGGACGGCCTTGCCGTTCTCCCAGGATTCGGCGACCGCGATCTCCTCGAGGTGCTCCTCCATGCGGTCAGCGATCCGGTGCAGGATCAGGGCGCGTTCCGCCACGGAGCTCTTGCCCCAGGCATCAGCGGCGGCATGGGCGGCATCCAGCGCGAGTTCAACATCTGCGGCGGTGCCGCGGGCGACCTCGGTGAAGACTTCACCCGTGACCGGGGTGATGTTCTCCAGGTACTGACCCTCCACCGGCGGCACCCACTTACCGCCGATGTAGTTTTCATATCGCTTCTCGAAGTTGGCGATCGCGCCTTCGGTACCCGGGTTTGCATACACGGTCATGGTGAAGCCTTTCCTCTGAAAATTCGAGTCGCCCGAACAGTCCTGCTGGGGCTGTGATGACTACCCCCCTTTGTATCCGCACTCCAGATGTGACGCAAGCAACTTTCATTTCCCAGGTGTGAACTGCAGCATTGGAAATTCTGAGAAGATGACACGGTTCCACGATAGCCGCTGGTCAGAAGGAAATAGAGAAAACCCTCGTCGCCCCAGATGGGGGTGGCGAGGGTTTCCAGGATGGGGAGGGGCGCATCCCCGGCGAAGTTGGCTAACGTTGCCGTTCGCGTCGGGAACGGCGCGGCTCCCACATCACCACAGCGGTGGAGCGGGGAACGTGCACGATCTCCCCACGGGAGCGTCCGCCGCCACGTTCCAGATGATCACGTAGCTGCTGGTTCGCCACCCGAAGTTCAGCCACCTCGGATTGCAGCACATCATTGGCCTCGGTGAGTTCAATAATCGCCTTGATACCGGCGAGATTAACCCCCTCGTCCTGGCTAAGGCGCTGAATCTTTCGGAGCATTGCCACGTCCCGGCGCGAATAACGCCGGCCGCCACCGGAGGTTCGGATCGGGGTCACCAAACCCATCCGGTCATAGGTGCGCAATGTCTGCGCATGCATGCCGGACAGTTCCGCCGCCACCGAGATCACGAACACCTCACCGACCTCGATGGAATCCACCGGATCCTGGCCGGAAGACGTTCCGGATTCTTGTGTCGCCATGATTTCTCCTCACCTCCCTCCGCTCTCGAATCCCACCACTATCAGCTCACACCGGAATCCCGGAACACTACTTCCGCTGCGCTCCGGCCCACTCTGCCCGGGGATCAAAACCGGAGTCCTTCTCGGCCTGGGCGTAGGTCCGCAGCGCGCTGGTTGCCGCCGCATTCAGGTCCTTGGGAATCTTCACCTGCACAGTAACCAGCAGGTCACCGGCCTCGCCGCTGCGCTTCGGGACGCCGCGGCCCCGCACCCGAAGAGTGCGGCCATTCGGGGTACCCGCCGGTACCTTGACCCGCACCAGGGAATCCAAGGTCGGCACCGTGATGGTCTCGCCGAGGGCTAGCTCGGTGTAGGACACCGGAACCGTGACCTCGAGGTCATCTCCGGATCGTGTGAACACCTTGTCCTCACGGACATGCACCGTGACAAAGAGATCACCGGCGGGCTTACCGTTGGGACCGGCCTCGCCCTGGCCCGCGAGGCGAACCTTCTGCCCGTTGATCACACCGGAGGGAATCCGCACGGTGATGGAGCGGGTGCGGTTGACCGTACCGGTGCCGGAGCAGTGGGTACAGGGGTCGGTGATGACCTGGCCGGAGCCACCGCAGGTGGCACAGGGTGCGGAGAGTCCGAAGGCACCTCGGCTTTCTGAGGTGAAGCCGGTGCCGGAGCAGTCGCCACAGGTGGAGGGGTTGCCGGATTTGGATCCCGAACCGTGGCAGATATTGCAGGGCGCATCACCGGTCAGTTGAAGCGGGATCGTCGTCCCTTTCGCCGCCTCGACGAAATCAAGGGTGATCTCCGTTTCGACATCTGCGCCCCGCGTCGGCCGAGCTGTCCCGCGAGAACCGCCGCTGCGGTTGAAAAGGCCACTGAAGATATCGCCCAGACCGCCGTCTTCAGAAAATCCTCCACTGGATCGGTCGCCGAAGAGGTCGGAGGTGTTGAAGTCCGACGTCTGGCGAAACCCGCCGGGGAATCCGGCGCCCCCGCCCCTGCCGAAGCCGGAGAAACCTCCGCCACCCAGCATTGCCTTCATCTCATCGTATTCTTTGCGCTGCTTCTCGTCGCCGACCACGTCATAGGCGGCGGCGGCCTTCTTGAAGCGCTCCTCCGCGGGCGTGTCACCGGGTTTGGCGTCCGGATGGTTCTCGCGGGCGAGCTTTCGGTAGGCCTTCTTGATCTCCTCCGCGCTGGCGGTCGAAGACACCCCGAGGTCGGCATAGTAATCCTTAGTTGCCCACTCGTTCTGTGCCATCAGACACTCTCCTTTAACTTCTGTAGAACTTCGTTTCAACTGATTTCAGCGGCAACCGCAGAGCATCGGCCAAATGCTGGTTATTACTTGTGGTTGAGTCTAACGCACTGAAGTTTGAGGCTGGATCCCACTGAAAACCACAGTCCCTCTGATGCTCTGTACCCGGCCTGAGCCTGTTGAACCGAAGCTCCCTTCAGCCAGCGCTTTTGAACTTGACCCACGGCACTTTGTGCCACAACACCTGCATCCATCAGCACCTGAGCCGAGAAGAACCCGCACGCTCTCCGATGAGAAGGTGCGGGTTCCTGATCCCCGATTGAATGTTCTGACCGGTATACACCGGTCAGGATTGGTTCAATCTCAGGCGGGGTCGGCGATGATGACCATTGCGGTGCGGATCATCCGCTCGCCGGAGCGGTAGCCCTTGCGAAGGACCGTGCCGATGACCTTCTCATCGCCGGAGGACAGATCCTGGACTGCCTCGTGGATCTCCGGGTCGAAGGGGTCACCCTCAACCGCGAAGGATTCCAGCTTCTGTTCCGTCAAGGTGCTACGGAACTTATCGGCGAAGACCTTCAGCGGTCCCTCGGTGAGGTCACCGTGCTGCTCTGCGAGATCGAGATCATCGAGAATCGGCAGCAGCTTGATGATGACCGTGGTCTTGGCGGTGTCGATGACACCCTGGCGGTCACGCTCGGTACGACGACGGTAGTTGGCGTACTCCGCGCTGACCCGCTTCAGATCCTCGGTGCGCTCGGCGAGTTCTGCCTCAACGCTGGCCTCGAGCCCCTCTTCCGAGGAGGCCTCGGCGTCGGCAAGCTCGGCGTCCAGATCAGCGAGCGCGGCATTGATGTCGCTCTCCAGGGTCGCATCGAAAGCCGCATCCTCGGGCGCTGCCGTCTGGCCGATCTCGGCCTCCTCGGTAGCAGCCTCGGCACGCTCCGCCGAAGTTGCCTCCGGATCGGTGTTCTCCGGGTCGCCGGGGTTCTCCGGCATGCCGTTGGACTGGGTCACTTCGCGTCACCCTCCTTCTTATCCTCGGCGCCCTCAGCGGAGTCCTCGTCGACAACCTCGGCGTCGACGACGTTGTCATCGGCATCCGGGGTTTCGGCCTGGGTGGCACCGGAGTTGGCGTCAGCCTCGTAGATGGCCTTGCCCATCTCCTGGGACTCGGTGGAGAGCTTCTCCACGGCAGCCTTGATGGCCTCGAGGTCATCGCCCTTCAGCGCCTCGTCGACAGCCTTGGCAGCCTCTTCGACCTTCGTCTTCAGGTCTTCAGAGACCTTGTCGGAGTTCTCCTCGACGAACTTGCGGGTCTGGTAGGCCATGGACTCAGCGGAGTTGCGGGTCTCCTGCTCCTCGCGGCGCTGCTTGTCCTCCTCGGCGTGAGCCTCGGCGTCCTTGACCATGCGGTCGATCTCGTCCTGGGACAGGCCGGAGCCGTCCTGGATCTTGATGGTGTTTTCCTTGCCGGTGCCCTTGTCCTTGGCGGTGACATGGACAATGCCGTTGGCGTCGATGTCGAAGGTGACCTCGATCTGCGGGACGCCACGCGGTGCCGGTGCGATGCCGCCGAGCTCGAAGGAACCGAGCAGCTTGTTGGCGGAAGCGATCTCGCGCTCACCCTGGAAGACCTGGATCTGCACGGAGGGCTGGTTGTCCTCGGCGGTGGTGAAGGTCTCGGAACGCTTGGTCGGGATGGTGGTGTTGCGCTCGATGAGCTTGGTCATCACGCCACCCTTGGTCTCGATGCCCAGGGACAGCGGGGTGACGTCGAGCAGCAGCACGTCCTTGACCTCGCCGCGGAGCACGCCGGCCTGCAGGGCAGCGCCCACGGCGACGACCTCATCCGGGTTAACACCCTTGTTCGGCTCGCGGCCACCGGTGAGCTCCTTGACCAGGTCGGTCACGGCCGGCATACGGGTGGAACCACCGACGAGGACCACGTGGTCGACCTCGGAGATGGAGAGATCCGCATCCTTGATCACCTGGTTGAAGGGGTTCTTGGTGCGATCCAGCAGGTCCTGGGTGAGGCGCTGGAACTCGGTGCGGGACAGGGTCTCGTCCAGGAACAGCGGGTTCTTCTCGGCGTCAACGGTGATGTAGGGCAGGTTGATGTTGGCGGACTGAGAAGCGGAGAGCTCAATCTTGGCCTTCTCAGCGGCCTCGCGCAGACGCTGCAGCGCCATCTTGTCCTTGGTCAGGTCGATGCCGTTGGCAGCCTTGAACTTCTCAACCAGCCAATCGACGACGCGCTGATCCCAGTCATCGCCACCGAGCTTGTTATCACCGGCGGTGGCACGGACCTCGACAACACCGTCGCCGATCTCCAGCAGGGAGACGTCGAAGGTACCGCCACCAAGGTCGAAGACCAGGATGGTCTGCTCCTGCTCGCCCTTCTCCAGGCCGTAGGCCAGTGCAGCAGCGGTGGGCTCGTTAACGATGCGCAGAACGTTCAGACCGGCGATCTGGCCGGCCTCCTTGGTGGCCTGGCGCTGTGCGTCCTCGAAGTAGGCCGGGACGGTAATGACAGCGTCGGTAACCTCCTCGCCCAGGTATGCCTCAGCGTCGCGCTTCAGCTTCATCAGGGTACGAGCGGAGATTTCCTGCGGGGTGTAGTTCTTGTCATCGATGGCGACAGACCAGTCGGTGCCAACGTGGCGCTTGACGGAGCGGATGGTGCGGTCGACGTTGGTGACTGCCTGGTTCTTCGCAGACTGGCCGACCAGAACCTCGCCGTTCTTGGCGAAAGCAACGATCGACGGGGTGGTGCGGGCACCCTCAGAGTTGGCGATGACGACGGGCTCGCCGCCCTCCAATACAGACACCACCGAGTTGGTGGTACCGAGGTCGATTCCTACTGCACGTCCCATAGTGATTTCCTCCTGTTGATCCGGGATCTATCTTTAAGTTGACTGCGCTCAGCTCAACTTCTGGAACCAGACTAACAGATCCCCTTGAGCCGATGACACTCAACCTTGTATCTATGACAACGAGCCTAACCCCAAAGTTGTTCCCGCCCCACTCAACTTCCTGCATTTTGGCAGGTGATCAGGGATAAATGGGTGGGAACCCTGAGAAATTCCACGCACATTTAGCCGTTTTCAGGGTCCCACCGTTCGCTACTGGCGAACTCAAAACACCGGATCCACCTCGCCCAGCGCACCTTCAGTGCGCTTTTCCCGGGCTAAGATCCTCAACATCCCGTGCCAGCAGGAGGTGCACAAGGCTGGGTCACCTACCGACATCCCCCGGTGAGCCCGGATGCCCCGGTAATCCTGGATGCCCCGGAGCCTCGGTTTTCATCGGCGCCTTGAACTGGGCGTTGTAGAGCCGCCGATAAGCTCCCCTCGCCGCCAGCAGCTCATCGTGGGTACCCTGTTCCACAATCGCCCCACCCTCCATCACCAGGATGAGGTCGGCATCGCGGATCGTGGACAACCGGTGTGCGATGACAAACGCGGTGCGGTCCTGCCGCAACTTCGACATCGCGCGCTGGATGAGCAACTCAGTTCGGGTGTCCACCGATGAGGTCGCCTCATCCAGGATCAACAGCCGCGGATCAGCGAGAAATGCCCGGGCGATGGTGATCAGCTGCCGTTCGCCGACCGAGAGGTTCCTCGCCTCATCATCGAGGACCGTGTCATACCCTTCAGGGAGCATGTGCACGAACCTGTCGACATAAGCTGCCACAGCCGCGTTCACCAACTCTTCCTCGGTGGCCTCGGGCCGACCGTATCTGATGTTCTCCCGGATCGTGCCGGCGAAGAGCCAGGTGTCCTGCAGCACCATGCCGGTGCGCGCCCGCAGGTCATCCCGGGCCATCCGGCTGATGTCGACGGCGGTCGAGCCATCACCGAGCCCGAGTGTGATCGATCCGCTGTCTATGTCGTAGAACCTCATGAGGAGGTTAACGAGGGTGGTCTTGCCGGCCCCCGTCGGCCCGACGATCGCGACCGTGCTCCCCGATTTCGCGGTCAGATTCAACCCCATGATCAGCGGTTGCTCGGGCAGGTAGCTGAAGGAGACATCCCGGAACTCCAGGTGGTTGGCCTGTGCCGGGGCGGACTCCGCCGGGTCGGGGTCCGGCTCTTCTTCTGCTTCGTCGAGCAGCTCAAACACCCGCTCCGCACTGGCCACCCCGGACTGCAGGAGGTTGGCCATCGACCCCAGCTGCGAGAGCGGCTGCGTGAACTGGCGGGAGTACTGGATGAACGCCTGTACGCCACCGATCGACAGCGCTCCGGCCGCGACCTGGATTCCGCCGACGACGGCAATGGCAACATAGCTGAGGTTCCCGACGAAGATCATGCTGGGCATGATGATGCCGGAGATGAACTGGGCGCCGAAGCTGGCTTGGTAGACCCGGTCATTTTCTTCCTCGAAAGCCGTCTCGACCACCTGCTGACGTCCGAAAACCTTGACCAACGCATGGCCGGAGTAGGTCTCCTCCACCCGGGAGTTGAGGATGCCGGTCTGTTTCCACTGTTCCACGAACAGCTTCTGTGATCGTCGCGCCACGAGCACCGTGATCAGGACCGTCAGCGGGATGGCCACCAATGCGATAGCCGCCAGCAAGGGTGAGATCACAAACATCATCACCAGTACACCGATGACGGTCAGTAATGAGGTGATGGCCTGCGACAACGTCTGTTGCAGGGACTGGCCGATGTTATCCACGTCGTTGGTCACGCGGCTGAGGAGGTCCCCGCGTTGCACCCGATCAAAATAGCTCAGTGGCAGCCGGTGGATCTTGGCCTCCACCTGAAGTCGCAGCCGATGCATCGCTTCCTGCACGATCTTGTTGAGGATCCTCGCCTGGAAGAGACCGAACACACTGCCCAGGAGGTAGACGCTCAGGACCAGTAACAGGATCGTTCCCAGCCGCGAAAAATCGATCCCGGAACCAGGGACGATGTCCATTCCACTCAACATGTCGGCCTGATTCGTCTGTCCCGCCGCGGTGAGCTGATCCATCACCTCCTGCTGCGAGGTGCCCACCGGAAACTGCCGCGACATGAACCCCGCAAACACAACGTCTGTCCCCTTACCGAGCAGCCACGGGCCGAGGACGGTCAGTCCGACACTGAGCACGGCGAGCACGATCACCACAATGATCCGGGGCATGTCCGGGCGCAGGCTCCCGAGTAGCCGTTTGGCGGAGGGAAGGAAGTTCTGGGCCTTTTCCACGGGAGCCCCACGCCCCATCCCCATCGGGCCACGCCCACCCATCGGACCCCGGGCCGGTTCAGACTTGATTCTGCTCTGGTCGCTCATGACGCGGCCTCCACGCTCTCCTGGGATTCCACGATCTCGCGGTAGGTCCCGCTGCTTTTCAGCAGTTCAGCATGGCTGCCCATCCCGACGATCCGACCATGATCGAGCACGACGATCTGATTCGCATCGCGGATCGTGCTGACCCGCTGGGCGACCACCAGTTGGGTCGCCCCCGGCAGCCGGGTGCTCAGGGCGTTGCGGAGGGCGGCATCAGTGGCCACATCCAGCGCCGAGAAGGAGTCGTCGAAAATGTAGATTCCGGGTTTCTTCACCAGTGCCCGGGCGATCGCGAGTCGTTGTCGTTGCCCACCAGAGACGTTTACTCCGCCTTGCGAGATTTCGGCTTCCAGCCCCTGGGGCATCGCCTCGACAAAATCGCGGGCCTGCGCGATCTCCAAGGCCTCCCAGAGTTCTTCCTCAGTGGCGTGTTCATGGCCGTAGCGCAGGTTCGAGGCGACCGTGCCGGAGAAGAGGAACGCCCGCTGCGGGATCAAGCCGATGCGCTGCCACAGTTCATCCGGGTCGAAGTCACGCACATCCGTGCCATCCACGCGGACCGTGCCGGCGGTGGCGTCGAAAAGCCTGGGTACCAGCCCGATCAGCGTCGACTTTCCGGCTCCCGTCGAGCCGATGACCGCGGTAGTTGTGCCCGGTGCCACCCGGAAACCGATATTGCTGAGCACGGGTTGATCTGCCCCTGGATAGGCGAATTCAACGCCTTCGAAAACGATATCGCCGGTTGTCCGATCAGGGGCCACCGGCACTGAGGGGGCGGTCACGGAGGTCTCGGTGTCCAGTACGTCGCCGATGCGCTTGGCCGAGACCGCTGCCCGGGGGACCATCACGAACATGAACGCCGCCATCATCACCCCCATCAGGATCTGCATGATGTACTGCAGGAAGGCGAACAGGGTGCCGATCTCCGAGTCGCCCGCCTCCACCTGGAAGGCACCGAACCAGATCACCGCGACGCTCGAGAGGTTCATCACCAGCATGACCGCGGGAAACATCAGGGCCATCAGGTTGCCGGAGCGAACCCCCACCTCAGCGACATCCTGGCTGGCAGTCTCAAAGCGGGCGCGTTCCTCCTGCTCCCGGACGAAGGCCCGGATCACCCGGATCCCGGTGAGTTGTTCCCGCATGATCTGGTTGATCTTGTCGATCCGCTGCTGCATCAGCTGGAAGATCGGCACCATCCGCACAATGATGAGGCTGACGATGATGATCATCACCGGGATGCTGACCACCATCAACCAGGACAACCCGACGTCCTGGCGCACCGCCATGATGACACCGCCGATGGCGAGCATCGGCGCCGCGACCATCAGGGTCGAGGTCATCTGCACCAGCATCTGGATCTGCTGCACATCATTGGTGTTGCGGGTGATCAGCGATGCGGGCCCGAACCGACCCACCTCGCGCTCAGAGAAGCTCACGACCTGCCGGAACAACGCTGCCCGCAGGTCCCGGCCCATGCCCATGGCGAGTTTGGAGCCAAAGTAGACGCCCGCGATCGCGCAGGCAACCTGGACCAGCGTGATACCGAGCATCACCGCGCCCGTCGACCAGATATAACCGATATCTCCGGTGACCACGCCATGATCAATGATGTCCGCATTCAAGGTCGGCAGCAGCAACGAGGCGAAGGACTGTGCCACCTGGAACAGGATCACCGCGAAGATCAGCGGCCAACTCGGCCGGAGAAAACGCACCAGCAGGGTCCAGAGCATGATCAGTCCTTCCCACGGGTGAGGCCCGGGAGATTCCGGGGCTCCGGAGAATCGATGCTGGGCTGCAGGATCAGCAAGCAGCCGCGAAGGTTCAGCCGTTGTTGCTGCGTCGACTGCGCCTGCGCGCACCGGTGTCCATGAGGCAAAGCCCTTGGTACGGCCATACGCCCCACGATAGCAAGACTGTGATCTGGCTTACTGGTTCTCGAGCGTGCCGATCTGGGCTGCTGCCTGGCCCTCGCTGGCCAATCGGGTTTCCTGGGCCCTATCCGACAGCTTTCTCAGAACCACAACGTTAAGCCTTGAACCCACGTCCCCAGGCTCAGCAGCCACGGCCACCAGGAACCCACCGTGAGCAGGAATCCACCCACCGCCCACAGCAGCAGGGGCCAATAGCTTATCGACGGCCCCGAGCTCCCCGAGCTTCCGGGCGCAGGTGCCGCCGCACCATCGCACTCTCCATCGATGAATTCTTGTGATTCATCGCCGATCGGGGTGAAACTGACCTGAAGTTTCGGCTCCACCGACTGGCCCTGGTATTCATTGGCGCTGACATCCGGGAAGCGCAGTGAGTCCTGCAGCCCGGCGACTTCACAACTACCGATTTCAATCCTCGCCAGCAGGTGACCAGGCTCCGCAGTCACCAGGTTTTCTCTGGCAGCGGCATCGGTGCCCAGCAGCCAGGTGGTTTCCCCAGGCCCCGGTGCCGGGATCTCAAATTCCCCGGGTACCGCACTCCCGCTCACCGCCTGTGCTTCGGTGCCGACACCGAAGTAGCCGTGCTCGCTGATCTCATAGTCACCGAGGCGGACCTCCCAGGTTCCGGCGCGGGCGTCGAGGTTGCGCACCAGGTAGGTGCGCTGTGCGGTGTCTCCCGGAGACATGTTGGCGGTGCTCCATGCGGCGAGTTCCTCGGTCAGCTCACCTCGTCCGACCCACTGTCCGCCGGGCACCGCGATGGCGACCTGTGCTACCTCGGTGGGTGTTTCCTCCCCGGAGCTTCCCGATAAAAGACTCGCGACCAGTGAAAACGCGGTGCTCAATGCGGTAGAGATCATTGCGAGGTCCCCGTCACAGTCCAGGTGGCGGTCTCGGTGGGCGGTGTGGTGCCGCCGAGCAGCCAATTATTGTTATTTAGCCAGACTTTGACGCACAGCTGCGTCGCCGCACCTGCCTCACCAACGGGATTCGGAGCTGCAATATCGAAGGAGGAGCTTTCCTGACCACGCAGATTTTTTTCAAGAGTCAGATAGGTTACCCCGGGCGCCGCCACTCCTTCAGCATCACAGGTGGCCACGCCCGCAAAGATTTCCCCGCGTAACGACGCCGCGAAACCACTGTCGGCGCTCAGCCCTGTCTCTCGGACAGCGGCAGTAGCTCCGGTATTTGAGCCCGTCCCAGCACGAACCTGCAGCTGTGTGTAGACAGCATTCTCCTCCCCAACCTGCAGTGCCATCTGATCCGGAACAAAGGTCAGTTCAGTACTATCCCCCCAGGTCACGCCAGTTGTTGAACCCTCGAGGTCCAGTACCGGTTCCACGATCACACTGAATTCCGTCTGTGCGAATTGGCTCGCACTGCGCTGCGCCTCCGTGAGGCTTATCGACGCCGCGACGGTCATCCCCGCAGCAAGCACGGCGACCACGGCACCCACGCCGAGACGCCGCTTCCGGGCAGCATTGTTATTCATCATTCTCACGGGTGGTCACGGCCGCTGGTTCAGTGGGATTATCTGAGGTCTCGGTGGGTTCGGTCGATGTGCTGATGCTCGTGGACTCGCTGGTTTCTGAGATCGTGGGGGAGGTGAACGTTGTTGAGGGTGCCGGTGAGATGATTATCGAGGTCAGCTCCAGCAGGTCAGAGCTCGGCAGCACAGCTCCAGGAATAATCGGGCGGACCTGGACAATAGCGCCATCTGCCAATTCGATCTCAATGACCGGAATCTGCTCATCGGCAGCCTCAGCGCTGAAGAGCTTCCAATTGGAGCCTTCCACCTCCCCGGTTTCACTGATCTCAGCGAGAACTTCCTCGATGATCAACCGGTCCAGAGCATCCAGCTCACGGGTGGCCAAAAGCTGGTAATCGATAGCTTCGGTATAAAGGGTGTCTTCGGTGGTGAAGCCGGAGGTTTGTGGGGCACCGGAGGCGGAGGTCTGTGTGGTTTCTGGGACGTTCTGCAATGCCCGCAGCGGCGATTGATCTGGAGCCTGCAACGGACTCAACTGCTGTTCCTCACCACTCATGGTGAAACCACATTCAGAGCGGACAGTTAGCGTTATCCAGCCGCTATCCGACGGGATGAGACCTAACAGCCCGCCGGTAGTAGATCTGAAGGAAAGTTCAATCCCAGAATAGGCTTGAGTAGAGTCTCCTTCTGGCGTCCAGCTCGGTGTCAGCCGCACATATGCGTCGCCCCACCCCAGCAAGGAACCTACTCTTTTTGGCTCGGGAATCCATGGCGTATCATTCGAAATTTGGGCGATATCCTTTTCAACACCGCTAGTGATCAAACCTAAAGTGCTTGCTCCTCCGTATTCCACAATTCCAGTGGGTGGAGTGGCCTCTGCACGAGGTTGGCCTTCTTCATCAAGGAAGCACCGCACCTGGGTATTCAGCGAATTGTTCTGAACTGCTGCACCGATTAAAGGCGTATCAAGACCTAGCCCCAGCAAAGATGAGTTCACAAACATGGAAAACGCACCATTAGTCGTGGCGGCACCCGAGACATCTCCCTCATTCCAGCAAGCTAGCCCTTCAGCACCTTCTCCTCCTTGGACACAAACATCCGAGGAATAAATAGCACTACCGCTGCCAACTGAGACCTCACCACTCTGGGCCGTAGTTTTTCCTTCTCCGGCCGTAGTGGTCTCCCAGACTTGGCTGCCGATGGTCGTCCGCGAATATCGCGAGAGCACCTCCGGGGGTTTCTCTGCGGCCCGCAACCCAGCACTAAAGTCCACCGAATCGGTGTCTGGTACCAGAGTTATCTCTGGCTCTTCATTATTTTCTTGGGCACCGACAGCCACCCAAGACAGCGCCATTGCCAGTACAGAGGCTAAAGCGATGACGCTTACTCTGGCGGCGGAACGCGGTTTAAACTTCCCCATGACTTAACCCGCCACTTCCGTGACGACAAATTCCCAGTTCACCGGTTCTGCTGAGTACTGCCTGGAAGCAAGCACCGAGGCATCTCTGAGCCTCACCTCTGATGAATTGAGACCAGTTACGGCAAAGAGACGGGCGCTTTGAATCCCTTGCTCCCGCATGCTTCACCGGCTCTCTTCCGTGATCAAGAACTCCCACGAGACCATGCCCGTGGAGTATTCCCCCGCCGGGAGATCTACGGTATCCACTAATTCAGCATCAATACAAATGGATTGCGGGCTTCCTGGAGAACTCTCAGTGCCACCTTTGAGCTGGAAGGCCTGGGCTGGGGCAGCTCCGCTCAATTCACTTAGTCTGCCGTTTTGAAGCACCATTTCATCCGTTCCACAGGCCCCCAGGCTCACTTGCACCTCGATGAAAGGGCTCAGGTCGTTGGCAGCGGGCGCCAAAATGGTCGGAGCCAAAAGCTGGACACGGCCGCTTGCTTCTCCGCTCATACGAAGCCAGATTTCATCGCTAACCGGCTGATTCTCAGTGAGCTGACCGGTGTTCAACCCAAAATCGAGGCTTACTGCCCCCTCGACACTGTCATGGGAATCGAATTCACTTTCGTTTGGAGTCGGTGCACTCTCCACACTGAAACTTTGAGTGCGAAAAAATCCGTACGCAAACTCGGAATCAGTCCACAAGGCAAGCGTCGCCACAGACCCAAAACCGAGTACGGCAGCAACCGCAATGACTGCACGGGCTTGCCGTGAAGCTCTGGGGGTAGCTTGCATCGCGCCTCCTTCAACGGCCATCCTTCCAGCTATTGACCATAGGGGCAGGCAAACTGCCTACCCCTTAAGTCAATTCCTAGATCAAAAGCACCGACTAAGCTGCTGCTTCTTCTTCTGGCAGCGCTGCGGTGAACTCCCAGGTCACATCCATTTGCTGAGCCACATCCGGATTTGTCGCCCCAGTATAGTTGACCGTAATGCAGAGGTCCTGAATATCCGCGTCGATCAGAGGGAAGGTGCCCGTTTCCGCAGCCAGCACAGTCAAACCTGAGGTCTCGAGGTCGTTGACGCAGGAACCGGAGACCACATCTTGGTACACGGTGGTGGTGAACTGGCCCGAGATCGCGTTGGAAACGGTCCCGCTCTCATAGGTGACCGTGGTATCTGCACCGTCCGCAATGTTCTGGATCTGGTAGGGGAACGCCAGGGTCTGGCCAGGCACTATGTTCACCCGCTCCGAACCCTCGGCGCCGGCCGGAGTGAGCACCAAGGCATCCCCTGCAATAGCGTGTTCACCGAAAATGTCATCTCCCGCTGCGGCCTGAATACCGAAAGCCTCGGTACCGAACAGGCCCTGAGCGAACTCCGAGTCGCTCCAGGCTGCGAGGGTGATGGCGGCACCGAGGCCGAGGACAGCGCCGCCGGCGGCGATGGCGCGGATCTTGCGTGATTTCTGAGTCATGATGATCTCCAGGTTGGGGTGGACTTGAGTGGGTCTGAGCCAAATGCGACCTAGAACTACTTCAAACTCTGGGGTCTTATTTAACTCTTAGCTAAGAACATAGCCATAATTTCTTAACCCCCCAAACAAATGATGAGATTCGCGCAATTCCGCTGCAGCTTCACGGGCAAAAGTGACCAAACTCACTGCCCCCACCCTTGGGGGCACCTGTTTTTTCTCAAAGCTTTTCAGATTTCTCGTCCTGACCCACACTCCGGGGCCAAAAGGCCCATGTCACGATAAGTGCGGCAAGCATCGTCACGATCCCCAACACCCTGGGATCTGCCAACCCCGCCACCACGTGTCCCAGCTCCGGCTGGGACCAGAACAGTAGTTTTACTTCCTCAACCTGATAAGGAAATGGGTCCGGGTTCGGGTTATCGTCACCCTTCATTTCAATGATTTGACCGTTTGGTAAATTCTCAGGATCGGACTCATTTGAGATGACCCGGTGGGTAATCGGCAGCTGCCCGGGACGCTCCACCGTGATCACGTCACCGATCTCGGCCTCTGCCGCCGGAATTTCGCGCACCAGTGCCACTGATCCAGCTGGAATCCCAGGCGACATTGAACCGGTTTTGAACATCATGATGTTCACCCCGAAGATATAGGCGGCGATGACCGCACCCACGCACACCACCCCGAAGATCGACAAGAGGGTCAGTAACGCCTCACCAAGCCAACCCAGCACCTTCCGCATCGGTCGGCGTCGTACTTTTCCGCGATGTCGCCCCTGTGCCAAACCTTCGGAAGTTTCCGTCATTGCTCCCCCGTCTCCGGAAGCTGTCCGGTGAAGTATTTTTCACAGAGTAACAGTCCGCCACCACCTACCGGACACTCTCACCACGCCCAGCAATCCACAACCCGAGCAGCAAAAATGGGGGTTCCGCCGCTCCCCTTATCGGGAAGGCGGCGGAACCCCCATCACAAGAACTCTACTTCTGCAGAACTGACATTCTTAGATGTTGCCCTTGGGATCCTCAAGGTGCTTGCGCACGAACCACTGGAACTTCTCCAGCTCAGCGGCCTGGCCGATCAGCAGATCCTCGGTAACCGGATCCAGATCGCCGGCGACGGAGATGGACTCGCGGACACCCTCGACAATCTGGACATACACCTTGTTCAGCTCAGCCAGGTGGCCCTGGGTGGTGCCTTCATTGAGCTCATAAGCCAGCGGGGTGCGGTTTTCCACTGCGCCGGCCGGGGTACCGATCGGGGCGGCACCCAGGGTGGAGATGCGCTCGGCAACTTCATCGGCATAACCGCGGACCAGGTCGACCTGCGGGTCAAGCATTTCGTGGACGGCGATGAAGTTCGGGCCGTTCACGTTCCAGTGGGCGTGCTTCAGGATGAGGTGGAGGTCGTTGTAATCGGTGAGACGTGCCTGCAGCTCATCGATCAGCTTCTTGGCGTCGTTTTCATTGATTCCAGGAACGGTGTAGTTGCTCATGCCAGCAATTATACACAAAGTTAATCATCTGTCACGGATTGCAAGGCTTAGCTTATATTTAATAGGCAAGGTTATCCTAATAGCCTATTGCCAGCCCCAACGTAGCTCCGGATCCGACCCGCCGCAACCGTAGACAAGCCACCCGCAGCCCACAGTGCCTCTCCCCGGGCCTGCCGCAACCATCCCACCCCGGCGCGCGAGGATACTGCTATTCCGACTCCACCCCATCCCTGCGGAATCCTCCATATACTCGGCACTAGAAAGTTTTCTAGTCGTTTCCGAAATAATGCCCCTCCGGGAGCATTCCTCAAGGTCGCTGGAAGGTGGTACTGAAGCCCATGCACGTCTACCGCCCCAACATGCGATATCCGAGCGAGCGTCCGCCCGTCGCCGGCGAAGCCGCCAACCTCTAGTCACCGAGCGCACCGCTCCCCTCAGCCGGTCCCACACACCGCGTGCCGCGGCCATCTACACCACGGCGCCAGGAACGGGCCCAGAACATCCCGGCAGCCCAATGACTGAAACCACGATAGGACAAGGACTCCCCGATGAACGCCCAGAACTCCCCGCAGCCGCACAACGAGGAGCAGAAGTACGCTCCGCGCACTCCCACCGCGAACTCCGCGGATGTGGAGGCCGTGGTCGAGGCTGCGATCATCCGCGCCCACCATTGGCTCAATGAGACTGATTCCCAGGCCTCCCACAAGGAAGCCAAGGCAACGGAGCAGTTGGCGGAGATCGTGCGGGATCCCAAGGGTGTGCACTTCACCATGGATTTCGTGGATCGGGTGGCACGCCCGGAGGACAACCGGGTCGGTGCGGCGGAACTGCGCACTATCCTGGATGCCCCCGATTTCCTCGGGCCGATCAATAAGGCCCTGCTCAATCTCGGTGCGCTGGCCGGCCGGGCGCTGCCTGATGTGGTGATGCCGATGGCGCGCCGACGGATGCGTCAGATGGTGGGCCACCTGGTGCTTGATGCGGAGGGTAAGGCCCTGAACTCGCTGCTGGAAAAGGCCGCGGAACGGGGCACCCAACTGAACCTCAATCTCCTCGGCGAAGCGGTACTCGGCCATGATGAAGCGGAGAGCCGGGCGGCCCGGACCCTGGCGCTGATCGAGAATCCCCGTGTCACCTACATCTCCGTGAAGGCCTCCAGCCTGGTCGCCCAGCTCAACCACTGGGATATCGAGGGCAACCTGCTCCGACTGAAGGAACAGCTGCGCCCGCTCTACCGCGCCGCGATGCAGCAGTCCCCACGGGTGTTCATCAACCTCGATATGGAGGAGTACAAGGATCTCCACCTGACGATCCGGTTGTTCACCGAGCTGCTCCGCGAGGATGAGTTCCAGGATCTCGAGTCCGGCATTGTGCTCCAGGCCTATCTCCCGGACACCTTCGATGCTCTGGTACAGCTGGCTGAGTTCGCGAAACAGCGGCGGGCGGCGGGTGGCGCCCGCATCAAGGTCCGCCTGGTCAAGGGAGCGAACCTCTCCATGGAGAAGGTGGAGGCGGAGGTGCACGACTGGCAGCTGGCCACTTACGGCTCCAAGCCGGAGGTCGATGCCAACTACCTCCGCCTGCTGGATTTCATTCTGCAAAAGGAACATGCCGATAATCTGCGCATCGGGGTGGCCAGCCACAACCTCTTCACGGTGGCGCTGGCCTGGGAGCTCGCGGTCGAGCGCGGCGTCGAGAAGCAGCTTGACGCCGAGATGCTGCAGGGGATGTCCCCGGCGCAGTCCCGCGCGGTGCAGGCGGTGTTCGGCGAGATGATCCTCTATACCCCGGTGGTCCACAGCGAGGACTTCGACGTGGCGGTGTCCTACCTGGTCCGCCGCCTCGAGGAGACCAGTGAGCAGCAGAACTTCCTGCCTGCGCTCTTCGCCCCGGAGGTGGAGGGCCCGGATCACCGCACCCCGATGCAGGAGCAGGAGGACCGGTTCCGCGCGGCGGTAGATAACCGGTGGACCACCGCCGCCGGTCCGCGTCGCACCCAGGACCGCAACCTTGATTCCGGCACCCAGGCCATCAGTCTGGGGCGCTTCATCAATGAACCGGACACGGACCCAGCACTCCGGCACAATCGTGAATGGGCGTTGGAAGCACTGTCCACTGATCCCGGCGCACCGGTGAACAGCGAGGTCAGCGACCCGGCGGTGGTCGATACCGCGGTGGAACGTGCCCGCACGCTGGCCACGGAATGGTCGCAGCGCAGCGGAGCCGAGCGCGCCGAGGTCCTCGAGCACATCGCCGATGCGCTGGCCGATGCCCGCGGTGAACTGGTTTCCGTCATGGCCTTCGAGGCCAATAAAGCGGTCGACCAATCCGATCCGGAGGTCTCTGAGGCGATCGACTTCGCCACCTATTACGCCGAGTCCGCCCGCGCCCTGGACTCCGCGCGCTCACTGTTTACCCCGCACCAGGTCGTGGTGGTCACCCCGCCATGGAACTTCCCCGTCGCCATCCCGGTCGGCGGCATGCTCGCCGGGCTCGCTGCGGGAGCCGCGGTGATCGTTAAGCCGGCCCCGCAGGTAGTGCGCTGCGCCGAGATCGCCGTCGATGCCATCCACCGCGGCATGGTCAATGCGGGCGTCGATACGGATCTGTTGCAGCTGGTGCGCGCCGATGAGGGCGAGGCCGGCAAGCACCTGCTCACCCATGAGCATGTTGATTCCGTGATCCTCACCGGTGCCTCGGAGACCGCAAAGCTCTTCCGTTCCTGGCAGCCCGAGCTGCGGATCAACGCGGAAACCTCGGGCAAGAATGCCATCATCGTCTCCCCCAGCGCGGACCCCGATCTCGCGGTCGCGGACCTGTTCAAGTCTGCTTTCGGCCACGCCGGCCAGAAGTGTTCCGCCGCCTCCCTGGTCATCCTGGTCGGCTCGCAGGGGGAATCCCAGCGCTTCCTCGGCCAGCTTGTCGACGCCGTGAAGACCCTCAAGGTCGGCCCGGGCACCGATATCTCCACCACCATGAATGGCCTGGTTGAGCCGCCCTCGGAGAAGCTGATGCGCGGCCTGACCGTCCTGGATCCGGGTGAGACCTGGCTGATCAAGCCGGAGCAGCTCAATGAAGAAGGCACGCTCTGGTCCCCCGGCCTGCGCAATGGAGTGCAGCCCGGCTCCTGGTACCACACCCACGAGTGCTTCGGCCCGGTGCTCGGCATCATGCATGCCAAGGATCTCGATGAGGCCATCGAGTGGCAGAACTCCACCGGTTTCGGTCTGACCGGCGGCCTCCACTCCCTCAACAATGATGAGATCAAGCACTGGATCGACCGCGTCGAGGTGGGCAATGCCTACGTCAACCGCGGCATCACCGGCGCGATCGTCCAGCGCCAGTCCTTCGGTGGCTGGAAGAACTCCACCATCGGCAACGGTGCCAAGGCCGGCGGCCCGAACTATGTCGCCCAGCAGGGCACCTGGGCTGAGGGTGATCTGCAGCCGCGTGATGTCTCCGTCCGGCCGAATATCGCCCGGGCGCTGCGCGATGCTGCGGCCCGCTCCGACTCCACCCTCTCTGAGGAGGACCTGGCCTGGCTCTGGCGCGCCGCCGAGCTCGATGAACTGGCCTGGCGGGAAGATTTCGGCGTGGCCCATGACGCCACCGCGCTGACCGCCGAGGCCAATATTTTCCGCTACAAGCCACTGCTCGAACCGCTGCGGGTGCGCCTGGGAGACAACTACCAGCTGCGTGACCTGCTCCGACTTCAGATCGCGGCGTTGCGCACCGGAACGGAACTGGATGTCTCCGCTGGACAGCGCATCGCCCGCCACCTGAAGAGTCTGGAGATCGCAGTCCGCGAGATCTCTGATGATGCCTATGACGTGGAGATCGCCGATTCCGCCGCCACCCGGATCCGCACCCTCGGCAACGTGGACAGCTCACTGCGGGAGGCCGCGGTGGACTCCGCCTCGGTTATTCTCGACGAGCCGGTGCTGGCCGACGGCCGCCGGGAACTACTGCACTTTCTCCTCGAACAAGCGGTGAGTGTAACAATGCATCGCTTCGGCATTATTCGTGAAGTGGGGCATCTGCAGCGCGGCTGATGTCGGGGTAGCCTGCTCTTTTAGATAGTTTTCTGAATGGGGTGCACTTTTGAGGTAGTGCGCCCCAACTCCCGACCCGCAACGGGCCGGGAAAGACCTTGACAGTTGGAGACAACATGAACGACAGACACGAGAAGGGTAACCGGGCTTCTTCCGAAGACGTTGCCGAAGAAGTGCTGAGCAACCTCTCCGGCGAAGGTGACTCCGGAAATCAGGGCGATCAAGCCGTGAGCAGGGATCTGCCGGCCATCATCTCCGAGTCCGTCGAGGAGGGCGATGAATTCCTCGATCACAAGGACAACCCCAGAATGCTGGACCGTGCCGCCGTCATCGGCCAGGACGGTCGCTGGGTCGCCGGCTGGGCCCTGCGCTTCATCATCGTGGTCATCGCCGCCTGGATCCTCTGGCAGGGACTGGGCATCATCTGGGCAGGTCTGCTGCCGATCCTGCTCGCCCTGCTGGTGAGCACCGTGCTCTGGCCGATCACCAAGTTCCTCCGCGACCACAAATGGCCCTCGGCGCTGGCATCGATCACCACCATCCTGGTGTTTTTCCTGGTCATCGGCGGCGTCTTCACCGCCATCGCCCCGAGCGTGGCCAGCCAGTCCACCCAGGTCTATGACCGGGCCTTCAGCGGCATCCAGTCACTCCTGGACCGGCTGCAGGGGGACCCCTTCAACCTGAATCTGGGGCAGCTGGACCAGTTCGTCGATGATGCCACCCAGTGGCTGCAGGACCAGTCCTCCAATATCGCATCCGGCGTGTTCACCGGCTTCTCCGCCGCCACCACCGTCCTGGTCACCCTGGCCGTGATGCTCGTGCTGACCTTCTTCTTCCTGAAGGACGGCGTGAACTTCCTGCCCTGGCTGCGCAAGTACACCGGCGAGACCGCTGGCTGGCACCTCACGGAGGTGCTCTCCCGCAGCTGGAACACCCTGGCCGGATTCGTCCGCACCCAGGCGCTGGTCTCCTTTGTCGACGCCACCTTCATCGGCATCGGGCTGCTCGTCCTCCAGGTGCCGATGGCCCTGGCGCTGGCCGTGATCACCTTCTTCGCCGGCTTCATCCCGATCATCGGTGCCTTCACCGCCGGTGCGCTGGCCGTGATCATCGCCCTGGTCACCAACGGTGTGACCAACGCCCTGCTGGTCCTGGCACTGATCATCCTGGTCCAGCAGATCGAGGGCAATATCCTCCAGCCCTTCCTCCAGGGCCGTGCCATGAAGATGCACGCCGCCATCGTGCTGCTCTCCGTGACCGTCGGCTCCACCCTCTTCGGTATCCTCGGTGCCTTCCTCGCGGTCCCGGTCGCTGCCGTGTTTGCCGTATGGTTCCGCTATCACGCCGAAATGGTTTCCCTGCGCTCCGGTGAGATCACCGTCGATGACATCAAGATCGAAACCGCCAAGGGGGCCGGGAATTCCACCTCTGAGTCCTTCCTCTCCGTGCGCGACCGGCTGGTCAGCATCGGCCGCCGGAAATCCTCCAAGACCGCGCCCGGCGCACCGGAAGAGCGCGCGGAACGGGAAGAGAAGAGTTAAGACTGCCGCGTGAGGTGGCTGCCGTAGTTTTAATGGTTACCACCTCAGCTTTGGCCCCAACCCGGGCGTTGAACCCCCGAACTTTCGAGTAGCTCCTCTTCTTGAGGGCTGAGTTACCTGAGAGTTCGGGGGTTTCATGGTCTACGGTGCAATGAGCCACGTTGTGGCCGTATCAACGCAGGTGGGTGACCATCTTGCGACGGTCACACGGGATTCCGGTGTGCGTCATTTATTACGGGAATGGAGCCTACCCCCGTAGTTTTATGGACACTGCCAAGAATGCCCCGGCAGTAGTAAAAGTAGTGCAAGGTTTCTCGTTATGGATCTTTCAATGTTCTCGTTTTCTTCTTTTATCTCCATGATGCTCCCGTTGGTGCTGGCTCCCACGCTTTTAGGGGTGGGAGTTATCTGGATGATCACCCACTTCACCCGATCAAGTCACGTCACCATGGAGCTTCCTGCTGGTGGCGCGAGCCAGAGCTGGGTCGGGTGGTTCTCCAGACTCAGGTTAGGAGTGTGGATGACCGGCCTTATTGGAGCTGTGTTAGGACTGTTGACTTTCATTGGGTGGCTCAGCTGGTCGGGTCCGAATAAGGGCGGGGGTTTCTACGGTCCCAGTCTCCCCATGCCGCATAGTTTCCCGGTGTGGCAGGTGGTTGCCTGTGGTGTCACCACGGTCGGCCTCGCTCTGCTGACATCGCTGTGTTGCCGACGTTTGGTTCCGGGGGCGCTTGCTGCGGCGCTGGGCACTGGGGCAGGATTTTCGGCTGGATTCGCCTTGGGGGCTGCTAACGAGGTGACCAGTCAGGAAGCCGTCGGTGTCCTGTTGTCCATGATGTTCGTCCCGTTCAGCCTTGGAGTTGTTACGGGCACTGTTGCTTTAGTCAGGGCCGAGAGGATTCGCGAGAAGCGCCTCTGACCCTCGACTACTAGTCCCGTGAATGTATCCCCATACCGTTAAACGGGCAACGACCATACGCCGCCTCATTCAGGACCGACCCCCGGAAAGTAAACGGGGATCTCATCAGTAGGCAGATGGATCTGCGCACTGTTGGTAGACATCAACCGATCTGCACAATTGATTTGAGCCACCACAAGTATGTGGGCACGGGAAAATTCCGCACCAGATATTTCCACCAAGCCCCTGGTGGTATTCAACTCCGCTGGTTCCACTGGGATTATCTTGAGGATTTCCTTGCCCTGAAGCAGCCTGGAATCTCTCAGTTTAGGGACGACTGCAATGAACTGCAGCTTTCACTCCTCGGGCCACAACCCCAGTCCCTGCGCCACGCTGAACTGACCGCCCTCGGCCGCGAACTCGGCAGCCGCATCTGCTGCCAGTGAGGGATCAGCGAGCACATCCACCGCCACCTGTGCCAGACCAGCTACGGAGTCCACCGCCCCGCGCAGCGCCTCATCCCCCACCGCATAGGCGGCGAAGGCTTCGGTGTGGAGGGCCACCCCGGAAGGGGCGATCTTGACCATCGGGTGGATGCCCGGCACCAGCTGGGAGACATTGCCGAAGTCCGTGGAGGCCGCCAGCGATTCCGGCACCACCCCGGCGGGCAGGGCGATCCGGTTGCGCAGCTCCTGGGTTACGGCCCACCGGTGCGCAAGCACCTGGTTATTGCGGATCGGCAGGGTGGCCGGGTGGATATCCCATTCCTTGTGAACCCTCACCCCGGCCATCAGCGCCGCACCTTCCAGGACCTCGTCCACGCGGGCGGAAAGATCCCGCAGGGTATCGGGGTAGAGGGAGCGCACATAGATGCTCATCTCGGCCCGCTGGGGAATCACGCTGGGCCGATCCCCACCGTCGGTGATAGCGGCATGCAGCCGATCCGAGGGCGGCATCTGTTGTCGCAGCAAACCGAGCCCCTGATAGGCCAGGCTGGCGGCGTCGAGGGCGTTGCGGCCCATGAAAGGCTGCGAGGAGGCGTGTGCGGCCACCCCCTCAAAGACCGCGCGCAGGGTGCGCCGACCGATCCAGGCATGGCTGGCGATGTCATAGCTGAAGGGGTGGATCATGATGGCAACATCAATGTCTTCCAGCATGCCGCCACGGATCATGTACTCCTTGCCGGAATGGCCCTCCTCCGCCGGAGTTCCCAGCAGCACCAGCCGCCCCTGGACCTGACTGTCCTTGAGCGCTGCAACAGCGGTGAGAAAGGCCCCCACCCCGGCGGCGGCGATGACATTGTGCCCGCAGGCATGCCCGATGCCCGGCAGGGCATCGTACTCGGCCATGATCGCCACGGTGGGGTGGATCGCGGCGTCATAAAGCGGGGTGGAGAACTCGGTGCGCAGCGAGGTATCCACCCCATGAACCCCGAGGTCGACCGGGAAACCCTGGGACTCCAGCAGCTGAGTGATCCGAGTCTGGGCATAGGTCTCCTCGAAGGCGAGCTCGGGGTTTTCATGCAGGTCACGGAGCAGTCGGTCCAGATCCACCGCCAGGGACTCGGCCTTCAGGGCGGCGGTGGACCAGAGCATCGCCTGCCCGGGATAGTCCTCCCCCGGCGTCATCTTCGAACCGAGGGACTCTGCCTCCCGGATGCGACGGCGGATCCCATCGCTGGCGTGATCGAGGAAAGCGGTGGAGGGCCGGGAGGGTCTGCTGGGTTCCATGATCTCCATTGTTACTGAGGAAGCATGATCGCGGAGCCCGGTCCCAGCGGGAGGTCCGCAAAGAACCAGATCGCCAGCAGAATCACCCAGGCGATCCAGAAGGGGACCACGAAGGGCACCAAGCGGGACATCAGGGTGCCCAGGCCGGCCTCGGGTTCATAGCGGCGCAGCATCGCCAGCATCACGATCATGAAGGGATTGAGCGGGGTCATGATCTGGGTGGCGGAGTCACCGACGCGGAAGGCAGCCTGCACAAAGGAGGGTTCGTAGCCGAGCAGGGCGAACATCGGGACGAAGACGGTGGCCATCAGGGTCCACATGCCGGAGCCGGAGATGATCAACAGGTTCAGGCAGCTGGCCAGAATGATGAAGGCGATCACCGCCGGGAAGCCGGTCAGCCCGATCGCCTCCAGGCCGGCGGCGCCCTGCACCGCGGTCCAGGTGCCGATCCCGGTCCAGGAGAACAACGCCACGAACTGTCCGAGGATAAACGCCAGCACCAGGAAGCTGAGCATGTCCTTCAGCGAACTCATCATCATCTCCACCACATCAGCGGAGGACCTGATGGTGCCGGTGTACATGCCATACACCAGGCCGAGCACCAGGAAGTAGGCGAAGACGACGAAGACGATCGAGTCCAGCGCCGGGGACTCCGGGAGGAAACCACCTGACTCATTGCGCCAGGGGGTGCCCGGAAGTAGTACAGCTGTGACAAAGACGAGCGTGAGAATCAGGGCCGCCACCAGAGCGGCGATCAGACCCCGGGACTCCTGCGGGCTCAAGGTGCTGGAAAGCTCCTTGCCTTCAGCATCACGGTCACCCCGCTGGGCGGCATCCTCATCATCGATCGATTCTTCGGTGGGCACCTGCTGCTTGACCATGCGCGGTTCCAGCACCCGGTCGATGATGAAGCCGCAGAGAATACCCAGCACCAGTGCTGAGGCGATATTGAAGTAGTAGTTCGAGAGCGGGTTGACCACGGTGTAGTCCATCCCGGGCAGGGAATCCATCACCGCATTGGTGATTCCCGCGAAGAGCGCATCCAAGCTGGTCGGGAAGAGCGAGGTGGAATAGCCGGCACCGACCGCCGCAAAACCACCGACCAGACCCGCCACCGGATGCCGACCAGCAGCCTTGAACACCATGGCCGCCAGCGGCGGCACCACCACCCAGGCAGCATCCGCCATCACCGAGGCGGTCACACCGACCACCCCCACCGCATAGGGCAGGATCCATTTCCTGGCGGAGCCGAAGAGCTTACGGATCAGCGCGGAAAGCATGCCGGAGCGCTCCGCGATCCCCACCCCCAGCATGATCGGCAGCACCGTCACCAGGGGTGGGAAACCAATGTAATTCTCACCGAGCATGGTTGTCAGCCAGACCATGCCCTCACCGGTGAACAGGCCGTTGATCGCCAACTGTTCATCAGATCCGGGCACCGTGACGCTGACATTGAACCACTTCATGACCGTCGAGATCACACCCGTGATCAGGAAAAGAATGAGGAAGAGCGCAAAAGGTTCCGGGAGCTTATTGCCTACCCGTTCAATACCATTGAGTAGTTTCTCGCCCCAGGAATTCTTGTCATTTACCTGGGTATCGGGATCTTTGGTCGTGGTAGTCATCTGCCGTCCCTTCCCAGGGGGTTCGTTGCCATGGACGCACGACTGCACCCTACAAGTGGCGCCGGACACATTTCCGCCAGTTCCCCGCTTCGAAATGGAATCGTTATCCCTTTTTCATCTCCGCCAGCCGTGCTTATCGACGCCCGCCCCTACCGCGGCCGAGGATGGTTAGGCTGGGGTCCGACAACGTAGATACGTGTGATTTGAGGAGTGGGAAACATGAGCGATTTGAGCAACCGCAAGGTAGCCGTGCTGGCCACCAATGGCTTCGATGACGCCGAGATGGCCGGCCCGGTGGCAGCCATCCGCGAAGCCGGCGGCGAGGTCACCATCATCGCCCCAGCAGCCGGGGTCATCGAGGGCAAGAAGGGCAGCATCGTCGAGGTGGACCAGGTGTCCTCGGAGGCCAGTGCAGCGGACTTCGATGCGCTGCTGCTCCCCGGTGGTACCTCCAACGCCGATAAGCTCCGCATGGATGAAGGCGCGGTGAGCTTCGTCCGCGAGATCTTCGCCGCCGATAAGCCCACCGGGGTGATCTGCCACGGCGGCTGGATCCTCACCGATGCGGAAGTACTCCAGGGCCGGACCCTGACGTCTTTCTCCAGCATCAAGACCGACCTGCGCAACGCCGGCGCCACCTGGGTTGACGAAGAAGTCCACAATGACAACGGCCTGATTTCCTCCCGCACCCCGGCTGACCTGCCGGCCTTTAACGCGGCGATCCTGCAGGAGTTCGGGAAGTAGAAACAAAAGGGTTATTGGCGCTCCCAAGGCAGGGAGCCTACAGAAGGTAGTTCTGCTCCTGGAAATGCTGGATGAGTATCCAAGAAGCGAGAATTTAAGATGAGCGGACGACGAGAATAGGTTTCCCTCGACTCATCTTTTCTCCCATCGAGAGTTCTTGGACTTCCAAATGAGCACATTGCCCGCTGTGGCTTCAAGGGCACAGCGGGCAATGTCATTCCATACTCAGTCGCACGTCAAGTTGCGAACCTCAAACTTTTACTTTGAGCTACCACCGTTTGAGTCGTCACATGCTGTACCAACAGCTCCCAGAGCAGCCAGAATTCCTGCGCCGATGACGATCGGCGCGACCAACTCGTTGGCGGAGGTTCCCACCTGCGCCAGGTTTCTGTTGACCTGCACCAGCCAAGCAGGCTGGTTAGGACCCGAATCCTGCAAAGGCTGCAGGATAGTGCTGATCTGATCGCCGATCACCTTTGAGTACTGGGATAGCATCGGAGCAGCGATTGCGCCGACCAGTCCAAGCACCGCTACGAGAGCGAAAATCTCGCTGGACGGACCAGCAACACACTGACTGATGTTGTTTCCGGAGCTCAGGTTCGAACTACCCAGAGAGATCCCATCACCGGCATCACCCTTATCGCCCTTCTGGCCTTCAGCAGAGACACCGGTGTCGGTATCGCCGATCCACCAGTTACCGTTCTCGCCGATGTTCGGCGTCTGCCCATCAGCGCCGTCCTGACCTTCAGCGGAGATTCCGGTGTCGGTATCGCCGATCCACCA
>NZ_JBQPQY010000008.1:0-123097 GCF_052266655.1 Corynebacterium sp. A21
TGCCCGCTTCGCCTCCGCCACCAAGTAAGGGAACCCGAGCTCAACTGAGCTTTTTTAGCGCTGCATAACGACGCCGCCCCCGCCCGTCCGGGCAGGGGCGGTGTTCGCCGTTTTGGGCGGCCGGACACCGCGGCGTCGATAAGTAATCTTTGCCCAATCGTTAGCTCCGGGGGAGCATAATGCTGGGACACTGGAAGCCATGACGAACAGAGCCGACCACAATATTTGGCCGCTGTTGACTTCGAATGATGCGCTGGCATTGCTGACCTGGCTGCAGGACCTCGGCTTTGAGAAAGGTGTACTGATCGCCGAGGGGGAGTTGGTGCAGCACAGTGAGATGCTCTGGCCGGAGGGTGGCCGACTCATGATCAGTAGCGCGCGGCCCGAACTGGTCGCCCCGGGAATTGGAGGAAGCTATATCGTCACCGACTATCCCGATGAGGTGCATTCGCGGGCGGTGGCAATGGGCGCGAAGATTTCCAGCGACTTGCAGGACACCGACTACGGCTCCCGGGATTTCAGCCTGAGCACCCCAGACGGCCATGAACTCTATTTCGGCACCTATGCCGGGGAGCTGCAGTAAACGGGGCGTGCGGGGGGTGGCGCTTGGCCAGAACGGGCATTGCGGGATCGCTGCATATTCAGCAAAGAGTGTGAGATTACCCCCAAGGTAGTTCCATTCGCCGAGAATTAACCTGAAATCCACGTAGACTCGGACTAAGACTGTGCCGACGCTGCCCGCGGTTGAGTTGACTCCGGCTTGTTTCACGTTTCAACGCAGTGCCGTGGGTTGGCGCATCGGCTGAATCTTTGAAGTACATAACAGCTGAAGGAACATGGGAGCAGAATCTATGACCACGCAACCGACCCTGGGCAGTCGCACCGGCAAGATCCTCAACGTGGATGGGCTTGAGTTTCGCGACCTAGATGGGGACGGTTCACTGTCCCCCTATGAAGACTGGCGCCTGAGCGCTGAAGAGCGCGCCCGGGACCTCGTCTCCCGCATGAGCACCGAGGAAAAAGCCGGCATGATGCTCATCGGCTCCCATCATCCGGGTTACTCGAAGTTCCTCCCAGAGCCGGTCAAGGGGCAGCTGCTCAATGCCAATGACGTGTGGCGGGAGGAGAACCCGATCACCGGGCAGGAGTACCCCAAGCCGGTGCTGGTGACCTCATCCACCGATAACGCCATCAACCTGCGCCACCAGCGCCACCTCATTGTCCGGGACAATCTCGCGCCGCGGGACCTGGCTACCTGGACCAATGCCGTCCAGGAAGTCGCCGAAAAGTCCCGCCTGGGTATCCCGGTCGTCTTCGCCTCGAACCCGCGCAACCACGTGGCTCTGGTCTCGCAGTTCGGTGTCAACGAGTCTGCGGGCGTCTTCTCTGAATGGCCGGGCGAGCTCGGGCTGGCGGCCCTCCGTGACCCAGAGCTGATGGAGACCTTCGGCCGCGAGATCGCCAAGGAGTGGCGTGCCGGCGGCATCCACAAGCTCTACGGTTATATGGCTGACCTGGCTACTGAGCCGAGGTGGTCACGTTTCAACGGCACCTTCGGGGAGGACCCGCAGCTGGTCTCTGACTACATTGCTGCCGTGGTCCGCGGCATGCAGGGTGAACAGCTCAGCAACACCTCGGTGGCCACCACCATCAAGCACTTCCCGGGTGGCGGCGTGCGCTACGAGGGCCATGATCCGCACTTTGAGTGGGGTCAGACGAACGAGTACCCGACCCAGGATGCGCTCTACAGCTACCACCTGCCGCCCTTCCAGGCCGCCATTGATGCTGGTGTCGCCTCGATCATGCCCTACTACGCCAAGCCGGTGAACGGCTCTGCACCGCAGCTCAAGGAAGCGATGTGGCAGAACCCGACCACTCAGTTCGATGAGGTGGCCTTCGCTTATAACGAGACCTTCCTCAAGGACCTGCTGCGTGAGGAAATGGGCTTCAAGGGCTACATCAACTCTGACTCCGGAGTCATCGACGCCATGGTCTGGGGAGTGGAAGAACTCCGCGAGCCGGAACGATTCGCCCGGGCGATCAAGGCCGGCACCGACATCTTCTCCGACATGGCCAACCCGGAGGACCTGATCGCCGCAGTCGAGCAGGGACACCTTTCCGCTGCAGAGCTCGATCAGCCGGTGGCCCGGGTGCTCGCGGAGATCTTCGCGCTGGGTCTGTTCGAGAATCCCTATGTCGACGAGGCCAAGGCCGAGGAGATCATCGGCGGGGCAGCGGTGGCTGAGCTGGGTGCCAAGGCACAGCGTCAGTCCGTGACCCTGCTGCGGGACAACAAGGACCTGCTGCCCCTTGAGCGCTATGAGGGCACCCGCATGGTCTACGTCTACGTCACCGGCCGCACCAAAGACAATGAAGTGCAGAAGCAGCTTGAAGCGGCGATCAAGGGTTTCGCTTCCTCGGTGCAGCTCGTGGAAAAGCCCGAGGATGCCGATGTCGCACTGGTGTGGGTCCGCCCCGAGATCGCGCTTTTCGAAGATGACCTGGAGGGCGTTTCCCTCTCAGTGGATCCGCGTGACAATGGTGTGGATGTGGACCAGGTGCTCGAGATCGAGAAGCTGGTGCCCACCATTCTGATGGTCAACATGAACAACCCTTGGCTGCTCGGCGAGATCGAGCCGGCCGCCGGTGCCGTGGTTGCCACCTATGAGATCACCCCGGACAACCTGCTGAAGTCCCTGGCCGGGGTGGACGGCGGCCCGCAGGGTAAGCTGCCGCTCTCGGTGCCCTTCTCCCATCGGGTGATTGAAACCTCGCCGCGGGATGTCCCCGGCAAGATTCTGCATGAGGAGAACGGTAACTACTCCTACCTGGATCGTGGAAAGCAGAACTACACCTACGGACACGGTCTGAGCTTTGGGCCGGAACGGTTTGGAGAGGTCTCCATCGAGGCCTTTGATCTGGACTAGGACTGTCTGGAGTAGTCCTGTCTGGAGTAGTGCAGGGCACCGCTTTTCTTGGGGTACAGCTCTCCGGGCTGTGAGCGGCAATGTCGAGTCATCACACTCCGGATTGTCCGGAGACACACGATGAGGGCCTGGCAGTATGGACTGCGCTGAAGGGGGAGTATCCCCCGAATTCGCGGAGGTCGACATACTGGCGGGCCCTTTTGCCTGCGCTTCCCCAGGTACTTCACCCTGACTGGTTCGTCCTGGATCAACCAGGTCAAGCGCTGGTTTGGGTTGCTCGCCGATCAGCTGCTGCGGCGTGGGAGCCACAAAAGCGTCTAGACCCGAGAAAAGGACGTTAACAACTGGATCAAGATCTGGCAGGAGAACTCTGAGTCATTCGACGGCAAAAGACCATGGAAGAGGTGCTCGACTCGCTCTCCCCGTAGCTATACGGAACTCTGACGCAGAAATACTAGAGGCCCCATGAATCGTGTGGTGAGAGCAGAACTCTTGCTTTTCACCTGGAGTACCAGAGATGATTTTTGGCAGTATGAGGGCATAAAGAAGTAGGCCGGGTCCTGGGGGCCCGGCCTACTTCTTTAGCAACAGCGTGTTGTCTCCATGGATCTAGAGCGCGGTTGCGCTCGCTGTTTGTAGTGTCTCACCGCGGGTGTTCAGGTAGCTGGCGATCGCCAGGCGGTTGATTGCCGACCGGTTCACGATGCCCACAACAGTGCCATTCTCACCGCGTATGACTGGCACCTTTTTGAGATGCGCGTCCGACAGCGTAGCAACAGCGTCTGCGATAGATGAGTTGGCGTCGATGGTGATGACCTCGTCCGTGGCCAGCTTCATGACATTCAGGTCCGCCAGATCAGACATGGCCTGTTCGAGGTCCTCATCGGCACCGATCGCATAAGAATAGATCGAGGTGGAGGACGGGTGAGCTGCAGACAGGTAACGCATGACGTCACCGTCGGAGAGGAAGCCTGCCAGCGAACCATCCGCGTTGAGGACCGGTGCTCCGGAGATACCGCGTTCGGTGAAGGTCTGCAAAGCGCCAAGTACCGTCTGGTCCGAGGACAGAGCGTATACATCGGACTTCATGATCGACTCGACGGTGCTTTCCGGGCTCTGAGCAGTCTCGGTCGAACGCTGGGACTGTGCCGAACGATACGCGAGGAATGCCAGGATAATGCCGATCAACGAGGTGACAACCACCAGGGCAACGGCGCCGCGGAAACCGGTGAGCAGTGAATCGAACTCGCTGTTTCCGGCGCTGACATTTGAAGCGGTCAAAGCGCCGTAGATACCGGCGGCCAGCGAGGTGCCCACACAGCCGGCAATCTGGAAGCTGGTGGAGACCACGGTGACGCCGTGCGGACTGGTCTCGCGGTCAAGCTGGGACAGCGCGAAAGTCTGTGACGGTCCGATAACGAGCGCAGTAGCCAGCACCGCCGGAATGTAGAGCAAACCGAAGAGCAGGATCGAAGAGTATCCGGCAGCAACTCCGACCAGAGTGACAAAGGCAGCCATGATGAGGAACCCGAGGGGGATCGTCCAGCGGCCACCCTGCCGGTCGAACAGACGGCCGGCCAGAGGTCCCGCCACAACGGTGAGGAGGATTCCTGGGGCCAGGGTGAGCGAAGCACCCAGCGGCGACATGTCGCGTCCAGCCTGCAGGAACAGTGGGATGATGACGTTCATCGCGAAGACGAACACCAGGCCGAGCATAGTCATCAGCACACCGATCACGAACGGGGCGCTAGAGAACGGCCGCAGGTCGATCAGAGGATGCTCGATACGACGCTGGCGGATGACGAAGAGCCACAGTGCGAGCAGTCCAACGACGGCGGAGATACCCGCATAGAGGGCGGCGCCGCCGAATGCGGCGGACACACCGTAGAGGATGCCGATCAGACCCACCGCCACGAGCAGGAAGGACAGGATGTCGAGGACCGGGCGGCCCAGGGCAGCGACGTTGCGCAGAATGATGGCGCCGGCAAGCATCACGAGGATGGTGAGGCCACCGAAGACCCACATCAGGGTGGTCCACGGCGCGATGGTCAGCAGTGCACCAGACAGAACGATCGCCAGTGACGGCCCTAGCGTGGTCATCGCAGCCATGATGCCCATGTTCATCCCCAACTTCTCGCGCGGCGAGACAGCCAGGGTGATGTTCATGCCAATGGGGGTGAGGAGGCCCGTTCCGATGGCTTGGAATAGGCGTGCGATGAGGAGCACACCGAAACTCGGGGCGAGGGCGCCCACAATCGAACCGATCACCATGATTGCGAGCACGGCGACGAACAATGGCCGCGTGGGGAATCGATGGTAGAGGACGTTTGAGACTGGTACGAACACTGCGGCAACCAGCAGGTAGCCGGTGGTCAGCCACTGGACGGTGTTCACGTCGACATTGAAGTCTTCCATGATCGGCGTGAAGGCCACGTTGAGGAAGGTCTCGTTGAAGGTGGCGAGGAACGCGGCGGCTGCCGCGACTGCGATCATCCAGACAGCACGTCTCTGGGTGTGCACAGGGGTGGTTTGAGCTGGGGGCATAGATTCTCCTGACGTTCGGCAACGGAAAAGCGGATCGACCGTGCCGTGTCAGAAGGTGTCTGTAGAAACCTCGCGTGTCGTGTCATCGATGCGCCGTGATGGCCCAATGGGCATTGAGCACTATAGCAGATTTCGCATCTGAGTATGGAGCCACAGCTGTGCTGTGTGCTGGCTACCGGGTCGTCGGGAGGTGGCGAAATGCCTGGATGTCAAGGAGCAGATCGGCTGGTGATGAGGTCCTGACTCCAGCCGTGCTCGCCGCTACTCGGGGAAACCTCCTGGGCCACCGGAGAGCTGAGGTTCCGGGATCGGGCACTGTTGCGCACTCGCGTTTTTGAGCACAGGGTAGGGAACTGCCACTTATGGTGCGCTGTATGCCATTAAATAGTTAGCGGGCATTAATCTCTGGTTGCAACTGCGCTGTCCAATCAAATATCCACACCGCCAGAGGTCTTCTGAAAACGACGGCGTAGAAAAGCGCTTTCCTCCAGTGAGTAAGAATATTTTTCATTAAGTCCGCTTAGTGGATATCTGGGTAAGCTCGGGATCACACCCGTCTTATGAAGGAGTCTCCATCTTGAGTAGCACCGTTTCCGGTATCATCGCCCGCGGCAAGGGCGCTCCCGTCGAGCAGGTCGACATTGTGGTCCCTGATCCGGGAGCCAATGACGTGATCGTGAAGATCCAGGCCTGCGGGGTCTGCCACACCGACCTGGCTTATCGCGACGGCGATATCGCCGATGATTTCCCCTTCCTGCTCGGCCACGAGGCCGCCGGCATCGTTGAGACCATCGGCGAGAACGTCACCCACGTCGAGGTCGGCGATTTCGTGGTCCTGAACTGGCGTGCGGTCTGCGGCGAGTGCCGTGCCTGCAAGAAGGGTGAGCCGAAGTACTGCTTCAACACCCACAACGCTTCCAAGAAGATGACCCTGACCGACGGCACCGAGCTCTCCCCGGCGCTGGGCATCGGTGCCTTCATCGAGAAGACCCTGGTCCACGAGGGCCAGTGCACCAAGGTCAACCCGGATGCGGATCCGGCCGCCGCCGGCCTGCTGGGCTGCGGCATCATGGCTGGCCTGGGCGCGGCAGTCAACACCGCTGAGATCAAGCGCGGCGAGTCAGCTGCGATCTTCGGTTGTGGCGGCGTCGGCATGGCCGCCATTGCCGGTGCGAAGCTGGCCGGCGCCTCCGTTATCATCGCCGTGGACATCGACGCCCGGAAGCTGGAGCTGGCCAAGGAATTCGGTGCCACCCACACCATCGATTCCTCGAAGCTGTCCGGCGAGGGCGAGAACAGTGAGGTCGCTCAGCGGATCCGCGAGTTCACCGGTGGCTTCGGCACTGACGTGACCATCGACGCCGTGGGCATCATGGCCACTTGGCAGCAGGCGTTCTACTCCCGTGACTTCGCCGGCCGCATGGTCATGGTCGGGGTTCCGAACCAGACCTCGCACATCGAGGTTCCGGCCATCGATTTCTACGGCCGTGGCGGCTCCCTGCGTCCGGCCTGGTACGGCGACTGCCTGCCCGAGCGTGATTTCCCGACCTATGTGGACCTGCACCTGCAGGACCGCTTCCCGCTGGATAAGTTCGTCTCAGAGCGTATCAAGCTGGATCAGGTTGAGGAGGCCTTCGACACCATGAAGGCCGGCGAGGTACTGCGTTCGGTGGTGATCCTCTAAATGGGTAATGGATTGCGTATCGAGCACGTCGAAACCTCCGGCATCTTCGCCCTCGACGGCGGCGAATGGGAGGTGGACAACAACATCTGGGTTGTCGGCGATGACTCCGAGGTGTTCATCATCGACGCCGCGCACAACGCGGCACCGATCATTGAGGCAGTGGCGGGCCGTAAAGTCCGCGGCATCATCTGCACCCACGCCCACAATGACCACATCACCGTGGCTCCGGAGCTCTCGGAGAAGCTGGATGCCCCGATCTTCGTGCACCCCGGCGATCAGATGCTCTGGGATGAGACCCACCCCGGTGTCGCCCATGAGAATCTGGCTGACCAGCAGGTCTTTCAGATCGCAGGCACGGACCTGAAGGTGCTGAATACCCCGGGGCATTCGCCGGGCTCCTGCTGCCTCTACCTGCCGGAACCCGGGGAACTCTTCTCCGGTGACACGCTCTTCCAGGGTGGCCCCGGTGCGACGGGGCGTTCCTACAGCTCCTTTGACACGATCATCGATTCGCTGAAGACCTCCATCCTGGAGCTGCCGGCGGAAACGATCGTGCGCACCGGCCACGGTGACCACACCACCGTCGGTGCAGAGTCGCCGCATCTCGAAGAATGGATCAAGCGCGGCCACTGAGTTGACTCCGGCAGATCAGCCACCGGGCTGAGGACGTCGGAATGACAATTTCTGGGCAATAGCGGGCAATAAGAAGTGGGGGGGGGGGGGGGGGGGGGGGGGGGNNCCCCCCCCCCCCCCCCCCCCCCCCCACTTCTTGTTATTTCAGGAGGAATCAGGGCATCAGCTGGCGGATATCAAAGCCGGGAATGAACCCCAGAACGGCGGCGATGGCGCCACCGACCGCACCGAGGCCGGCGAGCAGAGCAAGCAGACCACCGGTGGAGGAACCCGGGATGACCGGATCTTGGTCGGCTGGGGTGGAGTCATGGAGGCTGAACTCATCGAGCAGAACCGGTTCGGCAGCCGGGTCAGTGGCGTCGAAGACCCAGCTGCTCACGACACCGGTTCCGGAATCGAAGCCGGTGAACACCGAGAGGTCATTGGAGGCGACATAAGGTGCCGGCTGGGAGGGGTCTTGGGCTGCCTCGAACGGCGCCTCGCTGGGGACGATCGGCGCCAGACCACCGGGGTTGCCGATGGCCAGGTAGTTGTCCGAGACCCACGGGGAGGGCGGGGTCGGGCGCGGACCGTCAGCGGAGAGCTCATGGCGGGCACCATAGGAGTTGCCCACGTTGGAGGTTTCGATGTAGTTGACACCGTTGTCGGACTTGAAGCGGTTCCACAGGTGGGAGTGGCCGTTGAAGACCAGGTCCACCGGGGTGGATTCGTTGTCGATCAGCGGGGACAGCGAGGTCAGCAGCTGGTTGCCGGAAGCTGGGTACTCATAGCGGATGCCGGTGAGATTGCCCTGATCATCGGTCTCTTCGATCTCCACCGGGTCGGCGAAGTGCGGCATGATGTTGTTGCCCAGGCCCTGAGGTCCTTCGTGCAGCATCACGATCACGTGCTCGGCGCCGGTGGTGGCGGGGTCAGCCAGCTGACCCTGGAGCCAGTTGTACTGCTCGGAGTCGACGGTCAGGTCCTCGAAGATGAAGTCGCCGTGGCCTTTTTCGAGCGGGGAATCCAGGACATCAGTGGCCTCCTGGTAGCGAGAGGTTTTTTCACGATCCTCCGGTGCCGGGTCAGCTTCGGTGCCGCGCCAGATACGGGTGGAGTAGAGCGAGATCAGCCGGGTGTTGCCGATGGTGGTGGAGTAGTAGCGCTCGCCACCGGACGCGGACTCCGGCAGGGAGAAGATCTCCTCATAGCTGGTGGTGGAGAAGGAGTTATCCTCGATCCACTGTGCCTTGATGCCGGCATCACCGGTGGGATTGACCTCGGTGGCGACCTTCTCATACTCGGCCTCCGCCACCTCGCGGGGGACCGGATTGTTGAAGGCGGTGTCCAGGGAATCGCGGCCGTCGATACGTCCCATGACCTCATGGTTGCCGATCACCGGGTAGGTCACGGCGTTCTGCATGATCTGGCCACCGTTGTAGGTCTTGCCGTCCATCGGGGAGACGAAGCCGGCGTTGCCCTGCATGCCGGCGAAAAACGCCAGGCCACCCTCGTGGTCGAACCATTCGGAGGCGCGGTCCGGGACGTTGATCAGATCGCCGGCGACCAGGGAGACATCGATGTCGCCGAGGGTCTCTGCGGCCCACTGCAGGTTGGCCGGGGCGTTGTTCTTCTGCTGGTGGTCGGAGGTCAGCAGGAAGGTCAGGTCATCCTCGGCGCTGAATTCATCCTGCGCGGAGTAGACCTCGGAGAGGGCGACCGCGCCGTCGATAAGCGAGGCGACGCGGTAGGGGGTGCGGCCTTCGGCGGCGATGCCGGTGACGGTGGCCTCGTGGCGGTGGACCTCGCGGGAGACGATGCCCTCAGCCGGGGCATCGGGGATGACGGAGGCGGCATCCTCGTACATCCGGGAGAGCTGGGTGGACTCAGCGGTGTGGGCGGTGACGCCTGCCAGGCCCTCGTCCAGCGCGGCGCGCGCCTGCTCGGAGCTCAGGTTCTCGATCTCACCGGTGAGCACCACGTGCTTGGTGCCGGGTTCAGCGGTGAACCAGACGACGTTGACCTGTTCCTTGCCCGGCAGCTGCAGGAAAGGATCAGAGAGCAGGCTGGCTTCGCCGGTGGTCTGCGGTGCTGCGGTGGCGGGAACCGAGATCAGTGAAGCGGCCAGGGCAGCAGCAGTGGCAGCGGTAAGTACCCGGATCGGGGAGCGAAACTGGTGAGGGGGCACCCTTTGTCCTTCCAAGAATTTAATGAGACAACGCTGATCTTAGTGAATTAAATTCACAGGTACTATCTTTGTGGTTAAGAATTCACTGCTGAGACATGTTCGTTCAGTGCCGGTTTCCGCTGGTGTAACCCTTGATTGTCAGGTTTGTGAAGATCGGCTGGTGAAACCAACTCCGGGAGGATGTGCCAGCACATAGTATGGCCGTTATGGAAACTCGGCGCAGCGGGCGCAGCAGCCTCTGGGTGGCGGTGGCGCTCTCGATCTTCACGGTCGCCTGGGGAGGTAATGGTTTCACCCCCATGCTCGTGTTCTACCGCGGCCAGGGAAATTTCAGTGATCTCTTCATCGACCTGATGCTGGTCGCCTATGCCATCGGCGTGGCGGTGGGCCTGCTGGCCGCGGGCCCGCTCTCGGACCGCTACGGTCGACGAACCCTGATGTTTCCCGCTCCGTTGCTGGCCGCGCTGTCCTCGGTGCTGATCGCCTTCGGAGAGAACGCCGGCCTGCTGATGGCTTCTGGCCGGGTACTCTCCGGAATTGCGGTGGGGGTGGCGATGACCGCTGGCGGCAGTTGGATCAAGGAACTCTCCGCCCCGCGCTTCGACCCGAAGGCAACACCTAGTTCCGGTGCCAAGCGGGCGAGTATGTCCTTGACCGCTGGCTTCGCCCTAGGCCCGGCAGCCGCAGGAGTGCTTGCCCAGTGGGGGCCGATCCCGGGCCAGCTGCCCTACCTGGTCCATGTGCTGCTCTCTTTGGCGCTGCTGCCCTTCCTGCTGACCGCCCCGGAAACCCGGCAGTCCGCCCACCGTCAAGTCAAGGGGTCCTTCTGGAACGATCTGCGGATACCTTCGGCCCGGCAGCCCCGCTTCCTGCTGGTGGTGGTCCTGCTGGGCCCCTGGGTCTTCGGTTCCGCCTTCACCGCCTATGCGGTGTTGGCCGGTCGCCTGCAACCTTATGTGGACTTCCCGGTGGCCACCGCGGCATTGATCGCACTGGTCACCCTCGGGACCGGATTCATCGTCCAGCAGTTCGGCCCGCAGATCGCCGGGCCGGGCAAGGTTCGCGGCCCCCTGATCGCCATGGGAGTGACCGTGGTGGGCATGATCCTGGCGGCGGTGGTCGTCGAACAGCATCACCTCGGCTGGACCCTGCTGGCCTGTGTCTTCCTGGGCCTGTCCTATGGGTTATGCATGTTTCTCGGACTCTCCGAGAGCCAGAAACTGGCGAGCCCGAATGAGATGGCGGGACTGTCCGGATACTTCTATTGTCTGGCCTACTCGGGCATGGTGGCCCCGGCGATCCTGACCAGTCTCAGTGGCACCTTCAGCTACCCGCAGATGCTCGGTTTCGGCGCGGTGATTGCCGTTCTCAGCCTTGGTGTCCTGAGCCAGACCGCACGTCGCTGTTAAAGTTGTGTGCATGCGTACTCTCGTTACCGGCGGCGCCGGATTCATCGGTTCAAATCTCACCGACCTGCTGCTTGCGGAAGGGCACGAGGTTGTGGTGGTGGATAACCTCTCTCGCGGAAAGCTGTCCAACCTGGCCCCGGCGCAGGAGACCGGCAAGCTGACCTTTATCGAAGCTGATCTACTCGAGGTCGACTTTGATCAGCTGCTCGCTGAGCACCGGCCCGAGGTGATCTTCCACCTGGCGGCCCAGATCGATGTCCGGCTTTCGGTCACCGATCCGATCCATGATGCTGAGACCAATATCCTGGCCACCATCCGGATCGCGGAGGCCGCCCGGAAGAACGGGGTGCGCAAGATCGTGTTCACCTCCTCGGGTGGCTCGATCTACGGCGAGACCGATCAGCTGCCGGTCACCGAGGACCAGCCGGTGGACCCCTACTCGCCCTACGCGGCCTCCAAAGTTGCGGGTGAGACCTACTTGAACACCTACCGCCATCTTTATGGTCTGGAGTGCTCGCACATCGCTCCGGCGAATGTCTATGGCCCGCGTCAGGATCCGCATGGCGAGGCCGGGGTGGTGGCCATTTTCTCCCAGCGTCTGCTGGCGGGCCAGCCGACCAAGGTCTTCGGCGATGGTGGCAACACCCGTGACTATGTTTTCGTCGGTGATGTGATCCGTGCCTTCTACCTGGCTTCCGGTGAGCTCGGTGGCGGGGAGCGTTTCAATATCGGTACTGCCGTGGAGACCTCGGATCGCCAGCTGCACAGCCTGGTGGCTCAGGCCGCGCAGGCCGAGGACAACCCGGAGTTCGCGCCGGCCCGGCTGGGCGATGTCCCGCGCTCGGCGATCTCGGCGGCCAAGGCCGGGAAGATCCTGGGCTGGCAGCCTGAGGTCGACATCGTTGAGGGGGTGCGCCGGACCGTGGCGTACTTCCGCGCCGAGCAGTAGCCCACCGCGGATGCTTAACGACGCCCCGCAGACCAGGTCTGCGGGGCGTCGTCAGTCGTTCTGGGGGCTGGGTCAGCGCAGTTTGATCTCTTCCCCGGGCTTGATCGCATTCTGCAGGGCCACTGCGCGGGCGAGCCGGGCGTAGCGCAACTCCTGCTCGCGGAAACGCATGTAGGAGGAGATGGTGACGAACATGAAGGCCACCACCAGGCCATAGAGCAGCAGATCAGTGCCGCGGGAGACCCCCAGCAGGTTGGCCACCACGGTCAGGTCATCAGGGCGTAGCACCGCCCAGATGCAGACGACGATGAACAGGGCGAACCCGAGCTTCACGCCGGCCTTGGCGCGGGCCTTCCGGCGGTTGCTGATGAAGTAATAGGCCAGGGCGAGGACACCCAACAGCAGGAGGATCTGGATGATAATGGTCACGGGAGTCTCCTTGCGAGCAGACCGTCAGCGAGAATATTGACGCCGTTGATCAACGACTGTCCCTTACTCATGGAATATTCGGTGTAGAGGATGTCCACCGGTTCCTCGGACACCCGCCATTCCTTGTCCGCGATCATCGAGACGATCTCCGAAGCATGTGACATGCCGTTCATCCGGATGTTCAGCTGCTCCGCGACGGTGCGGTTGAACACGCGTAGGCCATTGTGGGCATCGGAGAGCCCCAGCTTGCGGGTGGTGGGGGAGAGCATGACCACCGTCTTTAAGACGATGCGCTTGATCAGCGGCACCTGGTCATCCTCGGAACGGGGCCGACCGAAACGGGTGCCCACCACAATGTCGAGCGGCTCGGAGCGCAGCCGGGCGACCATAGTCAGCACATTCTTGACCTGATGCTGGCCATCGGCATCAAAGGTGACGAAGTATTCTGCTCCGGGCTGTTTACGGGCGTACTCGACGCCGGTCTGGATGGAGGCGCCCTGGCCGAGATTGACCGGATGGTTCACCAGATGGGCGCCAGCGGCATGAATCCGTTCGGCGGAATCATCGGCGGAGCCATCATTGACAGCGACAATATTGGGAAAAGTCTCCCGCGCGGATTCGATGACGTCCTGGATGACCGTTCCCTCGTTATAACATGGGATGATCAGCCAGGTGTCCCGATAGTCCTGGGAAGGTGCAACGTCATTCATGATGTCCTTCATGCTAGCCCATTCATTTTCATCGGTGGAACAACTTGCCGTAGACCTGCTGCAGGAAGGCCTTAGGGAGGGCACGGTAGGTGGTGCGGACCGCCAGATTCACCCAGGAACGGGGTCGGGAGATGATTCCATAGGAGACCAGATTGTGTTGCAGCTGCTTCTCGGCGGCAAACATCCCCTTCTCGGTACGCCGTTCGAACTGGGCTGCTGAGGTCCGGAAGTAGAGCAGCGGCTCCGGCAGATTATGAAACTTCCGGCCATCGCGCAGCAGCCGAGCCATGAGGTCATAATCCTCCATGTGGTGCACCGCCCGGTATCCGCCGGCTTCCTTGACCGCCTGGGTGCGCGCCATCATCGTCGGGTGGCTGATGGGATTGTTGATCTTGAGGTACTGCGCGATTTTCTCGTGTGAGGCGGGCAGGGTGCGCACCCCGATGACATTGTCGGTGGTGCCGCGGAACTCCGTGGCGGCGGAGCCCACGACAGTCACCTCCGGGTGGGCCTCGAAATAGGCCAGCTGCTTTTCAAACCGCTCCGGCAGGGAGATGTCATCGGCATCCTGGCGGGCCAGCAGCTCGGTGCTGATGGTTTCCAACCCGGCCGCGGAGGCTGGACCGGAACCCTGGTTCCGAGCCAACCGGACTGCCCGGGCTCCCGGGGTGGTGGCCAGAAAACCATCAATGACCTGGCGTAACTCATTGCCCAGTGGGCCATCTTCGACGATGAGGATCTCCTCGGCCGGCCGGGTCTGGGTGCGTAGGCTCCCGAGACTCTCGGCGAGTTCGCCGGGATCAATCTTGTGGTAAACGGTGATCAGGGCGGTCAGACTCGGCATGAGCGAGAATTCTAGTCGAGACCCGGCTGACCGCCAGTTGCGCCGCTATCGGCGGGGTCACCGGTGTGGTCTGCGGTGGACACCGGGTTCGTGGGAGTTGCTGCGCCGGAGCGCACCGCCACCAGGTGCACCAGGATGCCGATGAGCGGGCCGATGAGCAGCGCAGCGCAGACCGCGGTCTCGAGTGCCAGCGGGAGCATCAGGACCACCAAGGCGATGGCGGTGGCGGCGATCCACCCCGTGACATAAGCACGGTGTTGTTCCAGTGCCAGGGTGGCGGAACCAGTGATCATCAGGGTGCCGGTGCACGCGGAAGCAAAGGTCAGGGCGCCCAGGATCGGCCCGGGGACGCCGAGCTCAGGCTTAAAGAAGGTATCCAGGATCCAGGGGCCGATCAGCCAGGCCAGACCACCGCCGAGGACACCGATTCCCAGCACCACTGCCACCGGGGTCAGCAATGCGGAGTAGAGGTTCCCCCGGTTACTCACAAAGCGCACGATCAGCGCTGATTGGAAGCGCTGCAGTGGCACCAGGATAGGGGCACGGGTCAGGGTGACCGCATTTATGATGCCGGCCACGGTAACCATGGTGCCGGCATCCGGCTCCGAAGTAGCCTGAACCAGTACCGGAAAACCGGTGATCAGTACTGCGGAAGCGCCGGTGGCCAGCATCGCGGAGCCGACCCTTCGTGCCAGGGAAGCACGATCGACATCAACCCCGGTGCGGATCGCCTGTCGGGCTTCAGCGGAAGAGGCGAGAATAACCAGCCAGCTGGCGGCGCCGATGACGGTGATGAGGAGGAAGGACAGCAGGTTCCACCCCAACAGCCAGGCGCCCAGGGCCAACACCAGGCGGACACCGGAGTCCAGGGCCACTAACCAGGCATAACGGGTCCACAAACCGAGTCCGGAGAGAATGCCCGAGAGTACCGCCTGGAAGGTGTAGAAGAGCAGGCCGATGGCGATCAATGTGGTTGCAGAGCCGGTGGAACCGGTGACCAGCATCGGCATCCACCAGAATCCGCTGGCTGCGACGATCAACAGTGCGCTAAAACCCAGGATGATGCCCAGCCGCCAGGGGTTAGCATTACCGCGGCGGCCGGTCTCCTTGGCCGCAGAGACCGCCCGGGTGGTCTCCTGCATCAGGCCATCGAGGAAACCGGTGCAGGCGAAGAACAGACCCCAGTAGGCCTGGAATTCGGCGTAGCCCTGGTTATCCAGCGTCCAGGACGCCAAGTAGATGACGACAAAACCGGAGAGCGCAGCAAAAATGGTCGCCAGCGATAGTGCTCTCATGCGGGTGCCGCTATCCCCGCGGTTCCGGGAACGCCGGGAGGGCCTTGTCCCGCAGCCAGCCGTGCCAGAGGGCCTCGAATTCTTCCGGCGGGATGGATTCCTCCCGGCAGGCGTGGAGTGCCTCGGTGCGCAGATCCACCGGCTCGACTATGGCGTGCCGGCCGGCCGCGACATAGCGGCGCAGCATGCGGAAGAAAGCCTCATCTCCGAGCAGGCAGCGGATGGCGTGGATGGTGATCGCGCCGCGCTTGTACACCCGGTCATCGAACATCAGCTCGGTGCCGGGGTCTGCCAGCAGCACGGTGCGTGGCTTGATGAAGAGGAGACGGTAGTGCTTGAGGGCGGTTTCCGCGGCGGGGATGCCGTGGGCTTTCTCATCCCAGAGCCACTCGGCGTAACAGGCGAAGCCCTCATTGAGCCAGATGTCATTCCACTGGGCCAGACCGAGGGAGTTGCCGAACCACTGATGTGCCAGCTCATGGGCGATCAGCCGGTTCCACTCACCCTGGCCGGCAGCATGGTTGGCGCCGAAGATGGACAGCCCTTGGGCTTCCAGGGGGATCTCCAGCTCATCCTCGGTGACCACCACGGAATAGCGGGTGAAGGGGAAGGGGCCGAAGAGCTCGGTGTAGACCTCCAGCATCTGGGCCTGCTCGCTGAAATCAGCGAGGAATCCCTGGCGCAGGGCAGGCGGGACGTAGGCGTGCACCGGCACCGGGGCATCCGGTGCGCTGAGCATCATGGAGTCATATTCGCCGACCTGGATGGTGGCGAGGTAGCTGGCCAGCGGGTGCTCGGTGCGGTAGTGCCAGCTGGTGCGGGATCCGGAGGTGCGTCGGCCCACGAGTTCACCATTGGCGATCACGGTGTAGGGGTTGTCGGCGCTGATCTGGATGTCGTACCAGGCCTTCTCATCCGGGGTGTCATCACAGGGGAACCAACTGGGGGCACCGCAGGGCTGTGAGGCCACGAGGGCGCCGTTGTCGAGTTCCTCCCAGCCGATCTCACCCCAGGCGGTCTGCAGCGGGCGGGGGGTACCGGCGTAGCGGATGTGCAGGGAGAATTCCTGGTCCACCGGGATTTCCTTGGCGAAGCTGATCCGCAGCTTGCCCAGAGACTGCCGGAAGCGGGAGACCCTGATGAAGGTTCCGGCGGTGCCGGTGGCGGTGATCTTCTGCACCCGCATGTTCTCTGCCAGGTCCAGGGTCATTGAAGCCAGCGGCAGGTAGTTGACCAGCCGCAGGGTGGCGGTGCCACTCAGATGGTTGGGCCGCACCCGGTAAGCCAGGTCGAGTTCATAGGCCCGGGTGTGGAAACCAAGGTTGAAGTCGATGCCGGTGTATTGGTCTCGGGTGCCGGGCACCGGGGTTGAACGCAGTCGCTTGCTACTCATCGTCTGCAGATCCTACCTGGGAGGGAACGTGAGAGATCAACCACGCGTAGATCAGGGATTCCACCGCAGCTACCTGGGTGTTGTCGGCGGCCCCCGCATGGCCACCCTCGGTGTTCTCGTGGTACTCCACCGGATGGCCCTGAACAGCGAGTTCCCGGGCAAAGAGTCGGGCATGGGCCGGGTGGACCCGGTCATCCCTGGTGGAGGTGGTCACCAGTGCCGGCGGGTACTCCCGTTGTTCCCGGGGACTGACATTGTGCAGTGGGGAGTAGGTCTCAATCACGGCACGCTCTTCAGCGATGTCCGGATCGCCATACTCCGCCATCCAGCTCGCCCCCGCTGACCAGGTGTGATAGCGCAGCATATCGGTCAGGGGCACCTGGATCACCGCCGCCCCCAGCAGTTCCGGCATGCGGGTCAGGGCTGCGGAGGTCAGGAGACCGCCGTTGGATCCGCCACGGATCGTGGTCAGTTCCGGGGTGGTGTAGCCACGGGCGTGCAGATCCTCGATCACCGCACGGTGGTCTTCGAAGACCTTGACCCGATTGGTTTTGACCGCCTGGGAGTGCCACTGCGGGCCGAACTCGCCGCCGCCACGCAAGTTGGGGATGACGGTGAACCAGCCGCGCTCCAGCAGCGCGAGTCCCTTGACACCGGCATAACCCGGGGTCAGGGAGACCTCGAATCCGCCATAACCGCCGACCAAGGTGGGGCGGGCGGAGCCGTCGAAGACCCCGGTGATGAAGTAGGGGATCTTCGTGCCATCCGCGGAGGTGGCCCAGTGCTGCCGGGTGTCCATGCCCGCGGCGTCGAAAAGCACGGGGGCGCGGCGGGCCGCTTCAGGGGACAGGGAGGTCGCCAGGTCCAGCCGATAGAGGGTGGCGGGTTCGGTGAAGGAGGAGGCGTTGAGCCAGATCTCATCGCCGTCCAGGGAAGCGGTGGCCACCACCGAGGCGGTGACCAGCTCAGGCAGGTCGATGCGGCGCTGCTCACCCGTGGGTTCCTCGAGTGGGAGCACGAGAATCTCGGTGGAGACATTGTTCAGGAGGGTCAGCACCAGGTGGTGTTCGGTGAAGGCGAGGGACTGCAGTGCGGTCCCGGCATCTGGGGTGAACACCGCCGCCACCTCGCGGGAGCCGGCCAGGAAAGCCTCCAACTCGATGACACCAAGGCCGCCGGCGGGGATACCGGCATACTCCTCACGCGGGAGCAGAAAGAGCCACTGAAGGTGGGTGAGCACCTCACAGTCCTCCGGTACCTCGATCTCACGCAGCTCCCCGGAAAGTCCGCCAACCCAGGTGCGCGCCCGGTAGAAGTCCAGGGCGCGGGTGACGGTGATGCGCTCGAAACCGGGGGTCGGGTCAACATGTGCCCCGATCGCCACATCTTCCCGCTCACCGGCAGCCACCAGCGGGGCCTGCGCAACTGGGGTGCCACGGTGCCAACGACGCACCTGCGCCGGGTAACCGGAGGTGGTCAGCGCATTCTCGCCGGTATCGGTGCCCACCAGCAGGGTGTCTATGTCCACCCAGCTCAGATCAGACTTGGCCTCGGGAAGCGCAAAGGCGTTCTCCGTGATGAAGGCGCCGCTGAGCAGGTCAAACTCACGCACCACCACGGCATCGGCCCCACCACGGGAGAGCCGGATCAGCGCACGGTCGGTGGCGGGTCGACGCACCACGGCACCCTTCCACACCCAGTTCTCATCTTCCTCGGCCGCCAGCGCATCCACATCGATGAGCACCCGCCACTCCGGATCTCCGGAGAGATAGGAGGCCAGATCGGTGGTACGCCAGAGCCCGCGGGGGTGTGCGGCATCACGCCAGAAGTTGAAGAGGGTATCGCCGCGCCGGGAGACATAGGCAATCCGGTCATCGCTGTCCAGAGCGGTGAGGATCCGCTCCTGCAGCTGCGCCCGCAGCGGATCAGCGGCGACACTGTCCTCGGTGCGCTGCGACCAGGCTTTCGCCCAGTTCAGGGCCTCCTCGGAATCAATCGGGAGCAGCTGATCCGGGGTGGTATCGCCGGGGTGGAAGTCGGTGGGAGTCGTTTCAGTCATAATACTCCGGAGTCTACGTGCCACCCCGGACACGCTTCTCGACGCCGTGACCGGCCCAGCGGAGGGCGGGGACGCCCAACGCCGCCCCTTCCCGCCGGTGCGGGGGCGGGGCGGCGTCGATAAGCATCTGGTGGAGGTTACTCGGCGAGGCCCAGGGCGCGGGCGAAGGTCGGCCAGGAATCCCAGAGATCCTGCTGCCAATATCCCCAGGAGTGGGTGCCGGTGGGCCGGAAGCTGAAGGTGGCGGGAATACCCTCGCCATCGAGCTTGGCCTTGAGGTCATGGGTGCAGGTGTTGGTGACGGCCTCGATCGCGCCACCGATCACGATGGTCTCGGTCATGGCGAGGGAGGTTTGCAGCTCGTTGAAGTTCTGGAGCCGGGGGCTGGAAGGCAGGTCCCATTCCCCGGCGAGGCCGGAACCATTGGACACGTAGAGCTCGGTGCCGCGTAGCTTGGCGGCGTTGATCAGGGCGTCGTTGTAGTGCCAGGTGCCGGTGCCTCGCGGGCCCCACATGGTTTCCGGGGTGGTGCCGCTCTGGTTCATGGTGGTCCACACCGAGGCATAGCCAACCGGATTGGAGGTCGCGGCACAACCGGAGAAGGAGCCCACCCCATCATAAAAACCCGGGTTGTGCTGGGCGAAGAGAAGTGATGAGGTCGCCGACATGGACATCCCCGCGATCGCCCGGTTGTTATTCGCCTGCAGATAGCCCTCGATGGAACCGGGCAGTTCGCGGGTCAAAAAGGTCTCCCACATCTGCTTTCCACCCAGCTGAGGCTGCTCGTTGTGCCAGTCGGTGTAATAGGAGAAAGCACCTTCCATGGGGATGACCACGTTGACGTTTTTGTCCAGGAAGAAGTCGAGGATATCGGTCTGCTGTATCCAGTTCGCACCCCCCTCACCACCATCGGCACCGTTGAGCATGTACATGGTCGGGGCACCCGGATTGGGGGCCTTGATCACGGCCAGAGAAACCTCCCGGCCGTCCATGGCTGGGGAGGTGGCCACCAATTCCTCGACCCGGCCGGAGGTGTCTGCGCTGATTGCGCGACGCCAGTAGGGGGAGTCCTCAACCACCGGAGCGGTCTCCGCGTAGATCTCCGCCACTGGAGTCCCGGCGGCGATATCCGCCGGAGTCAGTTCCGCGGCGAAGACGGTGGGGGTGGACACCAGTCCGCCCAAAATGGTGGTGGCGATGGTGAAGGCGGCGGCTGAGCCGGCCAGACGTTGGCGGAACTTCATGGGTGGGTCTTCCAGATCGGGGATGAGATGCGGCGGAACTCTCCGGGAGCAACGGCGATGGGTGGGCCGTGTGCGAGTGCCACCGGGAGGTGGCCCTGGTGATTCATCGTGAATGATGCGCCTGATGTTAGCAGTGAATCTTTGGCGAGCAGATGGGAAATATCTCCGGGGAGTGGTGGTCCACGAGGGGAAACTTAGGGTTTCACCGGTGTTTCCCCCTCGGAGCAGGAGCCTGGACCCGTCGGAGAATCTTCAGGTGGTTGAAGCTGGAGTGATGAATGGTTCCCGTGGTGAGCATGTGGAGGCTGTGTCATAATGACCGGTATCCAGCTGAACGTAACACTCGGAAAACGGGTGACGTTTAATCATTCGTGAGCCTCTTCCCGATGGACGCAATGTCCGCGGGTGTGGCGGCCAAGCGAACTAGCGACAGAATCGAAGGAATACTCACATGCATCCCATCGTCGAGCAGGTCATCCTGTTCATCAACACCCACCTGGGCAACCTGATCCACCTCGGTTCCTCCGGATCCTCCAACCTCAGCTACACCCTGGGTATGTTCTGATCTGAACGTCCCACGGGAGAATCCCCACCCTGAGCTTCCCCGCTCAGGGTGGGGATTCTGCTTTCCCGGGGACTGCTGCTTATCGACGCCGTGGGGGTCTGAGATCTCGGTGGACACCGGCTCTGGAACCCTTAATAGGAGGTTCCTACGACATCTCGGGTGGGATTACGTATCCTGGTATCCGTGAGTGAACATTATGATGTAGTAGTCCTCGGCGCCGGCCCCGGCGGTTATGTCGCCGCCATTCGTGCGTCCCAGCTCGGCAAAAAAGTTGCGGTCGTGGAGAAGCAGTACTGGGGCGGTATCTGCCTCAACGTCGGCTGTATCCCCTCCAAGGCACTCCTGAAGAACGCCGAAGTTGCCCATACCTTCAACCATGAGGCAAAGACCTTCGGTATCTCCGGTGAGGTCACCTTTGATTTCGGTTCCGCACACGCGCGGTCCCGCAAGGTCTCTGATGGCATCGTCAAGGGTGTCCATTACCTGATGAAGAAGAACGGCGTCACCGAGATCGACGGCCTCGGCTCCTTCAAGGACGCCAAGACCATCGAGATCACCGATGGTGCAGATCAGGGTAAGACCCTCACCTTCGACGATGTCATCATCGCCACCGGTTCTGTCGTCCGCACCCTTCCCGGTGTGGAGCTCTCCGAGAATGTCGTCTCCTTTGAGGAGCAGATCCTCGACAGTGAGCTGCCGGAGAAGATGGTCATCGTCGGTGGCGGCGCCATCGGCATGGAGTTCGCCTACGTCCTGGCCAACTACGGTGTGGACATCACCATCGTTGAGTTCATGGACCGCGTCCTGCCGAATGAAGAGGCGGAGATCTCCAAGACCATCGCGCGTGAGTACAAGAAGCTCGGCGTCAAGCTGCTGACCGGTTTCAAGACCACCGGTGTACGCGACAACGGTGACAGCGTCGAGGTTGATGTTGAATCCAAGGACGGCAAGAAGACCGACACCCTGACCGTGGACCGCGTGCTGGTCTCCGTCGGCTTCGCTCCCCGAGTCGAAGGTTTCGGCCTGGAGAACACCGGCGTCAAGCTCACCGAGCGCGGCGCCATCGACATCGATGACTTCATGCGCACCAACGTCGACGGCATCTACGCCATCGGCGATGTCACCGCCAAGATGCAGCTGGCCCACGTCGCCGAGGCTCAGGGTGTGGTCGCCGCTGAGACCATCTCCGGCGCCGAGACCGCTCCGCTGGGCGATTACATGATGATGCCGCGCGCCACCTTCTGTAACCCGCAGGTCGCCTCCTTCGGCTACACCGAGGCTCAGGCACGCGAGAAGTGGGCAGACCGCGAGATCAAGGTCGCCAGCTTCCCCTTCTCCGCCAACGGCAAGGCCGCCGGCCTGGCTGAGACCACCGGTTTCGCCAAGATCGTCGCCGACGCTGAGTTCGGTGAGATCCTGGGTGCCCACCTGGTCGGTGCCAATGTCTCCGAGATGCTCACCGAGCTGACCATCGCGCAGCGCTTCGACCTGACCGCCGAGGAGATCGGCCGCAACGTCCATATCCACCCGACCATGTCTGAGGCAGTCAAGGAAGCCGCTCACGGCATTTCCGGCCACATGATCAACCTGTAATTCAGGTCTTCCCCCTTAGCGACCGGGGTCGCCGCCAGTTTCTGGTGGTGGCCCCGGTTTCCTGCACTCCAGGGTTGACCTGGGGCTTTCTTGGCTGGACTGGGGCGGACTGGGCTGACCTGGAGCATTCCGGAGTTTATTGGGCTGACCTGGGGTTTGACGTTTAGGTCTCGAGGATCCGCCCAATTGCCCTCTGTGGAAGGTCATTGGCCGGATTCTCGAGACCTACCCGTCATGCCAATAATCCTGGTCCAGCGGGGTCTTACTTATGCTCAGTAGGGCGCCACCGTGGATGAGTGCGCATCGATGACTATCGGTTCATGCACCTGCGGGAAGGCCCGCTGGGCGCAGTTCTTGCGGGAGCAGACGCGACAGCCCGCACCGATCCGGGTTGCCTGGGTCATATCCGTGAGATCGACCCCCTTGGCGTAGACGGTGCGGTCGGCATGGCGGGCCTCGCAGCCCAGCCCGATGGAGAAGAGCTTGCCGGTTTCCCCGAACCTTCCCTGATGATGCTGGACGGTGCGTGCTATCCAGAGGTAGTTGCGGCCGTCGGGCATCTGCGCAATCTGCCGGACAATGGTGCCGGGGTTGGTGAAGGTCTCGTAGATCGACCAGAGCGGGCAGGTGCCGCCGGAGCTGCTGAAATGCAGTCCGGTGGCGGACTGTCGCTTGGACATATTGCCGGCGCGGTCCACCCGGACAAAGGTGAAGGGGATACCCCGGAGGTTCGGACGCTGCAGGGTGGAGAGTCGGCTGGCCACCGTCTCGTAGCCGACGCCGAACATCTGGCAGAGGAACTCCACGTCATAACCGGATTTTTCGGCCTCGGCGTGGAAGGTGCGGTAGGGCAGCATCACGGCGGCTGCGAAGTAGCTGGCGATACCGCGCAGCGCGAGCTGCTCGGAAGCCTCAGAGGTAAAGCTGCCCCCGGCAACCAGGGTCTCGAGCATGGCGGAACATTCCAGATAGGCCAGTTCCTGGGCCATGCGGAAAGCGCGTTGTCCCAGGGTCAGCTGGGAATCGATCCAGAGTTCCCGGGTTTCGGTGTCATAGCGGTGCAGCGTGCCCTCGTGGCTGGTGCGGGTGGCCACCGTCACCCCGTGCTCGATCTGCAACCGTCGGGAGATCGCATCCTCGGTGGTACGGACGTCGAAAAGCGTGACGCCGAGCTGGCGGGAGATGTCCTCGGCGCGGAGATCCAACTCATCGAAGTAGTTTTTCCGGGCGTAGAAGAAGTCCCGGACTTCCTCATGGGGCATCGACAGCGCCTGGGAGACGGTGGTGCCGTCGGTGGGAGAGTCGGAGCGGCGGGTGTCCGTGGCGATGGAGAGCTTGTCCCGGACATTGCTGTAGCGCCGGTGCATGTCCACCAGGGTGCGGGCGATCACGGGGTGGTTGTAGACCAGCTCGGAGAGTTCCTGGAGCTCCACCGGAGACTGGTTGATTTCCTGGTCGATGATCACGTCCTGGATCTCGGCGAGGAGGCGGGAGTCATCGTCGCGGGAGAAGAAGGTGGCGTCAACACCGAATGCCTCGGTGATGCGCAGAAGAACTGGAACCGTCAGTGGACGGACGTCGTGCTCGATCTGGTTCACATAACTTGCAGAGAGCCCGAGGGTGGTAGCCAGTGACGCCTGGCTTAAATCCCGCTCCCGGCGCAGCTGACGCAGACGTGAACCAACATAAGTCTTAGCCATGAAGCAACGATAGCGTGATGATCATCACCGTTGCACATCTTTAGCAAAAAACTTCCACAGAGTTAGCAGGGGTTGGCCGCTTAATAGTCTCGCGATGGCCGGGAGGGGAGGATCTCCAACCATTGATTGATTCCTTTAGGGTGGTCCGCGGCGGTTGGGCGGCAGGTCGTGAGCAACTTCACAGTGAGGTGCGGAACTTGGTGCGAGGTCCTTGCCGAAGGGGCGTGACATGTACTTGTTTCATATAGTGGCTTCAATTTTAAAGGCAAGGCTGGCCTAAATCTGACCCGAAAGGGGGGATTGCGCCCGGTGCTTTGGCCCAACTGAGATGGTCATAAGTAGTTCAAAAGCCCAGCTACGTCGTAAGGTGATTGCGACACTGGAGGTGCCATGACTGTTACGAATGCAGACCGTGACGCAATCGCTCACGGCAAGATTACCGAAAAGCCGCTGCGTGAGCGGCCGAAATACCCGACCTGGGCGCTGAAGCTCACCATGGCCATCACTGGCCTGCTCTTTGGCCTTTATGTTCTGGTTCACATGATCGGAAACATGAAGGTCTTCATGAGCCCGTATCCGGACGGCGGCCACCCGCTGGACACTTACGGTGAGTTCCTGCGGACCGTCGGTGACCCGGTTCTTCCGCGTGAAGGTATCCTGTGGATCATCCGCATCGTCCTGCTGGTCGCTGTCGTACTGCACGTGTACGGCGCTTTCGCCCTGCAGAGCCGTGCGAGCAAGTCCCGCGGTAAGTTTCGGCGCACCAACCTGGTCGGCGGCCTGAACTCCTTCTCCACCCGGACGATGCTGATCACCGGCATCATCCTGCTGGCCTTCATCATCTTCCACGTTCTGGACCTGACCGTCGGTCTGGCGCCGGCCGCCGCCGAGGTGTTCCAGCACGGTGAGGTCTATGCCAACCTGATCGCCAGCTTCTCCCGCTGGCCCGCTGCGGTGTTCTACATCATCGCCATGGTTGTGCTGTTCCTGCACCTTTCCCACGGTATCTGGCTGGCGGTCAGTGACCTGGGCATCGTCGGCAAGCGCTGGCGTGCAATCCTCCTGGTCGTGGCCTACGCGGTTCCCGCGGTCGTCATGATCGGCAACATCTCTATCCCGCTGTCCGTCCTGTTCGGCTGGATCGGTTAAGGGGAAAAGGAAAAAATGAGCTCTAACACTGAAGCCGCTACCCGTCCGGAATTCGAGCAGTTCAGCCATCCGGCTTCTGCCGTCGCAGGCGTGGTCCCTGGTACAGTTCTGAACCCGAATGAGCCGGTCGGGGTTCCGACCAAGGACATGTGGGAGTACCAGAAGGACCACATGAACCTGGTCTCTCCCCTTAACCGTCGTAAGTTCAAGATCCTGATCGTCGGTACCGGCCTCTCCGGTGGCGCCGCCGCAGCCGCGCTGGGCGAGCTCGGTTATAGCGTCAAGGTCTTCACTTACCACGATGCCCCGCGTCGGGCACACTCCATCGCCGCTCAGGGCGGCGTCAACTCCGCCCGCGGCAAAAAGGTCGACAACGACGGCGCGTACCGCCACGTCAAGGACACCGTCAAGGGCGGCGACTACCGTGGCCGCGAGTCTGACTGCTGGCGACTGGCCATCGAGTCGGCCCGCGTCATCGACCACATGAACGCCATCGGCGCTCCCTTCGCCCGTGAATACGGCGGAACTCTGGCTACCCGTTCCTTCGGTGGCGTGCAGGTCTCCCGCACTTACTACACCCGCGGCCAGACGGGCCAGCAGCTGCAGCTCTCCACCGCCTCGGCACTGCAGCGTCAGATTCACCTCGGCTCCGTGGAGATCTTCACCCACAACGACATGGTTGACCTGATCGTCACCGAGCGTGACGGTAAGAAGCGTGCTGAGGGTCTGGTGATGCGTAACCTGATCAACGGCGAGCTCACGGCCCATACCGGCCACGCTGTCGTGCTGGCCACCGGTGGTTACGGCAACGTTTACCACATGTCCACCCTGGCCAAGAACTCCAACGCAGGCGCCCTCATGCGCTCCTACGAGCAGGGTGCGCACTTCGCTTCCCCGTCCTACATTCAGTTCCACCCGACGGGCCTGCCGGTCAACGCGACTTGGCAGTCGAAGACGATTCTGATGTCCGAGTCTCTCCGTAACGACGGCCGAATCTGGGCGCCGAAGGAGAAGGGCGACGACCGCGATCCGAACACCATCCCCGAGGACGAGCGCGACTACTTCCTGGAGCGCCGCTACCCGGCCTTCGGCAACCTGGTCCCCCGCGACGTTGCTTCCCGTGCGATCTCCCAGCAGATCAACGCCGGCTTCGGTATCGGTCCGCTGAACAACTCCGCATTCCTGGACTTCAAGGACGCCATCGAGCGTCTGGGTGTGGAGACCATCCGGGAGCGCTACTCCAACCTCTTCCAGATGTATGAGGAGGCCATCGGCGAAGATCCCTACGCCTCTCCGATGCGGATCGCCCCGACCTGCCACTTCACCATGGGTGGCCTGTGGACCGACTTCAATGAGATGACCTCTGTCGACGGTCTGTTCTGTGCCGGTGAGGCCTCCTGGAGCTACCACGGTGCCAACCGGCTGGGCGCCAACTCGCTGCTCTCGGCTTCTGTCGATGGCTGGTTCACCCTGCCCTTCACCGTGCCGAACTTCCTGGCCAACCACCTCAACGAGCCGGCTCTGGCCGCGGACGCTCCGGAGGCCATCGCCGCCATCGAGCGTTCCCGCGTGCGTATCGAGTCCCTGCTCGAGACCAAGGGCCCGAACCCGCACGGTGCTGACTACTTCCACCGTCAGCTCGGCGAGATCCTCTACTTCGCCTGTGGTGTGTCCCGTAACGTCAAGGACCTGACCCAGGCCATCATCGACATCCGTGCCCTGCGCGAGGATTTCCGCACCAACGTGCAGGTCCCCGGCGGCCAGTATGAGATGAACCAGGCGCTGGAGTACGCCGCACGCGTGGCAGACTACATCGACCTGGGTGAGCTCATGTGTGTTGACGCCCTGGACCGCGATGAGTCCGCTGGCGCACACTTCCGCGATGATCACCTCTCTGATGAAGGTGAAGCAGAGCGCGATGACGAGAATTGGTGCTTCGTCTCTGCCTGGGCGCCGGCCGGTGAGAACAAGTTTGTTCGCCACGCTGAGCCCCTGATCTTCGAATCCATCCCGCTGCAGACAAGGAACTACAAGTAATGAAGCTGACACTTGAGATCTGGCGTCAGGAGGGACCGAACCACGCTGGCAACTTCGAGACCGTTGAGGTCCCGGATGCTGTCCCGCAGATGTCGATCCTTGAACTCCTGGATCACGTCAACAACCGCTACATCGAGGAGAACAAGGAACCTTTCGCGTTCGCCTCTGACTGCCGTGAGGGCATCTGCGGTACCTGCGGTCTGGTCGTCAACGGCCGCCCGCACGGTGCCGAGCAGAACACCCCCTCCTGCCAGCAGCGCCTGGTCAACTACAACGACGGCGACGTGCTGAAGATCGAGCCCATGCGCTCCGCCGCATTCCCGGTCATCCGCGACATGGTCATTGACCGTTCCGCACTGGACCGCGTCATGGAGCAGGGCGGTTACGTCTCCATCAACGCCGGTACCGCCCCGGATGCTGACACCCTGCACGTCAACCACCAGACCGCCGAGCTCGCGCTCGATCATGCGGCCTGCATCGGTTGCGGTGCCTGTGTCGCAGCCTGCCCGAATGGTTCCGCGCACCTGTTCACCGGTGCCAAGTTGGTCCACCTGAAGCTGAGCCCGCTCGGCCAGGAGGAGCGCGGCAAGCGTGCCCGCCAGATGATTGACGAGCTCGAGACCAACTTCGGTCCCTGCTCCCTTTTCGGCGAGTGCGCCGACGTCTGCCCGGCGGGAATCCCGCTGACCGCAGTTGCCGCCATCAACACGGAGCGGGCTCGTGCAGCCTTCTCTGCGAAGGATAACTAAGCTCAGCTAAGCTGGAGCTAGGTTGTTTTTTAGAAGACGAAAGCGAGTCCAGGACATGTCTGCTCATTCCCACGCGGCCAACCAGGAGGTTCAGGACTTCCCGGATTACCAGGGTCGCCTGCACTACATTGACGGCTACCTTCCGGCGAGCCTCAACGCGCCCCACTCTTCCTTGGAGCGCTCCTCCACTTGGATCGGCATGGGACTGGTGCTGGTGTGCCTGTTCGGTTTCGGCATGCTGATCTACGGTGGTGCCACCCAGCTCTGGGGTGGTGACGATTACCCGCAGTTCTTCATGATCTCTGGGGCAATTCTCGGTGTCGTCGGAGTCGGTACCGGCTTCGTGTTGATCTCCCGGGGTCGTGCCGGTTACAAGAAGTACGTCAAGACCACGGGTCGCACGCAGTAAAACCGCGATCTTCCCACTGCACTCCCTCACCGCACCGCGGTGGGGGAGTGCAGTGTTTTCAGGAGGCTTTCAGCGGCACCGTAAGACTGTTGCTGTGGCGCCACCGGCATCTAAGATGGGCAGCATGTGGCGCAGAATTCGGATCCTTCTGGTGGTATTGATCACCGCCGTGACCGCCTGGCAGCTCTTCTCCTACGGGATGGCCCTGATTTAAACCTGAGTTATTGCCGCCCTGCCGACTTCCATCGACGACCCGCGTCATAATGGAGATCATGGGCAAACATAATCTCGAAGGTACGGAGGGCCCCACAGGGCAGCGATCCGAACCAGGGCACTCCCCGGAGCTACCGGCACCAGCCGGGCAACCCACTGCGGAGCCGGTGGATATCGCCGCACCCGGGGCCCTCTCGGTCGTCGATAAGCAGCCCGCTGAGACGCCAGCGGCGGAGCGGAAGACCGGTCTCCCGGGTGCCAGCCTCGAGGTGGAGGCCCAGCGGCGCAAGACCCTGCGCAACCACAAGGCCTTCGTCACCGGACTGTTGGTGGTCGCGGCCATCATCTTCCTGTGGTGCAGCTGGTATGCTGCGCAACCGGGGGAAACCCCTGGGTGGGTGGGTTATGTCCGGGCAGCGGCTGAGGCCGGCATGATCGGCGGGCTGGCGGACTGGTTTGCGGTCACCGCACTATTCCGGCATCCGATGGGCCTGAAAATCCCGCACACCGCGATCATCCCGCGGAAGAAGGACCAGCTGGGGGAGGCGCTCTCGGGATTTGTGGGGGAGAACTTCCTCAATGCGGAACTGATCACCGATAAGGTCTCCTCCGCGAAGATCCCGGAACGCCTGGGTGAGTGGCTCTCGGAGCCCACCAATGCCGAGAAGGTATCCCGGGAGACCGGCAAACTGATCGCGAATGCGGTGGCGGCGCTGGATCCGAAGGACGCGGAGGCGGTGATCAACACTGCGGTGCTCGACAAACTGGCGGAGCCGCAGTGGGGTCCCCCGGCCGGGCGGATGCTGCAGCAGCTGATCGAGGATGGCAAAACCGAACCCATTGTTGACGGTGTGGTCAAGTGGGCGCATCAGAAGGCACTCGGGGCGGAGGCGATGATCGTCCACCTGGTGGATTCCCGCAAGCCGGTGTGGGCACCGAAATTCGTCAACAACCTCATCGGTGAGCGGGTGTACAAGGAACTGATCAAGTTCACCGCCGATGTCTCCGCCAACCCCGACCATGACGCCCGCAAGTCCATCCGGGGGTTCCTGGAGGACCTGGCCGTGGATCTGCAGGAGGACCCGGTGATGATTGAACGGGTCGAGGGCTGGAAGGCCGACCTGATGGCTTCGCGTTCGATGCAGTCTGCGGCGGCGACAATCTGGACGAGCACCTCCGCCGCCGTGATCGAGGCAGCTCGCGACCCGGAGTCGATGCTGCGCCAGAAGATCACCGAGATATCGCTGACCTGGGGTCAGCGGATTCAGGAGGAACCGGAGCTGCGGGCCTCCCTGGACCGCCGGATCACCGGTGCCGCGGCTTTCCTGGCGAACAACTACTCCGGAGAGGTCACCGCGATCATCTCTGAGACGGTGGAACGCTGGGATGCACAGGAAGCCAGTGAGAAGATCGAGCTGATGGTGGGCAAGGATCTGCAGTACATCCGACTCAACGGCACCCTCGTCGGCGCCCTGGCAGGTCTGGTTATCTTCACTGTGTCGCAATTGCTCTTCGGAACCTAACATGGGAGGTGGATCACACCTCCCGCACTGATCAACCCACCCCCTTTGAGGAAGGCCGCATCATGACCACCGAGAACACCAACAACGGTTCCAGCGACAACCGCACCGACGGAGATAAGACCGGCGCAGAAAAGGACTCCATCCTCGCCAATCTTAAGGAAACCGGCCATGCCTGGCTTTCCGCCGGATCCCGTCTCGGTGATGTGGTCTCTGATTTCGCCAGCCGCCTCCGGGAGACCGAGGATCAGCCAGGTAGCACGGGTGCCCACGCGCTGCATGATCCGGTTCTGGAGAAGGAAACCACCGCCAGCCGCTTCAAGGCCGCCAGCAAGGAAGCCTCCGAGAAGCTGGGTGGGGTCCGAAACACCGAGGACCTGAAGGCTGCCACCAGTGGTTTCGCCAGTCATGCGGAGGATATCTTCCGGGATGTCGCCGCGAATCTCCGCCAGGCTGCCACTGAAACCAAGGACAGCGATTCGGTGGAGAATGCCCGTTCCGCCTTCTCCGCTGCGGTGAAATCGGTACAGGGGTCCTTCGATGAGGCGGTGGAGGTTGTCCAGGAGCGCCGTGGCAAGGGCGGGGACAGTCTCGGGGACAAGGATGGTAACTCCACCATTGAGGAACTGCGCACCCGGCTGGATGACCTGATTTCCCGGGCAGGTTCACTGGCCCGGAAGAGCGACGGCTCGGAGCCTGCCACGGGCGATCCGGTGCAGGATGCGGCAAAGCCCGTGGATCCCGATATTATCGAAGGTGAACTGATTTCCGAGGACTCTGATGGTGACATCACCCCGGAAACAACGGATCCCAAGGAAAAGGACAACTAGTTCCCTCATGCTCTTCCCCCAGGTCAGTTTTGCGCTAGACATGGTTCAGACCGTCATCTTCCTCATTATCGCCGTCGCCGGGCTCGTGGGGGCGATCCTGGCGGGTACCACCAGGGAGGATGCCTTCTCTGCGGGTGACCGCCAGAGCAAGTGGATCTGGGTGGGTATCCTCGCCGGCTCCACTCTGGTGGTGGTGCTGCAGTTCCCCTTCCTCTCCTGGGCCGGGATGGTGGCGATCGGTGTCTACTGGTTCGATGTCCGGCCCCACCTGCGCAGTATCCTCAGCGGCAATTACAGCTGGTAGGTCTGCGGTGAACTCGCTGCTGGGCCAGGTGCATCTGACCCTGCTGTCTCCGGATACTTCGGCCGCTGCGGTCGCTGCCGGGGTGCGTACCGCCGGGGAACGGGGCCTCGGGGGAGTGGTGGTGGCACCCTCCCTACTGAACTCCGCTCGCGAGGCGTCCCCGCAGGGGCTGGTGCTCGGTACCGTGGCGGGTTTCCCGGGCGGCAAGCACCACACCCTCATCAAGGCCGCAGAGGCCCGCCTGGCGGTCCAGTACGGGGCCGTGGAGGTTGGGGTCACCCTTGACCCCGCCATCGCCCATACGGACCAGAATGCCGTACTTGCGGAGCTGATTGCGGTCCGTGAGGCAGTGCCCCACCCGGTGCAGCTGGCGGTGATCCTGGAGCCGTCGATGCTGGATGACACCGCACTCCACGCGCTGGCCGGCACCATCCGGCTCGCCGGTGCGGACCGCATCATCCTGGGCACCGGGTATCACTTCCTCGGCGGTGCCGACCCGGCGGATGTCGAGGTGCTGGCACAGGAGCTGGTGGAGTATGCCACCGGGCATCCGGGACAGCGGATCCTGGGACTGAGCGCGCTGACTGATGAGCCCACCCCGGATATGGTGGCCGCCCTGGTGGCGGCGGGGGCGGACCGCGTCCTGGTGGCCACCCTGGCGGAATTCCCGGCCGAATAAGAAGAACTCCGGGTCTGCTCAACTGCGAGCGGGCCCGGAGTTTCCGGTTCATCAGGCTGCCGGATTATCGGGTGGATACTATGGCGTGACCTCAGCTTGACCGGTGGCCCCGGTCGTGACGGCACCGAGCTCGCTCAGCGGCAGATTCTCGCCTCGGATACTGACCCGGATGCCGCCGTCGATGACGGTGAACTCAGTGATCTCCATGTCTCCGGTGGCATCCTGCATACCCTCCTCCAGTGCGGCGGTGATCATCCCGGTGACCTGCTCCGGGAGATCGAAGCCGAAGAGGCTGGCGCCCGTTGCCTGGAAGCGCAGCTCGCCGTTCTCGACCCGGGGTTCCACGGAGAGCACGGCGGCACCACCGGTGAATTCCACGTCAATGGTGTTGGTGTCCGGCTGGGCGGAGACGTCGGTGATCTTGATCAGTTCCTGCATGATCGCCGCGCCGAAGTCGGTGGCGTCACTGCCTTCCTGGGAGGCGGCGGTGGACTGCTGGATCATCGCCAGGATCATGTCATCGGGGATCTCGGTGGTGGTGTTCATCGTACCGGCCACCGGATTATTCGGATCGGCGATATCGAGGTCCGTGATGGCTACCGTGGCGGAGGGGGAACCGTTGACCTCCGGGATGGAGTTCGGGCCATCCGGGTAATCGATCTGCAGGGTGGAGGGGGTGGTCATCTCCAGCTGGGGGATGTTGCGCCCCAGAACGGAGAACACCAGGGGAGTCGTCCCGAAGGAGATGCTCGGGTCCTCCTCCAGGGTGATGCCCTGTTCCTGTGCATCAGCCTCGAAGGTTGAGCGTAGTTGGTCCCCGATGAACCAACGCAGTCCCAGCTCCGCGACGACCAGCAGAATCAGAATGACGACGAGGATACCGACCAGTACCCGCCAGATTTTCGAACCAGTTGATTTAGCCACGGCATCAAGTCTGTCTTATCGGCCACCACTCCCGCTACCAGGGCCGCTAAATGACAGGAGATTCACATACCGGGGAGGTGGCTGACGGGGTAGGCAAGGCAGGCGGGAAGCATCGCCGGGGTGCTCAACCTGAGGCAGTTTTCTCAGGGGAGACCAGATCCCAGGGCACGGTGAGCAGACTGTCACGCACCCTTCGGCGGAGCGGCTCCATCACCAGACCTTCCTGGGCGAGCAGCTCCCGGGTCTGCCGCCAGCGGATGCGGGGGCCGTAGGGCTGCCACCAGACGGAGCGCTCCCAGGCGCTGTCCAGCCTCGCCAGGAGGGTATGGATCTTCTCCCCGGGGACATTGCGGTGGATCAGTGCCTTGGGTAGACGTTCCGCGAGGTCTGAGGGCCGCTCCACCGCCATCGGGTCCCAGGCCAACGTCAGTGATTTCGGTCCGGATTTGTCCAGCAGTACCCAGGTCGATCGACGGCCCAGCTCATCGCAGGTGCCTTCGATGAAATGACCACCGGGGGCGAGGTTAGCGAGCACCAGCTGCCAGGCCGCGGTGACCTGGTCCACGTCATATTGTCGCAGCACATTGAAGGCGCGGACGAGGTGGGGACGGTAACCGGCGAGTTCGAAACCACCGAGCTCGAACTCCACCCCCTCACGGGGTGGGAGGACACGCTCGGGGTCGATCTCTAAGCCGGTGACCCGGATATCCGGGCGGAGGCGGCGTAACCAGTGGGACCACTCAACGGTGGTGGTGAAACTGGCGCCGTAGCCGACATCGACCGCATGTGGCCGGGTGACGGAGTTGAGCAGCTGCCGTAGTTCAGGGTGATGAACCGTCCAGCGATCACAGCGCCGCAACCGGTTGTAGTTGGTGGTGCCGCGGGTAATGACTCCGACGGGTCGTCCAGCTTCACCACCGACGGCGAATTGTGCGCGTAGGTTATGGGCGTGGTCTGCCATGGCGGGGCGATCCGGGAGTCGGGGAGGGCTTAGAGGTTCTCGGAGATCCAGGTTTCGGTCAGCTTGCCCTCATTGTTGAAGAGGTCGCCCAAAGCGGCACCGACCTTCGGCTCGATGGCGGGACCCATGAAGGGAATGTTGACGGAGACTTCATTGGAGTAGGCCAGGGTGGTGACGGTGTCATCACCGGCCAAGGTGATCTCACCCTTGAAATCCACCGGGGTGCCCTTGACATCGGCGACGTAGGTGATGTCGGCCTTGCCATCGACCAGCGGGCTGACGGTGACGTTGCGCTTGACCTTCAGCGCCTGGCTGATCATGGCACGCACGGCCTCGGGAAGGATATCCAGGGGAAGCACCTCGAAGAGGGTGATTTCGGCACCGCCATTGACGGCCTGGAATTCCTTGACCTCGCCCGACTCAGGGCTGAGGTTCGCCACGTCATAAGCCCAGTACTGCTCGTTAGTCAGCGCCTGGTGGACCTTTTCAGCGGGCTGATTGATGATTACGGTGTTCTCGCTACGGGTTGCCATGAAAGACAGACTACCGTTATCGGTGTGTCTTCCTCATCCCAGACCCCAGATCTTTCTCACCGGCTCGCCGGGATCGCCGACATCACCATTGATGCCGCGATCAGCTTTGCCGAGCTGACCACGCTGCACCTCGGCGGGAAGCCCAGGTGGGCGGCGCGTTGTGCCACTCCGGCGGCGGTGGTGGCCGCACTGCGTCTGCTCGATGGGGAGGGGGTGCCCTGCCTGGTCGTTGGTGGTGGCTCCAACCTGGTCATCGCGGACGGGGAGCTGGACCTGGTCGCGGTGATCCTCGAATGCGAGGACATCAGCATCGACATCGCCACCGGGTTAGTGCGCGCCGAAGCCGGGGCAGTCTGGGATGAGGTGGTGTCCCGCAGCGTGGCATCCGGCCTGGGGGGCCTGGAGTGCCTCTCCGGGATCCCCGGTTCCGCCGGTGCCACGCCGGTGCAGAATGTTGGTGCCTACGGTGCCGAGATCGCGGATGTGCTCACCCGGGTGCGGCTCTACGACCGGGAATCAGGCCAGGACCACTGGGTGCCGGTGGCTGACCTGGAGCTGTCCTACCGCTACTCCAACCTGAAATTCACCCAACGGGCGGTGGTGCTCGAGATCGAGCTTCAGCTGCGCGTGGATGGCCTTTCTGCACCGCTGCGCTTCGGCCAGCTCGCCAAGGGGCTGGGGCTGTCTGAGCCCGGCGGTCGGCTCCCCGCCGCCGAGGTCCGCGAGGAGGTGCTGCGGCTGCGGCGTGGCAAGGGGATGGTTCTCGATCCGGCAGATCATGATACCTGGTCCGCCGGTTCCTTCTTCACTAACCCGGTGGTCCCGGATGTGCTTGCTGATGCCGTGCAGGACAAGGTCCGTACCGAACGCGGCGAGGAGGATGCGGCGAAGATGCCCTGCTTCCCGGCGGGGGAGGGCACCTCCAAGCTCTCGGCGGCCTGGTTGATCGACCGGGCCGGATTCGACCGTGGCTACCCAGGTGCGGCGGCCCCGGCGCGCCTGTCCACCAAGCACACCCTGGCACTGACCAACCGTGGCTCGGCCACCGCCGATGATCTGGTTGAGCTGGCCCGTGACGTGCGCGATGGGGTGCACGGGCACTTCGGGGTGCAACTGGTGCCGGAACCGGTGTGGGTGGGCGTCAGCATCGATTAGCGGGGTAGCTTATCGACGCCGCGGGAGCGCGGTGAAAAGACCGCGGGCGGTGCTGTTTCCCGGGAAACAGCACCGCCCGCGGCGTCGATAAGCACAGCTGTGCTACTTCTCCTTGCGCTGCTTGAGCAGGGTCTCCTGCACTTCGCGGCGCAGCACCTTGCCCATGAGGTTCTGCGGGAGCTCATCAAAGTGGTAGAAGCGGCGCGGCACCTTGTAACGGGTCAGCTGGGAGCGGGCGTGTTCCTTGAGCGCCTCCGGATCCATGGCGGCACCCTCGCGCAGGGTGATCGCGGCGACGACCTCCTCGGAGCCATCCTCCCGCGGTAGACCGACCACGGCACAGCCGACCACATCTGGGTGACCGCTCATGACTTCCTCGACCTCGGCCGGGTAGACGTTGAAGCCGCCGGTGATGATGACCTCCTTGATCCGGGCCACCAGGCGGATGAACCCGTCCTCCTCCATGACCCCGATGTCACCGGTGCGGTACCAGTCTTCGTGGAAGCTGTCGGCGGTGGCCTCCGGTTGGTTGAGGTAGCCCTGGAAGACCTGGGGGCCGCGGACCACGACTTCACCCTCTTGACCATCGGGCAGGGTCTCGGAGAGATTCTCCGGATTAGCGATGCGCACCTCGGTGTCGGGGAAGGGGATGCCCACATAACCCGGTCGGCGGTTGGTGTTCATCGGGTTTCCGACGATGATCGGGGAGGTCTCGGTCAGGCCATAACCCTCCACCAGCAGGCCACCGGTGTAGCGCTCCCAACGTTCCACGGTGGATACCGGCAGGGTGGAAGCGCCGGAGAAGGCATTGGCCACGCCGGAGATGTCGATATTGTCCTTCTCGGCGGCCTCGACGATCTTCTCGTAGATGGTGGGCACACCCGGCAACCAGGTCGGGGTGTTCTTCTTCATCGCCTTCATGATCAGGTCGATCCGCGGGGTGGGCAGCAGGATCATCTCGGCACCAATGTAGATGCCGAGGGTGCACACCATGGTCATACCGTAGGCGTGGAACAGCGGCAGCGCGGCGAGCATCTTCTCGTCCTTCTCACCCAGACCCGGTACCCAGGCCTTGCCCTGCAACACGTTGGCGAAGAGGTTGCCGTGGCTGAGTTGGGCACCCTTGGGAGCGCCCGTGGTTCCCGAGGTGTAGAGGATCAGGGCGATCGAATCCTTGGTCACCGAGGGCTCGCTGACGATATCGGCGCCGTCACCGCCGATGGCGGAACCAAGGAGTGCCTCCCAAGGTACGGAGTTGGGGGCCGGCTCGGACAGTGACTCCCGGGACTTCCTCAACGCGGGGATGGGCAGCCGGAGAGCAAGCTGCTGGACCTTCGGCATCGCCTCGATCATATTCACCGAGACGATGGTCTCCAGGGAAGTGGTGTTGCGCAGCTTCTCCAGGGTCGGAGCGGCCTTATCCCAGGCAATGGCCACCCGCGCACCATGATCGGCGAAGGGCTTCTCCAGCTCGTGCGCGGTGTAGAGCGGGTTGTGCTCGACCACGGTGGCACCCAGCTTGAGCACGGCATAAAAGGCGGCGATGTGCTGCGGGCAATTCGGCAGCACGATGGCGACCTTATCGCCGGGGCGGACACCGAAGGCACGCAGGCCCGCGGCCGCACGCCGGACTTGACGGTCCAGCTCCGCGTAGGTCTGGGTGCGGCCGAAGAAGGTGGTGGCCGGCTTATCAGCGTTGATCGCGAGGTTGTTGTCGTAGATATCGAGCAATGTCGTCTGCTCATAATCCAGCGAGTGCGGCGTCCATTCCGGGTAATATTGGAGCCAGGCCTTGTTCTCGTATGCCGACATATCGCTTCCTTCGCTTTATTCAGAGTGGGCGGGACTTGTTCACGGGCCTTGCTTTTCGGGTGGGAACCCGGCCGCCGGGGGAATCCCAGGCCATTTCCGACTCAAGTATACGGGGGCGGCCAGACCTGGAACAGCGACTTTGTTCCCACCCTAGGAGGTGGAGCGCCCGCGGTGGGGCGGGGATAGGATGAAGCGCATGCGCATCGCGATGATCTCCATGCATACCTCGCCACTGCAACAGCCCGGTAGTGGCGATGCCGGAGGCATGAACGTCTACGTTCTGTCCACCGCCACGCACCTGGCACGGCAGGGCATCGAGGTCGATATCTACACCCGGGCCACCCGCCCGATTCAGGGCGAGGTGGTGTCGGTGGAACCGAACCTCAAGGTCATCAACATCGTCGCCGGCCCCTATGAGGGGCTGGCAAAGGAGGAACTGCCCACCCAACTGGCGGCCTTCGCCGGGGGAGTGCTGCAGTACGCCCGTTGTGAAGGCATCGAATACGACCTGATCCATTCCCACTATTGGCTCTCCGGACAGATCGGCTGGCTGCTGCGTGACCTCTGGGAGGTGCCGCTGGTGCACACCTCCCACACCCTGGCTGCGGTGAAGAACGCCTACCGGAGTGAGAACGATTCCCCGGAGTCCGAGGCTCGCCGGATCTGCGAACAGCAGCTGGTGGATAACGCGGACCTGATCGTCGTGAACACCCGGGAGGAAACCGCAGACCTGGTCCAGCATTATGATGCCAAGGAGGAGCACATCGTGGTGGTCGCGCCGGGTGCGGATACCGAGTTGTTCACCCCTGGCAATGACCGCGCCACCGAAAGATCCCGCCGCCAGCTCGGGGTGCCGTTGCATGCGAAGGTGGTCGCCTTTGTCGGTCGACTGCAGGAGTTCAAGGGCCCGCAGGTACTGATCCGGGCGGTCGCGGAAATGATCGAGCGCGACCCGGAGCGGAATCTCCGGGTGCTGATCAGCGGTGGCCCCTCAGGCCCGAACGCCACCCCGGAGAGCTACCGGGAGATGGCCGCTGAGCTTGGGGTGGAGCGCCGGATCCGATTCCTCGATCCGCGGCCCCCGGCGGAGTTGGTGGCCATTTACCGGGCGGCGGATATCATCGCCGTTCCCAGTTACAACGAATCCTTTGGCCTGGTGGCCATGGAGGCTCAGGCCAGCGGTACTCCGGTCGTCGCCGCGCGGGTCGGTGGCTTGCCCGTGGCCGTCGCTGAGGGCGAGACCGGGCTGCTTGTCGACGGCCATGACCCAGCCGACTGGGCGGACACCCTCTCCCAGCTGCTCGACGATGATGACACCCGGATCCGGATGGGGGAGGATGCCGTCGCGCATGCCGCTAACTTTTCCTGGGCGAAGACGGCGGAACAACTCGCCTCGGTCTACTCCGAAGCGCTGTCAATTGAACTTCCCAACTGTCATGGCCGCCGCGCCCAGGGGCGCTAGATCAGTGGAATTCCGGCTGAGAGACGGCAACGGGTGGGGATAACGGGGGAAAAAGAGTGGCAGACCCGGCAGCCGGATGGCGGAAGTGGCATGCTTGACAACATGAGCAACGGAAAACTGATTCTTCTTCGGCATGGTCAGAGCGAGTGGAACGCCTCTAACCAGTTCACCGGCTGGGTTGACGTCAACCTGACCGAGAAGGGCGAGGCTGAGGCCAAGCGTGGCGGCGAGATGCTGGTTGAGGCAGGTATCCTCCCGGATGTTCTCTATACCTCCCTGCTGCGTCGTGCCATCCGCACCGCCAATATCGCCTTGGACAAGGCTGATCGCCACTGGATCCCGGTCGTGCGCGACTGGCGTCTCAACGAGCGTCACTACGGTGCGCTGCAGGGCCTGAACAAGGCAGAGACCAAGGACAAGTACGGCAACGAGCAGTACATGGCATGGCGTCGTTCCTACGGCACCCCGCCGCCGGAGCTGGCTGATGATTCGGAGTACTCGCAGAGCCAGGATCCGCGCTATGCAGATCTCGCGAAGATCCCCGACACGGAGTGCCTCAAGGATGTCGTGGACCGTTTCATCCCCTACTTCCTCGAGGAGATCGCTCCGCGCGCCCAGCGTGGCGAGAATGTGCTGATCGCCGCGCACGGTAATTCCCTGCGTGCCCTGGTCAAGTATCTGGACAATATCTCTGATGATGATATTTCCGAGCTGAACATCCCCACCGGCATCCCGCTGGTCTACGAGATCGCCGAGGATGGCTCTGTGGTCAACCCCGGCGGTACCTACCTGGATCCGGAGGCTGCTGCCGCCGGTGCTGCTGCCGTCGCCGCCCAGGGTGGCAAATAAATAGTCTGATCAGGTAGGAACTTGTCCCTTGTAATCGCCTTCTTGCTGGGGGCCGTGGCCACTGCGCTCGCGGTCCCCGGTGTGCTCTGGCTGAATAAGCGGGTACAGCGGTACCGCTCTTCCGGGACCTTGGCCAAGAACGAAGTCACCACCGTGAGCCAGGTGCTGCACCTGGCAATTCAGGGTTCTCCCACGGGCATTGTCGTGCTCGATCGTGGCGGGGAGGTGATCCTGTCCAATGCCCGCTCCCATGAGATGGGCATGGTGCATGAACGCACCCTCAACCCGGAGATCTGGCGCTTCGCCACCAATGTTTATGACGACCAAGAAACCCGTGCCGTGGACCTGACCATGTCGCGCCGTCGCCCGGGCAGCCGGGTCAGCGCGATCCGGGTGGTGGTCAAGCCCTTGACCCTCGTCGATGATCGTTTCGTCATCGCCTATGGCACCGATGAATCCGAGAATGTGCGCATGGAGTCCGCCCGCCGCGACTTTGTGGCCAATGTCTCCCATGAGTTGAAGACCCCGGTCGGTGGCATGGCGCTGCTGGCGGAGGCGCTCATGGAATCCACGGACGACATGGATCAAGTCGAGTACTTCGGTGCCCGCCTCATCAAGGAGGCGCACCGGATGTCCGACATGATCAATGAACTGATTTCCCTGTCTAAGCTGCAGGGGGCGGAATCGCTGCCGGATATGGAGCCGGTGTTGGTCGATGAGTTGGTCGATGAGGCGATCAGTCGAAACCAGCTGGCCGCGGATAATGCGGGCATTGTGCTCACCCAGGGCAACCGCCGGGGGGTCTATGTCAACGGCGATAAATCGCTGCTGGTCACCGCCCTGTCGAACCTCATCAGTAATGCGATCAATTATTCACCACAGACCGCGCCGGTCTCGGTGTCGCAGAAGGTGGTCGATTCTGACCTGGTGCTGATCCGGGTCACCGACCGCGGGATCGGTATCGGCGAGGAGGATCAGCGGCGGGTTTTCGAGCGTTTCTTCCGGGTGGACAAGGCCCGTTCACGTTCCACCGGAGGTACCGGACTCGGTTTGGCCATCGTGAAACACGTGGTGGCCAACCATGGCGGTAATATCAAGTTGTGGTCCCGCCCCGGAACTGGTTCTACCTTCACCATCGAACTACCGATCCATCATCCGGAGCAGAATTCTCTGCCACAGATCGAAGGGGAGGATCCCTCCTCCAGATCTCCTATCCGTAAGGCGGTAACGCGGGTAGCAACACGTCGAAAGGACAAGACATCATGACGACAATTCTCATCGTCGAAGATGAAGAATCGTTGGCCGATCCCTTGGCATTCCTCCTGAAGAAGGAGGGGTTTGATGCCATCATCGCTGGGGATGGCCCGACTGCGCTGATTGAATTCGCGAAGAATGACGTCGATATCGTGCTGCTGGACCTGATGCTTCCGGGTATGTCCGGCACCGACGTGTGTAAGCAGCTGCGTACCACCTCCTCGGTGCCGATCATCATGGTCACCGCGCGTGACTCCGAGATCGATAAGGTCGTCGGTCTCGAGCTCGGCGCCGATGATTATGTCACCAAGCCCTACTCCTCCCGTGAGCTCATCGCCCGTATTCGTGCGGTGCTGCGCCGCGGTGCGGAACAGGACGCGGGTATCGATGAGATCGAGGAGCAGGTGCTCCAGGGTGGGCCGGTCCTCATGGACGTCGAACGCCACACCGTCACCGTCAACGGCACCCCAGTGCCGATGCCGCTCAAGGAGTTCGATCTGCTCGAGTACCTGCTGCGTAACTCCGGACGGGTGCTCACCCGGGGTCAACTCATTGACCGGATCTGGGGGGCGGATTACGTCGGGGACACCAAGACCCTCGATGTCCACGTCAAGCGGCTGCGCTCCAAGATCGAGAATGAACCCTCCCGCCCGCGTCATCTGGTGACGGTGCGCGGCCTGGGTTATAAGTTCGAGGGCTAGCGAAGCGCTTATCGACGCCCCGAGCCTCTGCTCTGGGCGACCACGAAGAAGGGCCGAACCCCGGTGGGGTCCGGCCCTTCTTTGGGTTCGCCTCTGGGTACCTTCCCCCTGGCACGATGACCGCACTCAGCGTTTGATGGCCTCGAGCGGGGGAGTGGCCGCGGCCTTCAGCGCCGGCACCACCGAGGCCGCCACGCCGATGACGATGGCACCGATGACGGTCAACCCGATCTGGAGCCAGGGGATCTCCGGCGATGCCATGCCCTTGGAACCAAGGACCGCCACCACCGACCAACCGGCGAAAGTACCCACGGCGATGCCGAGCATGGCACCGTGGACGGTGAGAATCAGCGACTCCACCTGAACCATCCGGCTGATCTGGCTGCGGCGCACCCCCACCGCCCGGAGAGTGCCGATCTCCTGTATCCGCTCGCTCACCGAGAGCAGCAGGGTGTTGATGATCCCCATCGCGGCGATGACCACCGCCAGGGCGAGCAGCCCGTAGATGATGGTGAGCATCTGGTTGAGCTGGGTGCCGAGTGATCCACCGAACTCTTCCCGGGATTTAACCTGCACCACCAGCAGCTCTGCCATGGAGTTGTTGAGGTTCTGGCGCAGTTGCTGGTCCGAGACGGTGCGGTCGGGGTTCAGGAAGACCGCCAGCCGGTTGAAATCTGCTTCCCCGCTGACCAGATTCTTGGCCACCGAGTAGTTGACCACCAGGTGACCGAGAATGCCGACCTCAGTGTAGATCGCCTCAATCGGGATCTGCACCTCATTCTCAGGGGGGCCTCCGATGGCATTGACCGGGATGGTGTCGCCGACCCGAAGCCCGGACTCCTGGGAGTAGGTCGCCGAGATCATCGCCGCCGGTGCATTGTCCTCACTCGGGCGCCCCTCCCGCAGTCCCAGGTCAAGATAATCGCTGAAGTCGTCATCGACGACTGTGGTTTGCGGATTGTCCCAGTTATTAGCCCTTAACGGGGCGGTCATCAGAGTGCCGGCATCGGCAACCCCGGTGGTCCAATTGGCGCGCTGGGTGGTTTCGGCCGGCAATGTCAGGCCATTTCCGGTGGTGGAGCGTTGACCGGCCAAGCTGGATCCACCCAGTCCCTCCAGGACGAAGGGGGCCTTCACCGTGGATTCCACCATGCCGAAGATGGTGGCCTGGGTGGTGTTGCCGATGATGCCCACGGCAGAAACCAGGGCGACCGCCATCGCCAGCGATAGTGCAGTGGCGGAGGAACGCCGTGGGTTTCGGGTGGTGTTACGACGGGCCAGGGTACCGATATCGCGATAGGGGGCGGTCAACAACACCCCGAAGGTATTGCCCACCGCGGAAATCAGGCTGGGGCCGGCGGTGGCGATCGCCAGGAAGATCAGCACTACGCCCACCCCGGTAGCGGCCAATCGTTGCGAGGTGATGATCTCGGAGTTGTTAATGGCGAAGACCAACCCGGCACCGATGATGGCGACGATGCCCAGCCCACTGAGCAACCCGGCGACCAGCAGTTGCACGCGGCGTGGTTGGGAAGCGCGGGCGTCGGCAAGTTCCAGAGCCGAGACCGGGGGGAGTTTGCCAGCCCGGTTCGCCGGGGTGAAAGCGCTGATCATGGTGGTGAACACACCGAAGGCCAGTGGGAGGAGTAGGGAGCCGAGGGTGGGACTGAACTCGATGGCGGTGAGATCGCCGCTGCCATCCGCCAGGAAACGGGCGAGAGCGGCCACCAGCACCAGGGCGGTGATGATACCCAGCACCGAGCCGAGGAAACCGACGGCCGCGGCCTCCATGATCACCGAGAACATGATCTGCCCGGTGGAGACGCCGATGCTGCGCAGCAGTGCGAACTCCCGGGTGCGTTGTCCGACGATCATGGCGAAGGTGTTGGCGATGTTGAAGGCGCCGACGAGCAGCGCAATCGCGCCGAAGACCACCAGGATATAGCGGAGGAACTCCAGCTGCTGGGCAAACTGCCCGCCGCTACGCTCCACGATCTGCTCCGGCAACAAGGGGGTCAGCTGCGGGAAGTTGATGCCGATATAGTTACGCACCGCCATCGGATCCTGGCCCTCGTGGACCGAGATGACGATCTGGGAGGCGTATTCCTCTGTGGTGAACAGGTCCAGGTAGCGCTCCGGAGTGAACACCACCCCCACCCAGCCGGGGGTCTCGGTGGGAGTGTCATAGATGCCGCTGACCTGCACCCGGAGGCGTTCGGTGGGGGTGAGCACATTGATGGCGTCACCGACATTGATTTCCCCACGCTCAGCGGCCGAGGAATTGATCATGACCTGATCAGGAGCCTCCGGTCGGGTGCCGGTGTGTACCTCGGGGGATGGTCCCACCAACTGCTCCACCGGATAGCCCGCCACGGGGTGGGCGCCGGAGGAGCCGGTCTGCAGCGGTCGCCCACTGGTCCCGGTGACCACGATCCCGGACTCCCCGGCCATGCGGGTGCCGCTGGGAAGCCCCGGCCCGGAGCCGACAACATTGACCGCCCGGACTTCCGGACGGGCCCGGATCTGCTCGATCACCGCGAAGGGAACACCCTGCGGTGAGGACTGGCTGCCCACCACACCGACATCGACCCCTGCCACGCCACTGTCGATCAGTGAGTTGAAGGATTTTTCAAGTGAATTGGTCAGCATCAGCGAACCCGAGATGAAAGCGGTTGCCAACAACACGGATAGCACCGTCAGCGCCAGCCGACCCTTATTGGAGGCGACACTGCGCATCGTCACCCGACGCATCGGGGAATTCAGGAAGGTCAACATCGGGTTAGAGCGGGATCGCGCACGGTGCTTGCCGTGCAGTGGATCGGCTGGGCGAGTGGTCACCTGGCTCTCCTCATCCGTAGTTTTTGACGAGTTCTACAGCCTAGCGTGATCAGCCACGTCAGGCACCATCAGAAACCTCAAGATTCAGTATGCCCTTATTTCATCCCGTAGAGCGCTTTCATCGTCGCCGGGTGCGGTGAATGCAGACTCCGCGGGTCCAGTCCGGCCGCCCGCAGCGCCTCGCGTGCTTGAAGACGCCCACGGCAATGCTCGGCGAGCACGCCATAGGAGACATCACCCATCAGGGCACGGAGCTCGGATTCCTGGGTCAGCCACATCGGTTCGGTGGCGGTATGGCAGTTCGAATCACCGCTGCAGTACCAGTCGAAGTCCTCGCCGCCATTACCCCAGCCCCGGCGGTCATATTCGCCGATCATGGTGCGCAGAATTTCCTCGCCGTCGGAGCGTTCCTCATAATCTTCCATGCGGCGCAGCGGCAGCTGCCAGCACACCTCCGGTTTCACCACCGTCAGGTCCTTGCCTTCAGCTGCGCCCCACTGGTGGATGGCGCATCCGGCACCGGTAGCCCAACCTGTCCGGTTGGCGAAGATACAGGCGCCGTCCTGGAGGATGGTTTTGAGGGCGGGCTCCGGGTTACCTTCATCATCGTCGAGTTCATCCCACATCAGCCAGGGCTCAATCTCAACGGGATCAGCCTCGGCAATGAAGCGGTCGGTGTCCGCGGGACGGTTCTGCCAGTATTTCGGGGGCATTTCCGCGACGGCATCATAAAGTTGATCGCGATCCTGTTCATCGGCAAGGAAAGCGCCGTGGACACAGCATCCAACATCAGATTGGGCGCTATCAATTCCGTGGCAGGCGGAGGTACCGAAAGTACAGTTCCAATGGGATTCCAACCAGGTCAGATCGATGCTGAAGAGGTGTTTGGGATCCTCGGGGTTCGTGAACTCGAACCATTCGCGAGGGAAATCAGGGGCAATTTCAACCCCTGCTGAGATGGATTTCCCGGCCGGAGAGAAGGCCGGAAAACCGAGGACAACCTGAGTCGATCGTGGGTGATTCACACTTTGCCACCGTAGACCGTCTACCCTGATGTGTGTGCGACTAGGTGTATTGGACGTGGGCAGCAACACTGTTCACCTCGTGGCGGTCGATGCCAAGACTGGCGGGCATCCGACTCCCATGAGCGACTGGAAAACCACCCTCCGACTGGTGGAACTGCTTGATGACGATGGAAACATCGATGATCGTGGCGTGAAGAAGCTGACGAGCGCAGTGAGTGAGGCCGCCGAATTGGCGAAAACACTCGGCTGCCGCGAAGTCATGCCTTTTGCGACCTCAGCGGTTCGATCAGCCACGAACTCCCATGAGGTGCTCGATCATGTCGAGAAGGAAACCGGGGTCCGGCTGGAGGTGCTCTCCGGTGAAGATGAGGCACGTCTGACCTTCCTGGCGGTCCGCCGCTGGTATGGATGGTCCGCCGGCCGGATCACCAACCTCGATATCGGTGGCGGCTCCCTGGAGATATCCACCGGTTCCGATGAAGAACCGGACATGGCCTTCTCCCTGGACCTCGGCGCTGGGCGGCTGACCCACACCTGGTTCGACACTGATCCGCCGACCAGGAAGAAGACCAATCTCCTCCGCGACTACATTGACGCAGAGCTGGTGGACGCCTCCCGGCAGATCCGAAACCTCGGTGAGGCCCGTCTCGCGGTGGGTACCTCCAAGACTTTTAGAACCCTGGCCCGACTGACCGGCTCAGCCCCCTCATCGGCTGGTCCCCATGTGAAACGGACGTTGACCGCCCCCGGTCTGCGTCAGCTGATAGCGTTTATCTCGAGAATGACCGCGGCGGACCGCGCCGAACTGGAGGGGATCAGCTCTGATCGATCCCACCAGATTGTCGCGGGCGCACTGGTGGCGGAAGCCAGCATGCGTGCCCTGGGGTTGGAGAAGCTTGAGATCTGCCCGTGGGCATTGCGTGAAGGCGTGATCCTGCGTCGGATCGACAAGGGTCTGGAATAGGAAGGATGCCGAGATGGCTGACGAAAAGCAACTGACAGTGGCAGAGCTGCTGGCCCGGTCAGGGAAGAACAGCTCCTCCAGCGAACAGTCGCGCCCGCGTCGCCGTCGCCGCAGCCTGGAGGACGGTGGAGTCTCTGTCGCTGAACTCACCGGCTCCATCCCGAAGGTCAACGCTAAGCCGGTCGAAGCGCGTCACTCCAATGTTCCGCTGGATAACTCAGCGGTTGCCCAGGAGGACATCGCCGCCAAGATTGAAACCCCCACCCCGGAGGTCGCGGTCCCGGAGGTCGCCGCCCCAGTGGTCGAGCAGCGCCCGGCCGATAAAACGGCGGCTGCGAAGACCACTGCAACTAAGCCTGCGGCGCCCAAGACCGGGACACAGAAGACCGGTGAAAAGAAGAGCGCGGCGGAAGCTCCGGAACTCAGTTCCGCAGATAAATTCGCTGCGGCCAAGGCTGCCGCAACCGCTGCTCCCAGCGCCGCGACCGAAACTTCTACGGCGGCACCGGATAGCGCAGCGGGCAGCACCAGGGTTCCGCCCAGCCACGATGACACCCAGGTGATCGGTGCCATCCCGAGTGCGGAGCCGGAGCGTCGTGAGGTCGCGGTTGGCCCGGTTAATACCGGAACCACTGCTGCGGCTCAAGCCGCCGCTGCGGTTGTTCCCACTGGGTTGGCCACCGGTCTCACCCGGACGGCCGAGGCCACCGGTGAGATCCCCGTGGTTGCGGACCCGGCCGAGGCGGACGTCGAGAAGCAGGTGGTGGAACGGGAAGAGGAGAGTGAGGGCGTCTCCGTGGGGACCGTCATCGGCCTTGCGGTGGTCGGCATCATCTTCGGCGTGCTGGTCTTCCTCGGTTTTGACTACCTGTGGGGCAATTTCAACCGACTCTTCGTCGGCATCGCTGCCCTGGTGGTCACTGCAGTGATGATCCTGGGCACCCGGCTACTGCGTACCTCCAACGATGGATTCAGCATGACTTTGGCGGGTGCTGTCGGGCTGCTCATGACCTTTGGGCCCGCGCTGATCATGTACCTGACTTAAACCCCGGGGCGACACCGCCCGGCTTTTCGTGGCAGGGTGGAAGCATGACTTCAATTGCAGTAATCGGAGGCGGCAACATCGGGGAAGCCCTCATCTCCGGCTTCATTGCCAGTGGCATGGCACCGACGAACATCAAGGTGACCAACCGGAGTGAGGAACGCGGCAGGCAGCTCGAAGAGCGCTACGGCATTCAGTCCCTGCAGGACAATGCTCAGGCTGTTGGTGACGCAGATGTGGTCTTCCTCTGCGTCAAGCCCAAGGGGATCCTCGACATGCTCACCGAAATTTCCCCGGCACTCGATGACAATGACGGTGACACCATCGTGGTGTCCATGGCCGCCGGTGTCTCGCTGCCGGCAATGGAGGATGCGGTGTCCGCCGGTACCCCCGTCGTCCGCGTCATGCCGAACACCCCGATGCTCGTCCGTCAAGGGATGTGCGCTATCGCTCCGGGACGTTTCACCATTGAGGAGCAAGTCTCGGTCGTCGCAGATCTGCTCCGGGCGGTCGGTGATGTCCGGGTGGTTGCGGAATCCGATATGGATGCCGTCACCGCGATGTCCGGTTCCTCACCGGCTTATATCTACCTCGTCGCTGAGTCGCTGATCGACGCCGGGGTCAGCCTCGGTCTCACCCGCGATGCCGCCCAGGAATTGGCGGTCTCCGCGATTCACGGGGCTTCCACCATGCTCAAAGAATCCGGCGACGACCCGACCACGCTGCGGGCAAAGGTCTCATCCCCGGCAGGAACCACTGTGGCGGCACTGCGTGAGTTGGAGGAGTCCGGCATCCGCGGTGCCTTCTTCCGGGCAGCGGAGGCCTGTGCGGTGCGTTCCGCTGAGCTGGGTGCCCCCGCAACCGATAACTGAGCACAACTGAGCACAACTGAGCACACTGACCATTTGGCTGGACCTTCCCGACCTGTTCAGGCTCCCCTTCATGGGGGAGTCCGAATGCGCCTAAACGGGCGAAAGTAGCCGGTGTCCGAGGTTTCGAACACATAAATTCGGACACATCGGTCGCATCAGTCACATAGTTCACGCTAAGCTAGTCCAAGCACGTGCGTGTCCGATCTGCAGGAGGGGAAGCCTGCAGCGCGCCACTTTGCTGAAGGGTGAGATATTTTATGGCACATGAAGACAAGGGAACCTTCCTGACCGTCGCTGAGGTGGCGGACATCATGCGGGTTTCCAAGATGACGGTTTACCGACTCGTCCACTCCGGCGAACTGCCGGCAGTCCGCGTCGGTAGATCCTTTCGGGTCCACGAGAAGTCCGTCAATGATTATCTCGACGCTTCCTTCTTTGAGGCTGGCTAAACCCCGGTCTCTGGTTTCCCCTGTCAGAACCTGCAGTTTCAACATCGTCCTCAATCTCTGAGGTGGATGGTTGGCACTGCAGGTTCTGTCAACTCCGGGGCTTCCAGGGCCCAGCGGTGGCGGGGCACACTGTGACATTTGGTGGGTTCCTGTGGCCAGTTGCGGCTTCCCGTGACGGTAGTTGCGCGGGGGGTTGTTTGGATGTGGAATAGCAGAAAGCTAAGATGGTAGCCATTCGTGTCGATGCACGCCCAGTGCGCCACAGTCCGAGGCTCCTTTCCAAGGGAGCAGCGGCGCGGCGGGTGACGGAAGTGCACTCCGGCCACTGGCCCTAGCGCCAGCTGCTTGGCGATCGACAGGTTTGTACGTACAGATCTACGATGAAACGAGGAAACCCCATGGGTTCAGTGATCAAGAAGCGTCGCAAGCGCATGTCCAAGAAGAAGCACCGCAAGATGCTGCGACGTACCCGCGTCCAGCGTCGTAAGCTCGGCAAGTAAGCCGCCGAAGCTTCAAAGCTTCTCAAGCTGATGCCGCGGTTGCACCATCCTGATTTATTCGGGGCGGTGCAGCCGCGGCGTTCGGTGTTTCTGGGGCTGCTTGGCGGGGTTTTTCCGTGGCTCTATCGGGGGTTTGACGTTGAGGTCTCGAGGCCCAGCCAGATGGTGCCTGTGGGTGGGGGAGGGATTGGCGTGATTCTCGAGACCTGCCCTTCATCCCGGGGTATCGGGCCGAAGAACCGGCACATCCGCACTCAGCGCTTCCGGAAAATCCGCCAACTGCTGTAGCTGAAGGCGGCGGTGGCTAACGTCGGTACGCCCCATTTCCGGACTGCCTTGCGGATGCTTCGGTAGTCGCGGAGTTCCCAGCCCCTCTCCTCGGCGACCTTCCGGAGCTTCTTGTCCGGGTTGATGGCTACCGCAGTGCCCACCATGGAGAGCATGGGGACGTCATTGACCGAATCTGAGTAGGCGGTGCACTGCCCCAGGTCGAGACGCTCAATGGCGGCCAAGGCAGCGACAGCGTGCATCTTGCCGGGGCCGTGCAGAATATCGCCGACCAGTCGGCCGGTGAATTTTCCGTCCTTGACCTCGGCGACGGTGCCCAGGGCGCCGGTGAAGCCGAAACGCCTGGCCAGGATCTGGGCCAGCTGGACTGGGGTGGCGGAGACCAGCCAGACCTGATGTCCGGCGTTGAGGTGCATATCTGCCAGGTCGCGGGTGCCTGGCCAGGCTTTGTCCTGCATGTGGGAGTCAACGATCTCCTCACAGAGTGCCACGAGTTCATCCACCCGGCGGCCTTCGATGAAGGCCAGTGCCTGCTGGCGGCCCTCGGCGACATCCACGGCATTCTCAGAGCCGGTGATCCGGAATTTCAACTGCTTCCACGCGATGGGAAGCACCTCAGAGAGCCGGAAGTAGCGTCTCCGGGCCAGCCCCATGGCGAAGACGATCAGTGAGGAACCCTGAATGAGGGTGTTGTCGACATCGAAGAAGGCAGCCACCCCGACATCCTGGGGAATATCCGGGTCAGGGGGATTGATGCGGAAACCACCGGCGGCCTCAATGGAGCCGGAGACGGAGTCCACCCCGGAGGAGAAGGCATCAAGCTCGATGCCGAAGGTTTCGGAGACCGCGGCAGCAGCGGCGGCGGCACCGGCCTCGCGTTGGGATTGTGCATCGACTGGCGGGAGCGCGGTGTCCTCCAGAAACCGGCGCAGGTTGCCGCGGGTGGCACTCCAACTCGCGAGAAACTCAGCCGGGGAGTCGGGCAGGGAGTTCGGTTCCTTGGCGGAGCTCACGACGCGCTCAGGCCCTTCCTATCGGACAATGTGGGGCACCGGTCGGACGGAGTCGTCTCGCCGACTGGGTATCGTGTCTATGGTATGCCCCCTGCGGGTCTGATGCCCGAGGGTGTCCGCGCAGTGGGGGTGAGATCTGGAAGGTGGTTGTTTGTGGTGGCTGTTCATACGGTGGAACTGATGGTGCGGACCGAGTGCGGTTCCTGTGAACGCGTGGCGGCGCAGATTGAACCGGTGGTTACTGCCGCGGGAGCTGTGCTGGTGATCCGGAATGTTGATCAGGATTCCGAGCTGAATCTGGAGTTTGGGGACCGGGTTCCGGTGGTGGTGATTGACGAGGAGGAATTTGCCTGCTGGGAGGTCGACAATGATGAGTTAGCGCAGGCTTTGTTGTCCTAACAACCTCCGGACGGTTACCTTGGACTAGTTACATCCCCACCTGTTGGGGGTATTCTTTCGGTTGATGCTGTCCCGGGATGATCAACGCTGGGCGGATTCCTGTCAATCGCGGTTGAAAGCGGTGAACTTTAGCGTGAGTGTGCTTGTGGTCGGAATGTCACACCGATCGGCACCGGTGGCTCTTCTGGAGCAGCTGAGCATGGATGAGCAGGTGCGTTCCGGCACCACCGCCGATCTCCTGTCCCGGAATTCGCTTTCTGAGGCCATGATCATCTCCACCTGCAACCGGCTCGAGGTCTATACGGTGACCAACAGCTTCCATACCGGAGTGAAGGACGTCGTCGATGTGCTCCACGACATCAGCGGGGTGGACATCGAGACGCTGCGTGGTTACCTCTACGTGCGCTACGCCGATGCCGCCGCCGAACACATGATGGTGGTGGCCTCCGGCCTGGATTCCATGGTGATCGGAGAGCAACAGATCATCGGCCAGGTACGCACCTCCTACCAGGAGGCCAGCGGCCAGGGCACGGTGGGACCTGCGCTGCATCAGCTGGCGCAGTCCGCGCTGCACACCGGAAAACGGGTCCACTCCGAGACCGACATCGATGATGCCGGTGCTTCCATGGTTTCCTTCGCCCTCGATGAAGCGCTGCACAACCTGCACATCACCGAGAGTGAGAATGCCCTGGCCGGGCGCAGCGCCCTGGTGCTCGGTGCCGGGGCCATGGCCTCGCTCGCGGCGACCCATCTGGGTCGATTGGGCGTCGAGAAGCTCATCATTGCCAACCGCACGCGCTCGCGTGCTGAACGGTTGGCCGGGCATGCCCGGGAGGCCGGGGTGGCGGCTGAGGTGGTTGACTTTGAGGGGCGCCATGAGGTCCTCGACCGCGTGGACATCGCGGTGTCGGCCACCGGTGCCGGAAACTTCACCATCTCCGCCGCGGACCTCCCGGCACAGCGCCGCCCTGACCTGACGCTGATCGATCTGTCCATGCCACGTGATATCAATGACGATACCGCTGGCGTGGCAGGCGTACATCTGGTCAACATCGAGCGGCTGCACCAGTCGCGCGAGGAAAGAATCCGCGAGAGCGGCAGCGAGGACGGCCAGAGCGATGCCCTGAGCATCGTCCACGAGGAACTCGACGCGTACACCTCCGCCCAGCGGGTGCGCGATGTCGCACCGGCGGTCTCCGCGCTGCGTAAGCACGCCGCCGAGGTGGTCTCCGCAGAGCTGGAACGGCTGCAGGCCCGGACCCGCTCCATGGAGAAGTCCGACTTTGAGGAGGTCAGCCGCACCGTCCGAAGGGTCGTCGATAAGCTTTTGCATCAGCCGACCGTGCGGGTCAAGGAACTCGCCGCTGAGTCTGGCGTGGTCTCCTATGAGTCTGCGCTCCAGGAACTCTTCGGGCTCAAGCAAGCCGAGCCGAACCGCTCCGCCGCCGTTGACCTCAATGAACTACCCGAGGGCGATATTGTCGCCGTCGGTGTGCACGAGCCGGAACCTCACTAACCCTCATAATTTTCAGGAGAAGCTATGACCTTCAAAATCGGTACCCGTGGGAGTAAGCTCGCCACCACCCAGGCCGGCCATATGCGTGATGCCCTGATCGCCGCTGGTTTCGACGCGGAGCTGGAGATCATCACCACCGCAGGTGATGTGAATATGGCCCCGGTCGAGCGCATCGGCGTGGGCGTGTTTACCCAGGCCCTGCGCGATGCGATGGAGCAGGGCATCTGCGATATCGCGGTGCATTCCTTCAAAGATCTGCCCACTGCCGCCGATGCGCGCTTCCATCTGGTGGTGCCGGTGCGCGCGGACTCCCGTGAGGCGCTGATCGCCCGAGATGGCCTGACACTGGGCAGCCTGCCGGCGGGCGCACGCGTGGGTACCTCCGCCCCGCGCCGCATCTCCCAGCTCAAGTCTCACCGCCCGGACCTGGACATCCGTCCGCTGCGCGGCAATATCGATACCCGCATGGGCAAGGTCGCTGCCGGCGAGCTCGACGCAGTGGTCCTGGCCTACGCCGGTCTCAGCCGCGTCGGGATGGGGGAGCGTGCCACCGAACTCTTCGAGCCTTCGGTGATCATGCCGGCCCCGGCGCAGGGCGCCCTGGCGATCGAGTGTCGCGTCGAGGACACCGCGGCCCTCGCCGCCATCAACATTCTGCGCGATGCCGATACCCAGATCGCCGCAGTTGCTGAGCGGGTGGTGCTCAACCGACTTGAGGCCGGCTGTACCGCCCCGGTCGCCGCGCACTCGGTCATCGACGGGGTGGAGATCACCCTCCATGCCGGCGTTTTCGCCCTCGACGGATCCACCAGGTTGACGGCCACCCGCACTGGCCCCCGCGATCAGGCGGTGTCCCTGGCGGAGGAGATCGCGGCGGAGCTCATTGCTGCAGGAGCCTCCGAAATCATCGGCGCAGAGTAGGATCTGACGCATGGCGGTACTCAAGATCACGGAACAACGCGTCACCGTCGAACTCGACTGGTGGGAGAAGATCGTCGCGCGTCGTTCGCATCTGACCGTGCCGCGTCGGGCGATCCGCACCGTCACGCTTGTCGACGACGCGTGCATCGCCGCCGGCGAAGGCCGCCGGGTTTCCGCAACCAGGCTCCGCGGGCTGACTTTCACCGGCACCATCGCTGCGGAGGACGGTTCCCGTGCCTCCAGCTTCGTTGCGTGCCACGGTCGTGGCCCCGGCATCGTCCTGGAGCTTAAATCCGCCACGCTGGACCGAATCGTCATCTCGACCGACTCCGCCCGCGAGTACGCCGACCAGCTCGGCCCCGTTGTGGCTTGAGCTGAAGCGGAGCCTCCGTGGTCCGGAATCAGACTCCGGAACTGGGGTCAGGAGAGGCCTTTCTTATATAAGGCGTTTTTCTTATCCGGGCTTCCTCAATTACTCTGTAAATACCACATAGTTAACGCCCCTTCCGCGATGGGTCTGGCTTCGGCAGATTCCCGCAGTAGATACTCCGCATGGATGTTTGGGGCGTTACTTCGTGCGCTGAACTTGAAATCCATCGACTTCGGCACGCGCTTCCTTCGACTTTGGGTGGCAGCCGCCTGACCCTAGAAAAGAATCACATGAGCATGGCCCAACAGGCTTCCACGGCCCCGACCTCCCAGGCGGGGAAGATTGTGTTCGTCGGCGCCGGCCCGGGCAACCCCGAACTGTTGACAGTGCGCGCCCGTGAGGTGCTTTCGAACACCGCCAGAGTGCTGACAGATCCTGATGTTCTCAGTGGCGTCCGCGAGATAGTGGCCTCATCCCTTCCGGTTCCGGAAGAGATTCTCAAGGCCGCGGAGGAAACCTATGAGGCACTCTGCGCGGAAGCGAAGGCCAATGGTGCCCGGCGCAAGCCGGTGCGCCCGCAGGCTCCGACCGCTGCCCAGATTGTGGATGTCGGCGATCCAGATCCGCAGGTGATCGTCGAGACCCTGCGGCCGATGGTCGCGTCGGGTGAGGATATCGTCCGACTGGTCACCGGTAACCCGCTGAGCAAGGATTCCTCGCTCGCGGAGATCGCCGCGGTGGCGGCTGCCGGCCTGGAGTTCCAGGTCGTTCCAGGGATGTCCCTGCCGGCCACCGTGCCTTCCTTTGCCGGTATTGCTCTGGGCTCCACCTACACCGAGACTGAAGTCACCGATGCTGAGGTGGACTGGGAACGCCTGGCCACCGCACCGCAGCCACTGGTGCTGCAGACTGCCGCAGCGGATCTGCCGCGTATCGCCGAAGGCCTGTTGGGCCAGGGCATGCCAGCGGATACCCCCACGTCGGTCACCGTCCATGGGACCACTCGTCTGCAGCGCACCTATGACACCCCGTTGGGCGCCCTCGGCAAGCTGGATGCCGAATTGGAGGGCAAGCTTGTGGTCACCCTGGGCAAGGGGGTCGATGATCGTTCGAAGTACTCCTGGTGGGAAAACCGCTCGCTCTACGGCTGGCGAGTGCTGGTACCGCGTGCCAAGGAGCAAGCTGGCCCGATGAGCACCCGGCTCTCTGGCCATGGCGCCATTCCGCAGGAGGTGCCCACCATTTCGGTGGAGCCGCCGCGCAATCCGGCCCAGATGGAACGCGCCATCAAGGGCATTGTTGAGGGGCGCTACCAGTGGGTCGCCTTCACCAGCGTCAACGCAGTGAGCGCGGTCTGGGAGAAGATCAGCGAGATCGGTCTCGATGCCCGCGCCTTCGCCGGTGTCAGGCTGGCTGCGGTGGGGCAAAAGACCGCCGACGCGATCCTGGCACTGGGTCTGACCCCGGAACTGCTGCCGGAACGCACCCAGCAGAATGCTGCTGGCCTGGTTGCGGCCTTCCCGGAATACGTGGAAGATCTGGACCCGGTGGGCCGGGTGCTGCTGCCGCGCGCCGATATCGCCACCGAGGTGCTGGTCGATGGTCTGCAGGAGCTGGGCTGGGAGGTCGACGACGTCGTCGCCTACCGCACCGTCCGGGCTGCTCCGCCGAGCGCCGAGATCCGCGACATGATCAAGTCCGGTGGTTTCGACGCGGTCTGCTTCACCTCTTCCTCCACCGTGAAGAACCTGGTGGGCATCGCAGGTAAGCCGCATCAGCGCACCATCATCGCCTGCATCGGCCCGATGACCGCCGCCACCGCCGAAGAACTGGGCCTGCGGGTTGATGTCGTACCGGAGATCGCCGAGGTCCCGAATCTGGTGGAGGCCCTGGCTAATCACGTCGCCGGGCTCCGTGCCTCCGGGCAACTGCCGCCGCCGCGCAAGAAGCGCCGCGCCCGCAAGAAGAGCAGCTAGGAAGCAACTGCTCTGCGGGGCTGACCACAAGGTCAGCCCCGCAGACCAGTCCCATTGACGGGGCCGGAAAGCCCGCCGAGGTCGGCCTCAGGTCAGCAGATCCGGTGACTGGCATAAGATGAGGGAAACTCGACAACCTCAGTTTCGGTGCCGCCCAGTGGTGGTGGCCGAGACTCCCCCGGAAGGACCTTAAAGCTCCGTGTCCAACGAGAACCCCCTCATCCCTGTCCCCGCCCCGGAACGTCGACCCCGTCGACTGCGTAGTAATCCCGCGATGCGCGAATTAGTCGCGGAAACCTCACTGCGTCCGGCCGATCTGATCCTGCCGGTCTTTATCGCCGAGGGCATCACCGAAGCCCGCGAGATCACCTCCATGCCGGGGGTCTACCAGCACACCACCGATTCCCTGCTGCGTATCGCGCATGAGGCACTCGATGCCGGAATTCGCTGCATCGATGTCTTCGGAGTCCCGCTCGACGAAAACAAGGATGCCACCGGCTCTGAATCCTGGAACCCGGAGGGCGTGCTCAACAAGGCCCTCGGTGCCCTGCGAACCGAGTTCGGTGATGATCTGCTGATCATGGCGGACACCTGCCTCGATGAGTTCACTGACCACGGCCACTGCGGTGTTGTCTCCACTGACCGCCACGGTAATTCCATCGTGGACAATGACGCCACCCTGCCGCTGTACCAGCAGATGGCGGTGGCCCAGGCTCGTGCTGGCGCCCACCTGATCAGCCCCTCCGGCATGATGGACGGCCAAGTGCTGGCCATCCGTGATGCCTTGGATGCCGAGGGCTTCCAGGATGTGTCGATCATGGCCTACTCCGCCAAGTACGCCTCCGCGTTCTTCGGACCCTTCCGCGAAGCGGTGGGTTCCTCCCTGGAAGGCGACCGCCGCACGTACCAGCAGGATCCGGCGAACCTGCGGGAATCCCTGTTGGAGGTCCAGCTCGATATCGAGGAGGGCGCAGACTTCGTCATGGTCAAGCCGGCGATGCCTTACCTGGATGTGCTTGCCGAGATCGCCAAGGTGTCCCCGGTACCGGTTGCGGCTTACCAGGTCTCCGGTGAATACGCGATGCTCCAGGCCGCCGGCCGCAACGGCTGGGTGGATCTGGATGCGGTGATGATGGAATCACTGGTCGGTATCAAGCGCGCCGGTGCGAATCAGATTCTCACCTACTTCGCCATTGAGGCAGCCAAGAAGCTCCGCGCTTAAATACCCCGCAGCAATCACCCGACGCTCTTTCAAATTCGAGGACCAGTAGACCTGCAGTGACTTCCCCAACGCCTTTACCCGAGAACCCACAAACCCAGCCTCCCGAGGGGGCGTCGATCCAGCATGCCCCCGGGCCGGCCACCCACCCGGGAAAGCCGGCGAAGAAGAACGGGGTGTTCTCCGGGTTGCCGGAGACCATCCGATTATTTGTTCAGATGTGGTTCCTGGCGCTCGGACTGGAGGTTATCCACCAGATCCTCAACATCGTGATGGGGATGATGGACACCGCGGCGCTGCAGGCGGCTGTGCGGGAGAGCCTGAGTGCCTCTGATCGGGAGCAGGTCTCAGCCTCCCTGATCAACTCCGCGGCCATCGCCGGGGTGTTGCTCATGGGGTTGATCGGCATCGCCATGATGGGGCTGCTGCTGTGGATGGTCTTCCTGGTGAAGAACCGTTCCAAGAAGGCCGGGCTCGGGCGCCGCCTGCTGCAGGTCTTCGGATTCTACTTCGGCTTCCGGATCATGATTGTCTTCATGCTCACCCCGGGCGGCACGGATATTCCCGTGGCAATGTATGCGGTGGACGGCAGCCTGCAGATACTGGCCGGGGTGGCGGCGGTGATCGCGTTGATTCTCAGTTTCCGGGCGGAAACCCTGAAATGGACCCGCGAGATCCCCGATGACTCGGCGGGACCCGGTGCCCGCACCGCTGAGCGGAGCTCTCGGACGGATACCGCTCGAGGCAAGAATCAGCAGGATCGTCTCGAAGAAGAGCCGCACCGGAAAGTTCAGGAGAAGTAGTCATGCCGAGCATGTTTCCCGGATTTAAAAATGACCCGAATGATCTCAACCGTGGCTACCGGCCGACTCAGCGCGATCTGGGAGGGCTACCCCGGTCCCTTTCCTGGGGTTATTATCTGCTGGTGGTCATCGCGATCCTGATGGTGGTCACCAGTCTGTTCCTGATGACGACGCAACCCTCCAATGAAGCGGAGCTTTCAGCGGAGACGGTGCAGATGATCAAGCGGAATCTGACCTTTGTCGGGGCGTTGAATCTGATCGCGGGAATTCTCATTGCGGCGCTGGCACCACAGCTCAAAAGTGGCAGTCGGGGATCCCGTCGTTGGTTGCTCGGGGTGATCGTCTTCGCTGCACTGGCTAACCTGCTCTCCTTTGTGATTCTCCGGGAGCCCTTCTCGCTCTCGCTGATCGCGGCTTTGTTGATGATCTCCGGAGTCGTGATCTTCCAGCCTTCAGCCACGGCCTACATTAACCGGATCAACGACTAGGAACTCAGGAAGATCATGGACCCGGAGCAGCCGGAAAACACTCCTCACCCGGTGAACGGGGATGAAGCGCTGGAGCGTGCCCTACGCCAGGCGCGGGATGCGGCGAAGGCCGCCGGAGTGGAGTCCGGCTCCGAGGGGGAGACGGGGGACACCGGATTCGGCGGCCGACCGAAGGTCTCCTTCTCCTTCGAGCTGTCCGGCCTGGAAAATGCCCCGCAGATCACCGGCCTGGAGAAGGCGCTGAACCAGTTGCCTGGGATCCAGGTCCGGATCATCTATTCCCCGGCGACCGCCTGGGTGACGGCCCCGGAGGGCTATGATCCCCGGGTCCTGGAGGAGGTCTTCACCGGGGCGGGGATCAGTGCCCATCTCAGTGATTCCTCGCTGCGTCGACGCGCCGCGGCCGGGGGAGCACAGCTGGCCCAGGGGACGACCACCCGCAGGCAGCGGACCAAAGCTGATCTGCGGATCCTGAACCGGGCGAAGCGCGCCGGTCGGCTGGGGGTGGCCACCCCCATCGAGGACCAGGAGGAACAGTCCGCTGAGGTGCTCTACACCGCGCGTTCACTGCTGACCCGTTCCCGGCTCCTGGGTAGCCTGTTGCTCTCGCTGCCGGTGCTGCTGCTCAGTTATGTGCCGGACTGGCAGTTCCCCTATTGGCAGTGGGTGGCACTGCTGCTGGCCACCCCGGTGGTTTTCTGGGGTGCCTGGCCCTTTCACCGGGCCATGATCGGCGGTATCCGTCGTGGTCTCTCCGCCCTGGACGGTGCGAGTTCGGTGGCGATCACGGTGGCTTATCTCTGGTCGATTGTGATGCTGCTGTTCACGGAGGCAGGATCCCCGGGTTGGCATTCCCGACCACAATGGTTCGCCTTCAAGCACGCCCCGATTGACACCGGTGAGCTCTTCCTGGATGTGGCCTGCGGAATCACGGTGCTACTGCTGGTCGGCCGGGCCTTGTCCCGACGCTCCAAAGTGGGATTGCTCGAAGAGATCAGCGCCAATCAGCCAGCCCCGGAGACTGAATATGAGGTCTTCGAACGGCACCGCGGCCGGGGAGCGGTCAATGCGGTGACCCTGCCGCTGCCGGAGGTCAATGTCGGCGATGACATCATCGTCCCCGCCGGCCGGATGATCCCGGTGGACGGCAGCGTCATCGGTGGTTCCGGCCGGGTCGCCCCGGGGTTGATCGCGGGGGACCGCGAACCCCGGGAGGTGAAGGTGGCCTCGGTGGTCTCCGCCGGGACCACGGTACTGAGCGGTGAGCTCAAGATCCGGGTGGCACGTACCGGTCACCGCACCCGGTTGGCGTTGATCCGTCGCTGGATCGCCCGGGCCACCCGCCACCAGCACCATTCGGCCTACCTGTCCACCCGCTCGGCCTCGGGGCTGATCCCCCTGGCCCTGATCATTGCCCTGGTGGATTTCGGCCTGTGGTGGCTGATCACCGGCAATGTCAACGCCGCCTTCGCCACCGCCCTGGCGGTGCTGGCCGGGGTGGCCCCGGTGGCGCTTGCGCTTTCCACCGCCCTGGCGGTCCGGCACGGTATTGAAGCGGTGGCCCGGCACGGTATTCTGCTGCGCGATGAGAACACCATCCGCCGCCTCAGCCTGGTCGACACCGTCATCTTCAACCGGGTGGGCACCCTGGCGGAGCGGAAGATGAGCGTGGAGACGGTCATCGCCGAGCGCGGGGAGAACCCGGAGCTGGTGCTCCGTGTCGCCGGGGCACTGGCGATGGAGTCGGACCACCCGGTATCCAAGGCACTGGTCCATGCCGCCCGGGAGGCCCGTGACGCCGGCATCGGCGGCGATGAGATCCCGCACTGGATCGAGGTCACCCATGCCGGCATCAGCGAGGACGGCCAGTTCACCGGCATGATCAGCCTGCCGATCCGGGATGCCGCGGGGGAGTCCACCCAGCGTCAGGTGGAGGCGGTGCTGTGGCGTCCACGCACCATGGATGAGCTGCAGGGCCGACTGGCGGCCGCAGCGGTTGCCGGGGGTACCCCGCTGGTGGTGCGCTGGAAGGGCCGCGACCGGGGGGTGATCACCCTGCATGACACGGTCAAGCCCGATGCCGCCGCAGCGGTGGATGAGCTGGAGTCGATGGGGGTGACCACCATGATGCTCAGCCGGGACACCTATCCGGTGGCGCGTCGTTTCGCGGACCGGATCGGGATCTCCGAGGTGCTCGCCGGCATTGCGCCGAGCCGCAAACCCCTGACCGTCCGGGCGGTGCACACCCGTGGTGCCCGGGTGGCGATGGTCGGTGACAACTCGGTCACCGATTGTCTGCGGGTGGCCGATGTGGGCATCCTCGCCGCCACCGACGGCACCCTGGAGCAGCTGCGGCGGGATGATGACTCGGCGGTGGATGTGGTGCTGCTGCGCCATGATGTCGCGGCAGTTCCGCAGCTGATCGGGCTGGCCCGGCGCATCATCCGGGTCATCGACCGCAACATCACCTTCTCCTGGGCCTATAACGCGGCGGTGATTCTCGCCGCGATCGCCGGGGTGCTGCATCCGATGGCGGCGACGGTACTCATGTTGGGTGCCTCGGTGCTGATCGAGGCACGCTCGAACCAGGCGCGGCGCTTCTAAGGGTGCTTATCGACGGCCGATGCGGCCCCCGGACCTGCCCTGCCCGGCCCGGCAGCCGGGATCGTCGATAAGCGGATATTACCCTGGGCCGTGGTTTTAAGGCACTATGGAGTTCATGACCGCTTCGATCCCGGCCGCTCGCCGGAAGCTCAACGACGCCCCTATCCTGGACGCCGCCAACGGGCGCACCCCCTCTCGCACCCCGGTGTGGTTCATGCGCCAAGCTGGCCGCTCCCTCCCGGAATACCGCGAGGTCAGGCAGGGCATCACCATGCTGGACTCCTGCTTCATGCCGGAACTTCTCGCGGAGATCACCCTGCAGCCGGTACGCCGTCACGACGTCGACGCCGCCATCCTCTTCTCCGATATCGTCGTTCCGCTGCGTGCAGCCGGGGTTGGCGTGGAGATCGTCCCGGGTAAGGGCCCGGTGATGGACAAGGCGATCCGCACCATCAGCGATGTGAAGAACCTGCCGATCCTGGACGAGGATGTCCCGGAGATCGCACAGGGCATCGGCATCATCGCCGAGGAACTGACTGATTCCCAGGCACTGATCGGTTTCGCCGGCGCCCCCTTCACCCTGGCCAGCTACCTCATCGAGGGAGGCCCGAGCCGCAACCATGAGGCCACCAAGGCCATGATGCACTCGGAGCCGGAGACCTGGCACCTGCTGATGGAACGGCTCACCCCGACGGTGATCAACTTCCTCAAGGTCCAGATCGACGCCGGCATCGACGCCCTCCAACTCTTCGATTCCTGGGCGGGTTTCCTCACCGAACGGGACTACCGTAAATTCGTGCTGCCCTACTCCACCCGGATCCTTGATGAGGTGGCCCAGTACCAGCTGCCGCGCATCCACTTCGGGGTGGCCACCGGCGAGATCCTCGGTGCCATGAGCGAGGCCGGTTCCGAGATCATGGGCGTGGATTGGCGGGTGCCGCTGGACCGCGCCGCTGAGCGTATCCACGCCGCCACCGGACCGACGGTGCTGCAGGGCAACCTGGACCCGGCACTGCTCTTCGCCGGTCGGGACGTGGTCAAGGAGCAGGTGACCCGCATCAAGGCGGAGGCCGCCGCTGCCATCGCTGCCGGCCATGCCACCGGCCACATCTTCAACCTGGGTCATGGCGTGCTGCCGAACACCCCGGCTGAGGCCATCACCGAGACCGTCGCCATCATCCACGAAAGCTAGAAGAGGAACCAGCACACATGCGCTACGCCATCATCGGCGCCGGCCTGGCCGGTCTGACCGCCGCCCGGGAGATCGCCACCCTTGACCCCGAGTCAGAGATCGAGGTCTTTGAGGCCGGCGAGCGCATCGGCGGAAAACTCTTCACCGTGCCCTTCGCCTCCGGTCCGACCGACATGGGCGCGGAAGCTTTCCTCGCCCGGCGTGCCGACGCAGTGGAGTTCATCCATTCCCTCGGACTGGGGGATTCTCTGGTGGCCCCTTCGGGGCTGGGTTCCCTGGTGTACTCCGGCGGCCAGCTCAATCAGCTGCCCGCCGGTGGTGTGATGGGGATCCCCGCGGACTCTTCCCTGATTCGGGAGCTGGTGTCCGCGGAGACCGCGGCGCGTATCGATGCCGAGGGGGCGGCCCCCGCCATCGACTGGCAGGTCGGTGAGGATTACAACGTCGGTGCCCTGGTGCGTGAGCGCTATGGCTCGGAGGTCGTCGACCGCCTGGTTTCGGCGCTGCTGGGCGGGGTGTACTCCTGCACCGCTGATGCCCTGGGTGTCCGGGCCACAATCCCGCAGCTGGCACAGGCATTTGATGCCCTGGTGGAAGCCGGTGAGAAGGTCACCCTTTCGGCGGCGGTACGCCGGGTGGAAGCCGGGCGGATCAAGGCGGAGGGACCGGTGTTCAACACCTTCCGCGGTGGCTACGCCGAGCTCTATGAGACGCTGGCCGAACAATCCGGGGCCTCGATCTACCTGGATGCCTTCATCTCCGGGATCACCCGGGAAAAGTCCGGCCAGTTCACCCTCAAAGGTGGCGGCGAAGGAACCTACGACCGGCTGCTGCTGGCCACCCCGGCCCCGACCACCGCGGTCCTGCTGCGGAATCTCGCTCCGGTGGCCACTACGGCGCTGAAGCAGATCAAATTGGCCAGCTCCGTGGTGGTGGGCCTGCGATTCGACACCGCCACCGGCCTGCCGGAGAATTCCGGGGTGCTGGTTGCCGCGGATGAACCCGATGTCCGCGTCAAGGCCTTCACCTTCTCCTCCCGCAAGTGGCCTCATCTGGCACACCGCGGCGGGGCGTTGATCCGCGCCAGTTTCGGTCGTTTCGGTGATGAGACCCTGGTCCGCGCGGAGGAGGACGATCTGGTCGATTACGCCCTCGATGATCTGCAGAAGATCACCGGTTTCGATGGTCGTGCCGCCGGTCTCGGTGAAATCTACACCCAACGCTGGTTCGGCGGTCTGCCGCGCTATGACGAGACTCACCTGGCCACCGTCGACACTGTCCGAGCGGCGCTTGCCGACGCCCCGGGAATCGAACTCAGCGGTGCCTGGGCGGGGGGAGTGGGGGTCCCGGCGGTCATCGCCGATGCCCGCGCCGCCGCCACCCGCCTGGTGGGCTAATCCCCGAACCTTAGTGGGCTAGCCCACAACCAGGTGGTTCGCACCAGACTCGGTGAGGATTACCCCCGGATCACCCCGTACAATGGTCCGCATGACTGCTGCTGATCTAACTTCCGCCAATGTCTCCCGTTCGGCGGAGTGGTTTGCCCGTGCCCGCGAAGTGACCCCCGGCGGAGTGAACTCCCCGGTGCGTGCCTTCGGATCCGTCGGTGGCCAGGCCCGATTCATCTCCTCGGCCCACGGTTCCACCCTGGTTGATGTCGACGGCAATGAATATGTTGACCTGGTCTGCTCCTGGGGCCCGATGATCAGCGGCAACGCCCGCCCCGAAATCGTCGAGGCGGTGCAGCGTGCCGCAACCTCCGGGCTCTCTTTCGGTACTCCCTCCACCGGTGAGGTTGAACTGGCACAGGCCATCATCGACCGCACCTCCGTTGAACAGGTCCGCCTGGTCAACTCCGGTACCGAGGCCACCATGTCTGCGGTTCGGCTGGCGCGTGGCTTCACCGGCCGCCCCAAGCTCCTGAAGTTCGAGGGCTGCTACCACGGCCATGTTGACTCCCTGCTGGCCTCCGCCGGCTCAGGTGTGGCCACCTTCGCGCTGCCGGACTCCCCGGGTGTGACCGGGGCATCGGCCGCCGACACCGTCGTGGTGCCCTATAACGATCTCGCGGCCGTGCGCGCCGCTTTCCTCGAGCACCCCGGCGAGATCGCCGCGATCATCACGGAGGCCGCCGCCGGCAACATGGGCACCGTCGCCCCGATCGAGGGTTTCAACGCCGCACTCAAGGAGATCGCGCACGCCGATGGTGCCCTCCTCATCCTCGATGAGGTCATGACCGGTTTCCGCACCTCCTTCAATGGTTGGTACGGCATCGACGGTGTCGCCGGTGACCTGACCACCTTCGGCAAGGTCGTCTCCGGTGGGCTGCCCGCCGCCGCTTTTGGTGGCCGCGCCGACATCATGGCCCACCTGGCTCCGGAAGGGCCGGTCTATCAGGCTGGCACCCTCTCCGGTAACCCAGTGGCCGTGGCCGCTGGTCTGGCTTCCCTGAAGCTAGCCGATGAAGCCACCTACCCGGTGTTGGCCACCAACGCCGACCGGATCAGCGCGTTGATCTCGGGGGCGCTGAGCCGCGAGGGTGTGGCCCACCACATCCAGCGCGCAGCCAATATGTTCTCGGTGCGTTTCGCTGAAGGCGAGGGCCACAACTTCGCCGAGATGAAGGCGGCAGAGACCTTCCGTTTCCCGGCCTTCTTCCATGCCCTGCTCGATCACGGGGTCTTTGCGCCGCCGAGTGTCTTCGAAACCTGGTTTGTGTCCAGTGTTCTGAACGAGGATGATTTCGAGAAGATTGAGCGGGCACTGGTGCCGGCCGCCAAGGCCGCCGCTGCCGCAACCGCCCCCACGAACCAGTAGCGAACGGAAAAGACGCGAAAATGAGTACCACGATCGTGCACCTGGTCCGCCACGGTGAGGTCCACAACCCGTCGAAGATCCTCTACGGCCGCATCCCCGGCTACCACCTCTCAGCTCGGGGTCGCAGCCAGGCAGCCCGCACCGCCAAAGCCTTCACCGGGCATGACGTGACCTACCTGGCTTCGTCCCCGCTGGAACGTGCCCAGGAAACCGCCGAGTCCTTCAGTGAGGTCACCGGCTGCGACATCAACATCGAACACGGACTACTCGAGGCCGGCAACCGCTATGAGGGGCTCCACGTCAAGGGTTGGCGTAGTCAGTTGTGGAACCCGGTGCGTTGGCCGCTGATGAACAACCCCACCCTTCCCAGTTGGGGTGAGCACTACGTCGATATTGCCGACCGGATGATGGACACCATCGAACAGGTCCGGGCCAGGGTCGAAGGCCACGAAGCCATCCTGATCAGCCACCAGCTGCCCATCATCTGCGTGCAGCGCACGGTGCGTGGCCAGTCGCTGGCGCATAACCCGGCGGTTCGCCAGTGCGATCTTGCCTCAGTAACCTCCCTGGTTTTCCAAGGGGAGAACCTGGTAGACATCGTCTACTCCGAACCTTCACAGGAGATCTGATCACACCAGTGAATATGTTCCGCTCAAAGGTTGCCATCGCGGTGGCAACTCTAGCGCTGTCCGCACTGGCCCTGGGGGCCTGCAGCATCGAGGACTCCGCCACCCAGAATGCCGTCGCCTCCGGAGGTACTTTCGAGTTTCATTCCCCGGGTGGCCAGACCGTGATCACCTATGAGAAGGGCGAGCGCAAGCCGCTGCCCAGCTTCTCCGGCGAATCCCTCATGAGCGAGGGCGAGGAAATCAGCCTCGATGATTTCGCGGGTGAAGTGGTGGTCCTCAACGCCTGGGGCCAGTGGTGTGCTCCCTGCCGCAGTGAATCCGATGATCTGCAGATCGTCCACGAGGAGTTGCAGAAGACCGGCGGAACCCTCCTGGGCATCAACGTCCGTGACTATAACCAGAGCATCGCCCAAGACTTCGTCACCGACAACGGACTGAGCTACCCCTCGATCTATGATCCGCCCTTCCGGAGTGCCGTGGCACTCGGCGGCGTGCCGACCTCCGTGATTCCCACCACGATTGTCCTGGACAAGCAGCACCGTCCGGCAGCCGTCTTCCTCCGGGAGGTCACCTACCAGGATGTCCTGGATGTCGCTCTGCCACTGACGGAGGAGGCATGAATACCCTCCAGGTGATGGCACAGGCCGGCATCGGCCAGCAGTTCGCGGAGGCGGCGGTGTCCGGTCCGCTACTGCTGGGCATCCTCGCCGCTGCCGCCGCTGGTCTGGTGTCCTTCGCCAGTCCCTGCGTCATCCCGCTGGTACCTGGATACATGAGTTATCTCACCAGCATTGTCGGTGGCGAAATGAACTACGAGGGCAAGTACGGCCCGGAGGTGGCCAAGAAACGCAACTGGGCGGTCACCGGTGCGGCTCTCCTCTTCATCCTCGGTTTCACCGTGGTGTTCCTGCTGGCCACCGTCACCGTTTTCGGCGCGATCAGCCTGCTCACCCTTAATGCTGAATTGCTCATGCGCATCGGTGGTGTGGTCACCATCCTCATGGGGTTGGTGTTCCTGGGCTGGGTACCCGGACTGCAGCAGGACACGCGGTTGCAGCCACGCCGCTGGACCACCTGGCTCGGAGCCCCGCTACTCGGCGGCGTCTTCGCTCTCGGCTGGACCCCCTGCCTGGGTCCCACTCTGGCCGCCATCATCTCCGTTTCCGCCGGTACCGAGGGGATGACCGCAGTGCGCGGCATGGTCCTCATCATCGGCTACTGTCTCGGTCTCGGCCTGCCCTTCATCTTGCTGGCCATCGGTTCCACCAAGGCCATGAAGGGAGTGGACTTCCTGCGGAAGCATTCCCGGAAGATCCAGCAGATCGGTGGCTGGTTGATGATCGCGGTCGGTATCATGCTGGCCTCCGGTGCCTGGGCCTACTTCATTAATTGGGTCCGGCAGTGGACTGTGGAGTACGGTGCAACCTTGATCTAGCACCACGGCAGGTTATCTCCCGGATAAATGATCAGAAATGGCTCCTCACCTGTGCGGTGAGCGGCTAACCCACGTGCAAGGAGTAGGGCCGACAACGATGCGGACCGTCATCAAATATCTCAGGAAAGCCTGGAACTGGCTGACCAGCATGCGCACCGCCCTGGCGTTGCTCTTTTTGCTGGCACTCGCTGCAATCCCGGGAGCACTGCTCCCGCAGCGCAGCCTGAACGAGACGAATGTCATCGAGTACATCGAGAATAACGGCAAGCTGGCCGAGATCTACGATCAGCTCCAGCTCTTCGATGTCTTCAGCTCCACCTGGTTCATCGCCATTTTCGCGCTTCTCATGATCTCTCTGGTCGGCTGTATCCTGCCGCGTACCTGGGATCATTACAAGGCGATGAAGACCCCACCGGTCAGGGCGCCGAAGGTCTTGTCCCGGTTGCCGCACCACGGTGAGGGGGTCGTCGACAAGCCCCTGGCCGAGGTCTCCGCTGAAGTTCGCGGCCTGTTGAAGAAGTGGCATCTCTCCGAGACCCCGGTAGAACAGGATCGCGCCGGCGCGCTGTCCTTCGCCGCGGAGAAGGGCTATGCCCGCGAGTTCTTCAACCTGATCTTCCATATCGCGCTGGTCGCGATGCTGGTGACCGTGGCGCTGGGCCGCATTCTCTTCTACGAGGGGATGGTCATCGTGGTCACCGGTGCCGAGGACGATGGGCACCGCTCCGAGTTCTGCAATACCTCCACCGCGAACTTCGATTCCTTCCGCGCCGGCCCCACTTTCGACGGCACCGGGCTGACCCCCTTCTGCTTTGTCGCCCATGATTTCACCGCGGACTACCTGCCCAATGGCCAGGCTGAGATGTTCACCTCGAATATTTCCTATGCCGAGGGCGAGGACATCCTCTCTGACCCGGAGACCTGGGAAGACTTTGAGTTGCGCGTGAACAATCCGCTGCGCATCGGCGGTGACCGCGTCTACCTGCAGGGACACGGCTACGCCCCGAGCTTCACCGTGGAATGGCCCAATGGCGAGTCCCGGACCCAGAATGTGCAGTTCCGACCGGATGACCTGACCTACTTCCTCTCCTCCGGCGCGGTCCGCTTTGACCCACCGGCCGGGATGTACCCCGACCTCTATGAACGCCGTCAGAACCAGCTGGCCATCCAGGGCCTGTTTGCACCGACCGCGGAATGGTCCGGCGAGAACGATGAGCTGCTGCAGTCCTCTTTCCCGGCGATGCGTGACCCGGCCGTGGCCATCGATATCTACCGTGGTGACAATGGGCTGGATACTGGCCGCGCCCAGTCGATCTTCAGCCTGGATTCCGCGATGATCCACAGCGGTCAGCTGCAGAAAATTGAACGGGTGAATCTCCTGGAGGGTGATTCCGTGACCTTGGATGACGGCACCAAGGTCACCTTCAACGGGGCCTATGAGTTCGCGAACTACCAGATCAGCCGTGACCCGACCCAGAACTGGGTGCTGGTCTCCACCATCTTCATGCTGATTGGCCTGGTGGGCTCCCTGGTGATCAAGCGTCGCCGCATCTGGGTGCGGCTGCGCCCGACTGAGGACGGTGGCACCTACATCGAGACCGCCGGTCTGGCCCGCACCGACCGTGCCGGCTGGGGCGAGGAGTATGAGGTGGTGCACCGCGCACTGTTGGGGCTGCCTGATCCGGAGGACCTCGAGGAAGAAGAGTCTTCGGTGAAGAACGGCAAGAAGTCTGCCGACTAGTGTTGTTGTCAGCCGGACCAGCGGCGCCGGTGGGGATTTCCCACCGGCGCCGCTGCCATGGCAGCGATCATGCTTTGGAATGAGAATGTCATCCTCCAAAAGGATGATGAGTTGAGTCTGTCGCATTGAGTTTCCTACCCGATCGCGGGTAATGTCCTTGGGTGGTAACCAAACGGGCCACAAATTCCCCCACACTGAAATTGGATAGGGTGTCCACCTGCCATGCCTGTCAACCAGACCCTCGCGTCATTTTCTGACACAGCTTTCATCACGGCCTTCTTCATCTATCTCCTGGCCCTGGTGATCTCGATCTTCCACTACGTGAAGCACTCCGGCATCATTGATTCCCGGCGCGAGCGTGAGCGAGCTGCCGAGCGGGAACTGGTCAGCGTCGGCGCTGGCGCCGCCGATTCCGGGACCACGGGCACCGTGGACAGCAAGGACGCCCCGACCCTCGCGGACCTGCCGGGTGGGGATGAGCTGGACGCCAGCGAAGCGAAGGCCGACAGGTTCGCCGGGATGGCCCAGGCTCTGGTCTGGCTGGGCATCATCGTCCACGTGGCCACCATCGTGCTGCGTGGCCTGGCCACGGCCCGTTTCCCCTTCGGCAACCTCTACGAGTACATCCTCATCGTCACCGCTTTCGCGATGATCGCCTCCGCCATCGTCTTCCAGCGCCGCGAGTGGCGCGCCATGTGGCCCTGGGTTCTCACGCCGATGCTGGCACTGCTCTTCTACGGCGGCGGAAAACTCTACTCCGAGGCTGCCCCGGTTGTCCCGGCGCTGCAGTCCTACTGGTTCCCCATCCATGTCTCCACGGTCTCCATCGGTGGTGCCATCGGCATGGTCTCTGGCATCGCCTCGCTGCTCTACCTGCTGCGCATGTGGCAGCCCAAGGGCAAGGAGCGCGGTTTCTTCGGCGCGGTCGCCCGTCCGCTGCCCGCCGCGAAGACCCTCGACGGAGCGGCCTACAAGACCGCCATTGTCGCCCTGCCGGTCTTCGGGCTGGGTGTGGTGCTCGGGGCCATTTGGGCGGAAGCCGCCTGGGGCCGCTTCTGGGGTTGGGACCCGAAGGAGACGATGTCCTTCATCACCTGGATCCTCTATGCCGCTTATCTGCATGCTCGCGCGACGGCCGGCTGGCGGGACTCCAAGGCCGCCTGGATCAACGTGCTGGCACTCGCCGCGATGATCTTCAACCTCTTCTTCATCAATATCGTGATCTCCGGCCTGCATTCCTATGCCGGCCTGAACTAGCTCCGGTTAGAGAGGGGCACAGGGGGTTATCTGCCCACCAGCTGCAAAGCTGCTCGCGCAATTTCCCCCTGATGTCCCCAGCTCCCGGAATATCGTTGGACACACCGATCCTCGGCCTGAACTGACAGCCGTCTCACGGGCTGCAGATTCGGGATGAACGCCGCGCCCTCTCATCTGGAGGGGTCGCGGCGTTTTTTGTGGAGAGAGTGGCTAACGTTCGGGAAAAGATCTGATAACACCTATCGCTTTGATTGGGAAATTGCCCTATCTTGCCCTACGCTTGTGACATGAAACACATGAAGAACGCCTCCATTTCCGTGATTTCCCTCCTTGCGCTCACGCTCTCCGGATCGACGGTCGCCAGCGCGCAGCCGGTTGAAGCTCTGCCGGAAGCTGCCCAGCAGAACGTAGTCGCCTTTGCTTGGGTGGATCCAGGCGGGGCCAGGGAAGACCTCAGGGCCACACATGAGGAATGGATTGAGCTCAATGAGATTGAGCGGCTGCCTGAACTGGATGCGGTAGCTGAGGACTATGCGGTCAGGGCCATCACCGCGGATTGGGACTACCGGGATGATCCGGCGGGTGTCAGCATGACCGATCTCATCGCCGAGAGGGGCGAGTATGTTCAGGTGGCACGATTCACCCTTGAGGGGGCGGAGGCCTGGAGTGCGCGTGGAATGGCTGATATTCCGGCGGCCCCCGATGTGCCACTCGGTCTCGCCGATAAGCAGGATGATAACTATATCTATGTCGTCCTCGCCTTTGGTTCGCTGCCGACAGTTTATTAACGTGGCGCTGGGCCTCCGTGGCGCTGAGCCCCCGTGGGGGAGTGCTGTGTAGGGGTATCGCAGTGCTGCTCCTCGGCTAGATTTTCCGGTTCTGGAATTCTGTCTGCGGGGACCCCGTCATAGGGGTGGTGGTTATCTGTTCTGGTCATACCTGTGCGGAAACGCTCCGAAAGTTTCGGCCGAAACTTATATTTGTGAGATGAAGCACATTAAAAAGACAAGCGTTTCGCTCATCGCCCTCCTCTCCTTGAGCCTCTCGGGGACGGCCGTGGCCACCGCCCAGAATTCCACCCTCAGCTCAGGACTTTTCGGAAGTAGCTCGACGGGGGAGACTCCGGTCCCGGGCACCCTCGAAGACCGGCTCGAAGCCTCCTATGACACCTGGATCAGGAACAGCGGTCTCACGCGCACTCAACGGCTGGACAGTCTCGCGGCAGACTGGGTGAACGAAGCCAGCAGATCAGACTGGGAGTACGAATACTTCACCGGTGGCATCGGCATCATCTCCGGCGAACTGGAAACCGGGGAGGGCATTGAGATTCTCCGCTACACCGCGGAAGCTGCCGAGTACTGGGCGGAGCGTGGGATCGGGGAATTCATGAACGATGACCCCTTGGGGCTGCAGGGGTTGGCCGCTGCCCGGAGCCCCGATGATTCCGGCGCAGACTACGTCTACATCGTCCTCATCGGGTATTACTGATCCGCGATCTACTGCCCTCAACCTTCGGGTGCGGTAGTTCCCCAGGAAGCAGGTGAAGCCCTGTTCCCGGCATGCCGTGACATGTCTGTGCCTTTCCCCGGGGGAACCGCGTACCCTGTCAGGTGCCCAATTGGATGAGTGATGGAGTGTTTGATGTCTGGTCCCCGTCGCAAGACCGGCAAACCTGCCGGTGATGTACCTGAGCTGCTTGCCCTCGGTGGGCAGTTGGCGGAACGCCGCCGAACCCTGGGGAGGTTGCAGCAGGAGCTGGCCGATGAGGCCGGGGTTTCGCGTTCCACCCTGCACACCATTGAGCATGGTGGTGCCGGAGTCCGATGGGAGAAGATCGAGGCGGTCGCCGCAGCTCTGGGCATGCAGCTCAAGCTGGTGGAGGCGGACCACCCGGTCCTGCCGGCTCCGGAATCGGAGATCCCCGGGGAGCAGGGCTAAGTGCGCATTCTGGTCACCGGTGGTGCCGGTTTCATCGGTTCGAATTTTGTCCACCGCACCCTGGACACCCGGCCGGACTCCCAGATCACGGTGTTGGATGCGATGACCTATGCCGCCAATGCGGAAAACCTCCAGGGGCTTGACCCGGGGCGTTGCCGACTGGTTGAGGGCGATATCTGTGATGAGGAGCTGGTCGATCAACTCATGGCGAACACGGATCTGGTGGTCCACTTCGCCGCGGAGAGCCATAATGACAATTCCCTGCGGGACCCGCTGGCTTTCACCCGGAGCAATGTCGAGGGGACGGTGGTGCTGATCAGTGCCGCGGTCAAGCACGATGTGCGTTTCCACCACATCTCCACTGACGAGGTCTTCGGTGATCTGGCGCTGGATGATCCCGCGAAGTTCACACCCGAAACCCCCTATCAGCCTTCGAGCCCGTACAGCGCCTCGAAGGCCGCCAGTGATCACTTCGTCCGGGCTTTCGTTCGGAGTTATGGACTGCGCGCCACGATCTCCAACTGCTCGAACAACTACGGCCCCCGCCAACACCCGGAGAAGTTCATTCCGCGGCAGATTCTCAATCTGCTGGCGGGGGAGGAGCCCCGGATCTATGGTGCCGGGGAGAATATCCGGGACTGGATCCATGTGGATGATCACAATGATGCGGTCTGGGCCATCATCGAAAAGGGCGAACTCGGCCAGACCTACCTCATCGGCGCTGAGGGGGAACACAGCAACCTTGAGGTGGTCGCGGAGCTGAACCGGGTGTTTGGCCGGGAACCGGGGGCCTTCATCCATGTCACCGACCGCCCGGGTCATGACCGTCGATACGCGATTGACGCCACCTCCACCCTGGCTCTGGGATGGGAGCCGAGGCACCGCGAGTTCCACGCTGGGCTGCACGCGACGGTGGCCTGGTACCGCGCCAACCCCGGCTGGTGGGGGCAGGCCCGGGCTGCCGCCGAAAGCGCGTATCGACGCCGCGAAGAGCAGCTGCCCAAGTAGGATCAGGGGCATGCTGCATGAAGTAGAGCAACTGCCCGGAGTCCTGCATTCCCGCCCACAGGTTCACCCTGATGAGCGCGGTTCCTTCCATGAATGGTTCAAGGCCTCAGCTTTCGAGGAGGCCACCGGCCATCCCCTCGATCTGCAGCAGGCCAATCTCTCCACCTCGAAGGCAGGGGTGCTCCGCGGCCTGCACTTCGCGGAGGTACCGCCCGGGCAGGCGAAGTTCGTCTCCTGCGTCCACGGCCGCATTCTGGATGTGGTGGTGGATGTGCGCCGTGGCTCGGAGACCTTCGGCCGCCATATCGCGGTGGAATTGAGCGCGGCGAACCGAGAGGGCCTCTATATCCCGGTGGGCTTCGCCCATGGTTTCCTAGCGCTGGAGGATTCCACTGTCACTTATCTGACCACTGCGGAATACCAGCCCGGCGTGGAACATGGCATCAACCCCTTCGATGCGGAACTCGCCATCGCCTGGCCGGAGATGGATTATCTCCTCTCTGCGAAGGACCGCAGTGCGCCTGCGCTGCAGGAGATCGAGCTGCCGGAGTATGAAGACTGCCGCGCCTTTGAGAACCTGCTGCGCGATGGCTGGGTCCTCGCCAATGAGGGGGGAGGGGAGTGAAGGGGATCCTCCTCGCCGGCGGCACCGGATCGAGACTGCGGCCGATCACCTACGGCATCTCCAAGCAGCTGGTCCCGGTCTATGACAAGCCGATGATCTACTACCCGCTGTCGACCCTGATGCTGGCGGGAATCACCGACATCCTGATCATCACCACGCCGGAGGATCGCAGCCAGTTCCAGCGGCTGCTGGGGGATGGCTCTCAATTCGGCATCACCCTGAGTTATGTGGAGCAGGACGCCCCGCGTGGCCTGGCGGAGGCTTTCCTCCTCGGTGCGGAACACATCGGGGATGACTCCGTGGCACTGGTACTCGGGGACAATATCTTCTATGGTGCCGGCCTGGGTACCCAGCTGCGCCGTTATACCGAACCTGACGGCGGGGCGATCTTCGCTTATTGGGTCTCCAACCCGGAGGCCTATGGCGTGGTGGACTTCGATGAAAATGGCACCGCGCTTTCGCTGGCCGAGAAACCGGAGAAGCCGAAATCCCACTATGCGGTGCCGGGACTGTACTTCTATGACAATGATGTCATTGAGATCGCCCGGGGGCTGAAGCCTTCGGCCCGCGGTGAGCTGGAGATCACCGACATCAACAATGAATATCTGCGCCGCGGGAAACTGCAGGTCGAGGTGCTGCCGCGTGGTACCGCCTGGTTGGACACCGGAACCGTGGATCTGCTGATGGCGGCCGGTGATTTCGTCCGCACCATCGAACAGCGACAGGGGCTGAAGATCGGTTCCCCGGAGGAGGTCGCCTGGCGGATGGGCTACATCGACGATGCCGAGCTCTGTGCCCGCGCGGAAGAGCTCAAGGCCTCAGGTTATGGTGCCTATCTGTTGGAGACCCTCCAGCGGGAACGCAGCCTTTAGCCGGCGTGGCAGCGGCCCCGGAAACACGAAACCGGGAGCTGCTCACCTGACGTAGGTCTTCGGCTCCCGGTTCTCCGCCGTTATTTCTGCGGCCCGGCTATTTCTTCTCATTCTCCGGGGTGTCCGGATGCTCTGACCCCTCGGTGGGGTCCGAAGATGCGCTCCGTGGAGTTTCCCGGTAGCGCTCTTTTGCTTTTTTCATCCGTTCGGCTTCCTCCTGTGCCGCGGCCTCGCGGGCGCGGCGCTCCTTGAACCGGTCCTTCTCCAGGTTCCAGAGGAAGTCCTCATCATCATCGGGTCCCTTGATCTGTCGCGGTGGCGCCGACTGGCGAATGTGGTTCTTTTGCCAGCTCTTCGGCCCGAAAGCCTTCCAGAGCAGCACCACGGCCACGATGATCAGGATCAGTAGAATTACTCGTCCCATGTCTCCTCCTTATATCCCCTCCAGAATACGGGTTATGGCAAGTTCTGAAGTAGGGTCGAAGGAGTGAGCACCCCAGAGTCCCCCGATCAGAACCCGGCAGCCACTCCGGCTACGAGCACTCCCGTGAACACTTCTGCGAGCCAGGGCCCGCAGCCGGATCCGGCGCTGAAGAAGAAGCGCAACCGGGCACTGTTGAAGTACGGTGCGGCCCGCCTTGGACTGTTCCTCTTGCTGACCGTGATCATTCACGGGGCAGCCGGGCTGATCGGTGCCCCCGTGCCGCTGGTGATGTCGGCGCTGCTGGCGTTGATCGTCGCGTTCCCGCTCTCGATGCTGATCTTCTCGGGGATGCGCGCCGAGGCCACCGAGACCGTCGCTGAGCTCACCGCCCAGCGCAAGGCCTACAAGGCCTGGGTGGCACAGGAGCTCGCCGAGCGCTGATCGCGCTGCCGGAGACCGCTTATCGACGCCCCTGGGTCGGCACTGCGTGAGCGTCCGCCTGGGCGATGTCAGCGTCCCCCGCCCTCCTCACAATCTATGCTCGGCGAGAACCTCGGCAACCAGCCGCTCGACCTCGGTGGTGTGATCAGGGCTGGCCAGAGTGATCGCGGCATTGAGCGCATCAAGTACCGCGAGGTGGGCGATTCGACTGGCCACAGCCTCCAGCCGGTAATCGGTCTCCCGTGATCCCGCCACCAGAGTGACCTCAACCAACTCGGTCAGTGGTGAATGAAAGAAACTGGTGATCGCGACAGTGCCGGCCCCTGCCTGGCGGGCGGCCGCGACAGCCTGCAGTGTCTCACGGGTCTGGCCGGTGTGACTGATTGCCAGGCACACCGTATCCGTGCCGAGGAGCCGCGCGGCGACATGCTGCAGGTGGGGATCGCTGGGCGCTTCGGCTTCAATTCCAGAGGTGCGGAACCGGTAGGCGATGTCCTGGGCGAGTGGCGCGGAGGTGCCGGTTCCCACACACAGCACCTTCCGGGCCCCGGCCAGCAGCGTCACCGCCTGGCCGAAAGCGGCAACCTCAAGGGTGCCGCGGGCTGATGCGATGGCAGCCTGGGATTCGGCGAGAACCTTGTCCAGGATCATTTCAGGGGAATCTCCGGCCGCTACTTCACCATGGGCGGTAGCTGCAGGGGACGTGGTTTCCCTGGCTAATCGGAGCTTGAGGTCGGCGAAGCCGCGCAGCCCGAGGTCCTGGCAGAAGCGAACGACAGACCCTACCGAGGATTCGGTCTTCGCGGCGACATCAGAAACCGTGAGTTGGACCATTTCCTCGGGTGCCGCGAGAATCATCTCGCCGATCCTCCGGCCGCTGGTGGTCAAGGAGGGCAGGGTGGCCCGCAGCAGGGGGAGAATCGGTCCCGGGCCGGGTTCCGGTGAGGTAGTCATGCCCTCATCATCGCATCCAAGTTGATCGCTGACCTGGGTGGGGGCGGAACATTGAACACTTAGGAAGAATGTTCCATGATTTTGTTATATTATGGAACTTAGTTCATAAAGTGCTTCCGGTGCATGATCCCGGTGCGCGGTGGTGAGTTCCAAAGGAGAGACCATGACAGATACTTCAGCGCTGCCCTTGGCGGGCAGCGCCATCCTCAGTCCCGGTGAGGTCAGTGCCTTTCAACGGGATGGCTATATCGCGATCCCGGGCTTCCTCGGCGAAGCCGCGATCACCCAGCTCCGCTCCTGGGTTACCGACGTGGAATCCTGGCCAGCCGGAGAAGGCGAGTGGCTTCAGCATGATGAGCAAGGGGCGAACGGTGCGGTACGTACCCGCACCGAGAATTTCTCCCCCCACCACCCGGGCCTGGATCAGCTACTGACCCAGGGGCCGTTGCGCCAGATGGCCGGCCAGCTCCTTGGTGGGAGGGCAGTGCTCTACAAGGAGAAGATCAACTACAAGCATCCCGGTGGCGGCGGGTTCGCCGCCCATCAGGACGCACTGGCCTATCCCCATATTCCGGTGAGCGTCAGCTGCCTTCTCGCGGTAGATGATGCCACCCTCGGAAATGGGTGTCTCGAGTTCGTGGGAGGTCAGCACGGGCAGCTGTTGCCGACGGACGGGGATGGCTGCGTCGATCCGGACCTGGCGGAATCTCTGGTGTGGAAACCGCTGCCGGTCCCGGCCGGATCGCTGGTATGGTTCCACAGTCACACACCGCACCGCAGTGGTGCCAACTCATCTGATGCGTCCCGACGGGCGCTCTACCTCACCTATAATGCCGCCACCCTCGGCGATCTGCGTGCGGCCTACTATGCGGATAAGCGCAGCGCCTTGGAGTCTTTCCAGTCAACTGAATCAGGCCACCAACGGGTCAGCCTGATCGGACACTTTCAGGGAGTCGCACCGCGATGAGCAACCTACTTGACCGTTCAGAGATCACCTCGCCGGAGGAGGCGCTGAACTTCCTCTTCGACCTCTTCGCCGCCCGGGGGGAGTCATATTATGATGAGGCAGTCACGCAGAATGCGCATGCGTTGCAGACGGCGGCACTTGCGGAGAGGGAGAATGCCCCGGTAGCGCTCGTGGTTGCCGGGCTGTTGCATGATGTCGGGCACCTCATCGTCGACGAGCATGGGGGCCAGGACAACTTCCTGGAACGCGATGCCCATCATGAGCGGATCGCGCTGCGACTGCTCGCGAAGTGGTTTGCCCCCGAGGTGGTCGAGCCGATCACCCTCCATGTCGCCGCCAAACGATATCTCGTGGCCAAGGATCCGGACTACGCCAACGGGCTCTCAGAATCCTCGGCGCAAAGCCTGGCGGTGCAGGGTGGGCCGATGTCTCCGGCCGAGGCCGCCGAGTTTGAGGCCTCGCCCTATGCGGAGGATGCCTGCCGCCTGCGGCGCTGGGATGATGGCGCCAAGGTCAATGCGGCCAGGACCCCCGACTGGGAGCACTATCGTCCCCTGGTGTTCTCCCAGATCACCATGCACTAAACCCACACGGTCTATTGCCCGAAGAGCAGTGCGATGACGAGCATCGCCGGGAGTGCGGCGAAGGTGGTCAGGAAGACGGAATCGCGGGCCACCACCTCGCCCTTGCGGTAGGTGGCGGCGTAGTTGTAGACATTCTGTGCGGTCGGCAGGGCCGAGAGGATCACCGCGGCGTAGAGGCCTTCGGTGTCGAGGTTGAAGGCCAGCCCCAGACCGAAGGCAATCAGCGGCATACCCGCCAGTTTGATGCCGGTGGCAGTCAGTACGGAGGCGCGGTCGTCGAGGGAGTTCAGCACCCTCGTGTTCGTCAGGGAGGCACCGAAGCTGAGCAGGATCATCGGGATCGAGGCCCCGCCGAGGATCTCGACGGGGGCCATCACCGGTGCAGGGACCTCCCACTGCGCCAGGCAGACCACCAGGCCTGCCACCGAGGCCAACACGATCGGGCTGAACAGTGAGTTTCGGATCACCTTCATGATCTTCCTGCGGGAGCTGTGCCGTCGGCTTTCATCGGTGCCCTCCGGACCGCTGGCCCCACCACCGACCGAGAGTGCGGCGAGCATCAACGGGGTGAAGACCACCAGCTGCAACACCAGTACCGGGGCGACATAGGCGGCGGTGCCCAGCACGTAGATGCTCACCGGCAGGCCGATGTTATTTGAGTTCACATAGGCGGCCGCGGAGGCACCCATCGCGGTGGTGGGGATATCGCGTTTGAAGAAGACCACCGATATGACACAGAACAGTGCCGCAGTGAGCAGGGTGGCCAGGAAGATCACCGCGATCACCGGGGAGAAGAGATGCGCCGGCTCTGAGGTGGCTACCACATTGAAGAGCAGTGCCGGAGTGGCGGCGTAGAAGGCCACGCGGTTGAGAACCAGCCGCTGCTTTTCGCCCTCGATGACCCCCTTGAGGGAAAGCAGATAGCCGATGAAGATGATCGATAGGATGATGGCGAATCCGGTGATAATGCCGAGCACAGTTCCGGCCTCCCTAGAATCCGATGACCAGGGCGATGGTGGTCAGAATCGACCAGGCCAACATGGTCTTACCGGTGGCTCCGATTACCGGGATCAGCTCCTGGCCGGTTTTGCCGCGCACGATCGGACCGGCCCCCTTGATCGCCAGCGGGAAGAGGATCAGGCCGACCAGGGCCGGGAGGGTGGCAACGGCCAGGATCAGGGAAGCCAGGAACGGGACACAGAGCAATACCCGGTAGAGGATCCGGGAGTTCTTGTCCCCCAGTCGCACCGCCAGCGTGATCTTGCCGGTGTCGGCATCGGAGGGGATGTCGCGGATATTATTGGCCAGGTTCACCGAGGCCGAGATTGAACCGATGGCGATGGCGGCCACCAGGCCCTGCCAGCTCACGGCACCATGCTGGGTGAACTCGGTGCCCATGACCGCGACCAGACCGAAGAAGATGAACACCGCCACCTCGCCGAGGCCGCGGTAGCCATAAGGGTTCTTGCCACCGGTGTAGAACCAGGCACCGAGGATGCAGATCGCACCGATGATGATGAACCACCAGGCGCTGGCGAGACTCAGTGCGATACCCGCGATGCCGGCGACCGCGAATGACAGGAATGCGGCCATCTTGACCTGCCCGGGCCGGGCCAGTCCGGAGCCGGTCAGCCGCAGTGGTCCGGTGCGGTCCTCATCGGTGCCGCGGATCCCGTCGGAATAGTCATTGGCGTAGTTCACCCCGACGATCAGCGCCCAGGCGACCACCAATGCCAGTATCGCCCGCCACCAGCTGAAGCCACCGTGGAAGGCGGCGACACCGGAACCGATGAGGACCGGGGAGAAGGCGTTGGCCCAGGTCTGTGGGCGGGCTCCCGTGAGCCAGTCTTTGGCGGTGGCGCGGGGTTGTGGGGCAGACACGAGGGGCTCAGACATAGCCTTCATTCTTCCCCACCGGGGCCGGAACGGGGCAGTCAAGGGTGGGATCCAGGCTTGCTGTGGCACATGACCGGGGAGAATAAGACCTGGAATCAGGTGGCTGCGAAGGTACCGGAGCTGAAGAAACACCTAAAAGATCCTATGAAACATGGTGGTGTACTGGGGAATCGCGGCCGGAATCTGCTCCGGACCCACCATGCCGGGCGGTGGGCGTTAAAGTCTAGGGGTCCGGCCGAGTGCCGCACAGATGTAGTGGACGAAAGATTAAGGCAGGAAAAGTTAACGTGTGGATCGGTTATGCCGTGGGGCAGTTCGCGAGCTTCTTCCTGACGCTGCTCAGGATGGTCCCGCTGACCCTGGCCAACCGTCTCAGCCGCACCCGCGTTCCGCAGCAGGGTGAGGTCATCATTTCCCTGACCTCCCACGGTAACCGGATCAGCCGGGTGCATTACACGTTGGAGTCCATCTTCCGTGGACATGAGAAGGCCCCGGTGATTCTCTGGCTCGACGAGGCTGACTACAACTCTGAATGGCCACCCACCCTGCGTCGCCTGGTCTCCCGCGGCCTGCAGGTCCGCTGTTCTGATGGCACCTATGGCCCGCACACCAAATATTGGAATCAGTTCCGGGAATCCGTCGGCACCGGGACCAGGGTGGTGACCGTCGATGATGACATGATCTACCCCGAGTGGTTCCTCCAACGACTGCTGTTCATCGGGGACCTGCGGCTCGACGCCGTGATCGCCTACCGCGCCCACCGCATCGAGCTTCGTGACGGCCACATGCTGCCCTACACCAAGTGGACCGCTGCAGATACCTGCTCCGCCTCCCTGCTGCATTTCGCGACCGGGGTCTCCGGGGTGATGTATCCGAGCACTTTCATCGACTATGTAGTGGCTCAGGGGGATGTGTTCACCACCTTGTCCCCGCGGGCCGATGACGTCTGGCTGCACGCCTGCGCGCTGCGCTCCGGACACCCCATCCGGCAGGTCTACGCCCAGCCCCGTCACTTTGCGGTGGTGCCGACCACCCAGGTCGGCGCCCTGGTGGTGGGCAACACTTTGATGGGTGGCAATGACGAACAGATCAAGCGGGTCTACCGCGCGGAAGATCTGGCGGTCCTGCTGGACGCCCACGACCGGGAAGACTAAAAGAGCTTTTCGACGGCCCGTCGGTCCACCTTGCCTGGCCCGGTCAGCGGCAGCTGGTTCAGGTGCCTCAGCTCCTTGGGTAGCTGCCAGCGTGGCAGATCATCCAATCCCTCAATCACCTGGTCCGGAGCGGCGGGGCCGGAATATGCGGCAACGATCGCCTGTCCTAGCCGCGGGTGGGGGACTCCCACCACGCACACCCCGGTGACACCCGGTACCGCGAGGATCGCCTGTTCGAGGACCTCCGGGTGGAGCTTGAGTCCACCGGAGTCGATCACGGTGTCGAGCCGGCCTTGAACTGTGAGCACCCCATCCTTGAGCTCCCCGGAATCAGTGGTGGCGAACCAGCCGGGCTCGGCGAAGGCCGCATGCGCAGGCAGATTGCGATAACCGGCCGCGATCATCGGGCCGCCAAGGTGGATTCGACTGTCCTCCACCCGGACCTGGGCGCCGGGGATCGGATGACCGTCGTAGACGCAGCCGCCGGATGTTTCGGAGGAGCCATAGGTGGCCACCACCTTGATGCCCAGTTCCTCGGCGGCGTGCCGGGTCTGCGGGTTCAGCGCGGCGCCGCCGATCAACAGGGCGTCGAAAAGCCGCAGTGCCTCGATGCCTTCGAGGGAGTCCATGGCTTTGGCCAGCTGCATCGGTGCCAGGGAGGTGTAGAGGCGGTCGCCGGTTTCGGCGAGTTCGCGGGTCGCGGTGAGGAAACGAGGGATCTGGAAGCCACTGCTCAGGTCCAGGGCGAGCGGCTCGACCCCAGCGATCAGGCAACGGATGAGCACCTGGATGCCGGCGATGTGGTGCGCGGGCATCGGCAGCAGCCATTGGCCCTCGCCGCCGAGGTACTGGTGGGTGGCATCGGCGGAGCTGACCAGGTTGCCCGCCGTCAGCTGTGCGCCCTTCGGGGTGCCGGTTGACCCAGAGGTGGCCATCACCAGGGCGATGGAATCATCGATGGGTTGGCCCACCCGCTGGGTATCGCGCAGCAGTTGGGTGCGTGAGCGGTCATGCGCGGGGACCGGCAGCAGCGAACGCTGCCCGGAGATCGCATCCTCCAGGGCGCCGAGGATGGCGGTGGGGTTGGCGGGGTCGACCGGGAGCGGTTCAAGAATGTGGGCTGCCATGGTTCCTGAGTCTAATCCGGGGGTCAGCCTTCTCCCCGGCGAATGACGAAGCGGGCGTCGACCAGGTGTGGTCGGCGCCCGCTGGGCTTTAAAATCCGGGTGGAGAAATCCCGGTGAGATTACCTGTGGGGATGTCCCGGGGGAGTGTTCAGCGCCGGGCTGGTGGCGCTGAACCATGAGTCTTAGGCGAAGGCCGGCTGGTTGCTCTTGGTGCCGCGCTTGGCGCTGATGAGGGCGTCCAGGCTGAAGCGACCGGCACCCAGGGCTGCCAGGGTGATGGTGCCGGCGGCGATGGCGCCGACGAGCTCCCAGCCACCGTTGGCGACGAAGATGCCGTAGGGCAGGTGGGCGAAGAGGGCGGCACCGACCATCACCAGGGTCAGGATGATGCCGACGATCGGGGTGAACAGGCCGAGGATCAGCAGGGCGCCACCGAGGATCTCAATGGTGCCGACGAGCGGGGCGGCAAAGCCGGCGGCCGGGATGCCGATGGAATCGAAGTAGCCGGTGATTCCCTCGAGGCCGGTGATCTGGAACTTGTCCCAGCCGTGGGCGATCAGGATGACACCGAGCAGGACACGGGAAATGAGCAGAGCAATCTCTTTAGCTGTTGACATGTCAAGCAATTTAGCAGCTGGTTGGTGACGTGTCAACCAGTGTCCTGTGAAAGGTGGAATTAGTTAGGAAAATCACACCAGCTACTCCATGGGGGTGTGGCTAACTTAGTATCCCCACTTTGGCCAGGGTAATTTCATCTCCATACCTTCTGCCGCAGACATCAAGGTCCGCGCAATGACAGAGAAAGAGGTCCCCGATGGGCAGAATCATGCAGATCCTGAAGATCGCGATGGCGTTTGTCGGCATCATCGTCGGTGCCGGATTCGCCTCCGGCCAGGAAGTGATGCAGTATTTCGTCGCTTTCGGCATCGAAGGCATCTGGGGCGCGATCATCTCCGGCTTCGTCATGACCGTGATGGCGATGATCATCCTCCAACTCGGCAGCTACTTCCGCGCCGGGGAGCATGGTGAGGTGTTCAAGCGGGTCACCCACCCGATCTTCTCCCGGATTCTCGACATCGGTGTGGTGGTCACCCTCTTCTCCACCGGGTTCGTCATGTTCGCCGGAGCAGGTTCCAATATGCAGCAGCAGTGGGGGCTGCCGATCTGGGTGGGTGCGATCATCATGCTGCTCCTCGTCCTGGCCGCTGGCATGCTCGATGTGGAAAAAGTCACCACCCTCATCGGTGTGATCACCCCCTTCATCCTGGCCTTCATCATGATCGCCTCGGTGTACACCCTGATCACCGCTGACATCGATGTCTCGCGTCTCGACGCCGCGGCCCTCGACACCGTGGACACCACCCTGCCGCACTGGGCGGTGGCCGCCGTCAACTACGTCGGCTTCAACCTCATGGTCGCGGTCTCCATGGCGATCGTCATCGGCGGCACCATGTTCAGCCCCCGCTGGGCCGGCATCGGTGGACTGGCCGGTGGCCTGATCTATTCGATCATGCTGCTGATTAGTGCCCTGACGCTCTTTGCCGCAGTGGAGACCGTGGGAACTGACGCCCTGCCGATGCTCACCATCATCAACCAGCTCAACCCCTGGCTCGGACAGGCGATGGCGGTGGTCATCTACGGCATGATCTTCAACACCGCCCTGGGTATGTTCTACGCCCTGGGCAAACGTCTGACCGCCAGTAATCCGGACCGCTTCCGCGTTGTCTACATCATTGTCACCCTGGTGGGCTTCGTACTCAGCTTCATCGGATTCCAGACCCTGGTGGCCTATGTCTACCCGGTTCTCGGCTACATCGGCCTGTTGCTGATCGCCGTGATGACCTGGGCCTGGTTCAAGGGCCACCACCAGATCAGCGAGGAATCCGGGCGTCGCGCCCGACTCAAGGTCCTCCTTGGCCTGCGCGACCACGGTGAACTCCAGCTGAAGGATGAACAGGAACTGACGGCCGAGGTCGCCGCCTCTAATCTCCCCGCCGGGGAGATCGAGCGCGCGCACCGGGAGGACAAGGACTAACTTCCGGGCCTCGGGCGGGCGTCGAAAAGCGGCCCAGTGGCAGGGCGAGCCGGAGCCAGCTTCGATAGGCTCAGGCCATGCAGACCTGGTGGGAAAAACGCAATGCCAACTCGGGAGGTGAGCTGTTTTCCGATGCCGCGGTGGCCCTGCTTGATGAAGTGGAGCTCGCCTTCGCAGATACTGGTGCACAGACTCCGGGCTGGCCGGACCCTCACCGCGACCCCTCAGACCCCCACGGATATCGCGCATCTGATGATGATGAGTACGAGCGTTGCCTGCAGCCGGGCCGCTACGCAATCGTCGAAGCCCGGGGTCGTGCCTGGGCGGAAGTGCTCATCCGGCGTGGTTGGGCGAGGATCACCGAGAACCAGAAAGCGGATCCAGGTAGACGGTCGGTGACCATCCATCCGCTCCGCGTCGCCCCAGGGGTGCAGCCGCTGATCCTGAGGAGCGAATACTTCATCTTTGACAACGGCCATGCTCCCTGTCTGGAGGTCTGGGCCGGAGAACCTGCGATCAGGCTAGCTCAGGCACCCGACTGCGCCTGTGACGCCTGCGATTCCGGTTCCGAGGATCTGCTGGAGATTATTGATCAGATGATCTTTTCTGTGGTCGATGGTTCCGTTGACGCGGAGAGCGGGCCGCGTTCCTCACATGTCCGGACTTCTTTTGGCGGTTCCGGATCTACTCTCGGGCCCACTATCGCAGACCGTGACGTAGCCGCAGGGAAGTTCACCGCCCAGCCCTGGGTTGCGGGATGGCAGGCGCGGGCACTCAGCGCACCGAGGTGCTGAGCTGAGGGCTGGCGGAGGCAGCGCACGATTTCCAGTTGCCCTGGGCTGGTCACCCAGGCGCATGAGCCCAGGCATGCCGGTTTAGTAGTAGTAGGGGAACTCTGACCAGTTCGGCTCCCGCTTTTCCAGGAAGGCCTCCTTGCCCTCCACCGCTTCATCGGTCATATAAGCCAGGCGGGTGGCTTCGCCGGCGAAGACCTGCTGGCCCATCAGACCATCATCGGTGAGGTTGAAGGCGAACTTCAGCATGCGCTGTGCGGTGGGGGATTTACCGTTGATCTCCCGGGCAGCCTGGATGGCTTCGGCCTCCAATTCTGCGTGATCAGCGACAATATTCACCGCACCCATCTGCTGCATGCGCTCGGCATCATAGGTCCGGCCGAGGAAGAAGATCTCCCGGGCGTTTTTCTGACCCACCATCTTCGCCAGGTAGGCGGAACCATAACCGGCGTCGAAAGACCCGACATCAGCGTCAGTCTGCTTGAAACGGGCCTCCTGGCGGGAGGCGATGGTCAGGTCGCAGACCACATGCAGGGAGTGTCCACCACCGGCCGCCCAACCGTTGACCACCGCGATGACCACCTTGGGCATGGTGCGGATCAGGCGCTGCACCTCAAGAATGTGGAGACGGCCGCCCTCCACCTTGGCACGGGCGGTGTCTACGGTGGCGGCATCGGCGTGGGCATCATCATGGTCGTGTGCGGTGGCGTACTGGTAGCCCGAACGCCCCCGGATGCGCTGATCCCCGCCGGAGCAAAAGGCCCAGCCGCCGTCCTTTTCACTGGGGCCGTTGCCGGTGAGCAGGATGGTGCCCACATCAGGGGTGCGGCGCGCGTGGTCCAGGGCCTGGTAGAGCTCATCGACGGTGTGCGGCCGGAAGGCATTGCGCACCTCCGGGCGGTCGAAGGCGATGCGCACGATTCCGTCGATACGCTCGGTGCCCACGTGGCGGTGGTAGGTGAGGTCGGTGAGGTCCTCGAAACCCTCGACGGTCCGCCACTGGGTGGGATCGAAGGGGTTCTCGGTGCTGTACGTTGTCATGGACCTCAGCTTAGGCGGGACCGTTCAGTCGCTGATCACCTTGACCGCCAACTCTTCAGCGTACTCGTTGATCTGCCGGGCCAGGTCCACATCCCGGCTGGTCAGACCACCGACATCATGGCTGGACAGGGTGATTGCGAGGGTGGGGTAGGTCAAGGTGATGTCGGGATGGTGGTTGGCGGCTTCCGCAGCGGCGCCGATGAGGTTGACCAATCGGAGTCCGGTGGCGAAGTCACCGGTCTTGAAGGTCGCCTGGATGGTGTCATCGACCTGGTGCCAGCCACTCAGCGCGGCATCAATGATCTGGGCGGGGGAGAGTTTCTGCTTGGGATCACTCATGCCTCCATCCTTCCCGGAAATCCGCCCTTTGAACACCCCCTGCGGTTTTCCGTACCCTGGCAGCCATGAAGCTGCTGTTGACCTCCTTCGGCCATGCCTCGGTAGCCTCCTTCCTCACCGGGACCGTCGCCTACATCTCCGATGCCACCCGCAGTTTCGGGGATGCCCCCTATGTCGACATCGAGCGGGAAATGCTGCGCGGCCACGGACTCACCTTGATCGAACTGCCACTGGCCACCACCCCACCGGCAGAGGTGGACCGCATTCTCGGCGAGGTAGCGGGGGTCTACGTCGCGGGCGGGGAGACCTTTGACCTGATGTGGGTGCTGCGTTCCACCGGCACCGATGAGATCCTCAGCCGCCATGTCCGTGCCGGGTTGCCCTATGTCGGCTGCAGCGCCGGCTCGGTGATCGCCGGAGCCAGCATTGAGCCGGTCGCACTGCTCGACGACCCCGCCATCGCTCCCGACCTGCATGATCACTCCGGCCTCGGCTTCACCGACCGCGTGATCATCCCGCATGCCGGCGGCAACCTCCCGGAGTTTCCGATCGAGACCTTCGCCGAGACCGTCCGCCAGTACGGCCGGGAATACCCCCTGGTGCTGCTCCGGGACGGTGAAGCCCTGCTCATCGACGACACCGGTACCCGCCTTATCTAGGCTGGGGCACATGAACTCCCCCTCAGCCGATCAAATTCTCGAGCGCGCCCACGTTGTCTCCCTGCCCATGCGGGTGCGTTTCCGCGGCGTCGATAAGCGCGAAGCCCTGCTTATCGAAGGCCCCACCGGCTGGGGCGAGTTCGCGCCCTTCCTGGAATACGGACCTGAAGAGTCCGCCGCCTGGCTGCGCGCCGGGATCGAGGCCGCCTGGGAAGGCTTCCCCGAACGAGTGCGCGAAAGCGTCGAGGTCAACGCCACCATCCCCGCCGTCGAAGCCGCCCGCGTCCCAGAGATCCTCGACGGCTACCCGGGATGCCGCACCATCAAGGTTAAGGTCGCCGAGAAGGGCCAGACGCTTGCCGACGACATCGCGCGGGTCGACGCCGTGCGCCAGGCCCGGCCCGGCGCGGTGATCCGGGTGGATGCCAACTGTGGCTGGAGTGTGGCGCAGGCTCTCGAGGCCGCCCGTTCGCTCGGCCCCTTGGATTACCTGGAGCAGCCGTGCGCCACCGTCGAAGAACTCGCCGAGGTTCGCATGGCCCTGCAACGCGCCGGGATGTTCATCCGGGTCGCCGCCGATGAGTCCATCCGCCGGGCCGATGATCCCTTCCGGGTTGCGCAGCTGCGCGCCGCGGATGTCGCGGTGGTCAAGGTCGCCCCGTTGGGTGGCGTACGCCGCCTACTTGATATCTCCGCCAAACTACGCGCCTCCCATATGGATGTCACTGTGGCCAGTGCCTTGGACACTGCGGTGGGGTTGAACGCCGGGTTCGCTGCGGTGGCCGCGCTGCCGCGCCTCAATGATGATGACCTTATCGACGTCCCGCCCGCCGCGGCGGGGCTCGCCACCGGTTCCCTCTTCCTCGAGGATGTGGCCCCGGCACGTGAAATTAATGAGGGTTTCATGGCCACCGCCCCGATCATCCCCGAACTCGCCCGGATCGAATCACTGGCGGCGACTCCGGAGCGTCGGGACTTCTGGTTTGAACGGGTCCGTCAGGCACTGGCTTATATTTAGAGCCCGGAATGAGATGGGTAGCGGAGGCTCAGAAGAAGAACTCCGGATGAAATTCCCATACCCCCTGCTCCCGCATCCCAGACACCGGCTTCGGATGGCGACGTTGCCCAGCCTGAGTCTGACGGTGCTCCACGGTCTGCCTGACCTGGGTGATCACCTCATTGAGTATCTGGTTCAGACAGTCATCGGTATAACGCAGCGCCGCCCAGCCCTGCTGAATCGCATGGTTGGTCTTCCACCGGTCGAGAATGAAGCCACCGTCAACCGGGCTATCTGGGGAGGACTCATGAAAATACCTGCTGTCCAGATCCACGACCGTGGTGCCAGAGACTAAACCAACATCCCAATGGTAGGGGCCGAGCTGGAAGTTCGGAATCGGATCCAAACCCCGCTTGCGCAGCTGATAGATGAAGATGCGCTCCATCCGGCTTGACGCACCAATCACAGAATCTTGTAGGAGCGGGGACACCCCGATACGTTGCGATGGATTCAGCTGGCGCAGGTCAGCCTCAAAACGATGCCTTCCGGAAAACCCGTCATAATGGCTTTCCAGGAAACGGACCAGCTCCAAATGGTTGTGATGACCCTGGATCGACCCGGCAACTCCGGCCGGCGTATCGACGAAGATATTCTCCACCCGCTGATACCGACGCCGCCGCGAGGGAACCGCATTGAGGATCTCGGTGTAAATCGGGCGGGCGCTCCGTGGAAGAATGCCCTGTGCCGGTAGCGAGATCTGATTGAGTCCATACACACCGGCAGCCGTGGCCCCGGTGAAAATCAACTGGGGATAACGGTGCTGGATCGCACGGAGGGCGGACTTCGGATCAGGCCTGGGCTCGGTGTAAATCCCTCGGCCCAACTGAAATAGGGTGCCGGCATCCACCCGATTCTTGATCTGCCGATGGGACAAACCTGATTCTCTCAATTCCTTAGTGGTCCAATGCATGGCCAGCGGTGGCCTTTCCTTCGTTGTGCGTTGTGATGATTGCGTTGGATTGGACTCGGTTTGGCGGGAGAGGGTTCCCCGCGAGATTCCCGAAGGGGTGCCGCAGGAGCTCCTTGGTGGTGGCTCGTGGTGCTTCGTGGTGAGGAATGCAGGACGGTTTGGGCCGCCGTGGCGACAAGATGGGCGGAGACGTCCTACACTGCCGTCCGGCAGACCCGGTAGGGAGCGGGGGCGAGGTCGATCTCCGCAGGGCCGCCTTATCGGTGCTTCGTGGTGAGGAATGCAGGACGGTTTGGGCCGCCGTGGCGACAAGATGGGCGGAGACGTCCTACACTGCCGTCCGGCAGACCCGGTAGGGAGCGGGGGCGAGGTCGATCTCCGCAGGGCCGCCTTATCGGTGCTTCGTGGTGAGGAATGCAGGACGGTTTGGGCCACCGTGGCGACAGGAAGGGCGGAGGCGTCCTACATTCCGCCCGGCAGACCCGGCAGGGAGCGGGGGCGAGGTCGATCTCCGCAGGGCCGCCTTGGTGGTGGCTCGTGGTGAGCAATGCAGGACGGTTTGGGCCGCCGTGGCGACAAGAAGGGCGGAGGCGTCCTACATTCCGCCCGGCAGACCCGGCAGACCCGGCAGACCACACCACCACGACCGGACCTTTGACCGAATCCGTTCCCCAATCGGGGCCGCGGCGGGGTGGTAGTCCGCAGGGAGCACTCCGTGGCGGATCACAGTCACACCCCGAAGTAGACTCGGAGCCATGTCGCAACCCGAATCGATCTCCCTGGCCACCGCTCTCGCCGCGAAGCTCGCTGAAAACCTCAGCGACGTGGTTCTGTGCCCCGGTTCCCGTAACTCCCCGCTTTCCCTCGCCTTGCTGGCACGTACCGATATCCGGGTACATGTCCGCATTGATGAACGCAGCGCCGCATTCCTGGCACTGGGTATGGCTCGGGTGCAACACCGTGCCGTCGGTGTGGTCATGACCTCGGGTACCGCCGTGGCCAACTGTCTGCCGGCGATGGTGGAGGCTGCCCACTCCCATACTCCGTTGGCCATCATCAGCGCTGACCGCCCAGAACGACTGATCGGTACCGGTGCCTCCCAGACCATTCAGCAGCAGGGGATCTTCGGCTCCTTCGCGGAGAGCACCCAACTCAATGACATCAGCGACCTCGGCCTGGTGGATGAGGCTTTCCGGGCGAATGCGCAGGTCCACCTCAATGTCGCCTTCGATAACCCCCTGGTGGGTTCGGAGTTGCCGGTTACCGGGCAAGAGGTCACCCGGGTGGCGGCAGCCGGTCATTTCATCGATCACGGTGAACTCGAACTGGATCTCAGTCTGGACACTCTGGTCATCGCCGGTGACGAGGCTTGGCAGGTACCGGGACTGGAGGATGTCCCCACGATTGCGGAACCCACTGCACCGGCGCCCTATCATCCAGTGCATGCGCTGACTGCCGGGGTCTTCGCCCATGAACAGATCTCGGCCAATGATTATGTCGTCAACACCAAGCCCAAGCAGCTGGTGGTGGTCGGCCACCCGACCCTGCACCGCGAGGTCCTGGCGCTGATGGCTGACCCGGAGATCGAGTTGACCCTGCTCTCCCGCACCGCGCAGTTCACTGACCCGGCCGGCAACGCCACCCGCCGCGGCAGCTCCGTGAAGGTGACCGGCGCGCCGAGCAAGCAGTGGATCAAGATCTGCCAGGGTGCGGCTGAACTGGGGGCAGGGGCCGTGCGCGAGATCCTCGAGGTCACGGACTACGGCTTCACCGGCCTGCATGTGGCCGCCGCAGTGACTGACACTCTCGGCATCGGGGATACCCTGCTGCTGGGATCCTCCAATCCGGTGCGTGACGCCAGCTTGCTGGGCATGCCCTTTGACGGGGTGGACACCTATGCTCCCCGCGGTGTCGCCGGTATCGACGGCACCGTGTCCCAGGCCGTCGGCGTGGCGCTGGCCACCCAGGCGTTGCACCCGACCGAACTCCGCGCCCCTCGCACCGTCGCCCTGATCGGTGATGTGACTTTCCTCCACGACATCAATGGTCTGCAGATCGGCCCGGCGGAGCGCCGTCCGGAGAATCTCACCATCGTGGTCGCCAATGATGATGGCGGTGGCATCTTCGAGAGTCTCGAGATCGGCGCGCCGGGCCTGCGGCGTGACTTTGACCGGGTCTTCGGCACCCCCCACGAAGCGGACCTCGCCGCACTCTGCGACGGCTACGGGGTCGATCACCGCGAGGTGGGCACGCTGCGGGAACTTATCGACGCCCTCCTCGATACCACCGAGGCGCCTGCCGGTTTCCAGGTAATTGAGGCGAAGACCATCCGGGGCACCCGCCGTGCCCTCCACCAGGCTCTCGAAGACAAGATCGGGCTGTGAGCAGCGTGGCGGCGGGCCCCAGCTACTCCCGGCAGCGGGTGAGGCGTCGACTGCGCCAGCTGGTACTGGCGCTTGCCGCACTGGCAATGCTGGGGACCTTCGGCATGGTCGGTGGGGCTTTCCTCAATGACCGGAGCATCGAATCCGATCCAGGGCGGGCACTAGCGGTGGTCACCGGAGTCGGGGCCCTGCGCACCACCGTGGACTTCCAGGATGAGGAGGGCATTTACCATGCCCCCTCGACCGGACTGCTCTATCCGACCGGCCTGGGGGAGGGACAGCGGGTATGGGTGAACTATGCCAAATCAGATCCTGATCTGGTCAAGGTGGAACACCGAGAGTGGACCTTGTCGATCATCCCGGCGTTGAGCGTGGGATTCTGGGTGCTGGTGGTCACTGGAATCCTCTGGTGGGCTGTGAATTTTTCCACAAGGCCTAAGATGAAATCTGAGGAGACTGATACCGCCGGATAAGACACCGCAGTTCACCAAAGCTTCTCGAGAAGTCAACTTGGAACTAGGTTCGTTTTAGTCTGAATCGGAGAGGATATTGCGTATGCGAGTTGCGATCGTTGCGGAATCATTCCTGCCCAATGTCAATGGCGTCACCAACTCGGTGTTGCGGGTGCTCGAGCACCTTCACCGGGAAGGGCACCAAGCCATGGTGATTGCCCCCGGTGCCCGGGACTTCGAGGAGGAGATACCCTCCTATCTCGGTTTCGAGATTGTCCGGGTCCCCACGATCAAGGTGCCGCTGGTCAACTCCCTGCCGGTGGGCGTACCCACTGCCTCAGTTGCGCTGGCACTTCGTAGTTTCCAGCCCGATATCATCCACCTGGCCTCTCCCTTCGTGCTCGGCGGGGCAGGTGCTTTCGCTGCCCGCCAGCTGCGGATCCCGGCGGTGGCGCTCTTCCAGACCGATATCGCCGGCTTCTCCACTCGATATCATCTGGCGGGCTTGGTCTCCGCCATCTGGGAGTGGACCCGCACCATCCACAACATGTGCCAGTTGACTCTCGCCCCCTCCTCGCTCACCATCGCGGATCTCGAGGCACATGGCATCAACAATATCCAGCACTGGGGTCGGGGAGTGGACACCGTCCGGTTTGACCCTGCCAAGCGCAACCCCGGCCTCCGTCGCCGCTGGAACCCGGACGGCCGCAAGAAGATCGTCGGCTTCGTCGGACGTTTGGCCGCCGAGAAGGGCGTCCACCGTCTGGCGGCGCTTTCCGGGCGCGAGGATATCCAGCTGGTCATTGTCGGCGATGGCCCGGAGCGCATTATCCTCGAGGAATTGATGCCGGATGCGGTCTTCACCGGAGCCCTCGACGGCGAGCGGCTCGCCGAGGCTTATGCCACCCTGGATCTCTTCGTCCACGCCGGTGAATTCGAGACTTTCTGCCAGGCCATTCAGGAGGCGCAGGCTTCTGGAGTGCCCACCATCGGTCCCCGTGCCGGTGGCCCGGTTGATCTCATCACCGATGACTACAACGGCCGCCTGCTCACGGTAGACACCTTCAGCCAGGACCTGCCGGCCGCCGCCGAGTACCTGCTCGATGATTCCCGCCATGCACAGCTACGCAGCAATGCGCGTGAGGGTGTGGCGGACAAGACCTGGGAGGCACTGGGGGAACAGCTGCTGGGCTATTATAGTGCGGTTTTGGAGGAAGCCCGCCGGGTTCCGCTGACGTTCTTCGGACCACTTCCGGAACTGCCGATGTGGGCGACCCGTGCCCTCGGCGGCCGTTCCAGCTAGCCTCACCTAGACTGAGAGACTGTGGCTAAGGCATCCCTTGATAAGAAACCCTTCGACGTCGCGTCAATGTTCGATGCCGTCGGGGAAAAATACGATCTCACCAACAGCATCCTCTCCTTCGGGCAGGACCGCGCGTGGCGCAAGAAGGCCCGTGAACGGCTGAATCTGAAGCCCGATGAAAAGGTGCTCGACCTGGCGGCCGGTACCGCGGTCTCCACCGTGGAGCTGAGCAAGTCCGGTGCCTGGGTGGTGGCCTGTGACTTCTCCCAGGGCATGCTCGCCGCTGGCCGGGAGCGTGACGTCCCCAAGGTGGTTGGCGATGGTATGCAGCTGCCCTTCGCGGATAACAGCTTCGATGCGGTGACCATTTCCTATGGTCTGCGCAATATTCACGATTACCGCGCCGGCCTGCGTGAGATGGCCCGGGTGACCAAACCAGGAGGCCGACTGCTGGTCAATGAGTTCTCCACCCCGACCGTGCCGGTCTTCGGCACGGTCTACAAGGAGTACCTGATGCGGCTGCTGCCGAGGGTGGCTCGGGTGGTCTCATCCAACCCTGAGGCCTATGAATACCTCGCGGATTCCATCCGGGAATGGCCCGGTCAGGAGGGGCTGGCCCACGAGATCAACCGCAGTGGCTGGTCCCAGTGTGGCTGGCAGAATCTGACCTTCGGCATCGTGGCCATTCACTCGGCGATCAAGCCCGCGGACTAGGAATCAGTAGCGCTCCACAGGGGGGTGTCCTTGCGTACCGCAGACACCACCCGGCCCGCTGTCCGCCAGAGCCGGGCCATCAGGTCTCGGTCTTCATCGGTGACCAGATTGCCCATCAGCCGGGCTGCAGCGGGCATCAGGGTCGCGCTTACCGGGCCGCGCAGGCCCAGTGGGCCTACCAGCGGCAAAAATGCCGGATAGGTCAGTAGTCGAGCAGCGGTACGGGCCAGCAGGAAGGCCTCACCGTAGTGGGCCCGGAGCACCTCCGGCCACAGCAGGGTGAAATCCTTGCCGCCTGCCCCATCAAGCAGGTTCACCGCCAGTGCAGCGGTCTCCATGCCGTAGTCGATGCCCTCACCATTGAGAGCATTGACGCAGGCCGCGGCATCGCCAAGCAACATCCAGTTTCGACCGGCGACATTCGAGACCGCGCCGCCCATCGGCAGGAGCGCAGAAGCGACCTCGCGAGGCTCCCCGAGCCCCCAGTCGCCGCGCTGTTGATCGGCGTAGAAGTGCAGTAGCTTCTTGGTGTTGATCTTTGCCGGACGGTCATCGGTGGACAGTGCCCCGAGGCCCAGGTTCACGTCTCCGTCGCCCAGCGGGAAAATCCAGCCATAACCAGGTTGAACAATGCCCTCGGCGTCGCGGAGCTCCACGTGGGAATGCATCCACGGATCATCCGAACGCGTTGATGAGCAGTAAGAGCGCGCGGCGATGCCGTAGACCTCGCCGCGGTGCCACTGCCTACCCAGTAATTTGCCGAAGGTGGAGCGGACACCATCAGCAACCAGGACATACTTAGCGGTGACCTCCACCTCCCCGGAAGCGGTGGAAATACGGACGCGCTCCAGCCGCGCCCCGGTGAATTCCGCTCCCGTGGCGGTGGCACCCTGCCACAGCTGCACCCCGCGGTCGACCGCGGCGTCGACAAGCAGGGCGTCGAAAAGCGTGCGCGGCATCGCCGAGCCGACCGTTCCATAATGGCCTTCGGGCCAGGGGGCGGTCACCGAACCGCCATATCCGTGCAGCTTGAGACCCCGGTTCCGGTGATATGCCGTCACTTCATGAGCAAGGCCGAGTTGCTGCAGCTGATGCACCGCGCGGGGGGTCAGGCCATCACCACAGGTTTTGTCACGGGGGAAAGTGGCGGCATCAATGAGCAGGGTCTCGAACCCGGCATCTGCGGCGTATAAGGCGGCAGTGGAGCCGGTCGGCCCAGCCCCGATCACGAGGACATCTACGTGCTGGTTCTGAACACTCACCTGCCCATTGTCGCACCACTGGCGGGACACGCATGACCCCAGGGTGTCCCGTCACTGCGGTTTGGACTACGGTTAAACGCGAACTCCTACTGGATAATTCCTTCGTCGATCATCATCAGGTCACACCGGAATCTTAGCTGAGCTGCAAGGACACCCACACATGAGCAACGGTCACACCACTCCTCCGCGTCCCTTCGGACACCGGGTGGAGCCAGAACTGACCGACGCAGGCTCAGGTGGGGTCGATCTCGGCGATCCCGCGCTCACCCTCAAGATCAGTGAGGGGATGACCCAGGTCGAATCCCTCATGCGCGGCGAACTCGCCCGGGGTGAGGACTTTCTGGTGGACAAGGTGCTGCACCTGGCCCGCGCCGGCGGCAAGCGCTTCCGGCCGATGTTCGCGCTCCTGGCCGCACAATATGGTGAACATCCGGACAGCGATGATGTGATCAAGGCCGGTGCTGTGGTGGAGATCGTCCACCTGGCGACCCTCTATCACGATGACGTGATGGACGAGGCTGATCGCCGCCGGGGCGTGGAATCAGCGAACCAGCGTTGGTCCAACTCTGTGGCCATCCTCGCCGGTGACATCCTGCTGGCGCATGCCTCCAAAATCATGTCCGAACTGGGCGCCGCCACCGTCGCCCACTTCGCCGAGACCTTCGGGGAACTGGTCACGGGGCAGATGCGTGAGACCATCGGCGCCCGCGATGAAGACCCCATTGAGCACTACACCAAGGTCATCCGCGAGAAGACCGGTGTGCTCATCGCTTCCGCCGGATACCTCGGTGCCCTCCACGGCGGTGCCACGGAGGACCAGATCGATGCGCTCAAGCGCTACGGTTCGGCTATTGGCATGGTCTTCCAGATCGTCGACGACATCATCGACATCTTCTCCGACCCCGAGGATTCCGGAAAGACTCCGGGCACCGATCTCCGTGAGGGAGTGTTTACCCTCCCGGTGCTCTACGCCATGGAGGAAGACAACCAGGTGGGTGCCGAACTGCGTGAGCTGCTCACCGGCCCCGTCACCGATGACGCCACCGTCGACCGCGTCCTCACCCTGCTTTCTGGTTCCACCGGCCGCGCCCGCGCCCTGGCGGATATCCAGCTCTATCTCGCAGAAGCAGAGGAGCAGCTTGACCGGTTGCCGCAGAACAACGTCACCGTAGCCTTGCGCACGCTGGCCGAGTTCAGTGCCCGCCGCATCGGTTAGTACTGCTGCGGTCTGAGCTCAATGCGCTGAGCGATTAGGCGGTTGGCCTGCTGATTTGCGGTATCCAAGCAAATACCTCTAAAGTAGTGAATCGCGCCAGACAATGACGCAATGCCAGATTGCCCGAGCGGCCAAAGGGAGCGGACTGTAAATCCGCCGGCTCAGCCTTCGAAGGTTCGAATCCTTCATCTGGCACCAGATCAGAGCCCATCCGAGAAATCGGATGGGCTCTTTTGGTATTTCCAAGTCGTGAGTCTCGGCTCCTGCTGTGTTGTGGCGATCCGGGGCCGGTGGTGCGGGCTTGTCTCATGCCCGCCTGGGTGGAGGACTCCAGGAAACCCCAGGGGCCCAGGAGGGGCGTTGGGGCGGACTTGATGCGGGGATCGGCCAATGGGGCCAGTCAGCCTTCGATATCGATGCCAGGGGGCGTTCTGGGGCCGTTTCTGGGGGAGGGGTGAATCAGCGGAGGCCTGTGGGGGCGGTAACCCCCGCCCGGCCTGCCCCGGCACTCCTGGCGGGCAGCGGCCCCCTTGCCTCATTCGGGAGTGGGGCCCGTGAGCTCACGCGGTATCGGACGCCGTTCGCGGTCCCCAGCGCCCCAGCGCCCCAGCGCCCCAGCGCCCCAGCGCCCCAGCGCCCCAGTGGCCCAGTGTCCCAGTGGCCCAGTGTCCACAGCGCGCCAGTGCGGCCCGCGGACAAGTCCCTCGCGGGGCCGGGACCGTTAATCGAAGCTGGATCCGGGAATCGGAACCGGGAATCACGGATGGGGAATCTTGGCCCAGGAACTACGGGTCCACAGGTGCTCTTCGGCATGAAGTGAAGTCCGGTCCGGAGTAGGGCGCATGAAATCTTTGAAAAACCATTAACTACCTGGCGATTTGTGTTTGAAATGGGTCTCGGGTTAATCTTTTGGAGGTCGCAACGAGCGGGGCTCACAGAAATAGAGCCCCAGCCACAGAGCGACTATGCCCCCTTAGCTCAGTCGGTAGAGTGTCTCCATGGTAAGGAGAAGGTCAACAGTTCGATTCTGTTAGGGGGCTCTGTTGTTTGTCTCACGCGATTGCGGAGGCGGAACACTTGGCGATGTAGCTCAGCTGGTGAGAGCGCACGACTCATAATCGTGAGGTCGAGGGTTCGATCCCCTCCATCGCTACTGGGACAAAGGCTGGCATCATCTACGGTCTGGAACCGGAAGACGGTGCCTTTTTTATTTCCCAACCTTCGCCAGGGGGTTATTTTCCTCAGGATATTTCTTCTCTGGTAGGGTAGTCTAGGTCTTCGTAAATGAAGACCAATAGGGGCGTAGTTCAATTGGTAGAGCAACGGTCTCCAAAACCGTAGGTTGCAGGTTCGAGTCCTGTCGCCCCTGCAAAGTTTTTCAATCTGAGGAGTGCTGTGAGCGAAGATCAGCTGGACAAGGACGGCGTGATTCGCCCGACCGGTAAGCGGCAGCTGGCTGGAGTGTCCTCTACTTCGACCTCCTCCTATGAGGCTAAGCGTCTCGCTCCGGTGCCCAAGGGTGATGATTCGCCGGGTGGCTCCGTCAAGACTTTCCTTCCTGAGGTGATCTCGGAAGTTCGTAAGGTTGTGTGGCCCACCACAAAGCAAATGATCACCTACACTCTGGTGGTCTTTGCTTTTCTGATCGTGCTGACCGCTCTGGTCTCCGGTGTGGACTTCCTTGCCGGACTCGGAGTTGAAGCAGTACTGACCCCCTAGGTAGACTCCTAGAAATATAAGTTTTCATCCCGCCGACTCCTTTGAGGGTCGGCGGGATAATTCTTTGCCGTCCCGCAGGTAAGATGGTGACCCAGACATCTCGGTCGCCCCGCTGCGGGAGTTGACGGACGACCATGAATTAGTTTGGGAGAAACCATGAGCGACGAGAACAACACCTCCGAGGAGCTTTCCTTGGAGACCACTGAGCAGGCCACCGGGCAGGCCACCGACCTGGATTTCGCGCAGGCCGCTGAGACTGCCCTCGCGGAGGCGGAGGCCAACCCGGCCGATGTTCCTGAGGCTGACACCGCCTCCTTCGAGGAGGATGCCGCAGCTGCGGCTGAGGCAAGCACCAGCACCGCCGATGAAGTTGATCCGGCCACCGCGGCAGCTGCTGCGGCTCTCGGTGACACCGAGGACCTGGATGCTGAGGCCGCCCACAAGAAGCGTCTGCGTGAGTACACCCGCGAGCTGAAGAAGCTGCCGGGCCAGTGGTACATCATTCAGTGCTATTCGGGTTATGAGAACAAGGTGAAGACCAACCTCGACATGCGTGCCCAGACCCTCGAGGTGGAGGACTCCATCTATGACGTGGTGGTGCCGATCGAACAGGTCGTTGAGATCAAGGACGGCAAGAAGAAGCTCGTCAAGCGCAAGCTGCTGCCGGGCTACGTCCTGGTCCGGATGGACATCAACGACCGTTCCTGGTCCGTCGTCCGTGACACCCCGGGTGTCACCAGCTTCGTGGGCAACGAGGGCAACGCCACCCCGGTCAAGCACCGGGACGTCGCGAAGTTCCTGATGCCGGCTGAGAGTGGTGCGGCCGGTGAGGCTGCCGCTGTGAACGCTGAGGGTGAGAAGCTCGTGGCGATGCCGGATGAGCAGTCCAAGCCGAAGAACCAGATCGACTTTGAGGTCGGCGAGGCGGTCACCATCCTCACCGGTGCCCTGGCTTCCGTTTCCGCCACCATCTCCGCAATTGATCCGGACTCCGGCAAGATCCAGGCCCTGGTCTCGATCTTCGGCCGTGAGACCCCGGTGGAGCTCACCGCCGATCAGGTGGAAAAGCTCGCCTGATACCTCATCCGAGGACAAGCTGCAGCCCGTCGCCCCATGTTTTTTGGTGGGTGGCGGGCTGCTGTGTACTCTGGTAAAACGCGTGCCGATTTCGACATGCTCAAAAACATTCATCCCCGGTGGCCGGTACACGCGAAGATCTCAGTCGAATGAGGCTGGTAGCGGGTCCCGGAATCCGGACGGGGGAGCGACATCATCGTGGCGCTGCCTCGGTATCAAGGGAAGTAGGTAATTCGATGGCTCCGAAGAAGAAGAACAAGAAGGTTTCAGGCTTCATCAAGCTGCAGATCCAGGCTGGCGCAGCTAACCCGGCACCGCCGGTTGGCCCGGCACTGGGTGCCCACGGCGTCAACATCATGGAATTCTGTAAGGCTTATAACGCCGCAACCGAATCCCAGCGTGGCAGCGTGATCCCGGTTGAGATCACCGTCTACGAGGACCGTTCCTTCACCTTCAAGCTGAAGACCCCGCCGGCAGCCAAGCTGCTGCTGAAGGCCGCTGGCCTGCAGAAGGGTTCCGGTGTCCCGCACACCAACAAGGTCGGTTCTGTCACCATGGCGCAGCTCAAGGAGATCGCAACCACCAAGAAGGAAGATCTCAACGCCAACGATATCGACGCTGCGGCCAAGATCATCGCCGGCACCGCTCGCTCCATGGGCATCACCGTCGAGGGTTAATTCCCCCTCGATAATCCGCACAACCGTGGCAGGGCCGGCTCCGGCCCGCACCACAAGATTCCAGAAAAGGATATCCGCAAATGAGCAAGAACTCCAAGGCTTTCAAGGCTGCTGCTGAGCTGGTTGACCAGTCCAAGATGTACACCCCGATCGAGGCTGCTGCCCTGATCAAGGAGACCTCCTCCAAGAACTACGATGCTTCCGTGGATGTTGCCATCCGCCTCGGCGTTGACCCCCGCAAGGCTGACCAGCTGGTCCGCGGCACCGTCTCCATGCCTAACGGCACCGGTAAGGTCGTCCGCGTCGCCGTCTTCGCCGCTGGCGAGAAGGCTACCGAGGCTGAGGCTGCAGGCGCTGACTTCGTCGGCACCGACGAGCTCGTCGCCAAGATCCAGGATGGCTGGACCGACTTCGACGTCGCCATCGCCACCCCGGATCAGATGGCCAAGATCGGTCGCATCGCTCGCGTCCTGGGCCCCCGTGGCCTGATGCCGAACCCGAAGACCGGCACCGTCACCAACGACGTCGCCAAGGCCATCAGCGAGGTCAAGGGCGGCAAGATCTCCTTCCGCGTTGACAAGGCCTCCAACCTGCACGCCTCCATCGGCAAGGCATCCTTCGATGCCAAGGCACTGGCTGAGAACTACGGTGCCCTGATCGATGAGCTCAACCGCATCAAGCCGTCTTCCGCCAAGGGTTTCTACCTGAAGAAGATCACCCTCTCCTCCACCTCTGGTCCGGGCATCCCGGTCGATACCCACGTGCAGAAGAACTACACCGGCGAAGAAACCGCTTAATAGTGGTTACTGCTTAATCGCAGCGCTTCACCGCACCAGGCGACGTCACCTCCTCCCTCACCGGGGCGAGGGGCGTCGCTTTTTGCATGGCTAAGGTAGGGGCATGTCACGCGCGGTCATTATCGGATCAGGTCCCAACGGGCTCACTGCCGGGGCGCTGTTGGCTCGGGCGGGCTGGCAGGTTGAGGTCTATGAGGGGCATCACGCCGCTGGTGGGGCGGCCGCCTCAGCACCGGTGCTGGGGGAGGGGACGATCAGTGATCTCGGGGCGGCGGGCCATCCTTTCGGTGTAGCCAGCCCGGCCTTCCATGCGCTGGATCTGGCGAGCCACGGGCTGAGGTGGGCGCATTCCCGCTATCCCATGGCACATCCCCTGGATGAGGGCAGGGCAGCGTTGCTGCACCGCAGTGTGCCTGACACCGCAGCGGGACTCGGGGTGGACGGGAAGAACTGGCGGCGGCTGCACTCCGGGATTACTGAGCGTATCGACGCCCACCTGGCCAACCTGCTGGGACCCCTCACCCGCATCCCGCCGCACCCGCTGGAGCTACTGAAGTTCGGGCCGCCGGCCCTGCTGCCCGCACAGCTGCTGGCCCGGGCGGCCTTCCGAACCGAGGAAGCCAGGGTGTTGTTCGCGGGATCTGCGGTCCATGCGATTGCCGCCCCCTCGCAGCCGATGACCGCCGCCTTCGGGCTGCTCTTCGGGGCGTTGGGGATGAGCCGCGGCTGGCCGGTGGCGCTCGGTGGGAGCCAGGCGATCGTCGATGCCCTGGTCAAGGTGCTCAGTGATCACGGCGGGGTGATCCACACCGGGCACCGGGTCACGGATCTTCGGGAGTTCGCGGCGGCGGATGCCGTGATCCTCAATCTCACCCCACGTCAGGTGCTGCAGCTGGAGGGCGTGGACTTGGGCGCGGTGCTCAAGCACCGGATGCGCACCTGGCGCTACGGTACCGCCTCGCACAAGCTGGATATCCTGCTCGATGCTCCCATTCCCTGGGCGAACCCGGAGGTGGGGGAGGCCACCACTGTGCATGTCTGTGGCAGTGCCGCCGAGATTCAGCAGGCGGAGGCACAAGCTGCCGCTGGCCAGCTCCCGGAGCGCCCCTTCGTGCTGGTCTGTCAACAGCAGGTGGCGGATCCGAGCCGGGCCGGGGAGGACCGGACGGTGGTCTGGGCCTATGCACATGTGCCCCAGGGGGTCGTCGATAAGCGGGTGCGGGAGCGGATCCTCGCCCAGATTGAGCGCTTCGCCCCGGGATTCCGGGGGCGCATCCGCCGCATTGTCGAGCACACTCCGGGCGATCTGGAGTCCTGGAATCCGAACCTGGTCGGTGGCGATGTCGCGGGTGGGGCCACCACCGGGCTGCAGGGGGTGCTGCGTCTGCCTCATCGGTTGGGGCCGAAGCTGTATCTGGCTTCTGCCTCGACCTCGCCCGGCGGTGGGGTGCACGGGATGCCCGGGTGGTGGGCGGCGCAAGCGGTGCTGCGAGCTTAGGGACCTGAACCCCGGGATCCTGGGGAGCGGAGCATCGCTTTCAGCGCCACATGAAGGGAGTCTCATCTGAGATTCATGGGGGATTCATCACGGTCAACGATGCTGAAATGGTCAGCGAATCCACAGCAGTTCCCAAGGAGCATCCCGCCCATGTCAGCGACCTCACCCACCGGCATCCCGCCCAGAAGTTCCAGACCCCGCGCCGTCATCGTCGGCGCCGGTCCCAATGGACTGACTGCTGCCGCCTATCTGGCGAAGGAGGGCTGGGAAGTTGATGTCTTTGAACGCAACGACCGGCCCGGCGGTGCGGCAGCTTCCGCTGATCTCCTGGGGGAGGGAACCATCGTCGACCTCGGGGCAGCCGGGCACCCCTTCGGCGCCGCCAGCCCGGCATTCCGGGAACTGCAACTGGAACAGCACGGCCTGGAATGGCTGCACCCGACCTACCCGATGGCACACCCCCTGGAGGGACAGCCCGCGGCGTTGCTGCACCGTAGCCTCGATGCCACCGTCGAAGGCCTCGGCCGGGACGGTGCCGCCTGGCGAAGAGTGCACGGCGATCTCGTCGAGCACATCGATGAGCACCTGGAAAATCTCCTGGGGCCGATGCTGCGATGGCCGGAGCATCCGCTGCGGCTGGCTCGATTCGGTGCGCTGGCGGCGTGGCCCGCCCAGATCGCAGGTAGGGCGTTTTTCGCTGAGGAAGCCACCCGGGCACTTTTCGCGGGCTCTGGGGTGCACGCGATCACCCCGCCAGCTCGCCCTTTCACCGCGGCCTTCGCGATGCTCTTTGGATCCCTGGGGATGTCCAGCGGCTGGCCGGTGGCCCGCGGCGGATCCCAGGGGGTCGTTGATGCACTGCTCGCCGTGCTGACCCACCACGGGGGTCGCCTCCACACCGGAGTTGAGGTCACTGACCTGCGTTCCCTGCCCCCGGCTGAGGCCACCATCCTCAATCTCACCCCGGCCCAAGTGCTGCGGCTCCGCCACACGAACCTGACTCCCCGGGTGCGTCGTCGGCTGGCCGGCTGGACCTATGGCCCGGGAGCATTCAAGGTGGACTACCTGCTTGATGGCCCGGTGCCCTGGGCTGACGCTCGGGTGCAGGAAGCCGGCACCGTGCATGTCGTCGGGACCGTGGCAGAGATTCAGCACGCCGAGCTGGAGGCCGCCCGGGGTCGGCTGCCGGAGCGCCCCTTCGTCATGGTCTGTCAGCAACAGAGCGCCGATCCCTCCCGGGCCACCGGCCCCGCCGCGGGCAAGCAGGTGCTGTGGGCCTATGCGCACGTACCCAATGGATATCGGGAACCTCGGTCGGGCTTCCTCGCCGAGCGTATCGAATCCCAGATCGAGCGTTTCGCCCCTGGTTTCCGGGACCGGGTGCTCCGCCGGGTGCAGCATAGCCCGGCTGACCTGGAGTCCTGGAACCCCAATCTCATCGGCGGTGATGTCGCCGGTGGCGCCATGAGCGGGCTGCAGTCGCTGCTGCGCCCGGGCGTCACCTTTGATCCCTATCGGCTGGGTGAGAGCGGCCTGTATCTGGCCTCCGGGGCGACCCCACCTGGTGCCGGGGTGCATGGCATGCCCGGCGCCTGGGCTGCCCGCGCCGCGATGAGTGATCTGGTGGGGGCGTAGCAGATGTCCCCGAAACAGGCCCCTGCACCCACCAGCCGCGACCTCGTGGCCCTGGCCGGTTATGCCGCCTTTGCCGCCCTGCTGCTCAGTCCGGTGCGCCACTATGTGGGCCCGATGAAGCAGGTCAACAAGGCCAAGAATGAGCGGGATTCTTTCCCACTGTCAACCTATCCGATGTTCTCCGCGGACCGGCAGGGCCGGGTGACCGTGCCACATGTGGTGGGGTTCACCGCGGCCGGGGAGCGGATCATCCCGCACTATTCCCATTTTGGGGCGGGCGGACTCAACCAGGTCCGTCGGCAGATTTCGAAGGCCATCCGAGAAGGCAGGGCCACCGAGGTCGCCCAGAGCTACGCGGATTCCCTGGCGGCCAATGCTTCTCGACGCCCCGGGGAGACCTTGATCACCGAGGTCTCGGTGGTGCGCTCCCGCTTCCTCTTTAAGGACTATTTCGCCGGTGCCAAAGCACCCGCCGCCGAGTCCGTCCACGCCCGCTGCCGGGTCGGCGGAACCGCGGTGGCCGATCTCGGTGCACCCCTGCTAAAACATCAGGAGAACTGACCCCACATGACTATGCTGACCTCTTTGCTCGACCGTGCCACCGATGCCCTGCGTCCCGCCGCCAGCCCGCTCCGCCCCGGGGTGATCAGGATCGGTGTCGGGGCTTTCTCGGCGGTCAACAACCACCGCCGTCGCGATATTTTCCGGGATCTCCACCGACAGGACCCCAGCCGTTTCCACCCTGTCGGTCCGGTGCGGATTCTGCGCCGGCCGTTGCCACCCCGGCTCGCTGATCTGTTGTTTGAGGCTGCGCAGCTCAGCAACGCCGCCACCACCCTCGGCATCGCCCACCGGGTGAGCGGGCCACTGAACGCGGGACTGCAACTCTGGACCATGAGCTACCGAAATTCCTGGTCGATGGTCTACCACAATGACAATATGCTCCTGCTGCAGCAACTGGTCCTGGGACTGACACCTTCGGCTGATGCCTTGTCCCTCGATGCCCTCCGGCACGAGGGGACTCTGCTCCCGGAGCGCCATGACCGCGCCTACGGTGGAATCCCCACCGCCCTGAATATCGCCGCCTCCGCGGTGTACCTGATCTCCGGAATCGCGAAGGTTCGCAGCCCGCTCGGCTGGAACTGGGCGGGTGGACATACCCTGCGTGAGCAGATCGCCGCGGACGCTGTTCGTAAAGAGGCGTTTGGCGGGGAAGCCCCGGCAGCCGCCGGGGCGCTCTATCGCTCGAATGCCAGCTTCGGTCTACTGGCAGTGACCGCCCTGGTAGTTGAACTCGGGGCGCCACTCTCCTTGACCAACCGTCGTCTCGGACAGGGGTTCGCGCTCGCGGCCTGGGGCATGCATGTGGGTATCCGGTTGATCATGGGCATCAAATTCACCTACAACCTCTCCGGGGTGTCCTACCTGGGTTATTTCCCGCTCGGGGCGCAGTTGGCCACTGCCGTGCGGGTGGCCTCACCCTAGGTCAGCCGGGGTGGCCGGCGGTCGCGGCGTCGATAAGCGAGGGCAAGGATTTGGTTGTTTCGGAGATGGTGCTATAGAGTCACAAACCGAAGTTTGAACCACTCCTTTCGGGGAGTTCAGCTCAAGTTTCACCGAAGACCGTCGGTCATCCGTTAAGGATCGAAGGATTCCAGACCTCTGGAACGGCCCACGCAGGAGACACTTTTCGAGCACTTCCTCTACTCACGTTGAGGTCGATGCGCCCTGTGCTTCTGCACGGGGCTTTCTTGTTTTCTGAAGTGAGCTCCGGCGGATCAGTCGAATATACGTAGAGGAAGGAGGCGAAGTAATGGCAAACCCGAAGAACGAAGCCGGCCTGGCAGAACTGAAGATTCAGTTCGCAGAGTCCGATAGCGTCGTGCTGACCGAGTACCGTGGCCTGACCGTGGCTCAGACCACTGAGCTGCGTCGCGCTCTCGGTGCGGACGTCCAGTACTCCGTCGCCAAGAACACCCTTGTCAAGCTGGCAGCTAAAGATGCCGGCGTCGAGGGCCTTGACGAGCTCCTGACCGGCCCGACCGCCGTCGCCTTCATCAAGGGCGAGGCTGTCGACGCTGCAAAGGCACTCAAGAAGTTCGCCGAAGACAACGACAAGCTCGTTGTCAAGGGCGGCTACCTGGATGGCACTGCACTCAGCGCCGACCAGGTTAAGGCTCTTGCTGACCTTGACAACCGCGAAACCACGCTGGCAAAGCTGGCTGGCGCGATGAAGGGCAACCTGGCAAAGGCCGCTGGCCTGTTCAATGCTCCCGCTTCCCAGGTCGCACGCCTCGCCGTTGCGCTCCAGGAGAAGAAGGACGCTTAAGTCGTACCGCCATCCGGCGATACGCACCCAAGCTTTCACCACATACCCGGTTCTCAATTATTGAGGCCGACAAGGAAAGGACGCCATTATGGCTAAGCTCACCAAGGACGAGCTCATTGAGGCATTCAAGGAAATGACCCTCATCGAGCTTTCTGAGTTCGTCAAGGAGTTCGAAGAGGTCTTCGAGGTCACCGCTGCTGCTCCGGTCGCTGTCGCTGCTGCCGGTGGCGAAGCTGCCGCTGCTGTTGAAGAGCAGACCGAGTTCGACGTCGTCCTCGAGGACGCTGGCGCCAAGAAGATCGGCGTCATCAAGGCTGTCCGCGAGCTCGTCTCCGGCCTGGGCCTGAAGGAAGCCAAGGAGCTCGTTGAGTCCGCTCCGAAGGCAATCATCGAAGGCGCTTCCAAGGAAGACGCTGAGGCTGCCAAGACCAAGCTCGAAGAAGCTGGCGCCAAGGTTACCCTGAAGTAATTCTGCGGTGATCTGATAGATCACTCAGTAACTTCCGAAATCCCGTTTCCACCTGAGGTGGGGGCGGGATTTTGCTATTGCAGGGGGCAGGGGGTTTGACGTGGGCAGGGGCTCAGGGGTTCACCTGGGCTTTGACGGGTAGGTCTCGAGGATCGGGCGAATTGCATATATTCAGAGGGTCATTGGGCTGATCCTCGAGACCTACCCGTCATTCAGCGCTAGCTCTGTGCCGGTAGATCACCGTCGGTGGCTCAGCATATCGGGCGGGTGCCGACTGGAGGAGTGGGGAATCCCGGACCCTCGGTACTCAGCCCCGCTTATCGAGGCAACGAGCGATTCGCTCGCGGACCAGGCCACCGCGCAGGATCTGATTGCCGCAATTTGCCTGGGGGTCTAGGGTGGGGCAGATGAATTTCCCCGTTAAAGCCCTTCAGAAAATCAGCCCCGATTCCCCCTTCCAGGTCAAGCTCATCGAGCGTCGGACACCGCGTGCCGATGACATCGTCATCGACATCAAAGCCGCCGGCATCTGCCACAGTGATATTCACACCATCCGCAATGAGTGGGGGGAAGCGCACTTTCCGCTGACCGTGGGGCACGAGGTCGCCGGTGTGATTGCCGAGGTCGGCGCCGAGGTCACCGCCTTCAAGGTGGGCGACCGCGTCGGCGTGGGCTGCATGGTCAACTCTTGTGGGGAATGCGAGGAATGCCTCGCAGGTGAGGAGCAGGCCTGTCTCGCAGGCAACGTGGGAACCTACAACTCCCTCGACGTCGACGGCACCATCACCCAGGGCGGTTATGCCGAGAAGATCGTGGTCAATGAAAAGTTCCTCTGCCGGATCCCGGAGGAACTCGATTTCGACGTCGCCGCGCCCCTGCTCTGTGCCGGTATCACCACCTACTCACCGCTGGCACGCTGGGACATTAAACCCGGGGACAAGGTGGCGGTGATGGGGCTCGGCGGCCTGGGCCACATGGGGGTACAGATCGCAGCGGCCCGCGGCGCCGAGGTGACCGTGCTCTCCCGTAGTCTGCGCAAGGCTGAGGTGGCTGCGGAACTGGGCGCTGCCCGAACCCTGGCAACCTCGGCGGAGGGATTCTTTGAGGCCCACCGCGGCGAGTTCAACTTCATCCTCAACACCATCAGCGCCGATATCGACGTGGACGCCTACCTGGGTCTGCTCAAGCCGCGGGGTGTGATGGCCGTGGTGGGCCTTCCGCCGGCACAGCAGCCGGTCGGCTTCGGTGCCCTGATCGGTGGTGGCAAGGTGCTCACCGGCTCCAATATCGGTGGTATCCGCGAAACCCAGGAGATGCTGGACTTCTGTGCAGAGCATGGCCTGGCTGCCCGCATCGAGAAGATCGGTGTCACTGAAGTTGATCGAGCCTATGACCGGGTTGTCGCCGGTGATGTGCAATTCCGCTTCGTCATTGACACCGAGACCTTCGCAGATGTGCCGGCTGTCTAGATTAAGGCAGTCAGGGCGGTAGCTGGTGGAGCTGGGAACCTCCGCAGGGTGATCGCCGGCCGGCGGCGCCTGACGGTGGGTGGTGGCCAGCCTGATGTCCGGCTGCGCCTCACCCGTGGCCTTCCGTACGTATTCAGCAGCCTGCGGTAACATCTGTCCCATGCTTCCGAAGTCCCGAATCCTTTCCGTACTCATCCTCGGCCTCGGGGGCGCGTTGGTCGTTGCGGGACTTCTGGCGCCACGTTTCTTCCACGTTGACGGCAGACTTCCGATGGACCTGAAGGAAACCACCTTCAGCATCACCGATGAACAGGCCAGCACTCGACTGATGTCCGACCCCGGGGGACGTGTCCTGGAGTCTCCGGTGACCCGTCAGCTGCACATGGAGATCCAGAATCCCGTGGATGCCGACTCCGCCACGGTGAGGGTGGGTGCCTCCCTGGCCCGGGACAGCCAGCAGTCTGATCTGGACCGGCTGATTACCGCTGAGGTGTGGAACTACCGAATTGACCGGCTCACCGGCGAGGCACAGACTGCGGCCACCGTGACCGATCAGCTGGCCTCCCCGACGAAGGAGGTCGAGATCGACGGCGTGTGGATTAAGTTCCCCTCCGATGCCCAACAGACCACCTATGAGGTTTTCGACCAGACGCTGCGTGATACCTATCCGGCGGTGTTCCAGGAAGAGCTGGAGATGGAGGGGCAGAAGGTCTACCGCTACCGTCAGGAGATCGAGCCGCAGAATGTGGCGCAGCGCTGGAACGGTGTCTTCAACACCACCGATTTCGAGAATGAGGACGGCAGCACTGAGCCGGGCTATCTCTTCCACGAGGCGCAGCGGGATTTCTTCGTGGACCAGAATTCCGGGCTGATAATGGACATCCATGAAACTGTCAATGACTACTACGGCAACGCGGCGGGGGAGCCCCGGGAGACAGTGCTCGAATTCGACGGAAAGATGGCGGCGGAGCAGGTCACCCAGCGGTTGGCGCAGGCAGAAGACGTGCCGGAGAAGGCGACCGCACAGCTCATCCGGTGGATCGTCGTCGGAGTCGGTGGCCTGCTGATACTCCTCGGCCTGGTGGGATCATTCGGGATTTTCGGAAGTCGAGATTCTCGGCGGGACTAGCCAGGTGGTACAGTCCCGAACGGAAACAGGTTCACTTGGCTCACCCCGGGTGAGTAATGTTTGAGTTCGCGTTGTCTCTTTACTTTCAGTCTGATGTGGTATAGGCTGGTTTGTTGCGCTGGACCTCGTCCCCGGTAGCAGAGGAAACCTTGATCACAACGGTTTGCAAAAACCGATTTGACAAGGTGATTTTGTGCTATCTGGGGGCGGCGGCTCCACAGCAGACCGAATGCTAAATTACCAGCGGTTTCGGTGGTTTCAGTCCAGGAGACCACCGTCCGCGTGAGGTGCTGGAAGGACCCATCTTGGCAGTCTCCCGCCAGACCAAGTCAGTGGCCGAAATCCCCGGGGCTCCTAAGCGATTCTCTTTCGCGAAAACTTCGGAGCCCATCGCCGTTCCGGGTCTCCTTGACCTGCAACGTGACTCCTACGCTTGGCTCGTCGGTACGCCCGAGTGGCGTATCCGCAAGCAGGAGGAGCTCGGCCCGGATGCCCGCGTCGCCAGCGGGCTTGAGGATATTCTCGAGGAGTTGTCCCCGATCCAGGACTACTCCGGCAACATGTCTCTTTCGCTGTCCGAGCCCCGTTTCGAACCCGTCAAGTACACCATTGACGAGTGCAAGGACAAGGACATCAACTACTCGGCCCCGCTCTATGTGACGGCTGAGTTCATCAACAACGAAACCCAGGAGATCAAGTCCCAGACTGTCTTCATCGGTGACTTCCCGATGATGACGGAGATGGGTACCTTCATCGTCAACGGAACCGAGCGCGTCGTTGTCTCGCAGCTGGTCCGTTCCCCGGGTGTCTACTTCGATCAGTCGATCGATAAGTCCACCGAGCGTCCGATGCACGCCGTGAAGGTCATCCCTTCCCGCGGTGCATGGCTGGAGTTCGACGTCGATAAGCGCGACACCGTTGGTGTCCGCATCGACCGTAAGCGTCGTCAGCCGGTGACTGTTCTCCTGAAGGCCCTGGGCTGGACCACCGAGCAGATCACTGAGCGCTTCGGCTTCTCTGAGCTGATGATGTCGACTCTGGAGTCCGATGGTGTGGCCAACACCGACGAGGCGCTGCTGGAGATCTACCGCAAGCAGCGTCCGGGCGAGCAGCCGACCCGCGATCTCGCGCAGTCCCTGCTCGACAACTCCTTCTTCCGCCCCAAGCGCTATGACCTGGCGAAGGTGGGCCGCTACAAGGTCAACCGCAAGCTGGGCCTGGGCGGCGACAACGAGGGTCTGCTGACCCTGACCGAAGAGGATATCGCCACCACCCTGGAGTACCTGGTTCGCCTGCACGCCGGCGAGCGCTCCATGGTCTCGCCGACCGGCGAGACGATTCCGGTGGGTGTCGATGACATCGACCACTTCGGTAACCGTCGTCTGCGCACTGTCGGTGAGCTGATCCAGAACCAGGTTCGCCTGGGTCTGACCCGTATGGAGCGTGTCGTGCGCGAGCGCATGACCACCCAGGATGCGGAGTCGATCACCCCGACCTCGCTGATCAACGTCCGTCCGGTTTCTGCAGCTATCCGCGAGTTCTTCGGTACCTCGCAGCTGTCCCAGTTCATGGACCAGAACAACTCGCTGTCGGGTCTGACCCACAAGCGTCGTCTGTCTGCACTGGGACCGGGTGGTCTCTCCCGTGAGCGCGCCGGCATTGAGGTCCGAGACGTGCACCCGTCCCACTACGGACGTATGTGCCCGATCGAGACTCCGGAAGGCCCGAACATTGGCCTGATCGGAAACCTCTCCTCCTACGCCCGGGTGAACGCCTTCGGCTTCATTGAAACCCCCTACCGTCGCGTCGTCGATGGTGCGGTCACCGATCAGGTTGATTACCTGACCGCTGATGAAGAGGACCGCTATGTGGTGGCCGAGGCTAAGACTGCGATCAACGCCGAGGGCAACATCGCCGAGGATATGGTCACCGTCCGCGTGAAGAACGGTGATATCCAGGTCGTTCCCGGCAATGAGATCGACTACATGGATGTTTCGCCGCGTCAGATGGTCTCCATCGGTACCGCGATGATTCCCTTCCTGGAGCACGATGACGCCAACCGTGCCCTCATGGGTGCGAACATGCAGAAGCAGGCTGTGCCGCTGATCCGTGGCGAGGCCCCTTATGTGGGCACCGGCATGGAGCTGCGCGCCGCCTACGATGCTGGCGACCTGGTGATCTCCACCAGGACCGGTGTGGTGGAGAACGTCTCCGCTGACTTCGTCACCATCATGGATGATAACGGCATCCGCGACACTTATATGCTGCGGAAGTTCCAGCGCACCAACCAGGGCACCAGCTACAACCAGAAGCCTCTGGTCAGCCTCGGCGATCGTGTCGAGGCCGGCCAGGTTCTGGCCGATGGTCCCGGCACCCTCAACGGTGAGATGTCCCTGGGCCGCAACCTTCTGGTTGCGTTCATGCCTTGGGAAGGTCACAACTACGAGGATGCGATCATCCTCAACCAGAAGATCGTGGAGGATGATATCCTCACCTCGATCCACATCGAGGAGCACGAGATCGATGCCCGCGACACCAAGCTCGGTGCCGAGGAAATCACTCGTGAGATCCCGAATGTCTCTGAGGACGTGCTGCGCGATCTCGACGACCGCGGCATCATCCGCATCGGCGCTGACGTCCGCGATGGCGACATCCTGGTCGGTAAGGTCACCCCGAAGGGTGAGACCGAGCTGACTCCGGAAGAGCGACTGCTGCGTGCCATCTTCGGTGAGAAGGCCCGCGAAGTGCGCGATACCTCCATGCGTGTGCCGCACGGCGAGACCGGCAAGGTCATCGGCGTGCGACGTTTCTCTCGCGAGGACGATGATGATCTGGCGCCTGGCGTCAATGAGATGATCCGGGTTTATGTCGCACAGAAGCGCAAGATCCAGGATGGTGACAAGCTTGCTGGCCGCCACGGCAATAAGGGCGTCGTCGGTAAGATCCTGGCTCCTGAGGACATGCCCTTCATGCCTGACGGCACCCCGGTCGACATGATACTGAACACCCACGGCGTGCCGCGTCGTATGAACATCGGTCAGGTCCTGGAGATCCACCTCGGCTGGCTCGCCGCTTCGGGTTGGAAGGTTGACCCGGCAGATCCCAAGAACGCCGAACTCATTGAGACTCTCCCTGAGAATCTCTATGAGGTTCCGCCGGAGTCCTTGACCTCCACCCCGGTATTCGATGGTGCTTCCAACAAGGAGCTGGCTGGCTTGCTGGCCAACTCCCTCCCGAACCGCGACGGTGACGTCATGGTTGATGAGGACGGAAAGACCACGCTGATCGACGGTCGCTCCGGTGAGCCCTTCCCGTACCCGGTTTCAGTGGGTTACATGTACATGCTGAAGCTGCACCACCTGGTTGACGAGAAGATTCACGCTCGTTCCACCGGCCCGTACTCCATGATCACCCAGCAGCCGCTGGGCGGTAAGGCACAATTCGGTGGACAGCGCTTCGGTGAGATGGAGGTGTGGGCGATGCAGGCATACGGCGCCGCCTACACCCTGCAGGAGCTGCTGACCATCAAGTCGGATGACGTGGTGGGCCGCGTGAAGGTCTACGAGGCCATCGTCAAGGGAGAGAACATCCCGGATCCGGGTATTCCGGAGTCCTTCAAGGTTCTCCTCAAGGAGCTGCAGTCCCTGTGCCTGAACGTGGAGGTTCTCTCCGCTGACGGCACTCCGATGGAACTGTCCGGCACCGATGATGATGAACTCGATCAGGCTGGCGCCTCCTTGGGCATCAACTTGTCTCGCGATGAGCGTTCCGACGCGGACATCGCATAACCGCCACAAGGGCACCCCGGTTCGCGGCCTGGGGGAGTAGTCCGGATTCACTTCGGTCAGCTTCCCCACACCGCGAGCGCATAACCACCGTTATTTCTTAAACGCCATCAATCTCCCGGGGTCCCGGGAGGAAAGGGAGTTACGTGCTCGACGTCAACTTCTTCGACGAGCTCCGCATCGGACTCGCTACCGCCGACGACATTCGTCGTTGGTCAAAGGGCGAGGTCAAGAAGCCGGAGACCATCAACTACCGTACCCTCAAGCCTGAGAAGGACGGCCTCTTCTGCGAGCGCATCTTCGGCCCCACCCGTGACTGGGAGTGCGCCTGCGGTAAGTACAAGCGCGTCCGTTACAAGGGCATCATCTGTGAGCGCTGTGGCGTTGAGGTGACCAAGTCCAAGGTGCGTCGTGAGCGCATGGGCCACATTGAGCTCGCCGCTCCGGTCACCCACATCTGGTACTTCAAGGGTGTCCCGTCCCGTCTGGGCTACCTGCTGGATCTTGCTCCGAAGGACCTGGAGCGCATCATCTACTTCGCCGCCAACATCATCACCGGTGTTGACGACGAAGCACGCCATAACGACCAGACCACTCTGGAAGCTGAAATGCTGCTGGAGAAGAAGGACGTTGAGGCTGAGGCAGAGTCCGATATCGCTGAGCGCGCCCAGAAGCTCGAGGAAGATCTCGCAGAGCTCGAGGCCGCCGGCGCCAAGGCAGATGCCCGTCGCAAGGTGCAGAACGCCGCGGACAAGGAGATGCAGCACATCCGCGAGCGCTCTGAGCGCGAGATTGAGCGTCTCGAGGAGATCTGGCAGACCTTCATCAAGCTGGCTTCGAAGCAGATGATCATCGATGAGAACCTGTACTCCGAGCTGATCGACCGCTACGAGGACTACTTCACCGGTGGCATGGGCGCTGGGGCTATCCAGACCCTGATTCGCAACTTCGACCTCGACGTCGAGGCTGAGATACTGCGTGATGTCATCGCCAACGGCAAGGGCCAGAAGAAGATGCGTGCCCTCAAGCGCCTGAAGGTCGTCGCGGCCTTCCAGCGCTCGGGCAATGACCCGGCCGGTATGGTCCTGGACTGCATCCCGGTGATCCCGCCGGAGCTGCGTCCGATGGTTCAGCTCGACGGTGGCCGTTTCGCCACCTCCGACCTGAACGACCTCTACCGTCGCGTGATTAACCGCAACAACCGCCTCAAGCGCATGATCGACCTCGGTGCCCCCGAGATCATCGTGAACAACGAGAAGCGCATGCTGCAGGAGTCCGTGGACGCCCTGTTCGACAATGGTCGTCGTGGCCGTCCGGTCACCGGACCGGGTAACCGCCCGTTGAAGTCGCTGTCTGACCTCCTCAAGGGCAAGCAGGGTCGATTCCGTCAGAACCTGCTGGGTAAGCGTGTTGACTACTCCGGCCGTTCGGTGATCATCGTCGGTCCGCAGCTGCGGCTGCACGAGTGTGGTCTGCCGAAGCTGATGGCGCTGGAGCTGTTCAAGCCCTTCGTCATGAAGCGTCTGGTGGAGAACGACTACGCGCAAAACATCAAGTCCGCCAAGCGGATGGTCGAGCGCCAGCGTCCCGAGGTCTGGGACGTGCTCGAGGAGGCCATCTCCGAGCACCCGGTGATGCTGAACCGTGCACCTACCCTGCACCGCCTGGGTATCCAGGCCTTCGAGCCCGTGCTCGTCGAGGGTAAGGCTATTCAGCTGCACCCGCTCGCCTGTGAAGCCTTCAACGCTGACTTCGACGGTGACCAGATGGCAGTTCACCTGCCGCTGTCCGCTGAAGCCCAGGCCGAGGCCCGCATCCTGATGCTCGCCTCGAACAATATCCTTTCCCCGGCGTCCGGTAAGCCGCTGGCGATGCCGCGTCTGGACATGGTCACTGGTCTGTACTTCCTGACCATGGACAAGAATGAGACCGAGCTCGGTGGCGCAGGACGTTTCCGTCCGGCCGACGAGAACGGTCCGGCACAGGGCGTGTACTCCACCGTCGCCGAGGCCATCATGGCTCGCGATCTTGGTGTGCTGGGTCTGCAGGCTCCGATCCAGGTGCGTATCTCGCACCTGCGTCCGCCGGCGGATATCGAGGATTCGATGTTCCCGGATGGTTGGCAGCAGGGTCAGACCTGGACCGCCGCCACCACCCTGGGCCGTGTCATGTTCAACGAGCTGCTGCCGTGGAACTACCCGTACCTTGAGGGCGTCATGGTCCGTAAGGGTGGCGGCGAAGACAAGATCCTGCTCGGTGACGTGATCAATGATCTCGCCGCCAAGTACCCGATGATCACGGTCGCGCAGACCATGGACAAGATGAAGGACTCCGGTTTCTACTGGGCAACCCGTTCCGGTGTCACCATCTCCATGTCTGACGTTCTGGTCCTCCCGAACAAGGATGAGATCCTCGACCGCTATGAGGCCGAGGCCCAGGAGATCGAGCACAAGTACTGGGTCAAGGGTGCGCTCACCGAGCGTGACCGTTATGACCGTCTCGTGGAACTGTGGAAGGACGCCACCGACACCGTCGGTCAGGCCGTCGAGAACCTGTACCCGGATGACAACCCGATTCCGATGATCGTGAAGTCCGGCGCCGCCGGTAACATGCGTCAGATCTGGACCCTGGCCGGCATGAAGGGCATGGTCGTGAACTCCCGTGGTGAGTACATCACCCGACCGATCAAGACCTCCTTCCGTGAAGGCCTGTCGGTGCTGGAGTACTTCAATAACTCCCACGGTTCCCGTAAGGGCCTGGCCGATACCGCTCTGCGTACCGCTGACTCGGGTTACCTGACCCGTCGTCTGGTGGACGTGGCGCAGGACGTCATCGTCCGCGAGGATGACTGCAACACCCGTCAGGGTGTGCGCGTCCCGGTGGCAGAGGCACGTCGCGACGCCACCGGTGCGGTATCCGGATACGTCCGCCACAGCCTGGTGGAGACCTCGATCTCCGGTCGTGTGCTGGCCACCGATGCCAAGAACTCCGAGGGTGAGGTTATCCTCCCGCAGGGTTCCGATCTCAACGAGCTCAACATTGACCTCCTCGTGGAGGCCGGTGTGGGCGAGGCTAAGGTCCGCTCCGTGCTGACCTGCCAGACCCCGACCGGTGTCTGTGCCAAGTGCTACGGCAAGTCCATGGCCTCCGGCCAGCTGGTCGACATCGGTGAGGCTGTCGGCATCGTCGCCGCGCAGTCCATTGGTGAGCCGGGTACCCAGCTGACCATGCGTACCTTCCACCAGGGTGGTGTCGGTGGCGATATCACCGGCGGTCTGCCGCGTGTCCAGGAGCTCTTCGAGGCCCGTGTTCCCAAGAACCGTGCCCCGATCGCTTCGGTCGCCGGTACCGTTCACCTGGAGGATGACGGCAACTTCTGGACCCTCACCGTTACCCCGGATGATGGTTCTGACGATGTCATCTTCGAGAAGCTCTCGAAGCGTCAGGGCCTGGCCCAGGTGCGTCGTCCCATGGATTCCAACCCGGGTGCCATGATTGAGCGCACCATTGTCGAGAACGATCACGTTGAGGTGGGCGACCGCCTGCTGCGTGGTCCGGCTGACCCGCATGACGTGCTCGAGGTTCTCGGCCGTCGTGGCGTGGAGCAGCACCTGATCGACGAGGTGCAGGCTGTTTACCGCGCCCAGGGTGTGGCCATCCACGATAAGCACATCGAGATCATCATCCGTCAGATGCTGCGTCGCGGTACCGTCATCGACTCCGGTTCGACCGAGTTCCTGCCGGGTACCCTGGTGGATCTCTCGGAGGCGAAGGTGGCTAACTCTGAGATGCTGGCCGCTGGCGGTCAGCCGGCAGAGCTGCGTTCCGAGATCATGGGTATCACCAAGGCCTCACTCGCAACTGAGTCCTGGCTGTCGGCGGCCTCCTTCCAGGAGACCACCCGTGTGCTCACCGACGCTGCCATCAACAAGCGTTCGGATAAGCTGATCGGCCTCAAGGAGAACGTGATCATCGGTAAGTTGATCCCGGCTGGTACCGGTATCTCCCGTTACCGCAACATCTCCGTGAAGCCGACCGAGGCTGCCCGTAACGCCGCCTACTCGATCCCGACCTACGGTGATTCGATCTACGGCGACGATGGCTACGGCGAGTTCACCGGCCCCTCGGTGCCGCTGGACGAGGCTTACTAAGCTCGCCCGAGTTCCACGCTGAAAGCCCCTGCCACCTTCCCTCGGGAAGGTGGCAGGGGCTTCGGCGTTCCCGGCTGCTTATCGACGTCGCGGGGGTCGTCGATAAGCGGCGGAGAACTACTCCCCGCGGGGCTTGGTGATCACGCCGATCCCACCCATCAGCGCGAAGCCGGTGACCCGGACGACCGGGGCATCCGGCGGAAGATCGGCCGGGCGGATCGTGGCCTTCTTATCTATGGCAGCATCGAAACCGCCCATCAGCGCAAAGCCGTCACAGATCACCCGGACGCCCTCGGGAACGGTGATACCGATGCCGCCCATCAGTGCGAAGGCCCTGATCTCGATCTCACCGGACTCGAAGCGGGCCTCCCGCAGATCGATATCATTGCCACCCATCACCGTGATGGTGGTGTGGATCCGGGGCACCAGCCAATCACCGTTGCGCACGGCACCACCCATGACGGATGCGCTCAATCCCGAACCCGTGCTCTCACCGGTGATCCGGCTGCGCACCAGATCCACCGCCTGTCGGGGGCTGAGAAGGCCACGGACGGGGGAGGGGGAACCGGCCGGTGAGTGGCCCTCAAAAGGCGCCGGTATGGCGGCGGTGGGGTAGGCCGGCTTGGGGGGTTTCAGTCCGGCCAGGACCTGCGGATCATCGTGGACATCGGCGACCAGGGGAATCAATTCGTCCCGGTAACGGCAGGCCCAGGCTGCGGTGGAACGCTCGTCGAACTCCGCGAAATCGAGCTGGCCCCGGCCCAAAGCTGCGGACAGTTCGTTGGTCACCCGCTGGCGATCCTCATCGGAGGCAAGTTTCCGGATGGGTTGGGAGGGCTCCACTGGGCCAGAAATGTCAGTCATATCACTCATGCTATCGGGCGGCGGGAGCCGTTGGGAGGGGGGAAACCCTGATTTTCGGGGGTGTGGGGGTGTTTGGGAGGCGCATTCGGTAGAACCAGGAATTTTGGTGTATGGCTATGGCTGCTGTACTCTGACAAAACAGTCCCACGTCTCAATGGTGGGAGCCTGAATTTTCCCCGGTAGGCCAGCGAGAGCGGCTGACTGGGTTTCGCGCGTTCTACTGGAAGTCATTTTTCCAGGACGTGCGCAGGCGAACAGAGAATCTTCAAGCTCGGTCGGCAATCCCGGCCGGATTGCCGATCTATCAGAAGAAAGCATGGTTCATGCCAACTATTCAGCAGCTGGTCCGTAAGGGCCGCCACGATAAGAGCCAGAAGACCGCTACCGCGGCACTGAAGGGCTCCCCGCAGCGTCGCGGCGTGTGCACCCGTGTGTACACCACGACCCCGAAGAAGCCGAACTCCGCACTGCGTAAGGTCGCCCGTGTGAAGCTCACCACCGGCATTGAGGTCTCCGCCTACATTCCGGGTGAAGGCCACAACCTGCAGGAGCACTCCATGGTGCTCGTCCGCGGTGGTCGTGTGAAGGACCTCCCGGGTGTCCGTTACAAGATCGTTCGTGGCTCCCTCGACACCCAGGGTGTCAAGGACCGCAAGCAGGCCCGTTCCCGCTACGGCGCCAAGAAGGGACAGTAATCAATGCGTAAGAATGCAGCTCCGAAGCGTCCCGTTGTCAAGGACCCGGTATACGAATCCGAACTGGTCACCCAGCTCGTGAACAAGGTCCTTCAGGACGGCAAGAAGTCCACCGCCGAGCGCATCGTCTACGGTGCCCTCGAGATCTGCCGCGAGAAGACCGGCATCGAGCCGGTCGGTACCCTCGAGAAGGCTCTGGGCAACATCCGCCCGGACCTCGAGGTCCGCTCCCGCCGCGTTGGTGGCGCCACCTACCAGGTGCCGATTGAGGTCCGTCCGGGCCGCTCCAACACCCTGGCACTGCGCTGGATGGTCACCTACACCCGCGCCCGTCGTGAGAACACCATGATTGAGCGTCTCGCTAACGAGATCATGGATGCCTCCAACGGTCTCGGCGCTTCCGTGAAGCGTCGCGAGGACACCCACAAGATGGCTGAGGCCAACCGCGCCTTCGCCCACTACCGCTGGTAGTCAATCGCATGCCTGTGACCCTACCTCTCCTCCCGCTCCCCGCAGCGACGCCGGCTTTGTGGCAGTCTGCTGTAGGGATTGGGAAGGCAGTGGTTGGGTCATTGTGCTTTCTGGGAGTCACGCTCTAGTTCAGTGTGACATTCCCGATAGTGCGAGAAGCCACAGATAGGCTAAGGTCAGACCGGAAATATTGGTTCTGGTACTGCCTTATGGACAGATCAGTGGCAAAATTGAACGAGAACTATCCGTCGTCGGCGTTCATGGTCCAGCCATGAACTCCCATTAACCATTAAGTTGGGGTATGACTGTGGCACAAGAAGTGCTTTCCGACCTGACCAAGGTCCGCAACATCGGCATCATGGCACACATCGATGCCGGTAAAACCACTACCACCGAGCGCATCCTGTTCTACACGGGTATCAACCGCAAGGTCGGCGAGACCCACGACGGTGCCTCCACCACCGACTGGATGGAGCAGGAGAAGGAGCGTGGCATCACGATCACCTCCGCTGCGGTCACTTGTTTCTGGGACAACAACCAGATCAACATCATCGATACCCCCGGTCACGTTGACTTCACCGTCGAGGTTGAGCGTTCCCTGCGTGTGCTCGATGGCGCGGTCGCCGTCTTCGACGGCAAGGAGGGCGTTGAGCCCCAGTCCGAGCAGGTCTGGCGTCAGGCTGCCAAGTACGATGTGCCGCGTATCTGCTTCATCAACAAGATGGACAAGCTCGGTGCTGATTTCTACTACACCGTCAGCACCATCATCGATCGTCTCGGCGCCAAGCCGTTGGTCATGCAGCTGCCGATCGGCGCTGAGGATGACTTCGAGGGCGTCATCGACCTTCTCGAAATGAAGGCCCTGACCTGGCGCGGCAAGACCGAGATCGGTACCGAGGCAACCGTCGAGGAGATCCCGGCTGAGCTCCTGGACAAGGCCAAGGAGTATCGCGAGAAGATGCTCGAGACCGTTGCTGAGTCCGATGACGAACTGATGGAAAAGTTCTTCGGTGGCGAAGAGCTGAGCATCCCGGAGATCAAGGGCGCCATCCGCAAGATGGTCGTCAACTCCGAGATCTACCCGGTCTTCTGTGGCACCGCCTACAAGAACAAGGGTATTCAGCCCCTGCTCAACGCCGTCATTGATTTCCTGCCGAACCCGCTGGACATCGGCGAAGTTCACGGTGTTGACGTCAAGGACGAGACCAAGGACCTGGTTCGTAAGCCGGCCGACTCCGAGCCGCTCTCCGCGCTGGCCTTCAAGATCGCGGCGCACCCCTTCTTCGGCAAGCTGACCTTCGTTCGCATGTACTCCGGCATGGTTGTGCCGGGCGACCAGGTGCTGAACTCCACCAAGGGCAAGAAGGAGCGCATCGGCAAGCTCTTCCAGATGCACGCCAACAAGGAGAACCCGGTTGACGTTGCTCACGCCGGTAACATCTACGCGTTCATCGGGCTGAAGGACACCACCACCGGTGACACCCTCTGCGATTCCGCTAACCCGATCATCCTGGAGTCCATGGACTTCCCGGATCCGGTGATCCAGGTGGCTATTGAGCCCAAGACCAAGTCTGACCAGGAGAAGCTGGGTCTCGCGATCCAGAAGCTCTCGGAAGAGGACCCGACCTTCACCGTCCACCTGGACGAGGAGTCCGGCCAGACCGTCATCGGCGGCATGGGCGAGCTGCACCTCGACGTGCTGGTCGACCGGATGCGTCGTGAGTACAAGGTCGAGGCCAACATCGGTGACCCGCAGGTGGCTTACCGTGAGACCATCCGTAAGGCCGTTGAGAAGGTCGACTACACCCACAAGAAGCAGACCGGTGGTTCAGGTCAGTTTGCTAAGGTGATCCTCTCCTTCGAGCCCTACTCCCCGGAGGCTGACGAGCTGGAGGAAGGCGAGTCTGCCACCTACAAGTTCGTGAACGCCGTCACCGGTGGCCGTATTCCGCGTGAGTACATCCCCTCCGTTGACGCTGGTATCCAGGACGCCATGCAGTACGGCTTCCTTGCCGGCTTCCCGCTGGTTAACGTCAAGGCCACCCTGCTTGATGGTGCCTACCACGACGTTGACTCCTCGGAAATGGCCTTCAAGGTCGCTGGTTCCCAGGCGCTGAAGGAAGGCGTTGCCAAGGCAAAGCCGGTCCTGCTTGAGCCGCTCATGGCCGTCGAGGTCACCACCCCGGAGGATTACATGGGTGAGGTCATCGGCGACCTCAACTCCCGCCGTGGCCAGGTCAACGCAATGGAAGACCGCGCTGGCGCCAAGATCGTCAAGGCTAAGGTTCCGCTGTCCGAGATGTTCGGCTATGTCGGTGACCTGCGTTCCAAGACCCAGGGTCGTGCAAACTACTCCATGGTCTTCGACTCCTACGCTGAGGTTCCGGCTTCTGTCTCCGCAGAGATCATCGCGGAGCGCACCGGCGCCTAAGGGTTGTCGAACCCCCGCCCCTGTCTCCGGTAAGTTGTGCCAGAGTCGGAGACAAGGGCAGCCTGGGGGTAGCGGCCTACTGAGGAATCACCACAGATTGGTGAGTCCTGAGTCGGCCGTTACCCTCCGGTATTCCCGGATTCTCGCGGGTAGATCGAAGACTGCGGACGGTGTTCGCGGTTTGAAAATTTGCCGGCATAAATCTAGGATCATGTAACTGGCACATTTTAAAATTGTCATGACGGTTGTTCACGCTAGTGGGCAGCAGAATTGGCACCATCACACCACGTGGCTGCGAAAGTCGTAGCCACCATGAAGTCCAGGAGGACATACAGTGGCAAAGGCGAAGTTCGAGCGTACCAAGCCCCACGTTAACATCGGTACCATTGGTCACGTTGACCACGGCAAGACCACCACCACCGCGGCCATCACCAAGGTTCTGGCTGACGCTTTCCCGGACCTCAACGAGTCCTTCGCCTACGACGCCATCGATAAGGCGCCGGAGGAGCGGGAGCGTGGCATCACGATCAACATCTCTCACGTCGAGTACCAGACCGAGAAGCGCCACTACGCACACGTTGACGCCCCGGGCCACGCCGACTACATCAAGAACATGATCACCGGTGCTGCTCAGATGGACGGCGCAATCCTCGTGGTTGCCGCTACCGATGGCCCGATGCCGCAGACCCGCGAGCACGTGCTGCTGGCTCGCCAGGTTGGCGTTCCTTACATCCTCGTTGCCCTGAACAAGTGCGACATGGTTGACGATGAGGAAATCATCGAGCTCGTGGAGATGGAGGTTCGTGAGCTGCTCGCAGAGCAGGATTACGACGAAGATGCTCCGATCATCCACATTTCCGCTCTGGGCGCCCTGAACGGCGAAGAGAAGTGGACCAACGCCATCCTGGAGCTCATGCAGGCTTGCGATGATTCCGTTCCGGACCCCATTCGCGAGATGGACAAGCCCTTCCTGATGCCCGTCGAGGACATCTTCACCATCACCGGCCGCGGCACCGTCGTTACCGGCCGTGTCGAGCGTGGCTCCCTCAAGGTGAACGAGGATGTCGAGATCATCGGCATCAAGGAGAAGGCCACCACCACCACCGTCACCGGTATCGAGATGTTCCGTAAGCTTCTCGACTACACCGAGGCCGGCGACAACTGTGGTCTGCTGCTTCGCGGCATCAAGCGCGAGGACATCGAGCGCGGCCAGGTCATCATCAAGCCGGGCGCTTACACCCCGCACACCGAGTTCGAGGGTTCCGTCTACGTCCTGTCCAAGGACGAGGGCGGCCGCCACACCCCGTTCTTCGATAACTACCGCCCGCAGTTCTACTTCCGCACCACCGACGTCACCGGCGTCGTGAAGCTGCCGGAGGGCACCGAGATGGTCATGCCCGGCGATAACGTCGACATGTCCGTCACCCTGATCCAGCCGGTCGCCATGGATGAGGGCCTGCGCTTCGCTATCCGCGAAGGCTCCCGCACCGTCGGCGCTGGCCGCGTCACCAAGATCACCAAGTAATTTGATGATCTAACCGTCAGAGCTCAGCTAGTCTGACAGCCTGAAGCGGGCCCGGAGGAACTTTCCTCCGGGCCCGCTTTTGTTTGCTTGAGGGGTTCGGGGAGTTCGGGGGATTCTGGGGGGTCTAGGGGTTCAGGGGTCAGGGGTCCACCTGGGGTTTGACGTTTAGGTCTCGA
>NZ_JBQPQY010000009.1:0-99113 GCF_052266655.1 Corynebacterium sp. A21
ATGGCACACTATTGAGTTCTCACACAACATTCGCACACACCCGATCAACCCCACCTAAGCGGAGCATCAACTGTTGCGGCTGTATTGATACCCTACGTCTGACGTTCGTAAAAAGTCAACTTCAGGTTCATCTTCACTTCAACTCGGTGTTACACCTCGTTGCGGCGACTGGGATAAATCTACACACACCCAGCAGCACCCACAAATCACCAGGTAGATAGGCGAATCCCCCGAACACCATCTGGTGTTCGGGGGATTCGCCTGGAGGGTTTCTCCATCTGGGCGCACTAGTGAGCGGTATTCACCGCTCCCCTCGCCCGCTATATAGGAAGAGTTCTTGCTAACCGGTGATCTGCACGCCCGCGAAGTTCTTCTTGCCGCGGCGCAGGACCAGCCAACTTCCGTGAAGCAGATCCGATTCAGCTGGCTCCCACGCTTCATCTTCAATGCGCTGGTTGTTGACGTAGGCACCGCCTTCCTTGATGGCGCGTCGCGCCTCACCCTTGGACTTGCTCAGTCCGGTAGCCACCAGCAGATCGATGATGCCACGGGATTCGCCGGCACCGATCTTGACGATCTCGGTCTCGGAGACGGCAGACGCCAGGGTGCTCTCATCCAGGTCGGACAGTTCCGCGCGACCAAAAAGTGCCTGGGATGCGAGCTCGACAGCCTTGGTGGCTTCTTCACCGTGGACCAGGTTGGTCATCTCGCGGGCGAGTCGCTTCTGCGCTTCACGCTTGAAGGGCCGCTCGGCGACCTCCACTTCGAGTTCTTGGAGCTCCTCGCGGTTGAGGAAGGTGAACCAACGCAGGTACCGGATGACATCAGCATCCGAAGTATTGATGAAGTACTGGTACCAGGTGTACGGGCTGGTCATCTCGGGATCCAGCCACAGGCTTCCGCCACCGGTGGATTTGCCGAACTTCTTGCCCTCGGAGTCGGTGACCAGCGGGACGGTCAGCGCATGGACGTTTTCCCCGCGGGTACGACGCACCAGATCAACACCTGCGATCAGGTTGCCCCACTGGTCACCGCCGCCAATCTGGAGGGTGCAGTTGAACTGGTCATGGAGCTGCACGTAGTCATTGGCCTGCAGCAGCATGTAGGAGAATTCAGTGTAGGAAATGCCGTCGCCCTCCAGGCGACGCTTGACGGTATCGCGGCCGAGCATGGTGTTCAGGGAGAAGTGCTTGCCGATGTCCCGGAGAAAGGTGATCGCCGAGAGATCCTTCGTCCAGTCGTTGTTGTTGACGAGCTCGGCGGAGTTCTCTCCCTCGAAGGAGACGAAACGCTGCAGCTGACCGGAGATACGACCAGCCCAGTCCTTGACGGTGTCCGCGTCATTCATGCTGCGCTCGCCGACATCACGCGGGTCACCGATCATTCCGGTGGCACCACCGGCGAGGACCAGCGGACGGTGGCCAGCCTGTTGGAATCGGGCAAGCATCAGCAGCGGAACGAGGTGGCCGGCATGCAGGGAGGGGCCGGTCGGGTCGAAACCACAGTAGAGAGTGATGGGACCAGCTTCGGTGGCCTGCTGCAGTGCTTCGATATCGGTGGACTGGTTGACCAGGCCGCGCCAGCTGAGTTCTTCGATGATGTTCATTGAGAGAGTTATGTCCTTAGGAAAAGTGCGTCTTGGAAAATATTGGGCCCAGTACCACCAGCCCAACCTTGGGCGGCGATCTTCGCGGTTCCCGCGGGGCGTCGCTAAGCTGCTTAAGCGGTGCTGGCAGGCCAGGGGGTGGCCTCGTCGATCAACAGCACCGGGATTCCATCGTCGATGCGATAGGCCAGATTCAGCCGATTGTTGACCAGGACCTGCTCATCTTCCAGATATTCCAGCGGCCCCTTGTCTCGGGGACAGGCGAGGACATCCAGCAACTTCGGATCAAGACTCATGGTGCCTTATCTTACCTTCCCGGTATCGCCACCGTTTTCAGGGTCCTTACTATCGGCATCCCCAAGCACTGGGCTCTCCGAATCCGAAGTGAAGGACACCTCAGGTGCAAATCCGGGATCCTGACCGAACTGCAGCTGCAGCATATCGCGGTGGTTTTCCAGGGCACGGACATTATCTTCACCAATGGCGGCCCGGATCTCCGCACTCTCCCGGTACAGCACCTCGAGGGAGTCAATGGTGGGACTGACCGCCCGATGGCGGGCGGAATGCGGGACCTGCAAATAGGAATCGATGATTCCCGGAAGGTAGTCCTCGATCATGCTGGCCAGGATCACCTGCTGTTCGGGATAGGCACTCAAGTAGTGCCATTCCCTGAGGATCGCACGGAGTGACTGATCCAGATCCCACATCGCCCGGCCCAACGGCCCAGCCGGCTTCGAATCGCGCAGCTTGCCGGTGGTGGCTGAAAGGCTGCTCCCCAGCTCCGCGGGATTAAGGGAGAGCTGCTGAGGTGCAGCAAGCTCCGGCTGCGGTTTCCCGGTGGGGATCAGCGCCGCCGAGGCTCCCCAGGCGGCAATGGCCACCACCGGCCACAGGAAACCGAGACCGACGATGAGATGTACGAGAATGACGAGGATAGCCAGGACCATCCCGATGAGATTGCCGCGGCTGTTGAAGAAGCTTCCGCTATTGGTAGCCACGAATCTCCTTGAAAGCTTCGTTGAGGTTGGTTTCACCGGCTTCAAAGGAGCGGCCACCCGTCAGTTCCGCGACGCGCTGCATCTCCCGTGGGTCGGCTTCGCCGTAGCGGATCACGAAGGTCGGTGGCAGCTTGCCCGACTGATCCTGAACCCAGGCGGAAAAGGTATCGAGACTCGGCCCAGCGGTGACTTCACCGTCGGTGAGCAGCAGCATCGAGGGAATTGAGCCTCCCCCGGCCTCGTTGATCTCGCCATAGGCCTCCTGGAGTGCTGCGTAGAGCGCGGTCTCGCCTCCCGGCTGCAGGCCATCCACCGCGGACTTCAGCTGCTGGGCGGCTTCCCCTTCGCCGAAGGTCACCGTGGTTGCGAGGTGTACCTCGGAGGAGAAGGGCAGGATGGTGATCTGCTCGCGTTCGCGCAGTCCCACGGTGCCGGTGGTGGTGCTCGCGCTCCCGTCGATCAGCTGATTCATGGTCTCCTTCAGATCGGCGATCCGTCCACCAGCCATCGATCCGGAGGTGTCCAGCACGAACATGATCTCACCGGGAACCCGCAGTTCATTGGTGTAGGCGGCGATGAGGCGGTCGGTGACGGTGATGTCTCCGGGGAAGGGCAACTCGATGAGGATCTGCTCGCTCATCTCCGGGGGCAGCTGCGCGGTGGCTGCCGGGCGTCGATAAGTGTCCACGATGGCGGCGGGATTCTCGTTGAGCCAGTCCCCCAGGGCGCGAACCTGTGTGGGGGCTTGTTCATTCGCCGGGTTGGCCAAGGTGCTGAGCGGGTAGTCCGCGCTGATGACACCGTCGCTGGGCACGATGACCTCGATATCCGCGCCTTCCGCAGCCATGCCATGGAGAACGGATTCATAGTTGATCAGGGCATCCACCCGGTCCGGATCCGCCATGAAAGCATCCCGGAGCCAGCCTGAAGAACCCGAGGCCAGCTGCTGACCGGAGAAGAAGTCGGTCAGCTCCTCAGCATTGGCATCGATATCCGCGATACTCAGCGCATTCCCGGTATCCGCCAGCGCGGTGGCCACCGCCACCACTGCGGAGAAACCGGAGTTTGAGGTCGCGGGATCAGTCATCCCATAACTGAGATCCCCCGTAGCGGCGGTATCCGCGATCTGGGACCAGGTTGGCGGGCTAGCCACCCAGCCCAGCCCCTCGGCCTTGTCCGAGCGGACCCCGAAAGCCACCGGAGAAGTGGCGATCTGGATGCTCTCCCCCAGTTTGTCCGAGGCTCCCAGCAGGTTCACATAACGGTTCGTGGCGAACCAGGTGGCATCGAACTGCCCGTCGAACTCACCGGCTTTCAGGGCGTGACTGTTGGCCAGGGTGCCGTCCGGGAAGCTGAGTTCAATGTCGAAACCGAGGTCGGTCGAGGCCCGGTCGATCAGCGGCTGAATATCCGCCAATTCAGTGGCCGCCGCGATCTTCAACGACTCTCCGCCGGAACCGGCACCGGCGGTATCCGAAGCATCCGGCACCCCGGTGCCGGAGGTGCCAGTCCCAGCGCCGCCGCAGGCAGCGAGGAAAAGCATGATCAACAGTGCGAAGAGCACAATCAGAAAGCGGGCTGCGCTGCCGGACAAGAACTGCGTGGCGGTGCCATTCATGGACATGTTCATGCCTCGGGCCTTCATTCCTCGTGGGTTCCTGCAGGGGGCGGTGGGCTGCCGTATCCGGCGGCGACCCCATTGATCAGGTCTTCCAGCCGGTCATAGCTCGGCGGGTCCACCGAGTCGATCAGGTTCGGCGGTGCCACCTCTCCCGCCGGCAGAAGTTCGCGGACCTCATCGAAATAGCGCTGCTCGTGGGGCCGATAGCCATGCTGACCGGCCAGTTCCTGCAGTTCTGGATCTTCAGTGAGCAACCGGGCCACCTCCGTCCCGGCTTCGCTCAGGCCAAGCGCGGTGTGCGCGCTGAGGATCGTCGGCGAAGGGTAGGCCAGGGCCATGTCCGCGGTGATGCGGCTTTCATCTGCCGCGACTTCTCCCAGATACTGGGACTCGTAGACCATGACCATCGGCTTGGAACCGATCCCCTGGGAGAGATAGTCGAAAAAAGGGCCGGCGGAGGTGGATTCAGCGTATCCCTGCCCGACGAACAGCGGGGTGGCCAAGTCCACCACCTGAGTCACCTCCTGATCGGTGCTGACCACCTTATTCTCATTAAGAATCCAGGACATCAGGGACAGATACATGGCCGCCGAGTTTGAGGTGCGAATATCAGTGGTGGCGACCTGAACAGTGCGCGGTGAAGGGAACTGATCCCCCGCGATATCGCGCCAGCGAGTGCTCTCGAGCCCGAGTTCCGCTAGTCCTGCCATATCAAGACGCCAGGCATTACCGTCCAGGGTGGCCACCCCTTCCTTCTCCAGGACCATGAGGATGGTGTCAAAGGACGCAATCGCCATCGGCGAGTGGAAGGGGATGTAGCTGACGCTCGAAGCCACCTGCTCGGCGATCTTCTGCGCCGCCGGTCCCGATGAGGGGAAGGCCAGGTCATACTCGTCAAGGTTGGCACCGGTGGCGATCTTCCGGGAGCCTGCGGTATCGATCTTCACGCTGTAGCCATGGGTGGCGAGCACTTCCTGGACCGCCGGATCCTCGAAGAAATCCCGCTTCTCGGAGCCGATGATCGCCCGGATCTCAGTCGTCCCGCCCACGAAGCGGTGATTCTCCTCCCCGCTGGCGAAGGGGTTCGGGATCCCACCCCGGCCGACAAGCACCGCGACCACCGCGACGATGAGGAGCAGCAGGCCGATGATCACTCCGCGGCCGCGTCCCCGCGAACGCTGCGTCGTGGAGGAAGGAGAATAAGGATCCGCCATGGCCTGATCCTAAAACCGCCGGTGAGGACCCGCAACAGGAAAACCGGGGGTGGACGCTGTGGTCCACCCCCGGCGATCTTCGCTGGCGCAGGTTAGTTGGCGCGCACCGGGGTGCCCGCCCACTCCTTGGCCGCTGCGGAAGCCGCAGCCACCCGCCCACGCTGCTCGACGACCCGCACGCCAGCGGTGCCGCCCTTCGTCGAGCGTGAGGCGACGGCGCCGTCGATGGTCAGGACCTTGCGCACCTCAGGGGTCAGACGCTTATCGACGCCCGCGAGCTCCTCATCGCTCAGGTCAATCAGATCGACCCCGCGCTGCTCGGCAATGCGCACGCACGCTCCCGAGGCCTCATGCGCCTCACGGAAGGGCACGCCCTGGCGGACCATCCATTCAGCCAAGTCAGTGGCCAGTGTAAAGCCGGCCGGAGCCAACTCCCTCATCCGCTCCTCGTTGAAGGTCAACGTGGAGATCAGGCCGGTCATCGCCGGCAGCAGCAGCCGGAGCTGGGCCACCGAATCAACGATGGGTTCCTTATCCTCCTGCAGGTCGCGGTTATACGCCAGCGGCAGTGCCTTCAAGGTGGACATCAAACCGGTGAGGTTACCGATCAGACGACCGGTCTTGCCGCGGGTGAGCTCCGGAATATCCGGGTTCTTCTTCTGCGGCATGATCGAGCTACCGGTGGACCACTGGTCGGCCAGCTTGATGTAGCTGAATTCCGGGGTACACCAGGCGATGATCTCCTCCGACAGCCGGGACATGTCCACGGCGATCTGGGCCAGTACAAACGCGGTCTCCGAAGCGAAGTCGCGTGAGGATGTGGCGTCCAGGGAGTTATCGGCGGCAGCATCGAAACCGAGTTCCTCGGCGATAGCCTCCGGGTTCAGCGCCAGGGAGGACCCCGCCAATGCGCCGGAGCCATAGGGCGAGATCGCCAGCCGCTTGTCCAGATCGCGCAGCCGGTCGACGTCACGCAACAACGGATGGGTGTGGGCCAGCAGCTGATGCGCCAGCAACACCGGCTGAGCAGCCTGGAAGTGAGTCTTACCCGGCATGATCGCGTCCGGGTGAGCCTCCGCCTGTGCCACGAGGGCATCGACAAGCTCGGTGACACCGAAAGCGGTATCCCGGATGGCATCGCGCACCCACATACGGAAGAGGGTGGCCACCTGGTCGTTGCGGGAACGACCGGCGCGCAGCCGGCCACCGACCTCGGTGCCGACGATGTCGATCAGGCCGCGTTCCATAGCGCCGTGGACATCCTCATCACTGGGCAGCGGCTTGAACTCACCGCTGGCGACCGCCGCGCCGAGCTGGGCAAGACCACTGAGCATGGTCTCGAGATCCGCATCGCTGAGCAACTCCGCCGAGTGCAGAACCTTGGCGTGGGCCGTGGAGGCCAGCACATCATAGGGGGCGAGCACCCAGTCGAAATGGGTGGACACACTCAATGCGAACATCGCCTCCGAAGGCCCGCCGGAGAACCGGCCACCCCACAACGCACCTTGATTGGTTCCGTGCTTTTCCATTTGGGTACTCCCCTTCCCTAGAACTTCAGCTGCAGAATTACTTGGCGTCGCGGTCGCGACGGTTGGCGATCTTGGAGGACAGACCGTGCAGCTCGACGAAGCCCTTGGCATGGGTCTGGTCGAAGGTGTCACCGGTGTCGTAGGTTGCCAGGTTGAAGTCGTAGAGCGAGTGGCTGGAACGACGACCGTTGACGGTGATCTTACCGGCGTGCAGCACCAGGCGGATATCGCCGGTGACGTGCTCCTGGGTGGAATCGATGAACGCATCGAGGGAGCGCTTCAGCGGACCGAACCAGAGTCCGTCGTAGACCTCCTCGGACCAGCGAGCGTCGATCTGACGCTTGTAACGGGCCAGCTCGCGCTCGACGGTGACGTCCTCCAGGGCCTCGTGGGCGGTGATCAGGACCATCGCACCCGGTGCCTCGTAGATCTCGCGGGACTTGATGCCGATCAAGCGATCCTCAACCATGTCGAGACGGCCGACGCCCTGGGCGCCACCGCGACGGTTGAGCTCCTCAATAGCCTGCAAGACGGTGACCGGACGGCCGTCGATAGCCACCGGCTTACCGCCCTCGAAGGAGATGATCAGCTCATCGGGAGCGTTGCCCAGGGCCGGATCCTCGGTGTAGGCGTAGATGTCCTTGGTCGGGGCATTCCACAGATCCTCGAGGTAGCCGGTCTCAATGGCACGACCCCAGACGTTCTGGTCGATGGAGAAGGGAGACTTGACCGACTGCTCGATCGGGACGTTGTTCTCCTCGGCGAAGGCGATGGCCTTGTCGCGGGTCCAGGCGAAGTCACGGGCCGGAGCGATGATCTTCAGGTCCGGGTCGGTGTCCATGAAACCGACCTCAAAGCGGACCTGGTCATTGCCCTTACCGGTGCAACCATGAGCGACGTGGGTGCCGCCGAACTGCTTGCCGGCATCGACCAGGTGCTTGACGATCAGCGGACGGGAGATCGCGGAGACCAGCGGGTACTGCTTCATGTACATGCCGTTGGCCTTGATGGCCGGTAGGCAGTACTCATCGGCGAACTCATCCTTGGCATCAATGACGATGGACTCAGCGGCGCCGGCATCGATGGCGCGTTGGCGCACGGACTCCATGTCCTCGCCATCCTGGCCCAGGTCCAGGGACACGGCGATAACTTCGCCCTCAATCATCTTCTTCAGGTAGGGGATGGCGACAGTGGTGTCGAGTCCACCGGAATACGCGAGCACGATGCGGTTGGTCATGAAAGTCTCCTATCAGGGTTGGTGATCCCGTATGCAGCGGAATCCCAGACATGTTCTTTTGATTACTCTACCGGGGGTCTAACGCTTGCTGAGAAGCTCCCCCAGCTCTCGGCCCGTCATCGGATGTCGGGCCAGGACAAAAATGGTGTCATCGCCGGCAATACAGCCGACAACCTCGTTCATACCGACGCGGTCGATGAAGCTGGCGAGGTACTGTGCGGCTCCCGGTGGGGTCCGCAGCACCGCCATGCTTCCTGAGTGGTCCACGGAGACGACCAGATCATCGAGCATCCGGCGCAGTTTCTCCCGGGGTCCACTCAACAACTCCGCCAAGGCCTGTTCCACCGGGCCAACGGCGTAGAAGGCCCGTCCCCCGTCCTCCGGGCGGATCTTCTTCGCCCCGAGTTCATCCAGGTCCCGGGAAAGCGTGGCCTGGGTGATATCGATCCCCTCATCCAGCAACAGCTCCGAGAGCTGGACCTGGGAGTAGACCCGGGTCTTCTCCAGGACTCCGAGGATGCGGGCCTGTCGTGCGGTCCGGGTGACCTGGGCGGCGCCGTGGTTCTTCTCACCGCTCATGGCAGGTTGGTGCCTTTCGGTTGGGTGGGATGTTCATCAGGTCAGGACAATATTAATCCTGCTGAGCGGGCTGGTTCTCCAGCAGCCACACCAGCAGTGCTTTCTGGGCGTGCAGCCGGTTCTCAGCCTCATCGAAAACGCGGGAGCGTGGGCCATCGATCACCTCGGCGGTGACCTCATTACCGCGGTAGGCCGGCAGACAGTGCAGGAAAATCGCATCCTCAGCGGCTGCAGCCATGACCTCCGCAGAAACCTGGTACGGCAGGAACGGGGTACGACGGTCCAGACCGTCATTCTCCATCCCCATCGACACCCAGGTGTCAGTGATGACCACATCGGCACCGGCGACCTCGGCGATATCGGAGGTGACAGTCACGGTGGCACCGGTCTCCGCCGCCCGACGGCGCGCCCGCTCAACGAACTCCGGCTGCGGCTGGAAGCCCTCCGGCGCAATAACGGAAATGTCCATGCCGGCGGTGGCGAAGCCGATCATGTAACTATTGGCCATGTTGTTGTCGCCGTCACCCAGATAAACGGCCTTGCGGCCCTGGAGACCGGCAGGTCCCTGCTCCGGGCTGAGATTTTCCACGCAGGTCTGCAGATCCGCGAGAATCTGGCAGGGATGCAGGTCATCAGTCAGGGCATTGACGATCGGCACAGTGGCGGTCTCCGCCATATCGCTGAGGTTGGTCTGGGCGTAGGTTCGCCAGACAATGGCCTCGACATAGCGGGACAGCACGGCGCCGGTGTCCTGATAGGACTCCCCTTTACCCATCTGGCTTTTCCCAGTCTCCACGACGATGGCGTGTCCCCCCAGGTGGGCGATCCCAGCGTCGAAGGAGAAACGGGTGCGGGTGGAGGTCTTATCGAAGAGCACCGCCACTGAAAGCGGCCCCTCCAACGGGCGACGGGACAGCGGCGACTTCTTCAGCTCTGCTGCCAGCGCAAGTACCTCGGCCTGCTCCGCCGGTGACAGATCATCATCGGCGAGAAAGTGCCGTACTGCGGGTGTGGTCATCATTCCTCTTTTTCTGGGAAGGTTCTCCTAGGCGATACCCCAGGAATCGTTAGCGGGACAGTTCAGTGATGAGAGCGCGCAGACCGGTCAGGGCCTGTTCAATTTCCTGCTCATTGATCACCAGCGGCGGAGTGAGCCGGATGATATCTTCTGCCGGGGCGTTGAGAATCAGGCCGTGGTCGAAGCCCTCAGTCACGGCTTGCTTGGCCACCGGCTTCTTCAGGACGACACCGAGCATCAAACCACGTCCGCGGACCTCTTCGACGGTGTCCAACTTCTCCAGCTCATCGATGAAGTACTGCCCCTTCGCGATGACTTCGGCACAGAATTCAGCATCGATGACATCCAGGACCGCATTCGCAGCGGCGCAGGCCACCGGGTTACCACCAAAGGTGGTGCCATGGGAGCCGGGAGCGAAGAGTCCGGCTGCCTTGCCGGTGGCCAGGCAGGCGCCGATCGGCAGTCCGCCGCCGAGGCCCTTGGCCATGGTCACCACATCCGGGATGATCCCGTCATGCTGGTGGGCGAAGAAGTCGCCGGTACGTCCGACACCGGTCTGCACCTCATCGACGATCATGAGGATGCCGTACTCATCGCAGAGCTCGCGGATCGCCTTGAGGAATCCCTCAGGGGCCGGAATGACACCGGTCTCACCCTGGATCGGCTCGAGGATGATGGAAGCGGTGTTCCGGGGATCCTGCTCGACCAGCTCACGGAGACCGTCGATGTCACCGTACTCATAGAACTCGACACCGGCAGGCATGGGTTCAAAAGCCGCACGCTTGTCCGCCTGACCGGTCATGGCCAGGGAACCCATGGTGCGGCCGTGGAAACCGTTGACCGCAGCCAGAATCCGGGAACGACCGGTCAAGCGGGAAAGCTTGAAGGCGGCTTCATTGGCCTCAGCCCCGGAGTTACAGAAGAACACCCGGGTGGATTCCCCTGCCCCGAGCAGCTCCTTCAAGCGGGATGCGAGGGTGACCACCTGAGAATGGGCGAAAAGATTGGAAGTGTGACCGAGTTGCCTGATCTGCTCGCTCACGGCCTCCACAATCGCCGGGTGGCCGTGGCCGAGAGCGTTGACTGCGATACCGGCGAGCATGTCAATGAGGTGGCGACCTTCGCCGTCAATGACAGTTGCACCGCTTCCTGAAACCAGTTCCACGGGCGGGGTGCCGTAGTTGTTCATCAGCACCTCGGGCCATTTATCGAGGGTGTCACTCATTTCTCATCATCCTTTCGCAGTACGGTGCCTTCGGGGTAATCATTGCGGTCATAGTTATCGGGCAACACCATGGTGCCGATACCACCCATAGTCAGCAATTCAAGAAGAACCGAGTGGGCGATACGGCCATCGATGACATGTGAGGCGGCGACGCCGGCCTGTACCGCCCGGAGGCAGGATTCCATCTTCGGGATCATGCCGGAATCGAGGGCCGGGAGCAGGTTCTCAAGCTGGCTGGCGGTGATCTTCGAGACCAGCGAATCCTGGTTAGGCCAATCGGTGTAGAGACCGGCGACATTGGTGAGCACCAGAAGTCGCTCCGCGTTCAGCGCGCTGGCCAGCGCACCAGCGGCCGTATCAGCGTTGATATTGTAGACTTCGCCGTCTTCGCCCGGAGCGATGGTGGACACCACCGGGATCCGGCCGGCCTCGATGATGTCCATGAGAGCCGTCGGGTTAACGTCGACGATATCGCCAACCAAACCAATGTCAGTGGGGACACCATCGACCTGGACATAGCGCTTGGTGGCGGTGAAGAGGTTGGCATCCTCGCCGGAGGTACCCACGGCATAGGGGCCATGGGAGTTGATCAGCCCGACCAGGTCGCGGCCGACCTGGCCGAAGAGCACCATGCGCACGATTTCCATGACTTCCGGGGTGGTAACCCGGAATCCGCCCTTGAACTCACCTTCCAGGCCGACCCTTCGGAGCATGTCGGAGATCTGCGGTCCGCCGCCGTGGACGACAACAGGCTTGGCACCGACGGTACGGAGAAAGACCATGTCCGCCGCGAAAGCGGCCTTGAGCTTCTCGTCGACCATCGCGTTACCGCCGTACTTGACCACGACGATGCGGTCACGGAAGTGCTGTAGCCAGGGCAGTGCCTCGGCGAGAACGGCAGCCTTGACCTCCGGGTTCAGCTGGTTGAGTGAGTCATCCATGGTGGGGTCCTTGCGTTGTGGTTTCGGGGTGCGGTGTTCGCGGTGTTCTAGGTGCTGTAGGCGGAGTTGATCTCCACATAGGCGTGGGAGAGATCTGTGGTCCGCACGGTGGCGGTACCTTCTCCCCTGGTACCCAGGTCGATGCGGACATCGATGTCTGCTCCACTGAGATCCACCTCGCGGGCGCCTGGGGCACCGGTTGAGTCAAGACATACCGGCTGATCATTGAAATACACCGAGATGTGTTCCGGTTCCATGTCAGCCTCAGCCATTCCGACGGCAGCCAGCACCCGACCCCAGTTCGGGTCAGAGCCGAACATGGCGCACTTGAAAAGATTGTCGCGTCCGACGGTACGGGCGGCGTTGAGCGCCTGGACATTGTCAGCGGTGCCGGTAACGGTGATGCTCACCCGCTTGGTGACACCCTCTGCATCAGCCTGCAGCTGGGAGGCGATGTCGAGACAGGCCTCGTGGACAGCCTCGTTAAGTTCAGTCTGGCTCGGCGCCACGCCGGAATCCCCAGAGGACAACAGCAGCACAGTGTCATTCGTGGAGGTCGAACCATCGATGTCGAGGGTGTCGAAGGTGACAGCGGTGGCTGCGCGCAATGCTGCATCGGCCATCTCAGCGGTGATCTTGGCATCGGTGGTGAGACAGACCAACATGGTGGCCAGAGAGGGGGCCATCATGCCCACTCCCTTACCCATACCGCCGATGCTCCAACCCCCGCGCTTGATCACGGTCTCCTTGGAGACGGTGTCGGTGGTCATGATCGATTCGGCTGCGGCATTGCCATGGTCGCCGAGTTTGTGCGGAAGGGCGTCGACCCCCTTGCGCATGATGTCCATGGGAAGCAACTCCCCGATCAGGCCAGTGGAGCAGACCCCGATCTCGGTGGGTGCGACTCCGAGGTTCTCCGCCAGTTGTGCCACCAGCTCAGCGGCATCGGCATCACCTTGGACACCATTGCAGGCATTGGCATTGCCGGCGTTATAGAGGACGGCCTTGAGGGTCCCGGTCTGCAGCGCCGCGCGGGTCACCTTGACCGGGGATGCGACGACGCGGTTGCGGGTGAACACACCTGCCGCGATATTTTCGGGTCCGTCATTGACCACCAGGGCCATGTCCGGGTTGCCGGATGCCTTAATTCCAGCGGTTAATGCTGCGGCCCGGAAGCCAGCGGGCACAGTGATACCAATGCTGCTCATGTGTGGTGCCTTTCTTAAAAAGGTGGCTGGGATTGGGCGGGGCTTAGGGGGCGACCGCGGCGCGCGGTAGGCCAGCGCCCTCAGACAGTCCCAACGCAAGGTTCATGCACTGGACGGCGGCACCAGCGGTGCCCTTGGTGAGGTTATCGATCACGGAGGTCACGAGCAGCTTGTTAGCGAAAGGATCCACTTCAACCTGGACGTGGCACATATTCGAGCCGACGATGTTCTGGGTCTGGGGTTGCTGGCCAGCAGGCAGGACGAAAACGAAGGGCTCATCCTGGTAGAACTCCTCGTAGACCGCGCGAGCCTGCTCCTCGGTTACGCCCTCGCGCAACGGCGCGGTGGCGGTGGTGAGGATGCCGCGGGGCAGCGGAGCCAGCACCGGGGTGAAACTGACAGAGACCTTCTGATCGGAGTACTCACCCAGGTTCTGAGCGATCTCCGGGGTATGTCGGTGCTTACCTGCAGTGTTATAGGCCTTGAGTGAGCCCATAACCTCAGAACCGAGCAACGGCACAGCAGCCTTTTTGCCCGCACCGGAGACTCCGGTGATTGAGGTGATGGTGACATCGGGAACGATGAGGTCCTTGGCCACGGCAGGCATCAGCGCCAGAGTAGCCCCAGTGGGGAAACAACCCGGGACAGCGATCCGCCTGGCGCCGAGGAGCTGCTCCCGATGGCCGGGCATCTCTGGGATGCCATAGGGCCAGGAACCGGCGTGCTCACCACCGTAATAGTGGTCCCAGGCAGCGGAATCCTTGAGACGGAAGTCCGCGGCGCAGTCAATGACCGTGACCTTCTCCCCCAACAGCCGAGCGATTTCGGCAGAGTGGCCGTGTGGCAGCGCCAGGAAGACCACGTCATGATCCGCAAGAACCTCTTGGGTGGTCTCCTCCATCACGCGGTCCGCCAACTGAGGCAGGTGCGGCATGGACTCCCCCAACGTCTTGCCGGCGGAGGAATTCGCGGTGAGAGCACCGATCTGGAGCTCTCCGGATTCATAGGCCGGGTGACCCAGGAGCAGGCGCAGGATCTCCCCACCCGCGTAGCCCGAGGCACCGGCAACTGCAACCTTGATCGTCATGCAGACGAGTGTAGCAATTATGCAGTCAGATGGAAAGTATGCAGATTTCTATCTGATGGATCACACTTTCCAGCGCTGCTGTCGAACTCCGGAGGTGGGCACTTCAAAGGCACATCACCGGCGAGTGGCACTCCCCGGTGGAACTCCCTAACTGACCAAAGTCATTGAAGGATTACGCCAAGAAGTGCCTGCTAGAGCCGAGCACATCAGCAGGAAAAACTCGGCTGGACCTGCCCACAGAGACTCAACAGCTGAAAAAATTCACTCTTCTCTGGGAGCAGTCTTCCTACCGAAGATCCCCACAGGTTAAACAACAAGCTCAGGGGATCATCCGGTGCCCGCTTGGCTTGTCGAGAGGTGCCCCCAACGCCCGGAGCACGGTTCAGGTACCGAGAGACATCAAGTGGGGCGGAAAGCGGGGACGTTCAAAGTTGAGGCATCGACGGGAACTTCATCGTTGACGTCCCACTGATTGCCCTGCAGATAATCTTCGATACCCCATTTCCGGCGAACCTGCGTCAGCGAATCCGCGGTACGTACGTATACCGCCGGCAGGTACTCAATAAACATTGACTGATAGCACATCGTATATCCGCCGACCTTATAAAAGACGATCCGATCATCGACTTGGAGGGCAGGCGCATCCTGTATCCTGGTCAATCGATCATCTTCCATGCAGGTGAAACCACTGATGATCTGATCCCGGCGGAGTTCGGTCGCCTCGGTGTCCAGGCGAATCTCAAAGGGGCGCTTGCGCCGGAAAAGCGGATCAATGTTGGTTCGGCTGGCATTGGTCACCACGACCGTGCTGGAACCCACCTCTTTCACGTCGAGAACGCTGGCATGAAACTCCACGGGAACAGCCACCAGGGAGCCACCCGGCTCAACGATCAAACAGGTTTTCTCCACATCAACCACCGGGTCCAGCACCTCCTTGATGACAGCAATATAATCATCAAACGTCGGGCTTCGATCTTCACTGCCGAAGAAACCGCCGCCGATGTCGATCCAGTCCAGGACCAGACCTCGGGATCGAATCAATTCTGCGGTCACCGTTGCCGAGGCCCGATAGACTTCTAGGCTCTGAGTACGGGAATTTCGGTGCATGTGCAGCCCTGCGATCCGTACGCCCGCAGCAAGCAGCTCTGAAATTACCTGATCAAGCTCACCATTTTCGGCGTTGAATCCAAAACGACTACCCTCATCCCCCGTGGTGCTTTCCCCGGGACAGTGCGCCTCAAGATCCCAATTGATCCGCAATCCGACCCCGAACTCCATCTCCGGCATCTCGCCGGCGAGCTCTGCGACCCAGGTGACCTCGCGCTTGGCGTCGAGGTTGATGATCGACCCCTCCTGCAGTGCGAAGCGTAGCCGTTCACGGCTCTTAATCGGGCCGTTGTAGACGATGCGGTCGGGGGCGTACCCCAGCGCGAGGGCTAGCTCGTATTCGGTGTCCGACACCACCTCTGCCCACACCTCCCGATCCCGCATGAACGTGATCAGCCAAGGCAGGGAATTCGTCTTGAAAGAATATGACAGGATCGAGTTCTGCCAATGCGTGTTCAGAGCTTGTTGGAATCGACTGAGGAAACCCTCCAGTACCGGGACATCGATAACGAAGGCCGGTGCAGGGGGGACCAAATCCTGAGAATGGTTGAGACGCTCCATGTAACTCTCTCCTTAGATGAAGATGAAGACTGCTTCTCCCGAAGTATCGCATCCTGAATCAGGCTAAGAAAGAGTTAAGGGAAAGTGATGTGAACAATCCCTCCATCTCCTCGCGGCTTACCAGCGCCCAAGCGCTACCGCAGATTGGCCATTTCACCACTCTCCGGCTGTTGAGCTGCATAAAGCAGGTGTAAACCGGTGTCCGCTAATTACAGAAGCAGACTCGAAACTGTTGTACGCGGTCATGTTATGCCGATACCCCACCTGGGGTTACCTGCACAAATGATCATCGTGCAGGTGGAGAGGAAGTTCACCTTAGGAAGCTGACTAGCACTCATCCCCCGACAGCAGGTTCAATGCTCTCCCCTACTCATACATCGGCGCGAAATTCTCCCCGCTAACGACTGAGGTGCTTCCCAATTTTCCAACTACTTCATAAAAGTTCAGCTCATGCTCATGGATTCCTCGATAAGCTGTTAAAAAACTCATAGTAAAAAACACCCCTCCGTACGGGCTGGTGCGAACCTAAGGAGTCTCAGATGGGTAACGAGAAAAGCTTGAAGATTGTGATCGCGTCAGCTGGTCGGCGTGCTCACTACATCGAGTGGTTCCGGGAGGCGCTAAAAAAACAAGGCATCCGCGGCGAAGTGATTGCTATGGAGTATCGCACGACCAGTCCAAGCCTCAGCCTCGCGGATCGGGGCGTCGCAAACCCTGCCTACAACAGTCCCGACTACCCGCAGGCAGTCCGGAGCTGGGTCGCGGCTGAACGGCCGGATCTCTTTCTCTCGCTCAACGACTATGAACTCCACATCATGTCGGCCGGATTGGCCGACGAGCTCCGTGAACTCGGCTGTGCCGTCACTGTCCTCGGTAGCGCTGCTCAGTCAATCGTACTGGACAAATATCGCATGTCGACGACACTCCAGGAACAAGGCATCCCGACCCCCGCTACTTACCTGGGTACCGACGCAGCCTCGATCGTGGCGTCAGCCGCGGAGAACACCGAATTCGTAGTGAAGCATCGGTTCGGAAGCGGCTCAAGCGGGTTGTTGTTCACCACTGCCGCAGAGCTCGACAACGCGGTCGCAAAGTCGGCAGTAACCGCTCTTGGCGAAGATGGATACCCCTCGCACAACTCTCTCACCTCCGTCGTAGTGCAGGAACGATTGCCCGGGACGGAGTACGGGGTGGACGGCGTGTTCTCAGTGGACGGGAATTCTCGGCTACTCGGGGTGCTCGCCCGACGTAAAGATTTGATGCGCAGCGGGGACACAGATATTGCCACGACGGTACCTGCCACGCCGTTCCGCGAAGCAATACTCGGGATTGGGAATCTGTTCTGCCCTACTGGCGCCATCGATGTTGACTTCCGGGAAACTGCCGAGGGAGAGCCGCTGGTAATCGATATTAATCCTCGCCTGGGCGGCGGATATCCGTTCTGTCACCGCGCGGGGGCGGACCTCCCGTCCGCTCTCATCCGATCGGCAGCAGGCCTGGATGAAATTCCATCGCTGTTGGATTATGAGCACGGTGTTACGACCGCTCGACGGGAGGAATTTACCGTTCTCAGTCATTTGTCATGATGCGCAGAGCTATCCTGCGAGGAGCTGACTCAATACCTCCAAGGTGGACTGGTCGTCTGCCCATCAGTCTGGTTGAAAGACGCTGGGAAATGGGGCCCGACCCCGGAAGAACCGGGAGTGGGAGGCACAGTAACCATTTTCCGCGTAGCCGGCTAACTCGGAGCGTGTCACGGTTTCCCGTGAGTGACCGCATACGATCGGGGTGGAATCTACAACCCAGACATCATCATGGAGCAGACCGGTCGAGGTCGACAGATGGCCCATGACGTGCTGCATGAGGGTTGTGAGATGGCGTTGGCGTTTGTTGTAGCCGGATTGCTGCAGAATGTAGGGGAAAATACTGGCATGATCGCCAGGCAGATCAACTCCGTGTCGGCGATCCGGGGCCGGATCCCCACGACGGGCCGGTAGAGGGCCAGGTAGGGGTGGGTGTTGATTAAGCCATCGGCGGTGACATAGACTGCTATTGCGAGAGTGTTTAGATTGTTGTCCACAACATCAATCCTGAACACTCTCGCTTTGTTTTATCGGTAGCGACTCCCCTTGGACTCAATCATGGGTTAAGGGAAAAGGGAGTGCGGACATTTAGTGGGCCCCTGCTTAGTAGCCCGACTTTCCTGCCTCGACGGGAAGCAAGGGCTTACCTCTCATGTCAGCTCGATACTCTCGGGAGTTCAAACTCAAGCCCTGACGATGCTCGACCAAGGAACCACAACAGCTACGGACTCACTTTAAGCACCGGACTGACACCAACTTTTAGCACGCTTCTCAGCGCATCGACCACTCGCTCGATATCGGAGTCGGACAAGCCCGCGCCGCTGGGAAGGGTCACTGCCCGACTAAAAAGTTTCTCCGACTGACCTGTGTAGAACCCACGGGCTCCGGAATAGACCGGTTGCAGATGCATCGGCTTCCAGATGTAGCGGGCCTCAATATTTTCGGCACTCAGCGCCTGGATCACTGCTGACGGTGTGACTGGGCTGTCATCATCGATGACGATGGTGCTCAACCAGGAGTTCTCCTCGTGCACACCAGTGCCTGCCACATCTCCGAGTAATCGAAATCCAAGATCCTCAGCGACGTGGGCGTACATCTGGCGGATCTCTGCACGACGGCCAATCAGCTCATCGAGTCTGCTGAGCTGAGCACGTCCAAGTGCCGCGAGGATATTCGACATGCGATAGTTGTAACCGATTTCGGTATGTTCATACCAGGGCGCTGGCTGGCGAGCCTGAGTCGATAGGTAACGAGCTCCGTCAATCAACTCAGAATCATTGCTGACCAACATTCCTCCCCCAGAGGTGGTCATAATCTTGTTGCCGTTGAAGGAAAAAACGGCGGCCCGACCGAAGGAGCCGGCAGCCTGGCCGTTGAGGGTAGCACCGAGGGACTCTGCGGCATCAGCCACCAGCTCTACACCGCGTTCCGCCAGTCCCGTCTCTAATTCGTGATAGTTGACGCACCGTCCCATCAGATCCACGGTCATGGCCACGGGAACACTATGCCCTTCTCCCTGGAGCGTGTCGACGGTTTCCAACAGTAGCTCCGGATCGACATTGCCATCCGGTAGACAGTCGACGAAAATGGGAGTGGCGCCGGTATAGGCGATGGCGTTGGTGGTGGCAGCGAAAGTCATCGTGGGGACCGGGATAAAATCACCAGGTCCCACCGATAGACGCAGCAGTGCCAGATGTAGAGCTGCGGTACCCGAGGTCAGGGCGAGGGCATGGTCAACACCCACACGCTCGGCAATCTCGCGTTCAAAGGCGTCGATGTCAGGGCCGAGCGGTGCCACCCACCCCGAACGAAGAGCCCGCAGAACAGCGTTCTCCTCAGTTTCAGTGATAGTCGCTTGAGAAAGCAGGATCCTCGGTGCGGTCATGGGACTTCTCCTTTTTAGGAATTGAGTACGTTATCTTGATCAGATCGTTGTGTATACCGAAACTTGGGGTTGAGATAGCTATCTCCGGGAAACCGCAGTGATGGCAACTCCCCAGTCGAGGAACTCAGCTCCTGTTGAGCCGAACACAACAGCGGCGATCATCAGGGTTGTGGCTTGCGGAGCCCCATGCAGTAGTACTAACCAGCCCCACGGGTCTCGAGGATGGACTTAGCAGTGTAAAACCACAGGCAGGGGCGAGAATTTCCTCAATGTTGTGTATGAATAGAACATCTCCGAAACCGTAATGAGCAGCACCTGAATTACGAGGCGTGATTAACGACTAGATCCGCAAGTCGCTCATAAGTCACCGCCCGATCAAAGTGTTCTTCTGCCAGCCGCCTGGATCCGTGTCCCATCTCCTGTCGGATCTTCTGATTGTCCGCCAATTGAATCAGAGCAGAGGCGACCGCTGTTGGCTCTGGGGCACAGTTAATACCTGCATTAAACTCGACCAGCATATTGCGGTATTCTTCGCACTCCTGCGTGCTCACCACCGGCAATCCGGCCGCTGCGTAGTCGCAAACCTTGTTCACAATGCTCTGAGCTGCACCCGGGACGATCGGGTTCAACGCAATATCACAGGACCGCAACCTCGCAACCATCTCCGGGTAGCTGAGCAACCCATGGAAGAGGACCTCGTCCCGCAGATCTTGAGTGCTTTCTCGCCACTTCTCCGCGAGCGGCCCCGCTCCCATCAGATGCAATCTGACTTCATAATGCTGGCGCTTCAATATCCGAATGGCCTCGAAGACAACGGGAAGGTCGTAACTATGACTCAGCGTTCCGATATAAGCCAGCTGTATAGCCTTGTCCGATGCATCCCATGACTTTGCTTCATGTCTGTCAAAGGATTTGAGATTTGTGCCGAGGTAAGTAGTAGAGACATCCCCGCTTCGTGATGACCGCACTCTCTCGGAGTACGTGTCAGACACCGTAACTACCGCATCCGCCGCACGATAAATACGATCTGCGTGACTTCGAAGCGGAGTGAGTGCATATCTGGCTAACCGCTTCGGTTTAAGCACTAATTCAAATGCTTCGGGCCACAGGTCCTGCACATCGAGAACAAAACGCACACCGTGCTGTTTCGCATAAGCGGCAACCACGGCGGCCACATCATTCGAGGGCATAGCACAGTAGATGACATCAGGAACTTCACGCTGATTGAGGTATTCCACAAGATTCCGAGACATCGCGCGGTGGCTCAGGATCCGTCCCACAGAGACGTTCGCAGAATAGTCCGGTTCGGGAATGTAGGTTGTCCGGAAAGGCTCAGCCAATTCCACGGAAGGATCTCGTTGAGTTTTGCTCTCATGTACAAACGAAGATGTGGCCAGCTCGATAGTCGCCCCCCGTTTGCTCAAAATACGGGCAAGTTCCCGGAAGCGATCATTGGAAGCATGTGTAGGCCCAGAGAAGTGCGCAATAATCAAGATGTCGATTGGTTTCACGATTTTCCTCTTTCTTTACTCACTCCGAGAAGGAGAATTGACGCAACGATGGCACACGCTACGTATCCGATGATTGACCCATAAGCGGCGCCAAGCATTCCGAAGTTTGGTATTAATATAACATAAGCAATGACTGAGATTAGGGCTCCAGAGATTTCCATTATCGAAACTCTCACCTCAGCAGCAAAGGCAATAAGAATACCTTGCTGCACGCGCGTAATCCCATAAATGACCGCGGCTACAGAGAGTGGGAAAATGACCGCAATTGCCGGCCGATAGGACTCCGGCAGAACGATCACGATCATCAAGTAGGCCGCCACCCCAAGTAGCGCAGACAGCACCATGAGCAACAGCAACGATCGAGCGATCAGGCTGCCGATGAACCGCCAAGGCATTCCCGGCGACCTCGCCCACCGGCGAAGCGAGGCATCCACCCACTGTTCAACGGGCCAGGTCGCCATCTCCAGGACCGTGGCCACGGTGATATATAGTCCCAGCTCGGCAGAAGTGCTTAAGGCCGGTAGCAACAGACGGTCGGAACGGAGCATCGCCATATTGCTAAATGCTGAAGGCAGCAGAATCCAGCCACGTCGCCGAAGAGACTTCCGCTCGGGGGGTGTCGGCAGGCTCGACTCGGAACCACCCCGTAACGCAAGCCACAGAAGGACCACAGCTGGAATTCCAGAAAGCGCGTAGACACCCATCCAAAGGACAGGGTCAGACACTTCAAGGACAGTGAGCAACACTGCTCCTGCCACAATGGTCAGTTGAGATCCAAAAGCGTTTACCCCGAAGCGCTTCCAATCTCTACTGGCCACATATGCGACCCGAACGGACAGGACCAGGGAGTTTAGCGCGACATAGGCAGCCAGGACCAGAGCTCCCATCCACATCCAGCTGACGCTGAACGGTGATATCGCCGTCACAAAAAAGATAACCGGGATAACAACGAGGGTTCCCGGAATCACCATTCGGGTGAAGGTTCGGTATTCAGAGTTGAACCGCCCAACCCTGGAAGCCATGTATGGCCGTTCGAGTCCCATTACCGCAATGACGGAGAAGAAGTAGGACATCTGGAGCGCATAAGCCAGATCTCCACGGGGAGCAGGATCAAGAACCCGACTGGCAAGCAGATTCACCAACAACGCACCAACAGCTGCCAACACCTGCCCGCCAACGAGAACAATGGCGGCTATCCGCGCGTGCTGCGCGTCGCCGGTTGTCTCTTCCGACTCACTCATTACATCGGGCCCCGATCTTTCCAGCCGAAACAGATAACTGAGCCAGCCCCCTAAAGCCAGGGGACTTCGCCAGCAGTGGTCGACCTGGCGACCGGAGATGCCACACACGCATCCCCTGCCGCTGGACAGCGCAGGAGACTGGGAAGGCCCAGACGCTAGCATTAATTTCAGGAACAGTTGCCTTGTACATGAACCCTCCTCGCCTTCTTATCAGTTACTCCATAATTCGCATTGTGACCGAATTAAATGAACTTCCACACGCGCTTATTTTTCGATTTCGTAGATTAATTGGCACTGAATAAATCAGTCTCAGAAATATGTATCTGGATAAAACTAAATTGATTCCCTTCAGGGTGATTAGTTATTCTTCCAGGCAATATCTCGTTATTATTCCTGGCTTCTATATCTCCGTAGAAAATACTCCTGGTTACCTTCACCGCGGGTACGGTGTTATATCTTGTACTTCGTATGGGAGGTTCCGCACAGAGGGTGTCCCTGAGGAGAAGCTCTGATCTACCATTTTGTTTCCATTCGGACCCCATCCTCAAGGGAACCATCTGTTATGACAGTGAAACCGTGACTCTGAAACAGAGTGATCGACTTCTCGCGCTCACCCGGTAATTCAACTGCCGCACTGTCCACATCGCCCTGCATCTTCACGTACTCCAGCAGCAGGCTCAAGGCCACACTTTCTGTCTGGTGTTCGTTCCGCTCTGGATCTACCACGATGTAGATATCCGGGCAGAAACTACCTGCCATTGACCGATAGCCCGCAATCGCGGCCGGTTGCCGAGTTTGCAGGTCATAAAGAACCAGATCCTTCCGGTAGGGGTCCAACCTTGCCGACTTCAGCCAAGCGTGGATACCCTCGGGATTATCGTGCTCATCAAGGGCCATGATCTCCGGTAAGGGCTGCACATCGAACCACCGCACGAAGGCTTCCGCATCACGGGGTTCGATTCTTCGCAAGGCGTAGCTTCCATCCGCGGGATAACTGCGGAATTCATCGAAATCCTCCTCATGATCGAAAGAGTCCGGGAAAGCATCCTTACTCCCCGACAGACTGGCGAACGTGCGCCAGAGGATTTTCACATCGTCAAACAGTGATCCTGTTCGTGCATAAGCGGTATCCAGCCCTAAGCGCATATCCCAATCAAGGTTATTCCGTCCGCTAACTTGCGCTGCACCGGTGATACCGGGTCGTACCGAATGCCTGAGACGTTCACTTTGTGTATAAGAAGGAACATACTCAACCTTCAGAGGTCGAGGCCCCACAAGCGACATCTCCCCACGGAGAACATTCAGTAGCTGGGGCAGCTCATCCATACTGGATCGACGGAGCAACCGACCGAATGCGGTCAACCGCTCGACTTCGGAGAGTTGATTGCCCTGGAGATCCGTCTCCGGGAGCATTGAGCGGAACTTCAGAAGCTCAAAGGTTTCTTCGCCGAGGCCCACACGCTGCTGACGGAAGAATATCGGCTTCCCCATGTTGATACGGACTAGGAGGGCAGCTAGAACAGTTGCCGGAATGGTGAGCGGGGCAGACGCGACGATCAAAGCGGTGTCGAACACTCTTTTGAGGGCCATGTGTTTGCGTCTGGTGACCAAGTCCTGCCCGGATGGATACTGCGGTGTTGTGCTCATGAGACCATCACTGCTTCCACCAGTTTTCCCCCGATTACTCCGGGATCACATCTCAGCCACTCCTCGTGTACTGGCAGATCGGCAATCCACGCTACATAGACATTCGGAATACGCGCTCCAGCCAGGTGCGAGAATGGATACCCACCTCCGAACCTCGGGTTGATGTCGATGACGTAGGCATGACCGTCAGCGTCGACAATGACATCAACATCGCAGGTTCCAGGATGCGGGACAGCTTCCGCGATGCTACGAGCTATATCTTCGAATTGGCTCGAGTTAACCGACTCCGCCCGGTCTGTCTCCCCCGATCGCATCGAGATCTTTCGCCGAGCAAGTACACCCGCAAATCGTCCATGAAGGTCACAAACCACATCTAGGCCATATTCATCGCCCACGATCTGTTCTTGAAAGATAACCAGGTTTTCGGGTTTCGTTTCCTGCTGATCAAGAGCTGGCAGACCCTGACGCGTCGTAACCTCATGGGTTGCTTCCTTTATCGCTGTCTTCAGTCCTGCGGTATCCGCGTATCTTAGCCCCCTCGAGGCACTGCCGAATCGGCCCTTGGTCACATAATTCACCCCAGAATCACTCAGCTGGGCGATTTCTCCCCCGAGCCATGTGGCAGGGTTGCGGATCCCGAGTCGGTCAAGCTCTACGCCCATCGCGTGCTTATCCTCGACCAGAATCTGAGTCTCAGAGGTAAGCCTTACTAGCGGACCCCACTCCTCGGTTCTCGGCAATAGTGCCCACTCCGAGAGCTCAAAGTCGTTGATTGAGATTGCCAGGTCAATTTCCCGTTCAGTCAATAATTGCCTCAACCAGTCTTGATAACGGGGGCTGTCCACACCTGGCGCAGTCACAAAATCTTCGGTGAAAGCACGGGCCGGTGAAAGTGGATCCAGGTCTGCAGCTATCACACGTCCATCCAGACCATTCGCCGTCAAAGCTTCTTGGAACCATCGCACCAGGTAGGGGCGCCGGCCCACGGAGGATAATAGGATGTTCATCGTTGTCCCTTCGGGAAACTTTCGATCAAAACAAAGAGGTTCTCGGATTTTTCAGTGTCCGGGACGGATCCCTCTTGAAGTGACATACCCATGGTCAAGTTCCATTCCTTGGTGGGAGCTGTGGTTGTCGAAGGATTGCTCAGTACAGTCCGCTGTCTCCATGTGGGGATTCGACGGTAGTAACTGAAGATCTCAATTTCAACGACATCGGGAAGCTGGCGGGAGATACATTTTCCGCTCACCTCGTGACCGCACTTTCTTGACTGTCCTTTTTGCCGAGAGAGGTTATGAACTCATTCTTGTTCAGGTCAAGTGGCGGCATGCCGTCAACTAGTGCGTGTGAGATCTTCGGATGGAAGGGCCGCTCTTGCCGCTCCCCCTCGCTCACGAGGACCTCGTGTAGTTTCTCGCCCTCCCGGAGCCCGGTGTAGACGATCTCAATATTTTTGCCCGAAAGCGCAATCATCCGCTGTGCTATTCCGAGGATGTTTACGGGTTCTCCCATATCGAGGATCAACACCTCACCCGCACGTCCGATACCGCCGGCTTGCAGCACCAGTTGGCACGCTTCCGGAATAGTCATGAAATAGCGGGTTACCTCGGGGTGTGTCACCGTCAGCGGCCTATCTTCTTCAATCAACCGCATGAACGTGGGCAGCATCGATCCTCTGCTTCCGATCACATTGCCGAAGCGAACGGAAAGATAACTCTTTCCAGTTCGGTGGCCAAACCAGGCAGTCAGCCTTTCTGCTAGCTGCTTCGAATACCCCAGTGCGCTGGTTGGGTTTGCCGCCTTATCAGTGGAAATGTTGATGAATGTCTCGACTTCAGCAACCTCGGCAGCCTGCAAAACGTTGAGGGTGCCCAGCACATTGGTCTTCCATGCTTCATCGGGGTACTGCTGGAGCATTGGCAGGTGCTTCAATGCCGCGGCATGGAACACAACCTCGGGACGACGGTTGAGGAAGATCCGCTGGAGTTCCTCGGAATCACGGATGTCTGCGAGTACAACCGCATCTGTGTCCAACAAACCGTTGCCTTCGACGTTGATCAGGACGCCTTGGAGTCCTGTCTCATCTCTGTCCAACATTATCAGCTCAGCGGGTGCGTACTTGGCGATCTCCACGCAAAGCTGAGCACCAATCGAGCCACCGGCACCGGTAACCAGGACTCGTTTGCCCATCAGGTAGTCTGCGATTTCAGCCACGTCAGTCTCCACTGGCTGCCGTCCGAGCAAATCCTCGATTGACAGATCTCGAAGGTCGTTAACTCTCACACCATGGGTGACTACCTCCCCAATTGGAGGCATCACCTTTACAGACAGTCCAAGCTTGCTCGCCTGATCTTGGACCCGGCTCAATAGCTGCGAATCCGCTGCGCTAATTGCGACGATCAGAACTTCCGCTTCAGTAAGCTTCGCGGCGCTCTCGATGGAATCAAGATTGCCGAGCACAGGAATTCCACGGATTCGACCCCGATTAAGCTTTGGGTCATCGTCAAGAACTCCAACCGGACGGTAGACAGACGAAGGATCCAACATCATCCACTGGATCAGATGCGTTCCAACAAAACCGCCGCCGAGAATGAGCGCCCGGGTGGAGCCGGGGTGGGGTCGGCTGGCACGTTCCGACATAACCCGTGCGATATAGCGAACCCCGAGCATCATCATGAGTGCCAGTGGCGTGGCAATCAGCATCTTTCCACGGGACACCTGCCATTCGGAGCCGAAGACCAGTGAAACGATGAACAGCACCGTTCCGACAGAGCCAATCACCAACGCCACTGTATAAACTTCTTCGAAAGTTCCCGACCAGAATCTCAACTTTCGTCGATACAGGTGGAATGCGGTGCCGAAGAAGAGTTGCAGAAGCGCCGCAGCCAGCGAAAACGTCAGGCACATCTCCGTACTAATCTGGTCGATCTCAAATTCATAGCGAAGGATTGCGGCCAGGTAAATGGCAGTCATCCAGGCCAACGCATCGACAAGGAACACAATCCCGCCGCTGAGCAGCCACTTCAGTTGTCGTTGATTTGTCCATGTTTCCGGTATCAGAGCCATGTCGATCCTCCATCGATTGAAGTTGCGAGTGTTTTGTTAGCAGTACTGATTGCCTCTAAGGAGGTGCCACCATCGAGGCAGTCAATTTGCCCCGCCAACTCTGACGCGCTTGGGATTCCCGAATCGAGGCCGCCAAGTTTGTGGTCAGTAGCCGACGTCATAACGTAGAAGTTGTTGAGATGATTGAAAGCAAGGGCATCGGCAGGATCCGTCGCCCCGGACCACGGGAGTCCGTGGCCAGTCGCTGCTTGAAATGAGCTGGCTTCGCACTTCAGTGCAGCATCCTGTCCGGTATCGGTTGAGGGCGCTTTATGACGCACCAACAAGGTGGCGAACCGATCACCTCCGGCTGAGGTTCGCGGCGACTCAGCGAGCACTTTGCTTCCAGCCTGATAGGTCCCTGCTGGGATGGCAGAGGATTCGGGATTGAGTGGAAACCCCTCATTCTCTCCCTTGTAGATCTGCGTATAGGCGGCGTAGGAAAGAACAAGTGAAACTGCGGACAGCATTGCGAGCAGACCTAGGAGCAGCCACATTGGTATTCTCCTCGGATGATTATTAGCCTCAGTTCGCGCGCGCATTAGGAAACACCTGCCAAAGCCCGGAGAAGAAGATCAGTCGTGGCATCTAGCGCGGGCAGGAGTTGCCACGTCGAAACGTTGTAGGTCTTCTTGCTGCGTTGATACGGGTCGATGACATCGTCATCAGTTGGACTGTTCAGGGGAGGTACGGAGCCGCGTGCATTCGTGACTCCTCGGGTTGCTGCCCGAAGTAGCTCCAGTGGTGTCGCGGTTTTTCCAGCCAGTTCGGATCTGAGATCGTTATCGGTGGTCCTTTCTGCAAGGCGGCCGAACTCACGCACAGTGAATACTTTTCGCAGCGCTCGAGGGTTTAGCTCCACAATGGCTCTACGGTGTTCCCGTGACATCGCAAGAATCAAGTCCGATGAGTCAAGCGACTCTGCAGTCATCGCTCGCGCCCGGTGAAGCTCTGGGTTCTCAATTCCGAACGAGCGGGCGTTCTCTTGGGCTAACTCTGGCATCTGCTGACCAACTAAAGCATGTGTGCCAACGGAGCTGATGCTGATTTCGGGAACATGCCGCAGCTGCTGAGACAGTAGCTGCTCGGCCAACGGAGATCGACAGAGATTGCCGGTACAAACAGTGAGGATCCTGAAACTACTCTGCAACTCAGACATGTCAGACATCCTCAGCCATCGCGGGCACCGCGGTCGTGGTTATCTCTGGTGTCCCGTCGTTGTCCTTCACGGACTTCATACGGTCGACCTTCACAGGCACCGCGGTTGTGGTGAGCGAGGACTTCCTGCGGCTGCTGGTCGTGGACTTTCTGCGGCTGCTGGTCTCTGATGCCGTCGTTGTGAAAAACCCCTGCTGGTCAGAGGAGTAGCTATAACGGTCCGCGCCCTTGCTCGGCACCATGGTCACAATCATCCCGAGCACGTCCGTCCCTGCCGTTTCAATTGCAAGAAGAGACTTCTCTAGGTCTTGACTTGTGGTGCGACCTGAAGCTGCGATGAGGAGAATTCCTGCCGCAAATTTGCCGACCACAACGGAGTCGGTGACCGCGAGAATCGGGGGCACATCGATAATCACATAATCAAACTGCGACTGGAGCGTCTTCAAGTTCTCCTTCATCTCATCGGAGCCGAGAAGCTCACTCGGATTGGGAGGGATGCGGCCGGCGGGGAGAATATGGAGGTCAGTGCGGCCCCACCGCTGGAGAACATCTTCCAACTTGGCTCGGCCGATGAGCACATCTGTCAGGCCTGTACCGGTTTCAATTCCAAGGTATTTGCCAATCTTGGGACGGCGGAGATCTCCCTCGATGAGCACCACCCGAGCACCATTCTGCGAGATCGTGAAAGCAAGATTCATTGCCGTTGTGGTCTTGCCTTCACCGGGACTTGGTGATGTCACCACAAAAACGCGGTTGGACGAATTGACATCGAGGAACTGCAGGTTGGTCCGCAGTGCCCGGTAAGCTTCCGCACGTGGGCTCTGCCATTCATTCTCGGAAATCAGACGACTCTTCGAAGAATCCGAATCATCAAAGATCTCCCCGAGAAGGGGTTTGTCGGTGACCTCCTGAACGTCACTGGCGCTGCGAACCCGGTTATCAAAGACACCTCGGAGCATCGCAATTCCATATCCCAGAGCTAATCCACCGAAAAGTCCAAGCACAAGATTATTGATCAGGTTCGGGGTCTCCGGCGCCGCCGGTACGAAGGCAGTCTGGGTGGTGGTGAGGTTCACCAGGTTCGCAGCGGAACCCTCTCGGAATTCGAGCTGCGTTCCAACAAATTCCTTGAAGCTCTCTCCCACCGCGTTTGCGATCTGTGCGGCCTGCTCGGGCGCAGGACTCGTGGCGGTGATGTTGATCAGCACCGAATCCAACGGAGAGGATGCCTCAACATATTTGGCGAGATCATTGCCCGTCATTTCGAGCTGGAGCTCCTCCGCCACTGGGTTAAGGACGCCGCTGGTTTCGATCACATCAACATAACTGGTGACAATTTGCTGGGCGAAACTAGCTCCCATAACAAGATCTCCAGTATCGCCGGTTCCCGGACCAACGGAAACGTATAGCTGAGTTTGAGATTGATACCTGGGCGTCATTAGCAGGGAGACCGAAGCCCCGACACCCATGCCAATGATCGCCATCGATAAAATGAGGACCCAGTGCCTGAGAGCGATTCTTAGATAGTCGCGTAGTTCCATTCGCGCTAACCTTTCATGAAAGACGAAATGTTAATTGGTCCCACCGTGAAACACTTATCCTTGACGGAGAAATATGGCCTTACCAGCACCAAATGTTTAACGCATTAGCTGCGCTGGCTCGGGTCACTCCCTCTTCTTCGACATTAAAACATAGGCAGAAGATAAATGACAGGTTTTAGTATTCACCCACTTTCGTCGGGGGCGAGGCTTAAATAGAACCTGCAAGTGACGGACTAGACCTCACCTATTCAGGTAGCCCTTTTCTCTAAAAACGTTTATCAATAGAGACATTATAAGAAAGGTACTACCTGAAAGAAGTCTGAACTTAAAATGCTGGCATTCTTTCTCAGCCTTGAAAGTCAAGCCACCATTAATTGGGGCACTAGTTTAATTATGTTTCGGATGGCGGTCCAGTTTCCCGGACACGCCGGCGGATAATGATCTCCTTCGCCAGGGATGTCAACGCCTCCACCACCCGGGTCACGATGCTCAAGGCGCACCAGGGAGTTCATGAGCCTCGGTGGTATCGGGAGAGTATCCGCTTAAGGGCCCAATAGGCACCGGAATGCAGGTACTTCGTGATTCTCCCGGGCCGATTGATCCCGGACCGGTGGAGAATGTCACAGTTATTCGGGTGGAGATCAACGCGGCGAGATAGTCGAGGATGAATCGTGGTGCGGCAGGCACGAGTACTCCTGGATTACTACGCTTTCCTGATCGAATCCGATCTCCGAGACCTCGTGTCTGTGCCCGTTCAGAACCCCTTGTCAAACCTTGTTCTCCGCGCGATCCCCTATTACCCTTTTCTGATTGACGTCCAAGAGCGACTGACTACTGGCAGCCACTTAACCTTTCCGGATGCGCAGGGTCAGCTCCCCTGCCACGGTGCGGATTGTCTGCTCATGGATACGCCCCACAGCCTCCCCCATGAAGCAGCGGTAATTCTCGCTGTCTCCCAGCTAATGGCCTGAACCCGGCTCGTCGGCGGTTCGCATAACATCGGCTGAGAGAACACCGTAATGGCAGGGTCGAAGGATCCCACTGGCACTATCTGTGCCGATCTCCGCAACTCTGATTTACGGGCATTCTGGTCAATTGGTCCAGGGTGGGATCAGCCTTCAGTCGGAGCCGGTAATTTCAACCCCAGACCCCCAGATACCCCAGAGCTTTCGTCTCCGTCCGCGTTCCATCTCGCCGGGAACATCCGTCGATGCCAAAAGGCCCGACGGCCGCTTTGTCTTCTCCCAAGAAGCTTCGGCCCTGAAAATCTTCCATAGTGACGTGTACGGCGCCAGTCAGGGCACTGATTCCACTTTCGCTATGAATTACTCCGGTGGCAGCAAACTGGGCTGATCTTCTTGGTCGTGGCTCCTACCATCACGGGCGCAAGGCAGAGCATAAACATACGGAGCTCTACAGCGCACGCCCCGAAGTGAGTAGAACCTGCTGCTTAAGGCGCCACCCACCCATCGCAGTCAAGGAGCTGACCTGGATCAAAGCGGAGATTGAGGCGACGGGCCCAGCGCCAGCCCTACCATCGAGTCAGGATCCCCTAGAAGTTCCTGAGCTGCCGGGCACCTGAGATAGGTCGACCCGGATCCCTCCCCCACTGGGGAAGAAATCCGGGTCATTCAATCATTGCGCAGTCTTAAAGCTAAGCCCGCATCTCAGCGGCAAAAGCCTCCTTGGCCAGTTCAGCGGCCTTGAGGCGGGCTTGGCTGGCCTCCTCATCGGTCAGCGTGCGATCGGTGGCCCGGAAAAGCAGGGAGAAAGCCAGGGATTTCTTGCCCTCGCCCAGCTGCTCCGAGCGGTAGACGTCGAAGAGCTCGACAGATTCCAGGAGTTCACCGGCGCCTTCTGCAACGATCTTGCGGACGGTTTCGGCAGGTACGGACTCCTCGACGACCAGGGCAATGTCCTGGTGCAGGGCCGGGAAGGCCGAGAGCACCGGGGCCGGCAGGGATTCCTGCATCGGCAGTGCGCTGATATTCAGCTCCATGGCACAGGTACGCGCCGGCAACTCGAGTGCCTCGAGTACCTGGGGGTGGAGCTCACCGGCATGGCCGACCACCTGGCCGTCGACAAGCAGTGCCGCGCAGCGGCCGGGGTGCCAGGGCAGGTGCTCCGCGTTGGCTACCTCAAGCTCCACATCGGCGGCGCGGGCCACGATGCGGGCGGACTCAATGGCATCGGCGAAGGTGTAGGCCCGGCTCTGCCCGCCGGGGCCGGCCAGCTCCAGATCTCCGGTTCCGACGGTGGCCACGTAGAGCGGCTGGACCGGCAGGGTCGCCAGGAGTTCGGTGACGGTGGCATCATCGGGACGCTGGGCCACCGAAGGCATCGGGGACGTGGCGCCACGGTCGAAGGAGACCTGCTGCAGGCCGAAGAGCGTGACGTCCTTGAGTCCGCGGGCGACATTGCGGCCCAGGGAATCCAGCATCGAGGGCAGCAGCGTGGTGCCCAGGATGGAATGGTCGGACTCCAGCGGGTTCTGTACCTTGACCACCTTGCGGCGTTCATCATCGGCGGCTAAGCCCCAGACATCGAAGGTGTCATCGGCAATGAAGGGGGTCGGGAGGATCTCGGCGTAACCGTTATAGGCCAGGGCATGACCGAGGGCACGGCGACGCTTCTGCGCCGGGTTCAGGCCACGGCCACCGACCGGGGTCGGCAGGATGGTCGGAATGGCTTCCAAGCCCTCCAACCGCAGCACCTCCTCCACCAGATCTGCGGACATGCTCATGTCATTTCGCCAGGTCGGTGGGGTGACCTTCAGGGTCTCCCCGGAAACGACGACGGTGCAGCCGACCTCTTCGAGGCGGGCGACCACGGTCTCGGTGGAATACTCCACACCGGCCAGCTTGGATGGGTGGGAGGCGGCCATGGTGATGGTCGGCATCGCCGGGATCTCACCGATCAGGGTGCGACCGGCCTCGATGGTACCGCCGGCGATCTCGACCAGCAGGGTAGCGGCGAAGTCCAGGGATACCTCGACGATCGCCGGGTCCACGCCGCGCTCGAAGCGGCGGGAGGACTCGGAGCTGAGCCTGTGGCGGCGCGAGGTGCGGGCCACGGTGATCGGATCCCAGGTAGCTGCCTCAAAGTAGACATCAGTGGTCTCCCCAGAGATCTCTGAGGTCACCCCGCCCATGACACCCGCCATGGACTGGATACCCTGCTCATCACAGATGACCACATCCTCGGCGTTCAGCTCACGCTTGACGTGATCCAAGGACTCGAACTTCTCCCCCGCCACGGCGTTGCGCACGGTCAATCCACCGGAAATCTTGGCGGCATCGAAGGCGTGCATCGGCTGACCCAGCAGCAGCATGACATAGTTCGTCACATCGGTGGCAGCGTTGACCGGCCGCTGGCCCGAGAGCATGAGCTCACGCTGCAGCCAGTAGGGGGACTCCGCGAGTGGATCAATTCCGGTGACCTTGCGCAGGCCGAAGCGGATCGCCTTGGTCGCATCACGTAGGTCGACCTCAAGCAGCGGACCAGAAACCGCCGGGACCTTGAGCTCCAGGCCGGCGACAGCGGTCTCCTGAGCCGGATCGGTGTAGTTCAGGTTGAAGGCCGAGGCCACCTCGCGGGTCAAACCACGCGCGGAGAGCGCATAGCCGCGGTCCGGGGTGACATTGACATCAAAGACGGTGTCTTCCAGGCCGATCAGCGTGCGGGCATCGTCCCCGGGCTGACCGTAGTCCTCGGCCAGGGTGATGATGCCGGAGGTCTGCTTGTCGGTCAGGCCCAATTCTGCCGCCGAGCAGATCATGCCGGCAGACATGCGGCCGTAGGTCTCGCGGGCGGCGATGGCGAAATCACCGGGGAGAACGGCGCCGGGCAGACACACCACGACAAGGTCGCCCTCGGCGAAGTTCCTGGCGCCACAGACGATGGACTGCAGCTCGCCCGTGCCGTTGGCATCGCCGACATTGACGTGGCAGTGGCGGATCGGCTTCTTGAAGCCGCTCAGCTCCTCGATGCTCTCCACCCGGCCGAGCACCAACGGGCCGGTGGTCTCGGGGATGGTCTCGAACCCTTCGGTCTCGAAGCCGACGCGAACATAACCGGTGTCCAGCTCCTGCGCGGAGACGGCCCAGTCAGGGTTGGCGTGCCGCAGCAGTCCCGTCACCCAATTCTGTGCAATGTGCATGGTGATTCTTCTCCTTAAATGCGAGTGGGTTGCTAGGCGCGAACGCCGAAGGGCAGGGTGAAACGGACGTCACCCTCGACCATGTCGCGCATGTCGGACAGACCATTGCGGAACTGCAGGGTCCGCTCCAAGCCCATGCCGAAGGCGAATCCGGTGTATTCCTCGGGGTCAACGCCGACAGCGGTGAGCACGTTGGGGTTGACCATGCCGCAGCCACCCCACTCGATCCAGCCGGCGCCGCCCTGTTTGTTCGGGAACCAGACGTCCACTTCGGCGGAGGGCTCCGTGAAGGGGAAGTAGTTCGAACGCATCCGGGTCTTGGTCTCCGGGCCGAAGAGCGTCTTGGCCAGGTGATCCAGGGTGCCACGCAGATGTGCCATGGTCAGTCCCTTGTCCACGGCCAGGCCCTCAATCTGATGGAAGACCGGGGTGTGGGTGGCGTCGAGCTCATCGGTGCGGAACACGCGGCCCGGGCAGGCGATGTAGAGCGGAACATCACGGGCGAGCATGGTGCGGACCTGTACCGGGGAGGTGTGGGTGCGCAGCACCTGGCCGGAACCTGCTGTGCCGATGTGGAAGGTGTCCTGCAGGGTGCGGGCCGGGTGGTCCGGCAGGAAGTTCAGGGCATCGAAGTTGAAGTACTCAGCCTCCGCCTCTGGGCCGTCAGCGATCTCCCAGCCCATGCCGACGAAGATGTCCGAGATCTGTTCGCTCAGCGTGGTGATCGGGTGCAGCGCACCGGTCTGGCGACGGGTGGTGGACACCGTGACGTCAACCCGCTCCGCACGCAGGGACTCCTCAAGGTGCTTGGCCTCCAGGACCACCTTCACCTCGGAAAAATGCTTCTCGACGCGGCCACGTGCCATGTTCACCAGGCGGCCGGCGTCCTTGCGCTGTGCCTTGGGAATGGTGCCCAGGGCACGACGGGCCTGCGGGATCGGGGCAGACTCGCCCAGATGTGCCCGGCGAGCCTCCTCCAGGTCCGCGAGGTTGGCGGCCGCATCAAAGGCGGCCAGGGCCTGCTCGGCGGCGCCGTTGAGCCCCTCCTCGGTCAATTCGATTCCGGGGTTCTCAGACTTGTTCTCAGACACCGTGTCTTTTCCGACCCTTCACTACTCGATTATTCCCACTCTTGACCCGATCATCATACCCACCGCCCCGGACACCCGGTTTTATCACCACCACCTGCGTGGCAACCGGGCTCCCAGAACTCAGGCACCGAGCGGAATAATGTCCGTTCGGTGCCTGGGTGATCAACGCAGCATTACTCCGCCTGTGCAGCTTCTTTCGCCGCTTGTGCAGCTTCTGCCGCCGCACTCTGGATGCGAGAGGACTCATAGAGACAGATCGAGGCTGCGGTGGCCAGGTTGAGTGACTCCGCGCGACCCCGGATCGGAATTCTCACCCGGTAGTCTGCCTTGGCCAGCAGCTCATCGCCCAGTCCGTGGGCTTCATTGCCGAATAGCCAGGCGGTGGGCTGTGCGAGCAGCTCCTCAGCATCATCAAGATCCACTTCGCCGTCAGCGGCGGTGGCCAGAATGTTCAGCCCCTTGGAGCGCAGCTGCCCGAGAACATCATCGATATTGGTCTGCCGGGCCACCGGGATGTGGAAGAGCGATCCGGCGGAAGCCCGGGACACCTTGCCGCCCAGCGGATCCACGGTCTCACCGGCGAAGACCACAGCGTCGGCCCCCATGGCATCTGAGACCCGGATCAGAGTGCCAGCGTTGCCCGGCTCCGAGGTGGCCACTGGGACGCTGACCAGCTTCGGACGGCCCTTCAGGGCCTTGCCCACGGTCCAGAGCACCGGCTCGCAGGTGGCGAAAATTCCGGTGGTGGTGACCGTATCGCTGAGGTGGCTCGCTGCCTTCTCGGTGATCGGGTGCACGTAGACACCCATGTGGCCGGCGGTGATGAGAATTTCATCGAAGCGCTCGGCAGCTGACTCGGTGACGAAGACATCCTTCGCCGCTCCGGTAGCAACTGCTGCCTCGACACTGTTCTCACCCTCGACGAGGAAGACTCCGGCCTTCTTTCGGGCGGCGGCGCGGTGTAGCTTGGCGGCGTTGACGATGCGCGGGGTGCGCTCGGTGAAGGCTTCGGTGAAATCCAGATTCATGCCTTCAGGATAGCCCCCAGGGCCGGCCGCTCCGGCGGCAGGGGCGGGGCACTCCCCCGGCAAAGTCTGAGGGACCTGCCCACGGACCATCCGGGGTGCTCCACCGCGATCGTCGATAAGCGCTGTCCGAGGGGCCCTTGGATTCCGACCTACTTGAGCGGAACTCCGCGGGAATCTGACCGGTAGGAACCGCTACGGACCAGAATCATGATGAGCTCGACCAGCACCCAGATACCCAGAATGCTCAGCAACGGAAGGCCGATGACCGCACCGAAGAAGGTGGCGGTCAGCAACCAGCCGATGATGTTCATGGCGAGCTGGGCCACACCCCGAACGGTGTAGCCGAGATAGAAGTTGTGGACGCCGAGGCCACCCAGGAAGAACGCCAGCACCGCAGTGAGAACCCAGGACTTCTGCTCAACATGGGCGGGCATCTGCTGACCGTAGGAGTTGACGGGACCGCCGACAAAACCCTGCGGCTGGCCGTACGCTGGCTGGGCATATGGCTGCTGGTTATATGCCGGCTGACTATAAGGTTGCTGCGCATAGCCCGGCTGCGGGGACGGGTAGCCCTGGTTGAAGGGCTGGCCGCCGGTGATGGGCAGGCCATCCTGGTTGTACTGCTGGTTTCCGTACTGGTTGCTCATAAATAGTCCTTTCCGGCTGGGTTTTCACCCGTCGGTTGCTGTTGAGTTTTCACTACTCTCACACTCCGGTGAGGCCTCCAACAGCTCAGAGGCCAGACTCAGAATCTACTTAACTCTGCCTTATCAAGCCCTTGGCTTCAAGTAGAAGTGATAGCAGGCACATCACCCGCCCAGGCATTGTTCCGAAGGGCTCGCAGGGGCCTGACGGGTAGGTCTCGAGGATCGGCCAGATTGCATCTCTGGAGAGGTCATTGGGCCGATCCTCGAGACCTACCCGTCATTCCCGGTTCCGGAACCTCGGGAGGCATCCCCCACCACACCCTAGAAACCTCAACCGAACAGAAAAACACCATGTGTTCCGGTTTCCCGGTCACATGGTGTCTTCTGAAAGATCTCGAACGCCGTAGCGAACTGGAGTCTTAGGCAGCCTTAGGAGCGTTAACGTCCTCCGGCAGGGCAGCCTTGGCTGCCTCGCAGATGGTGGAGAAGGTTGCGAAATCGTTGACAGCAAGCTCGGCGAGGATCTTGCGGTCCACCTCGATCCCAGCAAGGCGCAGGCCCTGGATGAGACGGTTGTAGGTGATGTCGTTCATACGGGCTGCAGCGTTGATGCGCTGGATCCACAGCTTACGGAACTCGTTCTTGCGAGCGCGACGGTCCCGGTAAGCGTAGGTCATGGAGTGCAGCCACTGCTCTTTTGCCTTACGGTAAAGGCGAGAGCGCTGGCCGCGGTAGCCCTTGGCGGACTTTAGAATTTCACGACGCTTCTTCTGGGCGTTAACTGACCGCTTGACACGTGCCACGGTGATACTTCCTTAAAACGTTGGTGGTGGGTTGGTGGGGCAAGCGGCTTTATTAAGCCTTGCCCAGAAGACGCTTCATGCGCTTGACGTCGGCCGGAGCGACATCGACGGTGCCCTTGAGACGACGGGTACGGGTGGAAGGCTTGCCCTCGAGCAGGTGACGACGACCTGCTTGCTCGCGACGAAGCTTGCCGGAGCCGGTGATCTTCACGCGCTTGGCGGTACCCTTGTGGGTCTTCTGCTTCATGAGAATTAAGTCCTTAATCCCTGTAGTAGTTAAATTTTACTTCTTGCCTTTGCGCACCGGACCGAGAACCATGGTCATGTTGCGGCCGTCCTGCTTTGCCCGGGTTTCGACGATGCCGTACTCGGCGACGTCATTGCCCAGACGCTCCAGGAGGCGGTAACCGAGCTCCGGGCGCGACTGCTCGCGGCCACGGAACATGATGGTCACCTTGACCTTGGATCCCTTCTCCAGGAACCGGATCACGTTACTCTTTTTCGTCTCATAATCGTGCTGGTCGATCTTGGGACGGAACTTTTGCTCCTTGACGACAGTCTGCTGCTGGTTCTTTCGGGACTCGCGGGCCTTCTGAGCCTGCTCGTACTTGAACTTTCCGAAGTCCATGATCTTGGCGACCGGCGGCTTCGCGTCAGGTGCGACCTCAACCAGGTCGAGATCTGCGTCGTATGCGAGCTTGCGGGCGTCGTCGGTGCGGACAATGCCAACCTGCTCACCATTCGGTCCGACCAGACGGACCTCGGGGACTCGGATTCGCTCATTAATGCGAGCTTCAGCGCTGATGTGTACTCCTCAAGTAGCGGGATAAGATTCACGTACCTCATCACAAGGGAGGACTCCACAGAAAAATCCCGCACACCTCAAGGTGCACGGGAGATCCCATCTATGCCGGTCAACTGAATCAACCAGACCATTGGGTCTGATAACTCAACTACTGGCTTTGACCTGTGTCCAACCGATTCACACCGGCGGCTCAAGGTGGGAAGATCTCCTCTTGCTGCCCAGGCGATAATGGAGAGAATGCCCAGGCGGTAGTGACCCACACTTTAACATCCCCGCTGTTGATTCACAAAATCGCCACTCAGAACGGGTCTCAATCCTGCGGCCCGGGCCGCAGATCGTGCCGGTGTTCGAGCACTACCGTGGCGCCTTCCCCGCCTTCGCAGGTGAAGGACCCCTGCCCCACCGGACGGCAGTTCATCTGATAGCTTTCACCGGTCACCGGGCTGATGGCCTGCACCTGCTGGACACTGGTCGTGCCGGCGTTGGGTTTCATGGCGATGGCGACGTTTTCAGCGAAGGGACAGCTGGTGGCCCCACTGGCCTGGAAAATCCGCCAGTTCACATTTGCCGCACACTGTGTCGCCGAAGAAGGCGCCTCAAACACCTCCACCGGGGGCACAGTGGCTGAAGCCCGGGGCACGGTAGCTGAAGCTGGGACCTCTGTTGCCGATGAAGTGGTCGGAGCTGCCGGCTCGGTTGTTTTCGGAGAGGTCGTTTCCGCGGTGCTCGAGGGGGCCGGGCTCGCGGCTGAGGTGGGCGTCGATACGCGGCTTTCCACGGTGGCGGCTGGGACGTTGGGCAAGGGGGCAGGCGCACTGCTGAGCGGTGGAGCCGGGGCGGGAGGCTGCGCGGCCTGTACCTCCTCCGTTCCGCGGGACATCAGGTCCTCGGCGGCACCGGAGAATCCGATGAATTTGCCATAGAGCACGGCGGTAGACAGGACGATGACCCCAAGCAGGAGGATGAGCAGTGCGATGCTGCGACTGGCCCCGGCCCGAGCGCCCACTGCCTGCGCTTTTGGGCTCTGATCCCAGGGATTGGGTGGCGAGGCCACCGAGTATCGGAACCGAGCATCGGAGGTCTCTGGCCCCTGCAGCTCATCCTCCGGAAAATTCTGGTTCATCGGCATACCGCGATTCTAATGAATATCATCTCGATTCTGAAAAGATGTCCACGGATGTGGCCCAGACCGGTGGTTTTCGCGCTAGCGTCCTGAATTATGAGTAAGGAAAATATCAGCAGTCTGGAGTTGCGCACCGCTCTTGCCAAACTGTCTGCCGCCGAACATGCCATCGCAGATGTCCGCCGCACGCTGGAGACGCTCGAGACGCTGCAGGCAGCTCCGGCTGAACCCCGCTTATCTGCGCCCCCACCCATCCAGCCCCCTTCCGGGGGCTGGCCCGCCCCGACGCCGACGCCGGCGGTGGCTTCGGCAGCAGACGGTGGCATCCCGGTGCGCCCCTGGCCCACTCCCTACCCTGGAAATAGACCGGAGCCTCCACCTCCTCGGCGCATCTCCAGCCGCCCGCCGTTGACCTTGGAGCAGAAGGTGGTGCGCGGAATTGCCATCGGTGGTGCCCTGATCACCGTCATCGGAGTGGGGTTGCTCATCGCACTGGCCATCCAGAACGGTTGGCTCGGTCCGCTGGGAAGAGTCCTCGGAACGGCCATCTTTGGCGCGGCCCTGCTGGGTATCGGCTTGTGGCTGAGCACCCGGAAAAATGAGGCCACCACTGGTGTCACCGCCCTGATCACCACGTCCTACCTGGTCTTTTCACTCTTGGTGGTGGCCCTGGTGCACTGGCTGGAATGGTGGCCGGAGCTCATCGGTGCACTGGTGCTGATCCTGATCCACATTTGCTACCTGGCGCAATCCCGAAAACTTGACCTGGTCTGGATCTCCTATGCGGTGGCGGTGGTGGGCGGTTTCCTGGCAATGGCCAACTTCCAGCCGGAGCCCGTGACCTGGCCGATCCTGGTGCTACCGCTGCTCAGCCTGGCCGCGACTCTTCGTTCCGGGTGGCACTGGACCCGGTTGATCGCCTCGGTGACGATTGTTGTGCTGCACCTATTCCTCCTCGACCCCTGGTCGGGGGGCCTGACCGCCTTTGCAGCTGGCCTGGCTGCGGTGTCCGCGCTCGCCCTGGCGGCGGCCAATGTCCTGGACCCGCTTCCGGAAGAGGACACCCGGAGCGCTACTAGTTCCCGGTGGGCGATGGCTGCGGAAACCACGTCCTGGAACCATTCCCTGGTTCAGCTGGCACTCGCCACCGTGCTCCTGGCGGTCCTCGCATTCACTGCGCCGGATACCCTGTGGAGCTGGCTGACTCCTGTGGTCTCCGCAGGATTCATCCTCTTCGGAGTGCAGTTGAAGGATCGGGCCACCACCCTGGTGGGCCTGTGTGCCCTACCGCTGAGCTTCCTGCCGCTGTGGTGGAATCCGCCGACCATGGCCGAAGCGCTGCGTTCCTGGGGTGCTTCCCCGGTGCTGGCGGTCTTCCTCGTCATCGCGATCGGCATGGTCTGGTGGATGTCGACGAAGAACACCTTCGGTGCGGCCCCCTGGGCCGCCTGGCTATTCGCCCTCCTGCTGATGACCGGTGGGTGGGGCTTTGATGTGGTCGCGAAAACCCCGCTGTGGTTGACCGGTACCCCGGCCCTGGTGCTCACCCTCCTGCTGGCGGCGTTGATCGCCCGGGTACTGATGAGCGCCGGTTCCTTCACCATCTTCGACACCTGGCAGCAGGTGCTCGGCGGGGTGGCTGCGCTCTTCCTGTCCATGCTGGTGATCGTCACGCTGGCCACCTATCTCGGCGAGCTGCTCGGTGGAAACGAGGGTATGTGGCTCGGATATCTCATCGGCCATGCGGTCATCTCGATCATCTGGATGGTGCTGGCCGCCTGGATGCTGCTGGCGCATACCTCGCTCAGTGATCGCACCAGCCTCGGCATCGGTGTGATCCTGGCTTCGGCGGCCTCGCTGAAGCTGGTCTTCTTCGACCTCAGTGCCCTTGATGGGGTGCCACGGGTCAGCGCCTTCCTGGTCTGTGGTGTGGCACTGCTGGTGATCGCCACCATGCGCAGTCGACGCTCCCCGGCGTTGACAGGTGACCCCTCAACGGCTCCGGTTGCACCCCAGAACCAGCCGACCGGGACTACCCCTCCGACTCCCCCGCAGCAGCTGGACCCCGGGGCTTAGGGCCCGCGAAACTCAAGCCACGGGACCCGGTGGACTGTCCTCACTCTTGACCGGGGCACGAGATGGTGTCGCTTCCCTCTCGCTCCTTCGGATCAATGAACTTCCCCTGGACCGAGCCAGGGCGGGTAGCAACCTACACGAAGTTCATTCAGCCGCCCCGATGGGGTGCGATCAACTCGTTGTTGGCCGGTTCTCTGGGATTGCCCGGCCAACCCAGTGGCACCGGCCGACTAATCCCGCTGGAATAGATCGCGTGTGTAGACCTTGGTTGCTACCTCATCCAATTCCTTGGTGGGACGGTTTGCCACTATCACATCGCAACGCTCCTTGAATTCTTCGAGGTCGCGGACAACTTCAGAATTGAAGAACTCGTCCTGATCGAGGTTCGGTTCATAGATGACCACCGGGATCCCCTTGGCCTTAAGGCGCTTCATGATTCCCTGGATCGAAGATGACCGGAAGTTATCGGAACCCGATTTCATGACGAGCCGATAGATTCCGACGATCTTCGGATCGCGGCGCAAAATATCTTCGGCGATGAAGTCTTTCCTCGTGGTATTTGCATCCACCACAGCTGAGATGAGGTTCTGGGGAACATCGCTGTAGTTCGCGAGTAGCTGCTTCGTATCCTTCGGCAAGCAGTAGCCGCCGTATCCGAACGACGGGTTGTTGTAGTGTGTTCCGATCCGGGAATCGAGGCCCACTCCCTCAATAATATGCTTGGTATCCAGACCACGGACAGCGGCATAGGTGTCGAGTTCGTTGAAATAGGCCACGCGAAGTGCCAGGTAGGTATTGGCGAATAATTTGATGGCCTCCGCCTCGGTGGAATTCGTCAGAAGAATCGGAACGTTGTCCTCTTCAGCTCCTTCGAGGAGAAGCTCCGCGAACTTCTGCCCCACTTCGGTTCGGTCGCCAACGACGATCCTTGAGGGATGGAGATTGTCGAAGAGCGCTCTGCCCTCGCGAAGGAACTCCGGGGAAAAAATGATCGTTGCATCTGGGTGGAGCGACTGCAGGTCTTCGGTATAGCCAACAGGGACCGTGGACTTCACCACAATATTTGCCTCAGGGTTAATGCTGAGAACTGTGGTGATGACATCCTCGACACTCGAGGTGTTGAAGAAATTGGTGGTGGGATCGTAGTCAGTCGGCGTCGCAACAATGACGAATTCGGCCTCCGCGTAACCCTCCTGCGGGTTTGTCGTTGCCCTCAGGTTTGACGGTTTGGTTGCCAGGTACTCATCAAGATCAGCATCTTGAATTGGGGATTCGAAGCGGTTCACTGAATCCACCCGCGATTGATCAATATCGACTGCGAAAACACTATGGTGCTTCGAGAGCAAAGCGGCATTTGAGATGCCTACATAACCTAGACCAGCTACAGCAATTTTCAAGGGACTCAAGGCCTCCACTCATCAATTTGGGTTCCGCAGAACAACTACACAGAAGCTCGGGGCTCGCCCGATCAAAGTGCCGCACAGGCGGCCTTCCGGAGTTTACCTCCTGGGGCACCTGGTATCGCGCCAGTTGTGGTGGCAGTTCAGGCGGAAACGAATCTCTCGCCCTTGATCTCGCCCTTGATCTCGCCATGGATCTCGCCATGGCTCTTCGGCGCACCATGGAGTGAGATGTCGACTGAACAGGGCTTCCTTCACGCTCCACCAGATCAGGATTGGTGTTTCGAGGCCCACGCAGAAGAGGAACCTCAGCGCAGTGAGTGCTTCTGATCTGAGCAACCGGGACAAGATCACCACCGTCAGCGCCCTCAGCCAGCCTCGATGATCATGCGGCCGAAAGTCCCCTTTTCCCTGGATAACGGTGCTCCCGAGAACACTGTGCCGACCCCGGAGCTCAACACGCATCGGACCCCCGCCAGAAACGGTGTGGCCGATCGCCACACGGTTCGTCGATACCGATGGTGCTGGACCCGCCACGATCAGCTGGCCGAAGCCACCGGGGCCCCCAGGTCATCTACGTTGTTCACCACCGCTGAGGAAGAGAAGCCTCACGTTGAGCAGTGTTCCCCCTGCACCGGGTCACTCGATCAAGGAAATCCAGCCGGTATTCCGGCAAAGCGCGAGGAGCGCCACCCCACCTCACCTCAGACAGAAGCTACGGCAGTCCCCGAGCGTGCCAGGACCTCCTTGAGGAACTGCCCGGTGTAGGAACCGGCAACCTCGGCGACCTGTTCCGGGGTGCCCTCCGCGACGATGGTGCCGCCACCGGAACCGCCCTCTGGCCCCATGTCCACCACCCAGTCAGCGGCCTTGATGACATCAAGGTTGTGCTCGATGACCAGGACCGAGTTGCCCTTGTCCACCAGGCCCTGGATGACCAGCATCAGTTTCCGGATGTCCTCGAAGTGCAGGCCGGTGGTCGGCTCATCGAGGATGTAGATGGTGCGTCCGTTGGAACGCTTCTGCAGCTCAGCGGCGAGCTTGACGCGCTGCGCCTCACCACCGGAGAGCGTGGTGGCCGCCTGTCCCAGGCGGACATAGCCGAGTCCGACGTCAACAAGCGTCGCCAGGTAGCGGTGGATTGAGGTGATCGGTTCGAAGAAGGTCGAGGCCTCGGAGATGGGCATATCCAGTACCTCGTGGATGTTCTTGCCCTTGTACTTCACCTCGAGGGTCTCCCGGTTGTATCGGGCACCGCCGCAGACTTCACAGGGAACGTAGACATCCGGGAGGAAGTTCATCTCGATCTTCAGGGTGCCGTCACCGCGGCAGGCTTCACAGCGGCCGCCCTTGACGTTGAAGGAGAAGCGTCCGGCCTTGTAGCCACGCACCTTGGCTTCGGTGGTTTCAGCGAAGAGGTTGCGGATCTTGTCGAACACACCGGTGTAGGTCGCCGGGTTGGAGCGCGGGGTACGCCCGATCGGTGACTGATCGACCTGGACCAGCTTGTCCAGATGCTCCAGGCCTTCAACCCGCTTGGCGCGACCGGGGACCTGGCGGGCCCGGTTGAGGGTGTTGGCCAGCTGCTTGGACAGGATCTGGTTGATCAGGGTGGACTTACCGGAACCGGAGACCCCGGTGATGCAGGTGAGCACACCCAGCGGCAGGGTGACATCGATATCGCGGAGGTTGTTCTCCCGGGCGCCGACCACCTTGAGCACTCGCTCCGGATCAATCTCGCGGCGGGTATCGGGGACCCCGAGGGTGCGGCGGCCGGAGAGATAGTCACCGGTCAGGGAGTTCTCGGCTTCCAGGAGCCCCTTAGGCTCACCCTGGTAGACCACTTCACCGCCGAATTCGCCGGCCCGGGGGCCGATGTCGACCAGCCAGTCGGCAGCCTTGATGGTGTCCTCGTCATGCTCGACGACGATCAGGGTGTTACCGATATCGCGCAGCTTCTCGAGGGTGGTGATCAGCCGCTTGTTGTCGCGCTGATGCAGCCCGATGGAGGGCTCGTCAAGGACGTAGAGCACTCCGGCCAGGCCGGAACCGATCTGGGTGGCCAGTCGGATGCGCTGGGCCTCGCCGCCGGAGAGCGTGCCGGCGGCCCGGTTGAGGGTCAGATAGGACAGTCCCACATCATTGAGGAAGCGCAGCCGTGCCTGAATCTCCTTGAGCACGGCACCGGCGATGACCTGCTCGCGGTGGCCCAGCTTCAGGCTGTCCAGGAAATCGGCGGCCTTCTCGATGGAGAGATCGGTCAGCCCGGCGATGGAGAGCTCACCCTCGGAACCGGAGTCCAGGCGCACGGCCAGGATCTCCGGCTTGAGGCGGCTGCCCTGACAGGTCGGGCAGGCCACTTCGCGGGTGTAGGCGAGGAAACGCTCCTTGGCCTTCTCTGATTCGGCTTCCTCCAGCTTGCGGTCGATCCAGCCCATCACTCCCTCGAAGGGGGCGGTCCAGCTGCGAACCCGGCCGTAGCGGTTCTTGTAGCGGACGCTGACCTCCTTCTTGGTGCCGTAGACCAGGGCTTTCTTCTGGACTGCGGTCAGCGAGGAATAGGAGGCATCGGGTTCAAAGTCCAGGGCTGTGGCCAGACCCTCGATGAGTTTTTCGAAGTAGCCGTGGTTCGGGCTGGAATTCCAGGGCTGCACCGAGGCGGTGACCGGGGCATCCGGATCCGGGATGATCAGGTCGATGTCGACCTCGGTGCGGGTGCCCAGCCCATCACAGGTGGGGCAGGCGCCATAGGGCGAGTTGAAGGAGAAGGCGCGCGGCTCAAGCTCGTCGATGGCCAGGGTGTGGCCGTTCGGGCAGGAGATCTTCTCCGAGAAGCGGCGCACCCGCTGGGGATCATCCGCAGGCAGGTCGATGAACTCCAGCACCACCACACCATCGGCGATACCGAGCGCGGTTTCCACGGAGTCGGTCAGTCGCTGCTTCTGGGTCTCCTTGACCTGGAGGCGGTCGACGACGACATCAATGTCATGCTTGATCTGCTTCTCCAGCTTCGGCGGATCGGCGAGCTGGTGCACCTGTCCGTCGACCCGGACGCGGGAATAGCCCTGGGATGCCAGGTCAGCGAAGAGGTCAACGAACTCCCCCTTGCGGGTGCGCACCACCGGGGCCAGGACCTGAAATTTCAGCCCCTCCGCCAGCTGCATGACCTGATCGACGATCTGCTGTGGGGTCTGACGTTCCACCCGGGCGTCACAGACTGGGCAGTGCGCGGTCCCGGCGCGGGAATAGAGCAGTCGCAGATAGTCATAGACCTCGGTGATGGTGCCCACAGTGGAACGCGGGTTGCGGTTGGTCGACTTCTGGTCGATCGCCACCGCGGGGGACAGTCCTTCAATGAAGTCCACATCCGGCTTGTCCATCTGCCCCAGGAAGAGACGCGCATAGCTGGAGAGCGATTCGACGTAGCGGCGCTGCCCTTCAGCGAAGATCGTGTCAAAGGCGAGGGAGGATTTACCGGAGCCGGAGAGGCCGGTGAACACCACCAGGGAATCACGGGGCACGTCGACGTCGACGCCCTTGAGGTTGTGTTCACGTGCTCCACGCACAATGAGACGATCAGCCACGGCAGGATCCAACCTTTCTGAGGGAATGTACAGCGGAAAACCTAGTCGAACATATCAACGATTGGGAGGGTTCCGCTACTCACCACAGCCTATCCCTGCCAATCCCCTCGCCGGATGTCTGCGGCGTCGGTACGCTGGGTCACATGAGCAATGAACTCTCCCTGCACCAGGTCTCCGTCTCCGAGATGGACAACAACTGCTACCTTCTCGCCGCTGGCGAGGAAGGACTGCTTATCGACGCCGCGGCTGACGCTCCAGCTCTGCTGAAGCTCGCCGAGGAGGCCGGTGTGAAGATCACCGCCGTGCTGACCACCCATCGCCACGCTGACCACGTCCGCGCTCTCAAGGAGGTCCTCGACGCCACCGGAGCCACCCATTACGGTTCTTTCCTCGACTCCCCTGCCCTTCCGGTGGCCCCGGACGTGGACCTGCAGGAAGGCGATGTCCTGCCCTTCGCCGGCCATGAGTTCCCGGTGAGCATCTTGCGGGGTCACACCCCGGGCGGTGCGGCCATTGCCGTGGAGATTGACGGGATGCCCCACCTCTTCGTCGGCGACAGCCTCTTCCCCGGGGGATTGGGCAAAACCTCCAGCGAGGGAGATTTCATCCGGCTCTACAATGACGTGAAGTCCCGGCTCTTTGAGGTGCACCCGGATGAGGCCGTGGTCCACCCCGGACACGGCAAGGACACCACCCTCGGCGCAGAACGTCCGCACCTGGATGAGTGGTTCCAGCGTCGCTGGTAAGCGGTGCTCTTTGTGGATCACCACTCGTGGTGGCCTCAAAGTCGTTAGAATTGAAAAGATATAAGGCAGCTAATTCATTTAAAGGAGCAAAATTTATGATCCGTAAAGTCGCCCGACCGATGCTCGCCTCTGTCTATGTGCTTGACGGTGCGGACACCCTCTTGAACACCGATGCGCATGTCGAGGGCACCGAGGTTCTCCTCAAGCGCGTCCGCTCCGTCCTGCCCCGCCGTTACGCCAAGCGTCTGCCCCGCGATCCGGAGTTGGTTGCCCGTGCCGTCGGTGGCTCCAAGGTCGGCGCCGGTGCTCTGCTGGCGCTGGGCAAGGCCCCGCGTCTGGCTGCTTCCACGCTGGCGATCCTGACCGTCCCGACGATCCTCGCCCGCCACGCGTTCTGGGAGACCCAGGACAAGGATGAGAAGCAGGCCCGCCGCAATGGATTCATCACCAACGTTGCGCTGCTGGGTGGCCTCGCAATCACCAGCGTGGATACCGCCGGCAAGCCGGGCCTGAAGTGGCGTGCCTCCAAGGCCGCCGAGACCGCCAACAAGAAGGTTCACGCTGCGCTGCCCACCAAGTCCGAGTCCGAGAAGACCGCCGAGAACCTGAGCGGCACCGCCCGCGACTGGATCGATGAGGCTTCCACCAAGGTCACTGACTACGCCGATAAGGCGCAGGGCTACTACGAGGAAAACAAGGAAGACTGGCTGACCACGGCGCAGGCTGGCGTGCACAAGGTCTCCGATTCGGTGTCCGATTACGCACATAAGGCACAGGACTACTGGAGCGAGAACAAGGATGACTGGCTCACCCGCGCCCAGGACAATGCCAAGACCGCTAAGACGGGTGTGGTCAAGGCCGCTGCCAAGGCTCAGGACCGTGCCGACTTCGCTCTGGCCCAGGCCGAGGATGCCAGTGGTCGCGCCAAGAAGCGTGCCGATAAGAAAGCCACCCAGCTCCAGGTCCAGGCTGACAAGGTTATTTCGCTCGCCCAGAACAAGCTCGAGGGCAAGTTCTAGCTTCCGGATCTGACACTTCTGCAGCCGCGATACGTCCGCGGAAGCAGCCGAAGGACAGTGCACTCCCTTCCCTGAAAGCCCTGGAATTGGGCCTCGGGAAAGGGGGTGTATTTTTCGCTTCCACCATTCAGACTGCTGTTTCCGTCCAGCACCGCCGGAGGTCTCTGGGGCCAGGTTTCCTTTCAAGGCAGCCGAGGAATCCTTCGGTCCGGTGCAACGTTGTAGACTGATAGCCCACATTCGGGACTCCACATCCCGAATATTTTCTTTGAGAGAGGATCCCACTTGGCTGCGGAGGAAGAGCTGAAGGTCGAGCAGGCGTATGTCGATGACCTGTTCACCCGGCTTGATGATGAGGTGACCCAGGCTAATGCCCGGATGCAGGAAGTGATGCTGCGGGTCGATCCCTCGAACCCGGATCCTGAGGCGCTGGTGCAGCGCGAGACCGAGTACCACGGGCTCAATGCCCGGCTCGACCGGCTCAACATCGCCCAACTGGGTCTGGTGTTCGGTCGCATTGACGTGGAAACTGCTGATGTCGAGAATCCGGTGCCCGGGCATCCCGGGCTGGAGCGCCGCTACATAGGTCGCATGGGACTGCTCGACCGGGAAGACAACTACCGCACTCTCCTTCTGGACTGGCGGGCTGATCAGGCTCGTCCCTTCTATCTGGCGACCACCGCCAACCCGGAGGGTGTGCAGATCCGTCGGCATCTCCGCACCCGGGGCCGCCAGGTCCTCGGGATTGATGATGAGTTTCTCGCTGGTGAGGGTGCCGGTGTGGAACGCAGTGGGGTTGGTTCTGAATCCGCACTGTTCCGGGCGATGCAACAGGCCCGTTCCGGCCATATGCGCAATATCGTCGAGACCATCCAACGGGAACAGGACGAAATCATCCGCGACACCACCCGCGGTGTGATGGTCGTCCAGGGTGGTCCGGGAACCGGCAAGACCGCCGTCGCCCTGCACCGGGTTGCCTATCTGCTCTATACCCACCGCGATCAGCTCGCGAAGTCCGGCGTACTCATCATCGGGCCGAACCGCACCTTCCTCGACTACATCTCCCGGGTGCTGCCGGAGCTGGGGGAAACCGGCGTGGTGTTGGCCACCCTCGGCGAGGTCTATCCCGGGGTGTCCGGTACCGCCCAGGAGCCACTCCTTGCCCGGGAGATCAAGGGATCACTGGAGATGGTCGAGATCCTGCGCGAGGCTGTCAAGGACCACCAGCTCCTGCCCGATGAGCCCGTGGAGCTGCGGGTGGGTTCCCTGACCTTGCTGTGCGACGCCGCAATGGTCAAGTCCTCCCGCACCCGGGCGCGGCGTTCCCGCCAGCCCCATAATGACGCCCGCAAGATCTTCAATGAGCACCTGCTCGAGCAACTGGCACAGCAGCTGGCCGAGAAGATCGGCGCCGACCCGCTGGGTGGTAAGAATCTGCTCAGCCGCGCCGACATTGATGAGCTCCATGATGAGTTGGCGGCGGAACCCGCCGTGGAATCCCTGCTCGACGAGCTCTGGCCCGAACTCGAGCCCACCGAGGTGCTCCGGGGACTGTTGGAGGATCGTGATGCCATCAGCAGTGCCGCCCGTGATTATGACGAGGAAACCCAGGATGCGCTCCACCGTGATGAGGGTTCGACGTGGGCACCTTCGGATGCCGCCCTGCTCGATGAACTGGCGGTGCTGATCGGAATGCCTGATCCGGAGCAGGCCCGCGTGCAGGCTGAGAGTCGGCACCGGGAGATGATCGAGGATGCTCAGGACGCCCTGGATATCTTGAGCGGTTCCGCCTCCACCGATAATGATGATGACCAGTACGAGGCCGAGATCCTCAGTGCCCATGATGTTATTGATGCCGAGACCCTGGCCCAGCGTCAGGAGGTCCGCGATATCCGCTCCACCGCTGACCGGGCGAAGATCGACCATACCTGGGCTTATGGTCATGTGATCGTTGATGAGGCCCAGGAGCTCAGTCCCATGGATTGGCGGATGGTCATGCGTCGGAGTCCCTCCCGTTGGATGACCCTGGTGGGCGATACCGCCCAGACCGGCTCCCCCGCGGGGGTCGATTCCTGGCATGAGGCCCTGGCGCCCTACGTCAAGACCCGTTTCCGGCATCATGAGCTCACCGTCAACTACCGGACTCCGGCGGAGATCATGGCGGTGGCGCATAAGATTCTGGCCGTCATCGATCCGATGGCCCAGCCGGCAACCGCGATCCGGGAGGCCGGCCGCCATCCGGAGCAGCTTCCGGTGGGCACCGATCCGTGGGAGGTGGCGGCCCGGCTCCTGGCAGAGGATGCCGAGCGTATGGTCGCGATCATCATCCCTGATGAGCGCCGCCAGGCCACTCCCCCCGGTGTGGATCCCGCGATTTCGGTGCTCGGTGTCTCCGAGGTCAAGGGCTTGGAGTTCGACCACGTGATCGTCGTCGATCCCCTCGCCCTCATCGAACAGAGCCCGCAGGGTTGGCAAGACCTCTATGTAGCGGTCACCCGTACCACGCAGACGCTCACCCTGATCGGCGATATTCCGGAACTCTAGGCTCCCCGGCTCTTGGGGTGGGCACTCCGGTTCAGCCTGCCGCTATGAGGCGGACTGCCGCCAGAGCACCTTTCCCTGGTGATCCCGGATGAGTACCCGGGATTCACCCTTGGCTGGTTTGAGGTTGAGGGAGACCTCGATTACCTCGGCGGGATCGGTGCCCACCACCTGGTAGCGGCACTGGGTGTTATCCAGATCCTGCATCTCCAACATGGAATCATGCAGCCAGGGGTGTTGGCGCCGCAGGGCGATCAGCTCCTGATGTGCCCGGTGGATCTCCGAGCCCAACGGGCTCAACTCCGAGGGATGATCCGGAAAAGCCGGCCGCACCGCGTCATCGCCTCCGACACGCTCCTCCTTGACTCCGGTGAAGCCCTGTTCGTCTCCGGCATAGATCGAGGGCACCCCGCCGACAGTCATGAGGATCGCCAGTGCCGTCACCGCACCCTGCGGCCCGAGGTTACTGGCGATGCGGGTGACATCGTGATTACCGATGAACGTCTGCGGGACAAAAGATTCCAGGAAGTGGTCATGCCGTTGCAGCGCATGGTCGAGTTCGTAGAGGTTAGCGTTCTTCAGGCTGGACCAGATGCCCTTCCAGAGTTCATACTGGGTGATGGAATCGATTTTGGCGTCCCAGCTGATTTTTGCATAGTCGCCGTGGATGACCTCACCCAGAAACCAGACATCAGGATGGCTCTCCCGAACCCGGGGGAGCACCTCCGCCCAGAACTCCGGATCCACGGAGTAAGCGGCATCCAACCGCCACCCGTGGATGCCACGATCAAGCCAGTAGTTCATCACCTCAACCACATGCTCGCGGGTTCCGGGGTCGTCGTGGTTGAGCCGAACCAGGGTCTCATGCCCCTCGAATACCCGGGGTTTAGGTCCTCCATCGGCTTCCCAGTCAATGTCGAAACGGGCGGCTTTGGCACTGCCGGGACCCTCTCGCAGCGCCTGCTGCACATCAGGGTGCTCCCGGCCCACATGGCTGAACACTCCATCGAGGATCACCCGCAGCCCCCGGTGTTTGGCTGCTGCGATTAGTTCGGTGAAGTCTTCCTCGGTCCCCAGGCGCGGATCGATCTGGAATTGATCGAGCAGATCATAGCCGTGGGTCTGGGAGGTGAAGACTGGGCCAAGAAGTAGCGCATTTGTGCCCAGATCCACCACATAATCAAGCCAGTTCAGCAACTTTCGCAGCCGTGGCTGGGGAAATACATCCACTTCCCTGATGGGCGCGCCGCAAAAGCCCAGCGGATAGACGTGCCAGAAGATCGTGTGCTCGCTCCAGTCCATGAAGCCCCTCCTATTGAATCCAGTTCACTAACGTTAGTGAGAATAGTTCACTAGTGCTATTCTGGCAAGCATGACCCGCACTGACCGCCGCCCCAGAAAGCGCCTCGATCCAGATGCCCGACGCGCCGCAATCCTCGAGGCGGCGGCCTCCCAGTTCGCCACCACCCCCTATGACCGGGTGAAAATAGCCGCGATCTCCGAGCAGGCCGATGCCTCGGACGCTCTGATCTACCGCTACTTCCGCAGCAAGGAAGGACTCTACGAATCAGTGCTGGAGCAGGCACTCGAGGAGCTTTCCCGACATCGCGATCAGGCGTTGAGCCAACAACCTGCGGGCAGCTCGATCCGGGACCGGATCCAGGTGGTCACCGCAGTTCATCTCGAGCACCTCGCCGGAATCCCGGGGCAGATCCCACTCCATAAGTCCGGAGCCGAACCCACTGGTGCCACTGAACTCCGTGCTGAATCCGAGGCTGAGCTCATCGAGCTGCTGCACTCCGAGCTCAACCCCAGTCAACAACTGCGCCATGAATTCGCACTGCATGGCTACCTCGGTTTTCTCAACAGCGCCGGTGCGCACTGGGCTTCCCAGGGCTGCACGGAAGACGCCCGCTGGGCGCTTATCGACGCCGCGTTGGGCGCGCTCGAGGGCGCCCTCGGCGACTGGGCCGCCTGACTTCTCCCGCCCGCGAAATACCGCAGCTCCCGTGGTCAGATACCGAATTCGGCATCTGCGCCACGGGAGCTGCGGTTGTCTACCAGATCCCCCCCCGGGGATGAATTAGCTGACGGTGTGAACGATCATCACATCACAGTCCGACTGGCGTGCGACATCCGCCGGAACGGAACCCAGCAGACGGCCGGTCAGGGAATTGATACCACGATTGCCCACCACCAGGAGATCAGCCTGGTGATCGTTGACGATCGACATCAACGCCTGCACCGGGGTGCCGGAGCGGACGGCGGTCTCGATCTTTTCGACACCGAAGGACTTGGCATGAGCAGCGGCGGCCGCAAGGTTCTGGTTCGCGACCTCATCACCGAGCACGGTGATGGAATCCTGACGCAGGGTCTTGGAGGCATCCTCCTTGGTCTCGTAGAAGGCAACGCCGACAATGAGGGTCGCATCAAATGCTGCGGCGATCTTGGCGGCACGCTCAACTGCCAGCAGGGAGGACTTGGAGCCGTCGGTGCCGACGACAATCTTTCGGTAAGTCTCGCTCATGGGACCCTTTCCCTCGTGAAATTATGGTGGGTGTTCTTTAGCTGATAAGTCTATCAAGTATCCTCAGAATCAACCGGAGAATAGACGCAACTAACGCCCATCAGAGGTGTTGACCAGCATCACGTCCACGTGTGCCTTACGGGACACTCCCGTCGGGATGCTTCCGAAGACACGTCCCGTCAGTGAGTTGACACCCCGGTTCCCCACCACCAGAAGGTCAGCCTTGACCTCATCGAGGGTGTGGAGCAGCGCCTCCACCGGAACTCCGGACACGTCGCGCAGTGTCACCCGCTGTGCGCCTTCAGTTTCAGCGGCCTGCTGAGCCTCGCGCAGGAATTCCTGCGCGTTCTCCTGACTGACCACCGGGATGGAGGTGGCATCAGCTTGGCGGGATCCCAGCAGTGAACCGGTGTTGTTGAAGTAAGCGCAGATAATAACCAACTCAGCCTCATAGACAGTGGCCAGGCTGGCCGCGGTCTTGACTGCCTCCAGTGCAGAATCGGATCCATCGGTGCCCACTGCAATTGTGCTGTACTTCTTCATGTTCCTCTGATTTCCTGTTGTTGAAGTTTCTTCTGGATCATCCTAGCGCCGCGAGGGCCCTCGGTGCCGGTGGTTTGCCTGACCGACTGTCACTGGTGTGAGCGATTAGATACCGGCATCCTTGATCCCGCGCAGCTCCTTCTTCAGCTCCACGATCTCATCTCGGAGGCGGCCGGCGAGCTCGAACTTCAGCTCCCGGGCGGCAGCGCCCATCTGGGCGCTCAGGTCGTCGATAAGCTTCTGGACCTGTTCCGTGGGCATGTTGGAGATATCGGCCTTCTCCGCCACCGCGGCGTCACCACCCGCGGACGTCTCCCCACCCGCCCCGGTGTTTTCATAGACCTGGTCGAGGATATCGGCGATCTTCTTCCGCAGGGGTTGCGGATCGATACCGCGTTCCGTGTTGTAGGCGACCTGCTTCTCGCGTCGGCGATCGGTCTCTTCGATGGCATTCTGCATGGAGTCGGTGATTTTATCGGCGTACATGATCACCTCGCCGGAGACGTTTCGGGCGGCACGGCCGATGGTCTGGATCAGGGAGGTCGTCGAGCGGAGGAACCCCTCCTTGTCGGCGTCGAGGATCGCCACCAGCGACACCTCGGGCAGGTCAAGGCCCTCGCGAAGCAGGTTGATACCCACCAGCACGTCGTACTCGCCCAGGCGCAGCTGCCGCAGCAACTCCACGCGTTGCAGGGTATCGATATCAGAGTGGAGGTAACGCACCCGGATACCATTCTCCATGAGATATTCGGTGAGATCCTCCGACATCTTCTTGGTCAGCGTGGTCACCAACACGCGTTCATTCTTCTCCGTTCGCTGACGGATCTCGTGAATCAGATCATCGATCTGCCCCTTGGTGGGCTTGACGGTGATCTTCGGATCCACCAGACCGGTCGGACGGATCACCTGCTCCACGAACTCACCGCCGGCCGCAGCCATCTCGTATTTGCCGGGGGTCGCGGACATATACACGCACTGTCCCTTGCGCTCCTCGAACTCCTCCCAGGTCAACGGGCGGTTATCCATGGCTGAGGGCAACCGGAATCCAAATTCCACCAGGTTACGCTTTCGCGACATATCCCCCTCGAACATACCGCCGATCTGTGGCACCGTCACATGGGACTCATCGATGATGGTAAGAAAGTCCTCGGGGAAATAGTCCATCAGGGTGGCCGGTGAGGTGCCCGCTCCACGTCCGTCGATATGGCGGGAGTAGTTCTCGATACCCGAGCAGAAACCGACCTGTTCGATCATCTCCAGGTCATATTCGGTACGCATCCGCAGCCGCTGGGCCTCCAGCAGCTTGCCCCGGTTTTCCAGGCTGGCCAAGCGCTCGGCGAGCTCCGCCTTGATCTCTGCAACGGCCTTCTCCATTTTCTCCGGACCAGCCACATAATGGGTCGCCGGGAAGATGCGGATCTCCTCAACCTGGCGGATGATGTCACCGGTCAACGGATGGATGTAGTACAGCGCGTCCACTTCATCACCGAAGAACTCCACCCGCACCGCCAATTCCTCATAGGCCGGAATGATGTCCACGGTATCGCCCTTGACCCGGAAGGCACCACGGGTGAAGGCGATGTCATTGCGGTCATACTGGATATCCACCAGCAACCGGAGAAAACGGTCACGGTCGACCTCCTCCCCCACCTTTAGCACCACCGAACGGTCCAGGTAGGACTGCGGGGTGCCCAGGCCATAGATGCAGGACACCGAGGACACCACCACGACATCGCGACGCGAAAGTAGGGAGGAGGTCGCCGAGTGACGCAGCCGCTCGACATCCTCGTTGATCGAGGAATCCTTCTCGATGTAGGTGTCCGTCTGCGCGATATACGCCTCCGGCTGGTAGTAGTCGTAATAGGAGACGAAGTACTCCACCGCGTTATTGGGCAGCAGCTGGCGAAGCTCATTAGCCAGCTGTGCCGCCAAGGTCTTGTTCGGTGCCATCACCAGAGTGGGCCGCTGCTGCTTCTCGATCAACCAGGCAGCGGTGGCGGACTTACCGGTACCGGTGGCACCCAGCAGGACGATATCCTCCTCGCCACGATTGAGCCGCTCATCGAGCTCCTTGATCGCGGCAGGCTGGTCACCGGCGGGCTGGAACTCCGAGATGACCTCGAACTTCGCATCAGAGCGCTCAATCTCACCGACCGGGCGATGTTCGGAATGGGACAACACAGGATGTTCAGCAGCAAAAGCCATACCCCACAGGATACGCCGATCGGGGGTGCTTATCGACGACCGCGGTGATGCTGGCTTCCCGGGGCGGTGCGGCGCCGCGGTACTTGAGGTGAGAACCGGTGTCCTTCGCTAACTGGAAAGTCGTGCTGAAGGTGCCCCGAGCGCTGATGACGATGTCATATCGATTGGCCAGCAGGGCCGGCAGCACCCGAGCTCTGGTTTAGGCTTTTCCCAAGGAGCGTGATCAGCGTGAAGAAATACTTCCGACCCTTCCCAACCAAGACGACCTTGGCAGCCTTCATCCTGGGAGCCACCGCCCTTGCCGGCTGCGCCAGCGAAGAGACCACCGAAACCGTCACTGCAGGTCCCACCTCAGCCACCACCCCTGAAAGAGATCCGGTGGAAACCTCTGATACCTGGGTAGGAATCCCCGGTAGCCGTTTTGTCGGGGAGATCACCGAGGTCCACGAAACCGATCCCGCCCCCTTCTCCTCCGCACTGATCTTCCCCGAGCAACCGGGCCTGCAGTTCCAGGGCCCGGACGGCACCTACTGCGAGATGTACGCCGAGGAGGATCCCCTCGCCATGTGTGCCCATGAGGGTGAGGGGGACATCAATGCGGTCTCGGTCCACCAGGGTGAGCCAGCGACCACCCACAACGTCAACCGGATCTTCCTTCCCCATGAGCGGACCCAGGTGCTCCAGCCCGGATCCCGGCTTGTTCATGGCCCAGTCAGCTGCGCCGTCCCGGAAGGTGAGGTTCGCGTGATGTGTGCGATCGACTTCTACAGTTTCGCGGTGAGTCGGGAGGGCCTGGAGCTGAGTTAGGGGAGAAACGCTTCCCACTGCGGCAAGCTCACCCCAGTGGGAAGCTCAGAGAGACATCCGCAGTGCTTGAGGGTCCATCTCAAGACCGATGCCGCTGATCTCAGGGAAATAGTGGCGGGTCGGCCTCAGGCATTTTCCCGCCCACCAAGACCCGCGGTTTTCCCAAATGCCGCTACTTTTCCTTAACCAATCGGCTGTGCAGGTGTTGTTGCATCGGCTGCCCGGCGGCTGCCATTCCGAACTTGGTGACCACCTCGGTGCGCTCCGCATTGAAGGTGTAGGACCGCGTCGTGGCTTCCACCTGCTTGGCAGTGGATGAGCTGGCTACCACCGACTTCTCAAAGACAAAGAGCAGGCCCTCCGAACGAACCTCACCTTCGAGCAGTTCGGTCTGCCCGGTTGGCTGCGCCAGGACCATCTCCAGGCGGTTTTCACTCACTGGGCGGAGGTAACCCACTTCAGTGTGCATCGGCCCCTGCGGGCCCATGGTCTTCTGTCCATAAGAGAGGAAGGGCTTGCCCGGGACAGCGGCAAAATTCAAGGTTTCGGAGTAGGCGAACTCGCTGATGGTGGGATACATTCCCCGCCCCTCGCCGGTCCAGATGCCGATGAGGAACTCAAAGGGCTGCACATTCGGGTGAAGATCCATACCTCAGGATCTTAGACCAGAAACTTCCTGTCGGGACAGACTTGAAAGTTGCTGCCGTCCCTGTCTGGACGGGGAGTTCTTCAGCCAGCTGGTTTCGCTGGTTTGGACATTGCCACGGTGATCACCCCGATCAGGATAACCAGTAACCCGGCCACCAGGAGACTGATCCAGCCGTCCTGACCTTCACCAGTATTCAGGAGGTTCCGGCTGAGGCCGAGTGACATCATGAGCCCTGCCATTGCTGCGATGAGGAAGGTCTTCATGGCTTCAAGGGTAGACCCATCCGGAACCCCACAACAGCCCCTGAACATAGCCCCTGGGGACCACCCGAGTGAGAAACTCCCGAGGAAGTACGACTAGGATTCAGCCGCCACCCGCCGGTTAATCTCTGCCACCACCGCATCCACCTGAGGAATCAGTTCTTCCCGGGCACCATTGTTGTCAATGACCATGTCAGCTGCAGCCAACCGGGTGGCATCATCAACTTGCGAGGCGATCCTGCGGCGGGCATCATCGGCGTCCAGACCCCGGGTGCTGGTGAGCCGTTGCACACGGGTTTCCAGGTCCACATCAACGACAATGACCATGCCCATTTCCAGGTGGAGGCTTTTGTCCACCAGGAGCGGCATGTCATAGATGACAGCAGGTTCCCCAGCCTTCTCATAAGCGATGAAACGCTCCCCGACCATGTCCTCGATCGCCGGGTGGGTGATCGCATTGAGGGTCTCGGTGCGGGTCCGGTCCACAAAGGCCCGACGAGCCAGCTCACCCCGGTTCAGGGTGCCATTCTCATTGAGAATATCCTCGCCGAAGGCCTCCGCCAGCCGCTCAAGTGCGGGTTCTCCCGGTTCGACGACATCGCGGGCAACCTGATCAGCGTCAATGACGGGAAAACCCCGTTCGATGAATAGTTCAGCGATGGTGGATTTTCCGCTACCGATGCCACCCGTGAGTCCGATTCTCAACATACCCCTGACTCTAGTGGATCAACCAGCGCTACAAGTGGGACAGCAGAATTCATTCCGACTGCCTGCTAACCTTCCGGATCTACCACCTCAGTAACGCGAGATGGGGCGGTCGCCACCGAGGTTCGCGCTGTGCCGCATATTTTCGTAGCGCCGGGCGATGAGATAGCGGGGAGGATTGATCAGGAAGCGCCAGGGGCGCACGTCGGCATCCACCAGCACTCCTCTCCCCCGCTCATAGAGGATGATCCACCACGTCAGGAATATCGCGACCACGATCCCCACGGAGATCGCCAGCCACCAGCCCTCGCCGGTGAAGACGTAGAAGGCACCGATGGCCATCAATATGACTGATCCCAGCATCAGGATGCCGCCATGTATCTGCAGATGCAGCAGGCGCATGGCCACTGAGCCGACTCCCGCTGAGATCAGCGTCGCGGTGATGGCGAAGAGGACGAACCAGAACACCTGGTTTCCACTGTGGAACACATCGCCATAACCGGCTTCGGTGGCGAAGGCCCCCACCGAAGTTTGCAGTCCCACAGAGAACAGCAGGGCATAGATCACATACCCCAGGAGACCGAATACCGTGGATCGACGGGTCAGGTGGAGCACCGGAAATGTCTGCAGCTTCATGCGGCTCTGCAGAAGCTCAAGACGCTCTGCCGACTCTTGGGCATTCTCCTCTGCCTGCCGCCGGAAAAACCCGGTCTTCTTCCATTCCGGCATGGAGGCGAAGGTGGCTAGGAGGAGTAGATAGGACACCACAAACATGAAGAGGTTTCGCGGATGGAGGATGCCCTGGGCATTCTCGAAGAAGATGCTCCAGCCGATCCCGCGTTCATCAACGGCTCCTGGATCGGCGGCCTTCAGGGCGAGCTCGGAGAGGGTGAACAACACGGAGAGCCCCATCACGGCCAGCGCGGAACCAAAACTGGCCAGCAACGCCATCTCAGCCTGGTTGGTGTAGGTCCGCAGACTTCGCGCCAGCTCATGGGCTTCGTGCTCATCCTGCGGGACTTTAGAGGCTAGCGAATCCGCTGAGCTGACCGTCGAATTCAACTGAACCGTCGAAGAAATCAGGATCGCCGTAAACAAGGCCGCATAAGCCACCACATCTGCCATCTCAAGATTGAGCCTGGTGAAAGGTTCAATGCCTTCGGGTAGCCGGAGCCAGCCAATCCACCCGGCACTCCCACCATAGGCGTAGGCGATGGCCACGACGGTGCTCCAGATGATGAGCACCCCGAAAAGCCCGGTGATCCGGATCAACGTGCCGGCGATCCCGGGGGTGCGATGGTGAGTTGGGGTGTGCGGAGTCAAGGCTGCCTCTCTTCAACAAGGGGCAATCACCATAAACCTGAGATTTCACCCCGGAAACTCTGTGTAAGTTCAGAGTCTACGTGGGAAACCTGACCCCACGACCTGAGGGGAACTCACCCGGCGGATTTTAGGCATGCAAAAAGGGCCCGGGATAACCCGGGCCCCAATTACTTAATCTTAGTTGCCGGCCAGCTTCTCGCGCAGAGCAGCGAGCTGCTCGTCGGAAGCCAGGGAACCACCGGTGGTCTCAACCTCTGCGTCCTGGGAAGCCGGAGCAGCTTCCTCAGACTCGGAGGAGTAGTTGGTGGCGGACTGCTCGGCAGCCTCAGCCGCTGCGACACGGTGACGCTCGATCTGAGCGGTGTGCAGCTGGAAGCGACGCTCGGATTCTGCGTAGCGCCCCTCCCATACCTGACGCTGCTCGTCGAACTCCGGGAGCCATTCGTTGGTCTCGGCGTCGAAGCCCTCAGGGAAGATGTAGTTACCCTGATCGTCGTAGGAGTCGGCCATGCCGTACTTGGACGGGTCGAACTCCTCGGTGTAGTCCTCGTCAGCCTGCTTGAGGGACAGGGAGATACGACGACGATCGAGATCGATGTCGATGACCTTGACCATGGCCTCTTCGCCGACGGTGACAACCTGGTCCGGAACCTCGACGTGGCGCTGAGCCAGCTCGGAGATGTGGACCAGGCCCTCGATCCCCTCTTCGACGCGAACGAACGCACCGAAGGGAACCAGCTTGGTGACCTTGCCCGGGACGATCTGACCCACAGCGTGGGTGCGGGCGAAGACACGCCACGGATCTTCCTGGGTAGCCTTCAGCGACAGGGAGACGCGCTCGCGGTCGAGATCGACGTCGAGCACCTCCACGGTGACCTCATCGCCGACGGTGACAACCTCAGATGGGTGGTCGATGTGCTTCCAGGACAGCTCGGAAACGTGAACCAGGCCGTCGACGCCGCCGAGATCGACGAAGGCGCCGAAGTTGACGATGGAGGACACGACGCCCTTGCGGACCTGGCCCTTCTGCAGCTGGTGCAGGAACTCGGAGCGGACCGCGGACTGGGTCTGCTCGAGGTGTGCACGGCGGGACAGGACAACGTTGTTGCGCTGCTTGTCCAGCTCGATGATCTTGGCTTCGAGCTCCTGGCCGATGTAGGGCTCCAGGTCGCGGACGCGGCGCATCTCAACGAGGGAAGCAGGCAGGAAGCCACGCAGGCCGATGTCGAGGATCAGGCCGCCCTTGACGACCTCGATGACGGTACCGGTGACCGGCTCGTCGTTCTTCTGCAGTTCCTCGATGGCACCCCATGCACGCTCGTACTGAGCGCGCTTCTTGGAGAGGATCAGACGACCTTCCTTGTCCTCCTTGGTGAGAACAAGTGCGTCGATCTCGTCGCCAACCTTGACGACCTCATCGGGATCGACATCGTGCTTGATGGAGAGCTCGCGAGAGGGGATGACACCCTCGGTCTTGTATCCGATGTCGAGCAGGACCTCGTCGCGGTCCACCTTGACGACGGTGCCTTCGACGATGTCACCATCGTTGAAGTACTTGATGGTCGCGTCGATCGCGGCGAGGAAGTCCTCAGCGGTGCCAATATCGTTGATGGCAACCTGAGGGGCGTTGTTGGTGGGCATATGTAATTTGCTCCGAAATGGATAGGAAATAGAATATGGACAGGAACGCATCTCTCCTACTCCCTGACCGATCAGGGATTCAGATCTCACTCCGCTGCGTTTCAGGCCCTCCTATAGAGACCGGACGCACACCAGCGCGTAGATACGGCCCCCCCAGACTAGTGGGTTTCCCCAGCATGAGCAAATAGAATTCACACCATGCCTAACTCTTTCCCACCATCACCTTCCGCACCACAGATCTCCGAGGCGAATCGGACCCATTGGGATGCAGACGCAGACCACTATCATGAGTCACATCCGGAGTACCTCGCGGGCTTCAACTGGTGTCCTGAGATGCTTTCCGAAGGCGAAGCCCGACTACTCGGCGATGTCAGTCACGCCCATGTTCTGGAGATCGGCTGCGGTTCCGCCCCCTGCGCGCGCTGGCTGGCTGCGGACGGGGTCGGTTTCATCTCGGCTTTCGACCTCTCGGCTGGCATGCTCGCCAAGGCCGGCACGGATCACGGGGTCGCACTGGTTCAGGCCGATGCCACCTCCCTGCCCTACCGGGATGACTCCTTTGACGTGGTATTTTCGGCCTTCGGGGCAATTCCCTTTATCGCCGATCTCGGGGTTCTTTTCAAAGAGGTCGCCCGGGTTCTCAAACCAGGCGGCCGATTCGTCTACTCGGTCAATCACCCGATGCGGTGGATCTTCGTCGATGACCCGGATTCTCTACAGGTCTACGCCAGCTACTTCGAGGAGGGTTACACCGAATTCGATGAAGATGGCACCCCCACCTATGCCGAATTTCAACACAAGGTCGGCGACCACATCCGGGCACTGGCCGGTGCGGGATTCATTCTCCAGGACATGATGGAACCGGAATGGCCCGAACAACTAACCCAGAATTGGGGGCAGTGGTCACCGGAACGCGGCCGGATCTTCCCCGGCACCGCGATCTTCAGTTCCCGGCTCCCTGACTAACCTGAGACCGTGTGGGGCAAGACGCTGGCGGAGCACCCTGTGTCCTCCGGACGCTGAACTTATCGACGCCGAGCCCAGCGACCCTGCGTTCGAGGTGTTCAGATCCGGTGTCCGGGGAACTCTCGGAATCTCCGTCTGATCCCGGGCTCGGCGTAGGCGGGGATTCCGGCGTAATCCTCGAGCTGGAGTTTTCCGTTGATCTGCTGCCAGGATCCGCGGACCACCCCGTCGACCACCACCGCCTTGCGGAAGATGCCCATGTTCCGGGGAACCAACCGGGCGTGGGAGTCCTCAGACATGGCGAACATGCGGTCCCGGTAGCCGAGGATATATTCGTCGAAGGGCGGCAGCAGATGAGGCTGCCTGAGGGTGCTCCCCTGCCCGCAAACCTCATCCTGGAGACCGATCCGGGCCCAGCGACCGTGTTCATCTACCTCCAGATCCGGGGGCAACGCGGCGAAGGCCCGCCGGATCTCAGCTTTGGGAAGCTTGGACCACCAGGCGAAGTCCTCCATGTCGGCTGGTCCGTGAGTGCGCAGGTAGCGGGTGGCCAACTCCAGGACGCCCGCATCGCGGTCACCGTTGAACCGCTGTTCCAGTCCCGGACCGAGTAACCCGGCCGCCGGTGTGATCAGCTGTCCGGATCCGGCGTAGACCGCCACCCCGCTGATCATGAGCAGATATCTCAGCATGTAGAAGGTCCCAGAGGTGGCGCCCGGGATCTCCCGGGCCACCAGTTCCCGGAACTGTTCCTGGGTCAGCCCGGTCGGGGCATCGATAAACGCTGTGGTGACCCGCTCGATCGAGGCCTCATCCGCCCCCACCTTCCGGCACCGTTCCTTGGTCCGGTTGTAGGAGGGGCCGGCGCAGAGCTCACTGAGCCAGGCCATGTCCTCAGCCGTTGCGAGGAAGACCGTACCGCGCATCGGATAGGCTCGTACCAGCTCCCCCGCGTCGAGGCTGGCGTGGAGAGCTTCCATCGAGACGTCTGCGGTACGCAGGGCGACCGAAGAAAACACGGTGGGTTCCTGCCCCTGCATCAAGCCGAAGGCACGGACCGCCGCCAGCGGGCTGACGTAAGGACGAGTGACCAACCCCTGGGCGAGCAGCCTGGCGCGGGCGAGTGGACGGTTAGGCATCAGTGTGCCGCAGTATCCCAGTCGCCGCCGTCCCCGGCCGAGACCTCGAGCGGCACGGCCAAGGTAATCGCGCCATCCATTTCCTGCTCCACTATGCTGCGGACCTGTTCGAGTTCTCCGGCTGCGATCTCGACGACAAGTTCATCGTGAACCTGCAGCAGGACCCGGGACTTGACCCCGGCCTGGCGAAGCTGACGGTCAACCCGGATCATGGCGACCTTGATGATGTCGGCCGCGGTGCCCTGGATGGGTGCATTGAGCGCGGCACGCTCCGCATTCTCGCGGGCGACCCGGTTATCGGAGGTCAGCTCCGGTAGATAGCGTCGACGCCCGAACAGCGTCGAGGTATAACCGGCCTGGCGAGCCTGGTCGACAATTTCAGAGAGGTAGCGCTTGACTCCGCCGAAGCGCTCGAAGTAGCTCTCCATGGTTTCTTTAGCTTCTGCCGGAGAGATATTGAGCTGTTGGGAAAGACCGAAGGCGGAAAGTCCGTAGACCAGGCCATAGGACATGGCCTTGACGCGGCGACGTAGATCCGGGGTCACCCCGTCGATGGGCACGTCGAAGACCTTGGAGCCGACGTAGTTGTGCAGATCCTCGCCAGCCTGATACGCCTCGATCAGTCCGGGGTCGCCGGACAGATGCGCCATCACACGCATCTCAATCTGGGAGTAGTCAGCGGTCAACAGGGTTTCATAGCCCTCGCCGACGATAAAGGCGGAGCGGATCTTGCGGCCGGCTGGGGTACGGACCGGGATATTCTGCAGGTTCGGATCAGTCGAGGAAAGCCGTCCCGTGGAGGCCACCGTCTGATTGAAGGTGGTGTGAATCCGACCGTCACCGTTGACGGCCTTGATCAACCCCTCCAGGGTGGTCTTCATCTTCTGGTACTCGCGGTGTGCGAGCAGATGATCGAGGAAGGGGTGCGGGTGTTTGACCGCAAGCGCCTCGATCTCCTTGGCTGCGGTGGAGTAACCGGTCTTGGTCTTCTTGGTCTTGGGTAGGCCGAGAGTCTCGAAAAGCACCACCTGCAGCTGTTTCGGGCTGGAGAGGTTGAGGGTGGGATCCTCGGCCAGCTCACGGGCCGCGCCCTCCTCCTCGGTGACGGATTCAATGAAGGAATCCAGCTGCTCCTCCAGGGTTGCCACATCCACCTTGATGCCAGCAGCTTCCATGCGGGCAAGGATGGGCACGAGGGGAAGTTCCAGATCGGCATAGAGCTCGAAGCTGTCGATCTCCTGCAACAGGGTGGTCAGTTCTGCCGCGAGCTCGATGATCGCCGCGGCCTGATCCACCAGCGCACGAGAGTCTTCCCCACTGTCGAGCAGACTGAGCTGGCCGGTGGCGGCCTCCTCCGGGGCGGCGAGCTGTCGTTGCAGGTGACGCTGGTAGACATCCTTGAGTTCATAGGTGCGCTGGCCGGGACGCAGCAAGTATCCGGCAATGGCGGTGTCATGGCTGATGCCATTGAGATCAAAGCCTCGGCCAGCGAGCATATGGAAGACCGACTTGGACTCGTGCAGAATTTTCGGGGAGTCCGAGGCCAGCCACTGGGCCAGCGCCTTTTCCTCTGCCACCGAGATTTCCGCGAGATCGACGGCGAAGGCGCGGTGATCGGCGTCGATAAGCGCCAGGGAGTCCGCATCGCCGGTAGCGGGTGTGCCGATACCGGACACCGCCATGGCCAACGGCTGTCCCGCTCGGGCTGAGAGCCAGTCGCTGAGCGAGCCGGTGTCGACGACTGCATCCACTGCGGCCTCAGACTCCTCGGAAGTGGTCCCCGCATCAGCTTTGACGGCCGAAAGGATGCGCTCACGGAGATTGGTGCCGAACTGCAGCTCATCAAAACGCTCGGCGATATCGGCGACATTAGCCGCCTGTGGGACCAGATCATCGGGCCCGACCGGCAGGTCCATGTCGATGACCATGGCAGTGAGCTTGCGGTTGAGTTTGACCTGGTCGAGTCGCTCCCGGAAGTTCTCGCCCACCTTGCCCTTGATCTGATCGGCATTGGCCAGGAGATTATCCAGGGAACCGTATTGGACGATCCACTTGGTCGCGGTTTTCTCGCCGACGCCGGGAATATTGGGAAGGTTATCGGAGGGGTCTCCGCGCAGGGCGGCGAAGTCCGGGTACTGCTGCGGAGTCAGGCCGTACTTCTCCGCTACCGCTGCCGGGGTGAAGCGGTGCAGGACAGACACACCACGCATCGGGTAGAGCACGGTGGTGTGCTCATCAACGAGCTGAAGATAGTCGCGGTCACCGGTGACGATGACGGTTTCATAGTTCAGCGGACGGGCCTCAGTGGCCAGGGTCCCGAGGATGTCATCGGCCTCGTAGTTCTCCTGCTCCAGGGTCGTGATGCCCAGGGAGTGCAGCACCTCCTTGATCAGCCCGACCTGCCCCTTGAATTCCTCCGGGGTGGCCTCCCGTTGCGCCTTATAGGCCGGGAACATATCGGTACGGAAAGTTTTGCGGCCGACGTCAAAGGCGATGCCCACATGGCTCGGCTCCTCCTCCTTGAGGATATTGGCCAGCATCGAGAGGAAGCCGTAGACAGCATTGGTGTGCTGGCCACCGGTCGTCGAAAAATTCTCGGCCGGCAGGGCGAAGAATGCCCGGAAGGCCATCGAATGGCCATCGATGAGCAGGAGTCGCGGCCGCTCTTGCGCGCTGTCGGTCGTGTTCTGATCGGTATTCTCACTCACCCTGCCGAGTCTAGGTGACCCGGTGGACACGACGGGCGAAGCCTCAGGTCTAGCCGGGGATCACCAGCGGATGGCGAGCATCTGGGAGCTCAGCTCCCAGGTCCGTTCAGCGAGTCGCGGGTTGCCGGCCTGAGTGTTAGTTCGGGCCGGCTTCCGGTTGGCGCCGTAGAACTTCCCGGACTGCCAGTCCACTCCGGGTGAGCCGTTGATGAAGTGTGCCAAGGTCTCCCCGCCCTTCTCCGGCGAGGCCAGGAACCGGGAGCCGATCCCGTGGTAGATCCGTTGCATCACACCCTCGGATTCGGCACCGAAGCTGGTGGCGATGAGCCCCGGATGGAAAGAGACCGCAGACAGCCCCCGATCATGGAATCGCTCGTGCAACTGCTGGGCAAAAATAATGTTGGCCAGTTTCGCATTGCCATAAGCCAGGTTCGAGCGAAAGTTCCGCCAGGTGTTCAGATCATTGAGGTCCAGGTGACCGAAGAACCTGGCCGCGACGCTAGCGGTGTTGATCACACACGCATTACTCGCGATCAGTGTGTCGAAGAGTAGCTGCGTCAACAGGAATGGCGCGAGGTGATTGACCTGGAAGGTCCGCTCGAAGCCGTCCACGGTGCGGACTGGCCCGGAAAATAGCCCACCGGCGTTATTCGCCAACACATCAATGCGCTCATATCGCTGGTTGAGGGTCGCCGCCAATTCCCGGACCTGATCCAGTTCGGTGTAGTCGACGAGGTGGTACTCAGCGCCGAGTCGCACAGCGATGGCCCGGGTGCGCTCCGGGGACCTTCCCACCAACACCAGCTTGTCACCTTGATGTGCCAGTTGGGTGGCTGCTGCCGCACCAATTCCATCGCTGGCTCCGGTGATGAGGATCGTGCGCATGCTAGTTCTCCCTCGACTTCCTCAAATACCTCTGAATTAAGTGCCGTTGGGCGGCGCTGCCGCCCAGTGTAGCGTCGGTTTCCACGCCGGATTGAGGCTTCAGGGGAGGGTGATTGGCGCCGGAACTTTGAATTGGTCTAAACTCTCCTTACACAACCTGGAAATCAGCCCTAGTAGCCCAATCGGCAGAGGCAACGGATTCAAAATCCGTCCAGTGTGGGTTCGAGTCCCACCTGGGGCACCATAGACAGCGGAAACGCTGGCGTTTCCCCGGGATCATCAGTACTGGTGATCCCGGGGTTTCCTGTTTCCGGGGCAGGTCAGGGTGAGGTCGGACATAAAAGCGCACTCAGTGCGCCAACAGGATACCCTTATCCGGTTAGTAGTCCCTGATCATCTAAGGAGTTTCTCCCATGCGCCGTTCCCTCATCGCCTTGGCCACCGCACTCACCCTGACCTTCGGAGCCCTCCCGGCCGCCACCGCCGCCGAGGGTCTGGGCAGCTCCCAGCAGCTGGAGCAGCAGCTCGAGGAACTCCCCGCCGAGCTCAAGATCGGGTCCAGCGCCGCCGAGGATCTGAGCGAAGGCGATAATACCCAGGATGAGACCGTCAACGGCAGCCTCGACCTGGGCAAGGACTGGCTGATCGGCGCCGCTCTGATCACTATCCTGGGTGGACTGATGAACCTGCTCGCCGGCGTGCTGAGCTAAGCCGCAACTGCCGCCGAGGTGGGCTGCTCCGCGGCGTCGATAAGCCCCTCCCCTCCCCGGTGCCGCCCAGATATTGCCCGCGGCGGAGCGTGGTGGCCTACACTATCCGTTCGATCCTCCACCCACGTATGAACAGAACGGGACCTTGACGACGCTATGACGCCGATACCCCAACACGTATATCCGAGACGTGCACGAAACACCCCCCTCAGCATCATCTTCAACCTGCTCCGCGGTGCCCTCATCGGTATGGCCGAACTCGTCCCGGGCATCTCCGGTGGCACCGTGGCCCTGGTGGTCGGAATCTACGAGCGGGCCCTGGGCACCGGCAACGCGCTGATCGACCTCGTGAAGGTTGCGCTCAAGGACCGCACCAAGCTGGGCGCTGCCATGGCCCGGGTGGACTGGCTCTTTCTCGGCGCGGTCGGCGTCGGCATGGTGGTTATGGTCTTCACCATGTCTTCCATCCTCTCCGGATTCGTGGACGGCCACCCCGAGATCTCCCGGGCACTGTTCCTGGGCATGGTCGCCATGTCCATCATCGTCCCCCTCGGCATGGTCGACCCCGCGGACCTGCGCAAGAAATTGCCGCTGGCCATCCCCGCCTTCATCATTGCCGCAGTCGTCACCTTCATCGGTACCGGTTTCACCTCGGCCCCGCAGGAGAACCCGCACCTGATCATCATCTTCTTCGCTGCCGCAGTCGCGGTCTGCGCACTGGTGTTGCCGGGGATCTCCGGCTCCTTCTTCCTGCTGGCGGTCGGCCTCTACGGCCCGGTGATGTCTTCGCTGTCCAATCGTGAATGGGATGTCATCGGGGTGTTCATCCTGGGCGCACTCATCGGGATTATCAGCTTTATCAAGGGACTGACCTGGATTCTGGATAATTACCGCACCATGACCCTGGTGATCATGTCGGGTCTGATGCTCGGCTCCCTGCGCGCGCTCTGGCCCTGGCAGGACGCCGATGCCACCCTGCTGTCCCCCTATGGCACCAGCTCCGAGATCTGGACTGTGGTCGGCATGGTCGTCCTCGGTGGGGTGGTGGTGCTGGCGGTCATGGCCATCGAGAAGTTCGGCCCGAAGGAGGCCGTCGTCCTCGAGGCGCAGGACCCGGCTTAAGCTTCTCCAGTGGTATCAGCCGCAACCTGTTAGTCCGGTTCCAGCCGGAGTACAGGGTGCGGCTACAATTTTGCCCATGGATCAACCACTTTCACTACTACGGCGCCGGATTTTTCCGGCGGGGGCCATCCTCACCTCCGCCCTGGTGCTGAGTGCCTGCGTGACCAACGTCGAGCAGGGCAATCCGGAGGGCTGGGAACCCATCCTCCCGGCTGAGGTTCCCGAGATCGCCGCGCTGGTACCTGAGGAGATTTCCGCCCGGGGTGAGCTGTCAATGGGTACCAACCCACCCTTTGCGCCTTTCGAATTCAAGGACCCAGAGGGCGGGATCATCGGTATGGAAGTCGACCTGGCACGTGCCGCAGCATCCGTCCTGGGCCTGCAGCTTCGCCCGACCGAGCAGGACTTCGCCATGATCCTGCCTGCGGTGTCCGCCGGTACCTTGGATTTCGGTGGCTCCGGCTTCACCGATAACCCGGAACGCCGTGAGAACTACGACTTCGTTAATTTCCTCTACGCCGGGGTCCAGTGGGCTCAGCAGCCGGGCGATAACATCGACCCGGACAATGCCTGCGGGTTGACTGTGGCGGTGCAGCGCACCACCGTCTCCGAGACTGAGGATGTCCGCCCCAAGTCCGAGGAGTGCGTGGCCCAGGGCAAGGACCCGATCGAGGTGCTGGCCTATGACTCCTCGGACAACGCCGCCACCGCACTGGTCCTGGGACGAGCCGACGCCTTCTCCGCGGACTCCCCCATCACCGCCTGGGCCGTCGAACGCTCCGAGGAGCGGATGGAACTGACCGGTGAAATGTTCCAGGCAGCCCCCTACGGTTATGCCTTCAACAAGAACTCCGAACTCGCCTTCGCTTTTTCCCGGGCGCTGCAGTACCTGATCGAATCCGGTGACTATGCCGAGGTGCTGGCCCAGTGGAATATCGAGGAGGGACTGCTCGAGGAAGCCCTGATCAATGAGCAGCCGATTCCGCCCGTCGAGGACTATCTGAACCCCTGAGAGCATCTCCACTCTGAGCGCTGAGCGACCGCAGCCTCTGAAACTTCCTAGAAAGACTCCTGCCATGACACATACTTCCACTGCGGGCACGGCTGCCCCCATCAAGGCCGTCCCCCTGCGTCACCCTGGGCGGTGGATCGCCGCCGCGATCATCGTCGCCCTCTTCGCCTGGTTCCTCATCGGTGCCGTGACTAATGAGGCCTACGGCTGGGACACCTACCGTTCCTATCTCTTTGACACCCGCATCGCCACCGCCGCGTTGCACACCATCGCGCTGACGGTGCTCTCGATGATCATCGGTGTGGTCCTCGGTGCCTTCATGGCGATTATGCGGATGTCCCCCAACCCGGTTCTTCAGGGTGTGTCCTGGGTATTCCTCTGGGTCTTCCGCGGCACCCCGGTCTACGTCCAGCTGGTGTTCTGGGGTCTGCTTGGTTCGCTGTACCAGACCATCAATGTCGGCTTCGCCGAGCTGGACCTGCAGGGGCTGCTCTCGAATATGTTCCTGCTGGCCGTCATCGGTCTGGGGCTGAATGAGGCCGCCTACATGGCCGAGATCGTGCGCTCCGGAATCCAGTCCGTCCCCGAGGGACAGCTCGAGGCTTCCAAGGCACTGGGCATGGGCTGGTGGATGACCATGCGCCGCACCGTCATGCCGCAGGCGATGCGGATCATCATCCCGCCGACCGGCAATGAGCTGATCTCCATGCTCAAGACCACCTCGCTGGTGGTGGCCATCCCCTACTCCCTGGAGCTCTACGGCCGTTCCATGGACATCGCCAATGCGCTCTTCGATCCGGTGCCGATGCTGCTGGTCGCCGCCACCTGGTACCTGGTGATCACCTCGGTCCTCATGGTGGGCCAGTTCTACCTGGAGAAGTACTTCGAGCGCGGCGCCACCCGCGAGCTGACCGGCCGGCAGCTCGCCGCCCTGGCCGATGCCGAGGGCGCGCTGCCCGGCAATATCACCATCATCAACGAGCCCACCAACCGGAAGGGGCAGTAAATCATGAGCACCCCCATGATCCAGGCCCAGCAGGTCCACAAGAGTTTCGGCCAGCTGACGGTGCTCAAGGGCATCGACCTGACCGTGAAACCCGGAGAGGTTACCTGCCTGATCGGCCCCTCCGGCTCCGGCAAGTCGACGCTGCTGCGCTGCGTGAACCACCTGGAGAAGGTCACCGCCGGCCGGCTCTACGTCGACGGTGAGCTGATCGGTTACCGGGAGAAGGACGGCACTCTCTACGAGATCTCGGAGAAGGACGCCTCCCGCCAGCGCGCCGATATCGGTATGGTCTTCCAGAGTTTCAACCTCTTCCCCCACCGCACCGCCCTGGAGAACATCATCGAGGCCCCCATCCACGTCAAGGGGATCCCCGCCAAGGAAGCCCGGGAACGGGCCATGGAGCTGCTCGAGCAGGTCGGTCTGGCGCACAAGGCCACTGCCTACCCCGCCCAGCTCTCCGGCGGTCAGCAGCAGCGGGTGGCCATCGCCCGCGCGGTCGCGATGGAACCGAAACTGATGCTTTTCGACGAGCCGACCTCCGCCCTGGACCCCGAACTGGTCGGTGAGGTGCTGCGCGTGATGAAGGACCTGGCCAGGCAGGGCATGACCATGCTCGTGGTCACCCATGAGATGAACTTCGCCCGCGAAGTCGCCGACCAGGTCATCTTCATGGCCGATGGTGTCGTCGTGGAGGCCGGCACCCCGGAACAGGTGCTGGGTGACCCGCAGCAGGAGCGCACCCGGGCCTTCCTCTCGAACCTGCATTAGGTTTAAGTGCCCGGCCCGAGATCAGGGCCGGGCACCAGAATCGAGGCTCCGGGAATCGGCGGCTCCCTCTCTTGCAGGGTCCCTGAGCGGGTGGCACTACCGCACGCAGCATCGCTGCGGACCGCGGTGTTCCTCTCTCAAACCTGCGTGGTTGAATCCCCTCATCATGGGGCGGCTTGCGCGGCCTTATTGGCCGCACCAGAAGCAGCAAGCAACACGATGATCTCAGCCAGCATCCCGCCCAGCCCCACGAACACGCCCCAATTCCCACCGAGGAAAAAGTGGGTTGACACTGCACCAACGATGGTGACCGCAGCTAGCCACCCGATGCGGTACACCATCGGTAGCGCAGCAGCGTGACCCGCCTGCCAGGCAGCATCAGATCGCTGGGTGTGACGGGTTCTAATCCCGGCAGAACCATGTCTTTTCATCCGCCCGTCCGCAGCCATCCGGGTGACAGCGATACAGACCACGGCAACGAGCACCACCGAGAACAAGAGCATCACCATGCCCGCTAAATCTGACTCCATGATCATTCTCCTTGGTTAAATGAGCTGCCCGGAAAGTCGATATCCGGTCGGCATCCCGAAGCCGGCTCAGACCGGGGGCGAGGTAGCTTCAAGCCCCCAACATTCCCACGGTCCCACGCAGCAGCACTGAGACCCCGCCAGCGGTTGCCGCCATCAGAGCAATCCGGCGGGCGGTGGTCCTGGATACCCGCTCGCTCAACAGGCTGCCGGCCGCGATTCCCAGGAGGATCGCGCCCATTCCGACCACCCAGATCCAGGGGTCGGAATCAGCGGGGTTACCTGCCCCGATGGCGGTCTTGATCACCACCGAGAGCAGTGCCGCCAGGGCAAAGATCGGCTGCAGGGTAGCGGCATATTCCCGCTGCTCCCAGCGGGCGGCCTGGGCATAGACGGTGATCGCCGAGCCTGCCAGCCCCGCCACCGTGTTCATGAATCCGCCGGCGATACCGGCGGCGTAGACCGGTGCCCGGCCGCTGACCTCAGGAATCAGCCGCGCCCCGAAGATCGTCATGCCCAGGCCGAGCAGCAGGAGCGAGCCGACGATAACCTGGAGCACGTCCACGGGAGCCTGCTGTACCAGGATCGCCCCGGGGATGGTGCCCAGGATCAGCACCGAGCACATCATCGCACCCCTGCGCCAGTTGATGTCGCGCCAGACGGTGCTCATGATCAGCAGTGCGTTGATCACCGCCAGCACGTTGACCACCATGATGCCAGCCACCGGCCCCATGGCGAGGCTGAGCACAGGACCAGCGACCATCCCCATCCCCATCCCGGCGACCCGTTGCAGACAAGAGCCGATGAGGATGATCCCGAAGACCAGGAGCAGGGTAGACATCTATTCTTCCGTCTCCCCTACCTGTCGTCTGTCTTCAGCGGTCGAGGATCACCGGTGTTCAATCCTCGAGCTGCCGGTACCTCTTCTTCGCAGCTTCAGCCACCGCTTCCGGCAACAGCCCGGAGACATCGCCGCCGTACTTCGCCACCTCTTTGAGCAGACTTGAGGAGACATAACCGTATTTCTCATCGGTGAGCAGGAAGAAGGTGTCCACCCCGCTGAGTCGGCGGTTCATCTGTGCCATCGGTAGCTCATACTCGTAGTCCAGGGAACTTCGCAGCCCCTTGACCAGGGCACCGATTCCATTCGCGGTGGTGTAGTCGACCAGCAGGCCGGCCCAGTTGTCCACCCGAATATTGGGCAGGTCGGCGGTGACCTCACGGATCAGGTCCATCCGCTCTTCAATGGTGAACAGTCCCGACTTCTTTGCCGGATTTCCGGTCACCAGCACCACGATCTCCTCGAAATGGGCGGCGGCCCGGGTGAAGATGTCCAGGTGTCCAACGGTCACCGGGTCAAAACTACCCGGGCACACTGCCTTCATCGATTAACCTTCCAGGTCTTCATTGTCATGGTCTTCATGGTCACGGTCATCCTCGGCGCCATCCCGGTGGAAGACCGCCATGTCCATGCGGGCGATACCGTAGGTACGCTTCTTTAGTTTCTGGGTGGTCGGCACGAAATCTGCCGGCCACGCCGTCTCCGGCGAGTCTACGTGGCGCTCCACGATGATCGCGGCACCATCGATCAGCGCCGGGCGCAGCGCCTCGAGCATCGCCCGGACAGCATCATCAGCCAACTCATAGGGTGGGTCGGCCAGGACCATGTCGAAATGCTCCTGCGGAGCGGAGGCGAGGTAGGTCGAGCACTTCATCTCGGCGACGCTGATGTTCGGATGCCCCACCACCGTCATATTCGCCCGGATGATCGCCGCGGCCTTCGGGTCGCTTTCCACGAGGACCACTTCATCGGCTCCCCGGGAGGCGGCCTCCAGACCCAGCGCGCCGGAACCGGCGAAGAGATCAAGGACGCTGGCGCCCTCGAAGCCGAAGCGGACCTGGAGGGAAGAGAATAGTCCTTCCCGGGCGCGGTCACTGGTGGGACGAGTCCCCGCCGGGGGGATGTCGAGCTTACGGCCACGAGCCTGACCGGCGATGATACGGGTCTTTCCCATGGTCTAGGCCTCCTTCAGTTCAAGCAGTTCTTCGCCACCGATGACATCGGCGAAGTCCGCCAGCTTGAGCGTACCGACGATCCCGGGCCCGGGTGCGAGCACCGGGGCTTCAAGCTTCACGGCCTCAACGGTGGCCAGTTCATCACCGGTGTTCACTCGGGTGCCTTGGGCAACCCGGTAGTGGACGATGCCCGCGAAAGGTGCACAGATTTTCATGTTGTCCAGCTTAACGCAGCACCGGCCGTTAACTCTTCTCCAGGTCCTACCCGGTTATCTGCGGCAAATGTGGTGACCCGCCGCCGGGTGGTCTGCGGCCCCTGCGGGGATGGTTGCTGAGCCTGGAAGTTCCCTACGCCACTTGGTGCAGCACCTCGGGAAGGCCGGGGCCTGTCTTACCAGTTGAAGTTGAGGGGATACATGCTGAAGACAAAAGGAGACACCAGAGCATAGAGAACCAAGCTCCAGATACCGATTATCCGCAGCGCCTTGCCCTCCGGCTTTGTCGATATCGCATAAATTACCGGCAGAATAAAATCAATGCAGGCGAGGAGCCTGGTGGCTACCAGCGCATTCGGAAAGAGCGCAACTGATAATAGGACAACGACCACATAATAGTAGTAGAGCGCCGGAGGGATCTCTTTAATCTTGTTCAGGTTGTACACGATGATCAAATGGAACGTCGCCCAAGCAAGTTTCACATAAACCAGGTAAGGGGATTCAGACGTATCCATGAAGGAATATTCCAGATACTTCTGAGCCAGGTCCTGATCGAAAACCGAAATCAGCTGATACATATTGGATGACACGGTGAACACAACGGTCATGCCGGCGAAAATTATGATGGGTCCGTATCTGCTGGCCAGCAGATTCTTCAGTAGGTGTGCAATTACATAGACGATTGCTGCAGTCTTGTGTATCAGTATCGTCGGCAACGTAAACAGGAGACCCCGTACATTGGTCCGCTGTTGCATGAGAGAAAGACCGTAGAGGATCATGGCTACGGCAATCCCCTGGCGAGAGATATTTATGTACTGCATTATCCCGTAGGGCAGGATTGCGGCCAGCACCAGAAAAAGCACTGCCGTGGTGTAATCATTGGTGAAGTTCTTTATGGCATGCAGGAGAAAGAGACTGGTCGCCAGTGCGAGAATAAACAAGTACTGCGAACTATTTATCCCGACTCCCCCAAGCAGGATGGTTGCGTAGGAGAAGAGATAGTCGTCCGTGAGAGTCCCATCGAGGAATCTCGCTATATATTCCCTGGTGTCCGCACCGACGCTGGGGTCACGGAACCCGTAGAATCCTGCCACGGCCACCGCCAGGATATGCGCGATGATCGCTTTAGCTCGGCCACCTAGCTTTTTGATTAACAATGCACACAGAGCAACCGCTGCAAAAAAGCCGAAAATAGTTAGGATATTATATGTCACCGTAGGCACTCATCTTCGTCACAGCGTAGGGGCAATGTCACCATTCCTTAGCGCATGAGATTAGGATCTTCTCCCCATCCCATAATGTTCTTAGTCCATGGAGTAAACCGTCTAGCGCAGCAGAAACGGGGCTTCATATGAAGATACATCTTCCCTCGGCCTATCGCAGCGAATCGCTTACTTGATTGTTAATTTCCTTTAAGCTCCAATAAGACGTTTCCTTTCTTGGCGGCCCCTGGCAGGATTCCGGACCCCGGCCCGCTATCCGACCACCAGCATCGTCTGATGGTCAAAAATCGCCATTCCCAAGCCACTCAGGGCACCTCGCGTACCACCAGGCCGGTCCGTCGACCTCCACCGCTGAATTTAATGTGTCCTGCACCGTTAATTTATTCTAAGTATCGGGCGATAGATGCACGGATCTCCTCAGCAGTTTTGGTCGAAATAAACGGCTAGAGGTCGGGCTCTTTGCATGGCTTGTGGAGTGCTCTTGCAAAGTTGGGTGAAAAACCGGGGAACCCGGACTAGAGCCTCGACCCCCAGCTCGAGCCGCTTAAGCGTTTTCAAGGACCCGGATAACGATCACCGCAGCCGGATTTGGGTGGCGGGTGGGCGAACATCGTTCCCTGCCCTTTCGCTCAGGCGTGCATCGCCTCCACGTCTGTGGGCACAACCTTCCTCCTTGAAGCCGGAAATCGCTTTCGCCAGGGCGGGGACGCTATCTGTGATGATCACCCGGAGCTACCCAGCCCACGTGTTCACCCGCAGCCTCTTCGCCAGAAAACGCTTCACGGCAATCACCTCCGCCGACCCGGATGTAGGTCTCGTCCACCCGACAGGAGATGGCCTGCCGGCACCACCTCGTAGTGCTTTGTTAGCTCTTCTCCAGGTACTCCTGGTTATCTACGGCGATATCGGTGACCAGCCGCTGCGCCAGTTCCCGATCCTGAGCCACCAGCCCGGCGGCATCGCGGTTGGCCTGTTCGATCAATTCCAGGTCCTCGATAAAGGATAGGAGCTTGACTTTTCGTTCCCGCCCGGACTGACTGGTCCCCAGGACATCACCCTCCTGGCGCGAGAGCAGGTCGATCTCGGCCAGGCGGAAGCCATCGGAGGTCTGGGCGATAGCCTGCAGCCGGCCCAGGGTGGGGTGCAGTTCATCCTCAATCAGGGTGTGGAAGAGACAGAGTGAGGCGTGCCCGCCCCGGCCGACCCGGCCCCGGAGCTGGTGCAGCTGGGAGACCCCGAAGTTCTCCGCTTCACGGATCAGCATGACGGTGGCGTTGGGAACGTCCACGCCGACCTCGATGACGGTGGTGGCGACCAGCACGTCGATCCCGCCGGCGGCGAAATCAGCCATCACGCGGTCCTTGTCCTCACCGCTCATCCGACCGTGGAGCACCCCGACGGTCAAGTCTTGGAAGGAATATTTGGAGAGCGACTCATAGACCGCGAGCACTCCCCCCTCGTTCTCGATGCGGGGGCAGACCACATAGGCCTGGTGTCCGTTGGCCACCTCCTCCCGGATGCGGTCCAACGCCCGGGCCATCCACTTCGGCCGGAGCAGCTCCGGCACCACGGTGGACTGGATAGGTTTACGCCCACCGGGTAACTCCCGCAGCGTGGAGACCGTGAGGTCGCCGAAGACCGTCATCGCGATGGTGCGCGGGATGGGGGTGGCGGTCATCACCAGCAGGTGCGGGGTCATCTCATCGCGGCCTTTGCCACGCAGCCGGTCGCGTTGTTCCACCCCGAAGCGGTGCTGCTCATCGACCACCACCATGCCCAGGTCGAAGAACTCCACGGTGTCCTGGATCAGGGCGTGGGTTCCCACCACGATATCGGCCTGCCCGGAGACGATGTCGAGTAGTGCTTTTCGTTTCTGGGCCACCGGCATGGATCCGGTGAGCACGACCACCGAAGCCGCCACCCCGGCAGCGCTGAGCAGGGCCGTCAGCGAGCGACCGTGCTGGATGGCCAACACCTCGGTGGGGGCCAACATGGCGCACTGTCGCTCGGCGTCGACGACCTGGAGCATACCGAGCAGTGCCACCACGGTTTTACCGGAGCCGACCTCTCCCTGGAGCAGCCGGCTCATCGGCGTGTTTGCCTGCAGATCTGTGGTGATCTCCCCGATCACCACCTGCTGGCCCTTGGTCAGCGGGAAGGGTAACCCGGCGCGCAGTTGCTCCTGTTGTCCCCCGGAAACCGGGGTACAGGCCGGGGCTTTGCGGTGTTCGGTATCGGCGCGGCGTAGTGCCATGACGATGGCGAGGCTCAGCGCCTCGTTGTACTTCATGCGCCGGCGGTGAATCTCCGGGCCTTCGGGGCCGGGTTCGTGGATGCCCCGGATGGCATCATCGAAGCTGACCAGTCCTGCCGGGGTGAATCCGAGGGGTTCTTCGACGGGTGGCAAGGTGGCCAGCACCTGGTGGACCGCTCCCATCAGTCGCCAGGAGGTCATGCCCTTCTTCGCCGGGTAGACGGCGATGTAGTCCCGCTCGGCGAGGAGGGCATCAACGTCTGCGGCGTCGCCATAGGCGGAGAGGTTGCGCAGCCCCCCGGTGCTGATCTGCTTGCGGGTGGAGCCGGCGGTGGGGAGCAGCAGGTAGTCCGGGTGGGAGATCTGTGGGGTTCCGCGGTAGTAGCCGAGTTTTCCGGAGAACATTGCCCGGACGCCCACCACCAGCTGTTTGGCGGGGAATTTGGCCTGGAAGAAGCTGGCGGTGAGGGTGTTGCGCCCGTCGGAGATCACGATCCGGTGCATCAGTTTGCCGGTGGAGGTGTAGGAGGTGTGTGCCCAGGTGACCTCACCGACGCAGGTGACGATATCGCCTTCGGCGGCGTCTTCGACGTTGACCCCGGAGCCGTGGCGGGAGTAGCCGCGGGCGTAGTGGTCCAGCAGTTCCGCGGCGGTGGTGTAGCCGAAGGCCTTTTTTATGGCCGTGGCTTCCTTGGCCGGGAGGATTTCGGCCAGCTTCCGCGCATCGCTCCAGCCCAGCATGTGCTGCTCCTTAAGGTTATTCCACGCCGATTTCGATCAGATGTTCCATTCCCTCTGCAGGATAGATCATGATCTCGACACCGGCTCCGGCGCGTCCCAGTTTCTGGCTCAGGTCTTCCCCGCTCAGTTGCTTGGCCACGGTGGGGGCGACGAGCAGGGTGATCTGTTCGCCGCCTGCCTCGAGCAGGCGACGACAGGTGCCCACGAGGGCGTCGATAAGGTCTTCGGCGACCAGGATGATTTCGCCCAGGTAGGTGGTGGCGATGATATCGCCCTTGGAGCAGGCGCCGACCTGGGTCAGGGCGGCTTTGCGGGCGAGGTGCAGGATCGCGGTGCGCATGGCGCCAGCGGCCTCGGCCATGGCATAGGCCGCCACCCCGAGGGGTTCTTCCGGGTCATGGACGGAGAGCGCGGCGATCCCGCTGACCAGGCGGCCGGTGGGCAGGAGCGTGATCGTTTGTTCGAAGGCGTGGCTGGCTTTTTCCACGGACACCAGTTCACGGCGGTTCAGCAGGCCATTGGGCAGGAGAATGGCCTCCTGCGCCCCACTGCGGCGGATCTGGGCGATGATCTCGGAGACCACGTCACCACCGGGGCTGACCACCAGTGCACCGGCCGCGCGGTAGAGCTCGGCGATGGAACCGCGCGGGGTCATGGCGATCACGACGCGGGCGGGTGGGGAAACCTGCGGGGCCTCGGGCAGCACCTCCAAGCGTAGGTCGCTGACCACCCCACTGGCATAGGCGGCCTCGATGACCGCGCCGGGTTCGGCGGAATGGATGTGCACGGTGCCGGCGGTGGTGGATTCGCGGGCGATGAGCAGGCTGTCCCCCATCGGGGCCAGCACCCCGGTGAGTGCCTCCAGGTCGCCGCAGTAGTAGAACATCACCTCCAGGGGGATGATCCGGCCGTGGCTTTCGACTCCGATACGCAGTTCCGGGGCGTTTTCCCCCTCGATCTCGGCCAGCAGGGCCTCCATGATCACCACGAATCCCTGGCCGCCGGCGTCCACCACCCCGGCCTCGCGCAGCACATCAAGTTGGGAGGGGGTCTTGGCCAGGGCGATCCGCGCGGCCTGCACAGCGGCGCGGACCACGGCGTGCAGGTCCCCCTCGGTCTCTCCGGCGGCGATGGCCGCCGCGCGCAGCACCGTGATCACGGTGCCCTCCACGGGTTCGGAGATCGCGGCGTCGACAAGCTGTACCGCGATGGCCAGGGAATCGCTTATCGACGCCCCGTCGACCCGGCCGTCGACCGCGGCCTGCGCCACGGCGCGCAGCACCTGGCTGAGCACCACCCCGGAGTTGCCGCGGGCACCGCGGACGGAACCGACCGCCAGGGCCTCCGCGACGCGGATCGCATCCGCCTGGGCACCGAGCTTCTCCACTGCTACCAGTGCCGCCTCCATGGTGTGCGTCATATTGGAGCCGGTATCAGCATCCGGCACCGGGAAGACATTGAGGGCGTTGATCTCAGCGCGCCGTGCCGAGAGTTCCGAGACGGCCCGGACCGCCCAATTGCGCATCCGGGATCCGTCGAGCTCGGTGGGATAGGACATGTCAGTGGAGTCTACAGCCGCCAGTCGACCGCTACAGCGCCTTGGGCACTCAAGAGCTCATTTGCCCGGGAGAAGGGGCGGGAGCCGAAGAAGCCCCGGGAGGCGGAAAGCGGTGAGGGATGAGGGGACATCACGCAGGGGGTGTCGCCGAGGAATTGCTGGGTGCGCTGGGCGTCCCGACCCCAGAGAATAGCCACCAAGGGTTGTTCCCGGCGCGCGAGGGCGCGGATAGCGGCCTCGGTGATCTCTTCCCAGCCTTTGCGACGGTGTGAGCCGGCGTTAGCGGGCTGTACCGAGAGCACCCGGTTAAACAGTGCCACGCCCTGCCGTGACCAGGGGGTCAGGTCCCCATCGACCGGGGCGGGGATATCCAGGTCTGAGCTGAGCTCCTTGAAGATATTTCCCAGGCTCCGGGGTAGCGGACGCACCCCCGGCTGCGTGGAGAAGCTCAGACCCATCGCATGCCCCGGGGTGGGGTAGGGATCCTGGCCGATGATGAGCACCTTGACTTCATCAAAGGGATAGCTGAAGGCACGCAGCACATCTGGTCCTCCGGGCAGGTAACCCCGTCCGGCGGCGGTCTCAGCGCGGAGGAAGTCCCCCATCGCATGGATCTGCCCGGCCACCGGCGCCAGGGCCGGTACCCAGCTCGGATGCACCGGTAGGTCTTGGTCAACTTCAGGGTAGTGCTCAGTCATGAACCCTGATTCTAGAGGTTCAGGCGCACGGGATCGCGGAAAGTCCCCGCATTGCGGTCGGGATGGTGCCTGCCGCGCTTCGATCCCCAGCGTGAGAGCCGGCCGCTATCGCGGTGGAAAGAGCAGAGGAGGGAGGTCAAGCAACTTAGGGCGCGAAGAGGGTGCGCGGGTGCCGGCGCCGGATCAGGAGCGGGTTTGGCAGGGGTCGGTCAGCCATAACTTGATGTGGCCGCCCACCTCATGGAGTACTTCGTCGAGCACGCTCTGTATCCAGATATAGTCCATGAAAACCACCGTCACCTCCAAATTGGTGCACTCCCTGAACATGGCTTGCACCCGGCGAGCGTGGATTCTGCTGGTCAGCACCGTGGCCGATGACCATTCCTCTTCCGCTGCCAGTTCTCCCATCGTCAACGCCTCACCGGTCGTGGTGACTGGCTCAGGTCGAAGACACCAATTCCGGAGAGCTGCCTCCGGCCGATCTTCCCCACGGCAATGTGCTGATCCCACCTTGTCCCTCGTGCCCGATGGGTTGGACACCACAAAATTCTGCGCTATTCCTTCCTCTATCAATTGCGCACCCGCCTGGTGTCGGCCATCCGTGGAACCAGCGATCACCATGACCGCATCGCTGGGAACCGGAGTGCCCTGGGAAGGAAGGAGCACCCAGGTCGACATCCCCACCACCAGGGCCACGAGGACGAGTGCGGCAGACAGCGCCAACCTTCTGAATCTTCTATTACGCCGCCGGGCTGCAGGCCCTCCTCGGATACGCATGAGGCAAGTATAATTGCGGGCACAAAAACTAGGTGTTCTCCCGGAGATCGTCCACTTCGACCCACCCCTCCAGGCCTTCCATCAGATCAGCAAGCATTACCGAAGATGGTGGACGACAACGCCCTGCGCCGCTGTCACTCCGCTCCGCAGTCTCCCCGGCCCGCACGTTCGAGGACTCGGCCGCCGAGACAGTCCTCCTACATCCGGGTGTTCGAGAAGGCACCCCAGACTATTCGGTATACCCGAGGATCAAAGGAGAGCGGCTCAACGCTGCGGTCTGTTCTCAGGGCTTCCCTGTTTTCAGTGTTTTCCACCCTCAAGTGAATCCCCAGTTTGATCCTGATATTGACCAGGGCATCCAACGAGAACTTGCTGATCGTCTCAGTACACAGATCAGAAACCCTGGGTTGAGTGAGATCAAGCTTCTCCGCAGTAATTTTTTGAGGCCAACCGACCTTAGCTAGCTGGTCGTTGATCCCGGGGCATCAGCTGCGCCCGAAGTCGGAGATTCGCCAGCCTCGCTGGGGTATCGGAAAGCAGATCCCCCACCGTGCCGACACGATCTTTGGTGCGGTGACAAAGTTGTGCGGCAGGCCTCTTGTCGCAGCATGACCGTGATCCTTCCACCCCTACGACATCGGCACCCCAGCTTTCAACAGCACCGTCCATCCTCCCCAACGGTTGGGCACGCTGGGAATAATATTGACCAACCTCCTACTGTGGTGACGGACACTGGTGATGGTCGGCCGATGGATCACCCGAGGCCGAACCTCTGGACCAACCACCCCAAACCCTGAAGGAACCCACACCCACAATGCTCTACACTTCCCCCTCCGCAACCGAAGCCCTCATTGTCACTGGTGGGTTGACCAAGCGCACTCCAGAGAAACCTTTTAAAATCGTCGCAGGTCGCGGCGTCTTCTGGATTCCCGTCTTCCAGCAGGTCAAAAAACTCAACCTGGGGACCTACAGCGTGGATGTCCGCATCACCGCGCAGACCGCCCAGAAAATCGACATCAATGTCGCGGCCAATGCCATCTTCCGCGTTGACCCCTCCGAGGAGGGCATCGTCTCCGCGGCACGCTACATCGAAAAGTCCGAGGATGAGATCGAAGACATCATCCGCAAGGAGTTCGACGGTGAGACCCGAAGCCTGATCGGTCAGATGTCCGTCGAGCACATCATCACCGACCGCATGGCCCTGGCCAGTGAAGTCATCACCAACATCACCCCCAAGCTGCTGAGCATGGGCTGGAAGGTCGACAGCTTCCAGATCTCCTCCATCACCGACGACAACAACCACATCGCCAACCTCTCCAAGCCGGAGCTGGCCCGTGTCGAGCAGGCCGCCGCGATCGCCCAGGCCGAAGCCAACGCCCGCGTCATTGAAAAGGAGCAGGAAGCTGAGCGTCTGACCTCACAGTATCGTCGCGACACCGACCTGCAGGTTTCCGAGAACACCAAGGAGACCGCCAAGGCGCGTGCTGAAGCTGAACAGTCCGGGCCTAAAGCTGAAGCTGAGGCACGCATCGAGGTTGAGGAGAAGCTGAGCCTGCTGGCCGCGGCCCAAGCCAACCGCCGCGAAGCCGAATTGGAGACCGAAGTAATTAAGCCTGCTGAAGCCGCCGCCCGCGAACGTATCATCACCGCCGAAGCAGATGCCGAAGCCCAGCGAAAGCTGGCTGCCTCCATTGCTTCCGAGCGTGGAATCCTCCTGGAGAAGGAAATGCTCGACAACCTGCCGGCCATCATGGACTCACTGTCCGGCGCACTGTCCAACGGCAAGCTCACCTTCCTGGGTGACGGCGAGGACTTCAACAGTCTGATCGCCAAGCTCGTCGGTACCGCCACTACCCTGCGGGACACCCTCGGCGACGCTTCACACGGAATTATGGACCGCACCGACACCCCGCAGACCACCCAGAAGGACCACTGAGCGCCGGAATCCCAGAATTTATTCCAATCGCGAGCGGATATGACAAGGCGGTTGCCATCAACTTTCGAGGGCCATGCTCGATTCCTGACATCTGCTACAAATCTGGTTCCCAGAAGCGGTAGCGGCAACAGGATGTGATGTGACAACCGGTTTCGCCAAAACACCTTGTCCCTATGCAGAAACGCATTTTTCCCGTGATCGGAGACTAGCCTTCGGCAAGAAGGCAATTCGGTGGCGTGGCCATATTATTGGGTGGTAGCTGCAGCTCACGCGGACCACTCTTTCACAGGAAAATGTGCCTCAAGACTAAATAGAGCAAGAGGGAATGATCATTAAAGATCACTTCGATAAGCTATCCCGGCTCGCCATTGGGTTTCTCGGCCTTGGCGTAGTGTTGGTTGTTTTTGCCGCGTTTCAGATGGGGCCCAAAGCGGACGCCGGATCGCCTCTCACCTGGTCATCTTTCGGACTGGGGAGTTTAGCCCTGGTCAGCTCGCTGGTTCTCTACAACGTTGCAGTCGCTCTCCAAGACGCCTCTTGGGTGAATGTCGGGATCTTTGCACTTATCGGAATCGTTCTCATTGGTATCTCTGTGCTCTGGTTGAGGGCTATGGGAGACGGGCCAGTTTTCTTTCATCCAGCACTTGTTCCAAGACTACTTGGTGCACTGTGGTTTCTCGCTGCCATTGTCAACGCATTTCGGGCCGGAAATAGGTGAAGAGCATAGCTGGTCTCTGACTTCTCTCTCACTGAGAGAAACCCTGTTCCTTTAGATTATTTGAACCCTCATTGGCTTGATTTTCTGCCTAAAAACAGAAGGTCAAGCCGAGGTTTTTAAGATCACCGACCGCTGATGAGAGAGTCCGGAATCATTAAAACGCGAGTTGGATTAACGGGGTACCTCCTGACTCTCCCGAGCTCCCCCTGCGACTTTCGCCATAGCGACCCTAGAAGCTGACCCAGCCGGTGCCGTACTCCGGTTCCGCCCCGTTGATGGTCACGTCTTCCCCTCGGTTGACCTGTCCGATCAACCGGAACCCGGAGGGGGCGTCCCTGGCAGTGGTAGCCAGCATGGTGTGGTCTTCTCCCCCGGTGAGCACCCACTCCCAAGGATCGATACCCAACAACTCCCCGGCCTCGACCATCAGCTTATGCGGGGCGATGGACTGGCGGTTCAGGTCAAGGTTGACCCCGGAACGTTTGGCCATGGTCCACAGATCGACGATCAGGCCATCGGAGTTATCGGTCATGGCGGTCGCCCCGGTGGCCCGGGCGATCATCCCGCGCCCCGGTGCCAGATGCGGGGAGCAGTGGGCGGCCACCAACTCGGTGAAGTGCGGCGGGTAATCCCGCCCATAACGCTGCAAGAGTGCCAGCCCGGCTGCCGAATCCCCGATCCGCCCGGAGGCCACGATCCGTTGGCCGGCCCGCGCCCGATCAAGGGTGAGTTCCGGCAGGGAACCACCCAGCGAGCCGATGGCGGTCACCGAGACCACCAAGTTGTCCCCGGCGGTGAGATCACCACCGACCAGCTCAGCGGAGAACTGGCTGACCCGCGCAGCTACCCCGGTGGCCAGGCCCTGGAGGAAGGACAGTGGGGTGCTCGGCGGCGCGGAGATCGCCAACAGCGCCGCCACCGGGCGGGCCCCCATGGCCTGGATATCGGCGAAGTTCTGCACGATAGCCTTATGGCCGATCTCCTCCGGCGAGGACCACTCCAAGTTGAAGTGGCGGCCCTCAATCAGCATGTCCACGGTGGCCACCGTCCGGGAGTTCGGGCTGGCATGGTTGAGCACCGCCGCATCATCGCCGTTTCGGGTGGATGGGGCAGCCGCGATGATCGCCGCGATCGCCGCATGCTCCCCGACCTCCCCGATGGTCGGTCCCGCAGAACTGGACACAGATTCCTACCTTCCTACCCTCCACAGTTAGGCTTGGAGGTCATGAGCGCCGACAACTCCCACCAATTTAGCCGCACCCCAGTTCTCATCGCCCTTGGGCTGGCGATACTCCTGGTCCTCGGGGTTCTCTTCGGTGCCCGATTTGTCTCTGAGCAGGCCGGACGCCAGCCGGTGCTGATCTCTGAACTGCCGGGCACCAACTCTGACCACCCGGAATGCGCTGCCCTGCTCGAGGAACTTCCCGATGAGGTCGCGGGCCTGCAACGTGCTGAGCTGGCCGAGCCGATCCCGGCAGGTTCCGCCGCCTGGATCAGTGGCCAGGAGGATGAGTTGACCCTGCGCTGCGGGGTGAACCTGCCCTTCCAGTACTCCGCACTCTCCGAGATCCAGGAATTCGAGGGCACCAGGTGGCTGCAGGTGATTGACCCGACCGCCGGTGACGCCCTGGAAACCTGGTACTCAGTGGACCGGGAACCCAGTGTCGCACTGACCCTCTACCGGGTGTCCGAGGCCACCGCCGACCTGGACACCTCCCTCTTGGCCGCTGATCTCGCTGCCGCAGTATCCACCATCCCGGAGCAGGCACAGGATCCCTTCCCGGTGCCGCTGGCCGAGATGCCGGAGATCCCCGAGGCCGCGCAGCGCTGTGAAGATCTGCTGAACAACCTGCCGGCGAGCTTCGGCAACGAACTCACCTACACCCTCGCCGATATCGCGGACACCGGCCTGAATACGGACACCGCCGCCGCGTGGACCGCGCCGGGCCAGGAACCGGTGGTGCTGCACTGTGGGGTGACTCCGCCGGTGAACTACCAGGCCGGGGAAACCCTCAACCAGATCAATGAGATCCCCTGGTTCGAGGACACCACCCTGGCCAATGGCACCACCTCCTCGACCTGGTTCGCCCTGGGCCGCGATATCGATATCGCGCTCAATGTTCCCCAGGCCACCGGCAACTCAGCGGTGGTCACCCTCGGCGAGGCGATCGCCGCCCACACCGGGCAGCAGTAGCCTCCCCACACCTGAAAAGAGCTTCTCGACGCCGCGCTGCACGCGGCGTCGAGAAGCTCTTTGGTTTTTGGGCAGCGGCGAAACTAGCGCAGGGCGCGCTGGATCAGGGCGTCGAGAAGTTCCCGGTAGCTGACGCCGGTGGCGGCGAAGATCTGCGGGTACATCGAGATCGGGGTGAACCCCGGCATGGTGTTGATCTCGTTGAGAACGGGGCCGGCTGTGGTGAGGAAGAAGTCCACGCGGGCCAGTCCCTCACAGTTCAGCGCGGTGAAGGCACGCACCGCCAGTTCCTGCAGCGCGGTGGTGTCCGCTGCGCCGTAGGGCGCCGGGATGGCGGCGGTGACCACGTTATCGAGGTACTTGGTGTCGAAGCCGTAGAAACCTTCCGCGGACTCCGAGGTGTGCTCCAACTTCGCCGGCACCGAGGCGAGGATGCGGCCATCGGCGTACTGCAGCACGCCGACCTCCACCTCATCACCGACAATCTCGGCCTCGATGATCACCTTCTCATCATGCTCGCGGGCCAGGGCGACCGCGGCCTCCAGCTCCGACCACTGGCTGACCTTGGAGATGCCGATGGAGGAACCGCCGCGGGCCGGCTTGACGAAGACCGGCAGACCCAGGCGCTCCTGCTCCTCGGGGCGCAGGGACTCCCCGGCGCGCAGCACGCACTCCGGGGTGATCGGCAGGCCGACCGCGGACATCAGTTTCTTGGTGAATTCCTTGTCCATGCCCGCGGCCGAGGAGAGTACGCCATTGCCCACATAAGGCACTCCGGAGAGATCGAAGAGGCCCTGGATGGTGCCGTCCTCGCCGAAGGGGCCGTGCAGCACCGGGAAGATGACGTCCGCGGTGGCGTAAAGCGCGCCATCGGTGGTGTGGAACTGGCCGCGGCTGGCGGGGTTGAGGGAGAGCTTGAGTTCCGCCCGCGGCTCGACGGTGGGCAAGACGCGGTCTTTGGTCTCCAACCGGGAGTAATCGGACTCCCCGACCGTCCACCTTCCTTCCTGGGTGATGCCGACGGGGATGATCTCGTATTTTTCCGGGTCGAGATGGCTCATCACGGCGCCTGCGGAGACGCAGGAGACGGAGTGCTCGGGACTGCGGCCGCCGTAGATGACGGCCACGCGGATTCGCTGCTGATCGGTGTTGCTCACAAGGTGGCAGCTTAGCGGTGACCCCGGACACCGGTGGGCAGCAACCCCGCGATTCGCAGGGATTATTCGGCTTTCTTGGATCGGCCCATCAGGGCCACGATCATGTCACCGACCGTCATACCCTCGTGGCAGACGGCATAAACCGCCTGGGTGATCGGCATGTCCACTTGATGTTCCTTGGCCAGCTGCCAGATCGAGCTGGAGGAGATGACCCCCTCGGCGACCTGGCCGTGGGTGGCCTTCCGGGCCTCTTCCAGGGTGCCGCCCTCGCCCAGGCGGACGCCGAAGCTGCGGTTACGGGACAGCGGGGAGGTGCAGGTGGCCACCAGATCGCCCAGCCCGGCCAGGCCGGCGAAGGTGCGTTCCTCGGCACCGAGGGCCACGCCCAGGCGGGTGATCTCGGCTAGGCCGCGCGTGATCACGGTGGCCAGGGTGTTATCGCCCAGCCCCCGGCCGGCGGCCATGCCACAGGCCAGGGCGATGACGTTCTTGCAGGCCCCACCGATCTCCGCGCCGATGACATCGGTGTTGGTGTAGGGCCGCAGGTAGTGGGTGGACACGGCCGCCTGGACCAGTTTCGCGCGGTTTTCATCCAGCCCGGCGATGACGGTGGCGGCGGGCTGCTCCTCGGCGATCTCCCTGGCCAGGTTCGGTCCGGAGAGCACCACGATGCGCTGCGGGTCCACCCCCGTCAGCTCCGCGATAACTTCACTCATGCGCAGATGTGTCTCACGCTCCACCCCCTTGGAGATGCTCACCAGGGTGGCGTCGGAGGGCAGGTCCTCCCGCCAGGCGCTGAGGTTTTCCCGCATGGTCTGTGAGGGCACCGCGAAAACCACGATGTCCGCCTCCGCCAGGGCGGCGGTGGCATCCGTAATGGTCTTCAGCCCCTCCGGAAGGGTGATGCCGGGCAGGTAGTCGGGGTTTTCCCGGGTCTGCCGGATGGCGTTGGCCAATTCCTCGCGTCGTGCCCAGAGCGTGACCTGGTTGCCGGCGTCCGCGAACACCTTAGCCAGCGTCGTTCCCCAGGAGCCCGAACCCATCACCGAAACGTTGACCACTAACCCTGCCCTCCACCGATGCTCCATCTTGACGTGCCTTAGGGATTCTACGGAACGCAGTGCTCCGGCTCACTGGATGGGGGCACCGCGAGCGGGATTTCCCCCAGGTGCCACACCCGCGAAATGTCCCATCTGCTGCCGTCAGGTGTCGTGCGATGCGCAGGGCCCGATTCTGAGCGATGATGGTACCCAACTGATGTGAAGACATTTCCGAGTTGTGCCCGGCGGCGAGAGCTTAGTCAGGGCATCTGACATTGAGGTGGGACATGACCAAGGCAACCCATGAAACGGATAAGGACCAGGATGGGGAATGCGCGGTGACCGGACGCCATCAGGTCATCCCCGTAGATCCAGCCGCCGAGTTCAAGAAGTCCACGCTGGCAGCCGGGGCGGTGCTCTGGCGCGGTGACCTCAAGAACCTCTCCACCGTCGAAGTAGCCGTCATCCACCGCCCGCACTATGACGACTGGTCCCTGGCCAAGGGCAAGGTTGATCCAGGCGAGTCCCTCCCCACCACCGCCGCCCGGGAAATCTTCGAGGAAACCGGCTATGAGATCCGGCTGGGCAAGCTGCTGGGGAAGGTCCACTACCCCGTGATGGGCCGGACCAAAGTGGTCTACTACTGGACCGGCGAGGTGCTGGGCGGTGAGTTCACCGCCAATGAGGAAGTCGATGAGATTCGCTGGCTTCCCGTTGATCAGGCCCGTGAGCTGCTCAGTTATGACGTTGACCGCCAGGTCCTGGATAAGGCGAACAAGCGTTTCTCCTTACCCGCCACCACCCGCATCCTCTTCGTCCGCCACGGCCGTGCCTATGAGCGCCGCAACTGGGAGGGCAATGATAACCGTCGCCCGTTGGACAAGAAGGGCCGCCGCCAGGCGGAGATGCTGGTACCGATGCTGCTGCCCTATAAACCCACCGCGATCTACTCTGCGTTGCCGGACCGGTGCCAGCTCACCGCCGCCCCGTTGGCGGATGAGCTCTCCCTCGAGGTCAAGGTTGAGCCGCTCTTCGATGACGACTCCTGGCTGAGCCAGATGACCCAGGTGCAGCGCCGCTTCACCGAGATCGTCGAGGAAGGTGGCATCTCGGTGATTGTCAGCCAGGGCATCGTCATCCCCGACCTGATCGCCTGGCTCTCCAGCCAGGGCCGACTGCCGGTCAATGAAATCAAGGCCAAGAAGGCCAGCGTCTGGGTGCTCAGCTTCACCGATGGTGAGCTGACCGGCGCGGACTACCTCGCCAGCCCCCTGCCGGTGAAGTAGCTGGCAGAAGGCGCTTTTCGACGCCGCGGCGGACCGGGAAGCCAGCTGATACGGCGATCCACCCGCCACCACCCTGAGATTTGCCCTAGAATATGCTGTTCATACTTATTCAGGAGCAGCGGGGTAGGAAATGAGTGGAAGCTCGACTGGCCGACACGGAGTCCTGATCGGAATAATCGTGTCCCTGGCGGCGATACTCATCCTCCTGGTCGGTGCCATAGTGGTGGTGCAGGTCCGCAGCGGTGACGCCGGAATCCAGAGCCAACCCCCGGTGGTCACGATCACCGAAACCCAGCCGGTGGAGACTGGGGTGGAGCCCACCTCCCCCTCGCCGGAGCTGAGCACCGTACCGGGGAGCATCCTGTCCGATACCCCGGCGGTGAATCCAGCGGAAGATTCCGTTGCCGCCGGCCAGACGGAGATCCGCACCGTCTCCCCGGTGAACCGAAACTTTGATATCCAGGACGGTTGGTCACCCTCCGCCAACACCACCGGAGTCGAGGGAGACTGCTACCCCTCCCCGGTTGCCCTTGATCCCGACATCTACACCTGTGGCCCCAGCGCCGCCTCGATGAACGCCTGCTATATCTCCCCGGCCTCCAACCTCCTCGGCTACTGCCCCAACGGCCCCTTCTCCAGGGAATACCGGCCGATTCAGGTCATGGGCGACCTGAAGGAAGCCACGGTTGAGAGCCAGCCCTACCCCTGGGGCCTTGAGCTTGACGACGGTCGTCTCTGCACCGCCAGGCAGGGCGGGGCCTGGGGTTCCCGCGCCGACGGCGGCATCGGCACCTACAGCTGCACCGGGGGCGACACCAATGAGCTCGGTCTGGTCATGCCCGGTGACCACTCCCCCAACGGGGTCGACATGTCCGGCCCGAAGTGGACCCTGAAGATGGGGGCGATGGGATCTCCGGATGATGAGTTCCCGGCCCCCAGGACAGTGGGCGTCGCCATCGCCTATTTCGCGGCCTGGTCCGAGCAGTAGCATCCCAGCAGGATTACTCGCCTCCTTCTGGGAACCTTTTCGGGAGCCACACCCGGACCACGTGTCCCCCATCACATTTTTGGCGGCACCGGAGTGCTTTCCCTGCTAGGTTGGCAGTTACGGTTCGACGAACACCCACATCAACCTGAGGGGAAAGCGCGTGCGAGTTGCCGTTGTCGGAGCCACCGGAAATGTGGGGACCGCAGTCCTCACCGCCCTCCATGACACCCCGGAGATAACCGGCATTCTCGGAATCGCCCGGAGAATGCCCGATCAGAACACCGCACCCTATGCCGGGTGCGAGTGGACCTCCATCGATATCGGCGCCGGTAGTTCCCCGGAACCGACCGTGGAAAAATTGCGCGGGGCCTTCGCCGGGGCGGATGCCGTCATCCACCTGGCCTGGCTCGTCCAGCCCAACTCCCAGCGGGAGCTGCTGCGCCAGGTCAATGTCGAGGGCACCCGCCGAGTGGCCCAGGCGGCAGCCGCCGCCGGGGTGAGCCACCTCGTGGTCGCTTCCTCGGTCGGGGCTTACTCCCCTGACCAGAGCGGACAGCCCCGGGACGAGTCCTGGCCCACCGGCGGTATCCCCTCCTCCCACTACAGCGTGGATAAATCCGCGCAGGAAAAGGTGCTCGACGAGTTCAGCCAGGAGCACCCCGAGGTCATGGTGACCCGGCTGCGGCCCGGACTCACCTTCCAGGCGGCGGCCGCCTCTGAGATTCACCGCTATTTCCTGGGCAAGCTCATTCCGGTCCAGGTCCTGAAAGCCGGCAGGCTACCCCTGCTGCCACTACCTAAGGGGGTGAATGTACAGGCGGCCCATGCCACCGATATCGGGCGCGCCTATGCCACCGCCGTGGTGAAGAAGGTCCCCGGTGCCTTCAATATCTGCGCTGACGATATCCTCGGCCCCCAGGAACTGGCGGATCTGCTCGACCACGGCCACTTCCTGGAACTTCCGCCCCCGCTGGTACGCGCTGCCGTGGCCGCGGCATACAAGAGCGGAACCATCGCAGCCGACCCCGGGTGGCTCGACATGGCCTTGCAGGCACCGCTGATGGACAACTCCCGGGCCAAGTCGGAACTGGGCTGGCAGCCCCGCTTCACCGCCGCCCAGGCATTGGCTGAACTCTTGGCGGGCCTGGCCGAGGGATCCGGTGGCGCTTCGGCACCCCTGCGGCCTCGAAAGCCAACTCCCAGCGAGCCGAAGATCAGCGGCGGGACCCTCCCGCCACACCGCGCCGGGGAGCTTCCCGAATCACTGAGCCGCTATCTGACCGATCACCGCCGTGCCCTCGCCACCGGGGAGGTCAGGATCCACCGGATCTCCGAAGCTTTCCTCGGCACTCCGGTATACGTCCAGCTTTCAGAGATATCGGAGGCACTCAGTTCCGAACACCAGTTGCTGAACCAGCTGGTCGATGACCCAGGATCCCCTCTCCCCTCCTACCAGCGGGCGGCCTCCTGGATTGAGGAGCAGCGCCACCGATTCACCCGACCAGAGCCGCTCACCGGCGACTCCCCGATGATGCGGCTCCGGGAGATCGAGGTGATGTCTGGTGCCATCACTGAGAAGATCGGTGGCTGGCAGACCCTCGGGGAACACGCCGTGACCTTGGGTGTGGACCCGAGTACCTTCGCCGAACTGGCGGCCAATGCCGAGGAACAGCTGGTTATGCTGGCGGAAGTACACGCGTACGCTCGGAATCAGGCCTTCCGCAGCGATCGGGACACCAGTGCCCCCACCACCGCTACGGATAAACCGGAAGAATCAGCGAAGGAGAAATAATGACCTCCAACAACATTAATGACACCAGACCTGACCTCCCCGAGGAAGAACACCCGGTAGAGGCGAACCCCACCGAATCCGACCCGAAACCCCGGCCCCAGGACTCGAGCAGCAGTGAGTCGGAGCGTCCGGGCACGGATGAGATCTCCCGCCAGCATGATGATGAACTCGTCGATGAGTGGGGCGAAGAATCCTTCCCCGCCAGCGACCCGCCCGCCCACTTCTGATCACCCCGGGCAAACACCGGACAGGCGCGCGGGACAGGCGCCGAAGTTAGTCTGAGTGTGAGCTACCGGTAATTGCTTGAGGGGTCCCACCTGCAGGTGGGACCCCTCAAAACATGTTCCTGACTGCCTCTCGGCAGCTGGAGGTGTTAGCCCTCCAGGGCGTGCACTTCAGGCTTGAATGCCGGACGTGAGGCCTCGAAGGCGGTGATCTCTTCCTCGTGCCGGAGGGTCAGCCCGATGTCATCGAGGCCCTCCATCAGACGCCAGCGGGTGTAGTCATCCACGTCGAAGGTATAGGTGTTGGTACCGGCGGTGACGGTGCGGGACTCCAGGTCCACGGTCAGCTCGAGGCCGGGTTCCTGCTCCATCTGCTTCCACAGCAGATCGATGTCAGCCTGTTCCATCTGGGCGGCCAGCAGCCCGGATTTGCCGGAGTTGCCGCGGAAGATATCGGCGAAGCGGGAGGCGAAGACCACCCTGAAGCCGTAGTCCATCAGGGCCCAGACGGCATGCTCACGGGAGGAGCCGGTGCCGAAGTCGGGGCCGGCGACCAGCACTGAGCCGTTGGCGTAGGTGTCCTGGTTGAGGATGAAGTCCGGATCGTTCTTGCGCCACTGGGCAAACAGGGCGTCCTCGAAGCCGGTGCGGGTAACCCGCTTGAGGTAGACCGCCGGGATGATCTGGTCGGTGTCAACGTTCGAGCGAGTCAGCGGCACGCCGACGCCGGTGTGGGTGGTGAATTTTTCCACGGTGAGGCTCCTTACTTGGCTGCGGAATCGGTGTCGGACAGGTCTGCCGGGGAAGACAGCGTGCCGCGGATGGCGGTGGCGGCAGCCACGGCCGGGGAGACCAGGTGGGTACGCCCGCCCGGGCCCTGACGACCCTCGAAGTTACGGTTGGAGGTCGAGGCGGAACGCTCACCGGGCTTGAGCTGATCCGGGTTCATACCCAGGCACATGGAGCAGCCTGCGGTACGCCACTCGGCGCCGGCATCGAGGAAGATCTGGTCCAGACCAGCCTTCTCCGCTTCCTGCTTCACCCAGGTGGAGGAGGGCACCACCATCATGCGCACGCCCTCGGCAACCTTGTTGCCCTTGAGGATCTCGGCGGCGATCTCCAGGTCTTCGATCCGGGCGTTGGTGCAGGAGCCCAGGAAGACGGTGTCGATCTTGATCTCGCGCAGCGGGGTGCCCGGCGTCAGATCCATGTAGGTCAGCGCCTTTTCGGCGGCGGCCTTATCATTATCGTTGGTGAAGGACTCCGGGTCCGGGACATTCGCCGAGAGCGGCAGGCCCTGCCCCGGGTTGGTGCCCCAGGTGATGAAGGGGGTCAGTGCGGAGCCGTCAATCTCAACGACGGTATCGAATTCCGCCCCCTCATCGGTGGCCAGGGTCTTCCAGTACTCGACCGCAGCATCCCAGTCCGCACCCTTCGGGGCCATCTCGCGACCGTTGACATACTCGAAGGTGGTCTCGTCCGGGGCGATCATGCCGGCGCGGGCGCCAGCTTCAATGGACATGTTGCAGATGGTCATGCGGGCTTCCATCGACAGCTTGCGGATGGCTTCACCGCGGTACTCGATGATGTGGCCCTGGCCGCCGCCGGTACCGATCTGGGCGATGATCGCCAGGATCAGGTCCTTGGAGGTCACGCCGGGAGCCAGCTCGCCAGCGACCTCGATGGCCATGGTCCTGAAGGGCTTGAGCGAGAGCGTCTGGGTGGCCATCACGTGCTCAACCTCGGAGGTGCCGATACCCATGGCGATGGAACCGAAGGCACCGTGGGTGGAGGTGTGGGAGTCACCGCAGACGATGGTCATGCCCGGCTGGCTGGCACCCAGCTGCGGGCCGACGGTGTGGACGATGCCCTGGCGGACATCCCCCATCGGGTGCAGGCGCACGCCGAATTCCTTGCAGTTGTCACGCAGGGTGGACACCTGCAGGCGTGAGATCTGGTCGTTGATCTCCAGCAAACTGCCGGTCTTGATGCCCTCGGTGGGCACGTTGTGGTCCTCGGTGGCCAGGTGCAGGTCCGGACGGCGCAGCTGGCGGCCAGCGGCACGCAGACCGTCGAAGGCCTGCGGCGAGGTCACCTCGTGCAGCAGCTGCAGATCGATGTAAATGAGATCGGGGTCGCCGTTCTCACCCTTGGAGACGACGTGGTCATTCCACACCTTCTCGGCCAGGGTCAGCTTCTGGTTCTTCTCAGGCGCTGTCATGGGGAGTCACCTCTATTTCCTTACACACCGGAGAATCGGGCTGAAGTCTCACAGTATGAGATGTTAATATCGTTGTATGGGACAGTATAGCGCATCAACCCCCTCCGGAATCAAGGTTCTCGACCGTGTGGTCGCCATCATGATGTCCGCAGCAGACCATCCTCGCTCGCTCGCCGAACTCTGCGAGGACACCGAACTCCCCCGGGCCACGGTCCACCGGTTGGCCACCGCACTCGAGTGCCACCGCATCCTGGCCCGGACCTCCGATGGCCGCTGGTCCATCGGCTCGGCGCTGGCGACCCTCGGGGCCGGCGCAAAAACACAGCTTATCGATGCCGCGACCCCGGTCATGGCCGCGCTGATGGACCGCACCGGGGAATCCGTGCAGCTCTACCAGCTCACCGACACCACCCGCACCTGCGTCGCCGCCCAGGAACCGCCCGTCGGGCTACAGAACACCGTGCCCGTCGGCTCCCAGATGCGGCTGACCGCCGGCTCCGCCGCCAAGATCTTCCTGGCACACTCCTCCCCCCACCTGCGGGATGCCCTCCTACCCGATGCCGCCTTCACCGCCCGGGAACTCACCCTGGTGAGGGAACAGGGCTGGGCGGAATCCGTCAGCGAGCGCGAACCAGGACTGGCCAGCCTCTCCGCGCCGGTCTTCAACTCCGCTGGGCTCTTCCTCGCCGTGATCTCCATTTCTGGACCAGCCGAGCGACTCGGCCCGGAACCAGGCGCAGCCTGGTCCAAGGATCTGATGCACGCCGCACAGAAGCTCAGCGCCGCCCTATAGCTGAGCTGTTGATCGCCTCTCGGTCCAGCGCCTAGCATCGAGGTATGCCCCGAACCGACATCGCCGCCCGACACCTCAACGCCTCACCTGAACGGGTCTACGCCGCCCTGGTCGATCCGGTGGCGCTGGCCTCCTGGCTCCCGCCGGAAGGGATGCGTGGAGAATTCGAGCACTTCGAGCTCAGTGAAGGCGGTGGCTACCGGATGGTACTTATCTATGAGGATGTTTAAAGCCGCACCGGCGAAAACCACCGCAGACTCGGATGTCGTGGACGCTCGTTTCATCCAACTCATCCCGGGCCAGAAAGTGGTGCAGGACATCAATTTTCGCTCCGAGGATCCAGCCTTCGCCGGAACCATGACAATGATCTGGGAAATCTCGCCGGTGGCTGGCGGCAGTCTCCTCACCATCAGCGCCCGCAATGTCCCCGCCGGGATCTCCGCCGCAGAACATCAGGCCGGCCTGGCATCTTCCCTGGATAATCTCGCCGGCTACCTCCAGCGGAAGGATTGAGCTGGCGGCGTCCCCTAGAGTTGGCCGCCAAGGCAGAAAAAAGAGCTTCACCGGAAAGAAAATCCCGGTGAAGCTCTTTATTTTTGTACCCCGTACGGGATTCGAACCCGTGCCGCCGCCGTGAGAGGGCGGTGTCCTAGGCCGCTAGACGAACGGGGCGCAGCCAGACTTCAGCGATTGCTCGCTTATGGTCTGGAGAAAGATTAAGCGATAACGCCACGGTTCAACAAATCAGCAGGTCAATCGGGAGAATGGCCAGGGCTCAGCAGCATTTCTCACCGGCGGCAGCCATGGAGGAAACCCACCCCCTGGGAAGGATGGGGATGGGTTCCTCGGTGACCGAACCTTAGACTATCTCGGGTCCTACGACCTGCTACCACAACTTTCCGACGTCGTGTGCGGAAGTCTCATGGGATGCGAGGTATTGAAGTCTTCTCGTCATCTCGTCCGCTGCAACCCTTAAAGGGAATAATGTGCCGGGTGTGGGTTATCGAAGGTCGGGATAGTGGGGTTCGGGTGACACTCTCGATACGTCATATACTCGGTTAGCTCCTGCTTCACGCATCTCTAGCGCTTGGAAGTCTGGATTATGGCGTTGCCCGCTGCCGGGTGGACGCCCTCGAGGTGTCCGGAAGTTGTGTTGATTGCACTTACCGTCATTCGCTCTCCAATCCGTCGATTCCAATGTCTCCGGAGGCGTCCAAGTGGCCGTTAGCTATTCGACCAAACTCCACGGTACCGGTGGAGTTCTTGCTGTGGATTTCTCCGTTACCTGAAGCATATGAGCACGCCATCTAGATTTAAAGAGGGTGAACGGAATTGGTCACTAACATGTCACCGCAAAACACCCCCAAAACCCTGAAAGCCAAGGAAAACCAGCCTTGACTATTTCGAGGTCGGGGGTGATATTTAGTGGAACGAGAAAATGGCCACCCTCTTCCGTTAGAAGAAAGTGACCTTTTCTTAATTGTACCCCGTACGGGATTCGAACCCGTGCCGCCGCCGTGAGAGGGCGGTGTCCTAGGCCGCTAGACGAACGGGGCGCAGCGAATTTCTTCGCAGCTGGCCTACCAGGACTCGAACCTAGAACGACGGTACCAGAAACCGCTGTGTTGCCAATTACACCATAGGCCATTAAAAACGAGCATCAGAGTTTGTTCCCCGCGCTGTTCAACGAGGAATACTATAACCACAACGCTGTGATTCGGCCAAATCGCCACCCGCTTCACTCCCCCAGCCATCGACGAGCAGGTTCAGCTGACCATCATTCTGCGCCGCTTTCCCATCAAGCTCCGCCCTAGACGCACGCGGCACCCACTAATTGTCCGCCAGCACCACACGGACAGATACCCCTCCAGGAAGCCTTGAAGACGGGGAATGAAAAATGTCCCTCACCTTCCCATGGAAGATGAGGACCATTCCCTTTTGCACCCCGCACGCTGTCAACGCGGGAATGCTGCTGTTAAGAACTCATGCTTTGGCTGAGCTGAAGAATTGGTCATCACCATTCCCCCGCACACTTTCAAGTAGTGAGCACGCAACTTGAGGGGCCGCTATCGACGGGAACAATTGTTACGCTCGGGCGTACTCGGCAATCATCGCCGAAGGCTGCTCGTCTAACTATTCACTCTTGTCGCCCCCTCTCCCCTAATGGATGCCAATGAACGTCATGTTTATTATCTACCGGACCAGGTTTGTGGTGTGGAACAACAGTCCAGAGCTGCCGAGAGGCTGGGATGTTGTCTGCGGCTCCGTGTGGACGGAAGACGAGGTGCGCAACTTAGCGGACAAAGCGCGCGCAGAAGGGTATCTAATTTCCTCAGCTGAGGTTCCTCTCGCGTTCGCCCTAGATCCTCAGTCGCCACCGGATTCCGTGTTCGTTCCTGGCGAAATGGCCATGGCACAGGATGATCCCATGGCGGAGGAGTTCAGTGATTTCATCCCCTATAGGGCTTATTTGACGCGGGAAGAAGCGGAACAAGGGGAGAATAATTGGGATGAGGTATGGGAGTTTCCCCTGCCCTGGATAAGTCAGTTTGCGCTCTCGCCTTTCAAGCTCGGGCACTTCGCAGAGGGCGGGATGGACCCCCACAAGTTTTCACTATAAATAGCTATGACTAGCGTCAATTCACAGCCCGGACACCGTCTCAATCGCTGTGTTTTCACGACTCCCAGAATCCAAGCATTGGCCTGTATGGACGAAAAACCTTAACAGTTGTTGGATCACACCCGCATCTCGATCGGCGCGAAGCCCGGCCACACCTGCAGGGAAGACGACGAATACTTCTGGAAGGGAGTCCACTCGATCTCCGTGCGGGACGAACCCCTGACTGGAAAGCGTCAGGCCCATGCCCGGCCCCAGCGCACCCGGGCGGACGTGGCCCACGAAATCCACACACTCTTAACCGTGGACTATCCGGATGCCGACAAGGTCGTGCCGATCATGGAAAATCTTGGGTACGCATACATTGCGCCCGTTGGGACCGACCCCCGGAATCGAGCCAACCCCGACTAACACACGGGGTATCCGCAAAGGCGGGCCGTGGAAAGCCTTGAAGATGGGGAACGAAAAATGGTCATCATCTTCACATGGAAGATGATGACCATTCTCTTTTGTACCCCGTACGGGATTCGAACCCGTG
>NZ_JBQPQY010000010.1:0-97774 GCF_052266655.1 Corynebacterium sp. A21
GTTGGGGTGGCTGGCCGGGAAACACCGCGGGGTGCCGGCGTCGCTGCAGAAGCCGCCAGCGTCGATAAGCATGGGTGTTGAGGGCCGAGGATGATCAGGGCCGCGGCCAGCGTGTAGGAGCGTTGCTGCGCAACACCGTCAGCGAAGAATACTGGTGGTGATAGTTGTACCAGTCGACAAACCCGCTGATAAACGCCCGGGCAGCCCTCAGAGATCCGAAGCGCTCCGGCAAGCTTGGTGATATCCCAGGCCAACAGCTGTGCCCAAGGAACGCCTCCAGGACCCTCGGACGTGTGCCCCGGCTGCCTGGAAATGCGGGGTACAGTGAGCCACGATCAGCCGAGTTTTCAACCGATCGTGTTGAAGGTTTTTGCGGCGGGGAAGACGGTGGTGGTGCGTTTCTGCATCCCCGGGGGAGCGTCATCACCGCAGGGTGTTCGTGACCGTCACAGCCTTGGGATATTGGACGATGAGTTACTCATAGACTTTAATCAGAGAGCAGAAACAGGGCCTCGGAAAACACCAGCACAGCCTGGGAAAAGACTGATCAAGTGAGATTCGGGGGTCATCGCGGCAAGGGGATGGGCACCCGGACCGCGTTGGCCGTAGGGCTTGAGGGCATGACTTCGGACCCAGGCTCCACAAAACCCAGCAGGGTGGCGGTGTTGGCCTCACAGAGCCGGGATTCACCCCGGCCGGGGCCGTACTGGTCATTTTCGCTTATGCCACGGCTTTCGCGCTTCGAGATAAGCACGGTTTCGGCGAAGAGCCGGTGGCATCTGAGCAGATGGTTGAGCGCCTCCGAGGCTTGAGAATTTTAAAGCACCAGAAAGTTATTCCGGGTTCCCTTGACCTCTTCAAAGCGATTGCGGTTCTTCTCCAGCAGGATCCACTGCTCGTGGGGGACAGACTTGCGGGCCTGGTTGACCACGTCCTCATCCGGGGTTCCCCAGGCGATCGGCATGGGTAGGATCTGCGCCCAGTGATGGGGGTCCTTGGTGGTGCGCTGGCCGTGGACTGCCGCGACGGGGATCTGGGTGCCCAACTTGTTCTGGTGCACACCGGTGCGGTTGATGGTACGCAGTGCCAGTGCCCAACGCGGCGGTAGTTCGGGGTCCACATTGGAGTTGACCAGTGACATGATCACGGCATCCCGAGCGTTGGATTCCGCAATGATGGAGGGGGCCAGTGGGTAGGTATCGTAGATCTGTTGGGGAGAGCCCATTTTCTGGGGGGCTATGAAGGTCACGAGGAGGAAGATCACGGCGAGAACGGCGAAGACGATCGCGGTGATTCCACCCCAGGCAGCACCATCGGCGAGCCACCACATCAGGCCACCGAAGGCGAGCAGCACGAGGGAGAAGATGGTGCCAGAGAGCTTGAAGCGGTTGTTATCGCGCAGCATCTCATTGTTCTTCTTGGCGAATGCCTCATCTACTTCGAACTTGAATACCTTCACTAGAGTTCTTCCTCAGCTGATTCGTTGATGGTTAAAGTGTCCTGTGCCTCCGGAGTCCCCGGAGCCTCATAAACGGCTAGGGTCTCCAGGTCCTCGGCATCGAGGATGCGGTAGGCATAGCCTTGTTCCGCCAGGAAACGCTGGCGGTGGGCGGCGTACTCGGCGTCCAGACTGTCACGGCTGACCACGGAGTAGAAGTGTGCCTCCCCGCCGTCGACCTTGGGACGCAGCAGTCTGCCCAGTCGCTGGGCTTCTTCTTGGCGGGAACCGAAGGTGCCGGAAACCTGGATGGCCACCGCAGCTTCCGGCAGGTCGATGGAGAAGTTCGCCACCTTGCTCACCACCAGCACCGAAAGGTCTCCGGAGCGGAAGCGATCGAAGAGTTCCCCGCGTTTCTTATTCGAGGTCTTTCCCTCGATGATCGGGGCGTCGAAAAGCCTGGAGAGTTCCGCGAGCTGGTCGAGGTAGGCACCGATGATCAGGGTGGGTTGCCCGGCATGGCGGGCCAGCAGCTTCTCTACGACCCGGGTTTTCGAGTCAGCGCAGGCGGCCAAGCGGTAACGGTCGGAGTTTTCTGCGGTGGCGTAGATCATCCGTTCGGTTTCGCTCATCGTGGTCCGCACCTCGATGCACTCGGCGGTGGCGATATAGCCCTGGGATTCGAGATCCTTCCACGGGGCGTCATAGCGTTTCGGTCCGATCAGGGAGAAGACATCGCCCTCCCTGCCATCCTCCCGCACCAGGGTGGCGGTGAGCCCCAGGCGGCGACGGGACTGCAGATCGGAGGTCATCCGGAACACCGGTGCGGGCAGGAGGTGCACTTCGTCATAGATGATCAGCCCCCAGTCCCGGGAGTCAAAGAGTTCCAGGGCGCGGTACTCACCCTTGGTCTTGCGGGTGACCACCTGGTAAGTGGCGATGGTGACCGGGCGGATCTCCTTGCGTTCCCCGGAGTACTCGCCGATTTCCTCGGCGGTCAGCGTGGTGCGCTTGATCAGTTCATCGCGCCACTGCCGGCCAGCCACGGTGTTGGTCACCAGGATCAGGGTGGTGGCTTTGGCACGTGCCATGGAAGCGGCACCGACCATGGTCTTGCCCGCCCCACAGGGGAGCACGACCACCCCGGAGCCGCCTTCCCAGAAGGAGTCGGCGGCATAACGCTGGTAATCGCGCAGCTCCCAGTTCTCATTGGCGGTGGAGAGCTCGATGGGGTGGGCTTCGCCATCGACGTAGCCGGCCAGGTCCTCGGCCGGCCAACCGACCTTGAGCAGTTCCTGCTTCAGTCGGCCGCGTTCAGAGGGGTGCACCACGATGGAGTCCGGATCGACCTGGGCGCCCAACATCGGCTTGATCTTCTTGTGCCGCTGCAGCTCTGCGAGGATGGCCGGCTCAGCCGATTCCAGCAGCAGCCCGTGGGCGGGGTGCTTGTGCAGCCGGACCCGGCCATAGCGCGACATGGTTTCAGCGACGTCGATAAGCAATGCCTGGGGTACCGGGAAGCGCGAGAAGCGCTCCAGGACATCGACGACCTGCTCGGCATCATGCCCGGCGGCACGCGCATTCCACAGCGCCAGCGGGGTGATGCGGTAAGTGTGGACATGCTCGGGAGCACGTTCGAGCTCGGCAAAAGGGGCCAGACCGGCTCGGGCCTCACCGGCCAGGGCATGGTCGATCTCCAGGAGTACGGTTTTATCGGACTGGACGATCAGGGGGCCGTCACCGAAACCCAAAATTCCTCCTCAGAAGAGTGTCAAACCTCCATTATGGCACTGTTTTCCGCTTAGTCCAGAATGACCTCGGTGATCCGGTGCAGGGTGAAGCGGTGCGCCGAACCCGTTGCCGGATCCACGGCATCAACCTGACCGCCGCCGACCTTCAGGGGGCGGACCACGCGGTGCACCGCGGTGCCCTGCTTATCGACGAACCCGAGGGTCACCGTCCGCCCCGCCCGTGCAGCCGACTGCAGCACCGTCAGCGGGTCAGCGGTGGCACGGGTGCCGGTCTGCGCCGAGGCATCCGCGCCCTCGGCCCGCTTGATCGCGGCGACGGCCGCCCGGATACGGGTTTCATCCAGCCCCGGAACCTGCTGGGGACCACGCAATTTCACCGTGACCCGGGCCGCCGGTGGGCGAATGTCCAGGCTGGCACCGGTGGCATCTTCAGCGACCGCGTGAATGCCATACTCCTTTAACGCCGCAATGACGGTGAACAGCGGAGCCTGGGCGATGGCGATGGTCGGGGCGATCAGTCGCAGCGCCACCAGCTCCGCGGCTGGCGTTCCCACCACCTGTACCAGGACTGTCGGATCATCACAGCGCAGGTAACTCATCGCCGGACCACCGCGCAGGGAACCATGACGCCGAGCGACATCTTCAATGAGATAGGTGATCGACTGCGGCACCTCACCTAGGGAATGCGCACTGAGAAAAGACATCAGATCCGTACTGGTACGCCCGGTATCCAAGGCCCGCCGGACCGAGGTCTCGGTGACCCGATAAACACTGGCCAGGCCGGCTGACTCCAATTCCGCCAGCAGATCCAGCTCCTCCTGGAGCTTCCTGGGCAGCGGACCGGGTGCCATGATCGTCATGTCCGCCTGCAGAATCACCCGCTCGACGGTGCCAGGTGTTATCTCCGCGGCGATGGCGGTGAGGTCCTGTTGCTCAGCCAGGGACCGCATCACCGACGTCGCCACATCACCGGCGAGCGCCCCGATCCAGCGGGCCTCCCGGAGGATCTCCGAGACCAGTCCGGTGCTGATCCGCAGTGCCGCGACTGGGGCGGAAAACCGTAGATCCTGCAGCAGTTCTTCCTGAGTGAGAGCCACGCCGATGGCTGGGCGGGTCAGCTGGGCGATGATCAGCCGGCGGGTCTCCGGGAGCTGATCCCGTTGGGACTCCCGGGAGAGCAGGCGGTGGTCCTCCTGCCAGGTCTCCCAGACCGAAGACCACCAACCCTGAAGCAGGGTGGCCCACCGGGAACCGAGATCAGCTTCCAGCCAGGGATCAGCGGCCGGGGTCGGGGCGAGATAGTCCACGCCTTCATCATTCACGGGCACCGGCACCGGCTGGCCACGGCCCAACAGACCGGCGGCCTCTCCCAGACAGACCGCACGTATCAGCTCCTCCTCGCTCAGAGCCAGGTCCTTGGCGAGCCTGGTGGTGGCCCGGAGCCCGACATCGCCCTCTTTGAGCAGTGCCACCGGCTGCGCCCCCAACAGCTCAATGAGCTGATGCAGTTGTCGTGCCACCTCCAGACCAGCGGCCGCGCCAGACTGATCTGCCCGCGTTATCGCCTTGGCATCCGGAGGGCCGGGGGAGAACCTGGGGGAGGGGAGCAGCGGGATCTCCAGATGCTCCTCGCCGCGCATCGCCCGGCGGATGCTCAGGGGCAGGGCGACGGTCTGGACATCGATACGGGTGAGCAGGCCCGAGGCGATCAGCTGCGGGATCGGGCGGGTCGGATCCGCATCAGGGGCGGCGTCCTTGGTCAGGCCGCGACCGCCGGAACTTGCGAGGGTGTCCAGGACCTTGCGTTGGCGGGGCTCGAGGGCAGCAAGCAGTTCACGCACCTGGGTGGCGGGCAGTTGAGCACCCGAGGCCTCGGGCAGCAACTGCCAGTCCGAGGGCAGCGAAGGCATCGCCTCGGGGAGCAGCTGGAGTTCCTCCTCGCCGAAAAGCAGGGCCCGGGCACGGAGCCCGGCGATGGCCTCCTCAATTAACTCTCGCGGGGTATTTCCGGTGCGTTGTTGAATATTGTTCACCACTTCGGGGGCAGTAACCGGGTGGAGCTCAGCCCCTAGGTCTGCCGCCGCCTCCAGCACCGCCAGATGCAGGGCATCGAGGGTGCGCATCGACCGGGATACCGAGGCCCGAAGCCGCAAACGGGCAGCTAGCGGGCTAAAACCTGGCGGAATCGGGAGCACCGCATCTGGGCGTAGCCGCAGGGTTTGCGCCAACTGCTCATCATCCAGCTGGGACAACCACCTCCGGAAATATGCGGTCGAGGGGACCTTCGAGCTGGAATTTTTCATGGTGTGGGGAACTTGAATCCTTCTTAAGTTACTTTTTGGGCGGGTATTTGACAGAATAGGACCTATGGCAAACGTTGAGAAGAAGGGCTACGTCGATCCGGGCTGGCCGAAGCACGTCCCGGGTGGCGGACATGTAGTCACCGAAATTAACTCCCTGCTCGCCGGAGCTTCCAGCCCCTACGGCGATGATGTCGACTTCCCGGTCCCGTACCAGGAAGTCGGCTACATCCACCCCTACACCCGAATCAACCGGGACTAACCCTTTTCAGCAGCAATCCCCGTCACCATCGAGTCCTGCTCGGTGGCGGCGGGGATTTTTGTGCCCCTGCCCCTCGGACAGGAACCTCAGGGGGACCCACAACGGTAACGGGGGCCACCTAGCAAACCATGCTAAAAGCGCCGGATCTGAACCCCTGTGGGTTCAGATCCGGCGCTTCGCAGTGAAGTCTTCCGGGCTTAGGCCAGGACGGTATCGATGACCTCGCGGTTAGCGGTGTAGAAGGCGTTGAAATCACCGCGGTTGGCGGCGTAGTAAGCCTCAACCTGGGAGGGGACGGCCACCCCGTAGGAGGCGAAGGTCTCGCGCAGCAGGCCGTAGACGGCGTCAACTGCGAGGGAATCATCATTGGAGGAAGACTCGATGGCAGCGGCGGTGGCTTCAGCGACAACCTGCTGGACCTGAGCCGGTGCGGCGGCGGAGACGTCCCGCGGGGTCGGGGCGGAGTTCAGGCCCAGACGTGCGGAGCAGGCCGGCCATGCGCCCCAGCCCTGGCCGGCGAGGGTGCGCTCAGCGACAGCGATCTGCTGCTCGCGGGTGGCCTGGTAGGCGTAGGGAGCGAACTCGTTGCCGCCGTAGCCTGACCAGGTTGAGGCGGAGAACTGCAGGCCGCCGTGGTAGCCGTTGCCGGTGTTGATGTTCCAGTCGCCACCGGACTCACACTGTGCCAGGCGATCCCAGTCGGAATCAGGGGCAGCTGCTGCGGTCGGAGCCATGATGGCTGCTGCAGCGCCGAAGGCGGCGGTAGTAGCGGCGATCTTGGTGAAGGTTGCGGACTTGCGGGTGTGACGGGCCATGAAAAAGTTTTCCTCTCATTGTTCGCCTGCGAAGTGAGCTGTCGGGTTCGGGCGTGAGGATGTCTATCCGCCCGGCCGCGGTTGCGGCTTCACCCCAAGGAGGTTTCCCCCCGGTGCGGATTGCTCCGCGGTGGGTTCCCCGCCCCTGTCTGTAATGTCGATGTTTAGTTTCAAGGAACGGCGATTTCGCTGCTCCGACGGGTTATCGTGCACATCTATAAGGGGTTCTTCCGACGCTCAGACAGGGTTCGGCGTTAGCGTCGGTAGATGGTGTCCCCTTTGTGCCTGCGGATCACGATAACGTTTTATAACGTTTGAGTCACGTTAACGGCGCGAGATGACGCTTAATTTCTGAAATCAGGAATAACAATGCAGGTCAGAACGTTACAAACGCGTATGTGAGTTGTATCTCACCTGTAATTTCCGCATGCTTAAGCGGGCATGGGGTGGGGTGTATACTCACATCTTCATGTCATCAATAAAACGCATGCCTTTGCCGGATCCGCGGGATGTGCGTGGGGAGTGAAGTTTCCCCTCCATCAGGATCAACCAGAAAGTGGTGAGCTCAGGTGCCGATTGGCAAGGTCAAGTGGTACGACGTCGATAAGGGCTTTGGTTTCGTGTCGAATCCGGGCGATGAGGATGTCTTCGTCGGGAAGCAGGTGCTGCCGGCGGGGATCACGGAACTTGTGCCCGGTCAGCGTATTGAATTCGATTTCGCAGCGGGGCGTCGTGGTCCCCAGGCGCTGCGGGTCAAGATATTGGATGAGCCGAAGGCCCGTCGCACGCAGCACAAGCACAATCCGGATGAACTACACGGCATGCTCTCCGACATGATCACCCTGCTGGAAGCCAAGGTGCAGCCGGATCTGCGCTCAGGCCGCTACCCGGAGCGCAAGACCAGCCGGCAGATCGCCGAGATCCTGCGCGCGGTGGCACGCGAACTCGATGCTTAAGTAGTTACTGCCCTGATTCGGATTCAGGGGCATCTGAATCAGGGGAAACATCTTCGCCCGCGGTGTTCAATGACCAGACAACGCTGAAGGGGGTTTCCTCGCCGTTGGCATCCTCGCCGATCAACACGGCGGAAACCTCCACCACCACCAGTCGGGGACGCTCGGTGGATTCCTCGGTCACCGGGTCCACTGAGCCGGGGACCTCCACGGTTGTGGCGTCATTGCTGCCGTGCAGGATCTGGTCATTGGCGGCCGGATCATCGTAGATGGTCAGCAGGGACCACTCGCCACGGTGTACGACCTCGGGGATCTCGAGGACCAGGGTCTCATCAGCACCGACGTTCAACGCGGGGATCTCGCCCTCGGGGCACTCCGTGCCGGGCTCACAGGCGAGGTAGGGGAGGAACTCGGTGGTGTTCTCTCCGACCCGGGCGGTCAGCGAGACCTCCGTGGGAGCGGGGCCCGGGCGATTGTTCCACCAGGTCTGCGCCAGGATGGAGGCAACCACCACGATCACCACCGCGATGATCAGTGCGAGAACCCGCAACAGAGACTTCTTCTTGGCTTTTTTAGGACTGACCATGATTCCTTATCCTATTCAGTCCTGTTCGGCGGGGATGAAGCGGACCTCGTAGAGGTCCGGCCAGCGCTTGCCGGCGAGCAGGAAGTTGCCCTCATCCGGCAGCTGGGCGATGCCGTTGAGCACATGATTGGGATCCGAGGCGGCATTGTTCGGTAGGTTGGCGGCGTCAATGACGGCGGTGACCTTGCCGCTCGCGGCGTCGATACGCATGATATCGGTGCTGAGGAAGACATTGGCGTAGACCTGATCCGACACGCATTCAAGCTCATTGAGTCCGCGGACCGGTGTGCCGTTCAAGGTCACCGGGATCTGTTCCCGGACCTCGAAGGTCTCCGGATCCAGGCGGGAGAGCTTATCGGAGCCGTCAGAAAGTAGCAGCTCATCCTGGCGGGAACAGATCCCCCAGCCTTCGCCGGGCAGTTCCACCCGGTCGAGTTCCTCGAGGGTGCGGGCATCGCGTTTGAGCGCCACCCCGTCCTGCCAGGTCAACTGCCAGAGATGATCGCCATCGACCGTGACACCTTCGCCGAAGAAGGCGGGATCGAGATCAGCGGACTGCAGCTCCACCCCATCGAGGGTGCTGCGGTAAATCCGGGACTCGCCGATCTGTCCGGTACCGACCAGCAGATTACCCCCGGCATCGACCTCGAGGCCCTGGGTGAAGCTGCTCTGGTCGAAGGGGTGGACCTGGATGATTTCAGGTTCGAGGTGCTCCACCGGGGGGTCTCCCTGGGCCGCTGAGGTGCAGGAACTGAGCAGCGGGACAAGACAGAGAGTGGAGAGGAATCGCGGCATGTACAGGGCCATGTGCACCATCATGCCGCACAGCATGGATAATGGGGGCGTGTCCCGTCAACGTCAACGAAATTACCGAAGGAATAACATCAACCCGCTTCTCGACGTCCCCGCCGTCGAGGTGGCGAGAAGCGCGCTGGAGGAGCTTGGCGACGGTGAGGTCGGCGAGCACATCGGAGTTTCGATGCAGGGCCACAATGTGGCCACCCACCGCTTCCAGGCTGCTGTTCCCGGCTACCACGGGTGGGAATGGAACGCTGTGCTGGCCTGCGCCGAAGGTTCCCGCCACGTCACCGTCAATGAGGTGGCTCTGGTCCCCGCCCATGAGGCGCTGAAAGCACCCGACTGGGTGCCCTATGAGGAACGTGTCCTTCCGGGCGACCTCGGCCCCGGCGACCTCATGCCACCGCTACCCGGCGATGAGCGCCTCAGTCGCGAGGAGGGCCACTACCGGCTCAGCCCGCATGGCCTGGAGGAAGCCCTCCACCGCTGGCATACCGGGGACTTCGGCCCCACCTCAGAATTCGCCGAGAAGGCGGCCCTGCACTGCCGCAGCTGTGCCTTCTATATCAAGGCCGGGGGCGAGATCGGTGAGAACTTCGGCGTCTGTGCCAATGAGTTCTCCGCCGACGGTCATCTGGTGCACGCCACCTACGGCTGTGGTGCCCACTCTGAAACCCCCAGCGGAGACCGGGGTGAGGAGGAACCGCCGCTCGCCTTCGATGATGAGCTACCCGTCGATTACTAGCCCTTAATTAAAATCCGTGGCCTGTTCCCAGCGCCAGGCCTCCACCGCCAGGTGGGTCGGCGGAATGCGCTGGGGCAGCGGGCGGACCTCGAGGATGGAGCCGTACTCCAACCAACCGCTGACCTTGCGCACCCCACCGACGGCATCAAGCACCCAGACCTCCCCACGCCGCAGCAACGGCATGCTGAAGCCCATCGGGACGTCGATAAGTTGTAGACCCTGGTCGACCAGGTGAGAGACAATATCCTCCAGCATCACCGAGGGTGTGGCCAGTGGGTGCGCGCTGGAATGGACATTCGCGCCCTCCAGCAGCAGGAGCGGTGACGCGATCGCCGAAATCACCTGACCGGACTCATCCAGCAGTAGCGATTCCCCGGCACCCCGCCGGCGGAGTTCAGTGAGCTGACGGGACTGCCAACCGCGGTCCGGACCCGGCAGCGTCGGGTGCGCCCGCTGATCACGGGTACCGGCGGCATCCATGATCAGCTCATCGGAATAATCTTCGACGGGGCGAAACTCAATGGTGAAATTACCGGGACGGGTGGAGACCAGTACCCGGTGAGTACCGGAGTTGGCGCCGGTGAGCGCCGCCCTCAACTGGGCCTCATGCGCCGGCGTGAAACTCCGCCGCATACGCAAGGTCTCCAGGATCGCCCCGAAGTGGGCGACCCTACGGTCGCGGACCATGAAATCGAAGGTAACCATCGCAACTTCCCTTTTGAGCTGGAAACTTCAACGTAGCACTACCTGTGATTTTGCTCAGTTATTACCCGGATCTTTTGAGAATCGGGGGTATGAGTGGGACTCTTGATTGGTGAAACACAACTTCATTGGTGATATGGAGATCTCCGGATGACCCCAAACGTAGATCAGTCAAACAAGACGGAAGCTTCCCGCAGCGCGCTGGACCGGTACTTCCACATTTCTGAACGAGGCTCGACTCTCGGCACGGAAGTTCGTGCCGGAGTCGTGACTTTCTTCGCGATGGCCTACATCGTGATCCTTAACCCACTCATCCTCGGTACCACCGCAGATAGCGCCGGCAACACCTTGGGAATCTCCCAGGTTGCCGCCGCCACTGCGCTGGCCGCGGGTGTCATGACCATCGCCTTCGGTTTGATCGCACGCTATCCCTTCGGCATCGCCGCTGGCCTGGGCCTGAACACCCTCGTCGCGGTGACGCTGGTTGCCGGTGAGGGCCTGACCTGGCCAGAGGCCATGGGCCTCGTGGTCCTGGACGGCATCGTCATCGTGATTCTGGCGGTCTCCGGCTTCCGAACCGCGGTCTTCCGGGCGATTCCTCCCGCGATGAAAGCCTCCATCGGCGTCGGCATCGGCATGTTCATCGCCTTGATCGGCCTGGTCGACGCCGGCTTTGTCACCCGAATTCCAGATGCCGCCATGACCACCGTCCCCGTCCAACTGGGACTCGGCGGTTCCATCAGCTCCTGGCCGACCCTGGTCTTCATCGTCGGCCTGATCATCTGCGGCACCCTGGTGGTCCGCAAGGTTCGCGGTGGTCTCTTCCTTGGCATCCTGGCGACCACCGTCATCGCCATGATCATCGAGGCGATCGTCGGAGCGGGTTCCTCCGCAGAGGGGCCGGGCGGCTGGTCCCTGGCGGTACCCGCCATCCCGAACTCCTTCGGGGGGCTGCCGGATCTGTCCATCGTCGGTGATGTCAATCTCTTCGGTGCCTTCACCCGCATCGGCGTGGTCGCCGCCACCATGCTGGTGTTCACCCTGGTGCTGGCCAACTTCTTCGATGCCATGGGCACCATGACCGCCCTGGGCAAGCAGGGCAACCTGGTCGATGAGAACAATGAACTGCCGGACATGAAGAAGGCCCTGGTTGTCGAGGGCGCCGGTGCCATCATCGGTGGCGCGGCCTCCGCCTCCTCCAACACCGTCTTCGCGGACTCCGCCGCCGGCATCGGCGACGGCGCCCGAACTGGTCTGGCCAATATCGTCACCGGCATTCTCTTCCTGCTGGCCATGTTCCTCACCCCGCTCTACGAGGTCGTCCCGATCGAGGCCGCCGCTCCGGTGCTGGTCATCGTCGGTGCGATGATGATGGGGCAGGTCGCCGATATTGACTTCTCCAAGTTCTACATCGCCCTGCCGGCCTTCCTGACCATCGTCGTCATGCCGATGACCTACTCCATCGCCAACGGCATCGGGGTCGGCTTCATCGCCTTCACCCTGATGACTGTCGCGGCCGGCAAGATCAAGGAAGTCCACTGGATCATGTGGCTGATCTCCGCGCTGTTCGTGGTCTACTTTGCGATGGACCCGATCATGGCTGCCATGGGCTAGTTTTCAGCTGCTGTTTTTAACCCTGTTGTTTTAATCCTGCGTGGTTCCGCCTCTAGCATGAGGGGCGTGATTCGCATCGAAGATTCCACCGACCCCCGCCTGGACGACTTCCGTAACCTCAACCACTCCGATAACCGCCCTGATCTTCCGGGCGGCAAGGGCCTGGTGATCGCGGAGGGCCCCCTGGTGGTGGGTCGGCTTTTCGCATCCCGCTTCCCGGTGCGCTCCCTGGTGGGTTTCCCGGCGAAGCTGGAGACCTTCCTGGCTGATCCCGTCAACCGCGAGCTGGTGGGCGATACCCCGGTCTACGCCGTGGACCGCGCGATCCTGTCCGAGGTCGCTGGCTTTGACATGCACCGTGGTCTGCTCGCCGCCGCCGACCGGGTGGCAGAGAGTACCGTGAGCGAGATCCTCGGGAGCGCGCGCACCGTGGTGGTGCTTGAGGGCGTGGGGGACCACGAGAACATCGGCTCCCTGTTCCGCAACGCCGCCGGCATGGGCATTGATGCCCTGCTCTTCGGTAACGGCTGCGCCGATCCGCTCTACCGGCGCGTGGTGCGGGTATCCATGGGCCACGTGCTGCGGACCCCCTTCGCCCACTTCGGCGGCAGCTACACCACCTGGCAGCGCGAGCTCGAGGAGCTGCGGGAGGCCGGGTTTCGGCTGGTCTCGCTAACCCCGGACGAGGCCGCTGAGCACCTCTCCGACGCGCTTATCGACGACGCGGGCAACCCCTGGGAGAAGGTCGCCCTGCTGGTCGGTGGGGAAGGCCCGGGGCTCACTGAACATGCCATGCGGGCCACCGACATCCGCGCCCGGATCCCGATGGCACAGGACACCGACTCCCTGAATGTGGCTACCTCAGCAGCCATCGCCTTCTACGAGCGGCAGCGCTCGCTGCGTTAGGCTTTGGGATCGGTCTTTTTCGGCCGATCGGTGTGCCGGATCTGCTCCACGAGGACTTCCCGGGCCGAACGCACCCGGCGGAGCAACCCCCGGCCCACCCGCTTGGCTGCGACGGAGGTGGCCCCGGCCAGGCGGGCAAATTCATCCCCGGTCGAGGTGTTCTCCTCGTGATTTTCATAGTCGTCATAATGTCCGCGCCCGGCCCCGATACCCAGCCGTGCGGTAGCTGCCGAGGCGATCTCCCCGACACTGCGACGAAGCTGTGCCGGGTGAGGTTCCACCTTTGGCTCGGGTCGACCATCCACGGCATAGGCCACCACATTGATGTCCGGTCCCTCCGGACTGACATCCACCCCCAGCCAGCTGCGCTGTGCTTCGGCGACGAGGTCCAAGGGTTGGAAGGGCAGATAGATGCCACCGCGTTGCTTGCCGTGTTCACCGGCCCAATAGGGGCTCTCGAAAGGGACCGGTAACCCCAGGTCCTCCAATAGCTGCATTGGGCGGGCACAGAGTGAGCGCTTGAGCTCACCGCGGTGCCAGTGGGCGAAGCCGCCGAACTCGGTACTCGTGTTCTCCGCGAAGGCGTAGATCTCGCGGGCCTTGAGCGATTTCAGTAGCTGCGGGCTGAGCTCTGAGAGCTGCTCCAGGTCCTCGACCACGGTTTGGACGATGGTGACCCCGGGAAATCCAGCGATATAGAACTCGCCCCGGGACGCCGGGGTGGAGCGGTTCAGGGGGAACTGCCCGATCGGGCTGATCGGCCATGCCGGATTGAGCTGGGCCAGGTACTTTCGGCCGAAGCCGCGGTCGGCCCGCGGCTCCGACTCGATGACCGCGGTGGGGGAGTCGGCGGTGATGAACCAGAGGGTCACCACGACACCCCGGGGATCTTCTTCCCGATGCCAGTAGTCCATGTCGGATCTTCCCCGCTAGTTCTTGGGCCGCTTGGTGTTGGTGCGCACCCCGAGGAGGACATCCTCCCAGTGTGGGGTCACCGCCTTGCGCCTTCGCTTGGCTGGGGCCTGCTCCGGTTCCGGTTCGCGCAGCTCCTCAGAGGGTTCCACCGCGTGGACCTCATCCGCTGCGGGCGGGACCTCGGGAACCTCATCCGGATCCTCATGGTGATCCTCGAAGTCTTCGACATAGCGGATGCCACTGCCGCCGACCGAGGAGAGTGAACGCACCGGCTGCACAAAATCCGGGTCTGTGAGGTCGGCTGCGACACTGTTGCGGGCCACGGCGGTGGGCGAGCTGGTGGTGTGGTTCTGGAAGGTCCATTCGGCGGTGTTCTCGGTGTGCCCGACCTGCCAGGAGACCCGGATCACCCACTGCCCGGAACCGTCCCGGTAGGCATCCCAGGTTGCCTGGGCCAGATCATTGCCACGGGCGGCGAAGGCGGTGGCCAGCACCTCCCAGAGGGTGAGTCTGGCGGGGCCGTCGTCACGCACCGGGTGGGCCTGCTTGGCCACCTCAGCGACGCGGGCACGTTCCAGCAGCACCGGGTGGGCATAGGGTTCCACCCGGGCCTCGGTGACCCCCATCTCCTCGGCCAGCTCGGAAGTGGTGGCACCGGCCCTGACCCGGTCCTGGATCTCCCGTGGCCGCATGGTCAGCGGGGCGGAGATCCGCGGATCCGGGTCAACACGCGGGGGACGGGGTTGGGTGGGTGGGGTGATCACTGCCCTGGTCTCCGGTGCCGGTTCGGACTCCGGTGTCGGCTCAGGTTCGTTATCCTGCGCAGCCTCCGGCTCCGGCTCGGGCTTTTGGGTGGGCGCCTCCGGAATCGAGGGGGCCCGGCCAAGAAGTACCGCGCGGAGGTTCTCATCGACAGCCAAGAAGAACTGTTCGGCGGACTCCGAGGGCTCCGCGGAGTTGCGGAACACCAGGGAGGACTCCGTCGATTCACTGCTGACGAGGAATAGCTCGCGCATGCCGTTCTCCTTCGGGGATGTACCAAGTGGGTATAGCTTCAACCCTAACGCAGAAAAGCGCCGCGACGGGTGAGGTCGCGACGCATGTTAGGCAGTTCCGCCAGCTCAGACGCGAGCGTGGCCACCATCCAGGACGAAATCAATCGCCTTGGTCAGCTTCTCGACGTCGCCGGTCTCGATCGCCGGGAACATGCCCACGCGCAGCTGGTTGCGGCCCAACTTGCGGTAAGGCTCAACATCGAGGATGCCGTTGGCGCGCAGGATCTTGGCCAGCGCGGCAGCATCGATGTCATCGTTGAAGTCGATGGTGCCGACCACCAGGGAACGCTTGGCGGGGTTGGAGACATAAGGAGAAGTCTCCGCGCGCTGCTCGGCCCACTGGTAGAGAGTGTTCGAGGAAGCGGTGGTGCGGGCGACCATGCCGTCCAGGCCGCCGTTCTCGTTCATCCACTTGACCTGGGCATCCATCATCAAGAGGGTGGATACCGCCGGGGTGTTGTAGGTCTGGTTCTTGCGGGAGTTATCCACCGCAGTCTGCAGATCAAGGAAGGCCGGGATGAAACGGCCGGAAGCCTTGATCTTCTCGATGCGCTCGATGGCGGCGGGGGACATCGCTGCCAGCCACAGGCCACCGTCGGAGGCGAAGCACTTCTGCGGGGAGAAATAGTAGACATCAGACTGGGAGATATCGACCGGCAGTCCGCCGGCGCCGGAGGTGGCATCGATGGCGATCAGGGAACCTTCGGAACCCGCCGGGCGGACGACCGGGACCATGGCGCCGGTGGAGGTCTCGTTATGAGCCCAACCGATCAGGTCGGCGCCGTCGATGGCGACCGGTGCCGGCGCATCGCCGGTGGGTGCCTCAATGACCGTGGGGTCTTCAAGCCAGGGAGCCTGCTTAGCAGCCTTCGCGAACTTGGAGGAGAATTCACCGAAGGACAGGTGACCGGACTTCTGTTCGATCAGGCCGAAGGTGGCGGCATCCCAGAAGGCGGTCGCCCCGCCGAGGGAGAGAATGATCTCATAACCCTCGGGCAGGGAGAAGAGATCCGACAGGCCTTCGCGGACGGAGCCGACGACATTCTTCACCGCGGGCTGGCGGTGTGAAGTGCCGATAATGGACTCAGCGCCTGCGACGATGGCCTGGATCTGCTCCGGACGCACCTTGGAGGGGCCGCAGCCGAAACGGCCGTCCACCGGAAGCAGATCTTCGGGGAGGGTGGGGAACTGGGAGGTCTCGGACATGGTCTCCTGCACACTTTCGCGACGGTCTCATAAAATTTGGACCCCCTCACCATAGTCATGCCGGTTGATAGGTAGGTAGTGCCGGGGGATTATTGCACTTGTGACGGGGGTGCTTGCGTAAACCACCCTCAACAGGAGGGGGTTGTGGATGCGGCCACAATGATGTCGCGATCATCACAAAGTTTGCTAGACTGTGTCCAGTTCCACGGTGGGCTGTGGTGGGTGACATCAGTGTCGGCGGGAATAGGCCGGTGGCGCGCAGGTTATGGCCAGAGTCCGGTGATTCCGCGGGAACGTAATAATTCAATAGGAATGACCTGGGGCACTCCCGGGGTGGCGCATCGCTGGTCTGAGGCGGTATCTGACATCCACTTCCGTGGTAGCTTCGCCTAAGCTGAAATATGGCTCAGGCTTCCCGGCGGGATTTGCGTGGTGAGAGTCACTTCACCTGGTGAAGGCGGCCTGATCGCGGCGTAGCTGCCGGGTAACCGGCGGCCATCCCAGGACCCGGGATTAATTAACAACTGATTTTTGAAAGGGAAACTGTGGCTTCTGAGAACAATGACAAGGCTGTCCTTCACTACCCCGGTGGTGAGTTTGAGATGGATATCAAGCAGGCTACCGAGGGTAACTCAGGTATTGAGCTGGGCAAGATGCTCTCCGAGACCGGCTTCACCACCTTCGATCCGGGCTACGTCTCCACCGGCTCCACCGAGTCGAAGATCACCTACATCGACGGTGATCAGGGGATTCTGCGCTACCGCGGCTATGACATCGCCGATCTAGCCGAGAAGGCCACCTTCAACGAGGTCTCGTTGCTCCTGATCAAGGGTGAGCTGCCGACCACGGATGAGCTGCACAAGTTCAACGATGACATCCGCCACCACACCCTGCTGGATGAGGACTTCAAGTCCCAGTTCAACATTTTCCCGCGCAATGCTCACCCGATGTCCGTGCTGGCATCCTCGGTGAACATCCTCTCCACCTACTACCAGGATCAGCTTGATCCCATGGATGAGGCGCAGCTGGATAAGGCGACCGTACGCCTGATGGCGAAGGTACCGATGCTGGCTGCTTATGCTTACCGCGCATCCCAGGGCAAGCCCTACATGTACCCGGATAACTCGCTGAATGCCCGCGAGAACTTCCTGCGCATGATGTTCGGTTACCCGACCGAGCCCTACGAGATTGATCCGATTCTGGTCAAGGCGCTGGACAAGCTCCTGATCCTGCACGCTGATCACGAGCAGAACTGCTCCACCTCCACCGTCCGCATGATCGGCTCCGCGCAGGCCAACATGTTCGCTTCCGTGGCCGGCGGCATCAACGCCCTCTCCGGCCCGCTGCACGGTGGTGCCAACCAGGCTGTCCTTGAGATGCTCGAGGACATCAAGAACAACCATGATGGCGATGCCACTGAGTTCATGAACCGGGTCAAGAACAAGGAGAAGGGTGTCCGCCTGATGGGCTTCGGGCACCGCGTCTACAAGAACTACGATCCGCGTGCCGCCATCGTCAAGGAGACCGCCTACGAGGTGCTTGAGCACCTGGGCGGCGATGACCTCCTGGATCTGGCCATGAAGCTCGAGAGCATTGCACTGAGCGATGATTACTTCGTCTCCCGCAAGCTCTACCCGAACGTTGACTTCTACACCGGCCTGATCTACCGCGCCATGGGCTTCCCGACCGACTTCTTCACCGTTCTCTTCGCCATCGGTCGCTTGCCGGGCTGGATCGCCCACTTCCGCGAGCAGCTGGAGATGAACACCAAGATCAACCGTCCCCGCCAGATCTTCACCGGCGAGACCCTCCGCAGCTTCGTGCCGCGTGAGCAGCGTTAATTAGGGACTTGAAGGGTTGGCCGCCACTCCGTGGCGTGCCCAACGGGTCGGAGGTGACACTCGGCATTTATAATGTCCGGTGAAGCGTCCGACCCGTCTTTTTACGTCCTGGGTCGGAACGAGAAGTAACATTGAAGAAATCCAAGGAGTTTGACCCTCATGGAAAAGCCGCAGATTGCAACCCCCACCGGCCCCGCACCGGAGGATCTGGTCATCGTCGACCTCATTGAAGGTGATGGTGAGCAGGTCCAGCCCGGCGGACTGGTGGAGGTCCACTATGTCGGCGTCGATTTCGAGACCGGCCAGGAATTCGACTCCTCCTGGGATCGCGGCGAGAGCGCGCAGTTCCCGCTGACAGGTCTGATCGCCGGCTGGCAGGAAGGCATTCCGGGGATGCAGGTCGGCGGCCGTCGTCAGCTGACTGTCCCGCCGGAGGCCGCCTACGGCCCGGCAGGTGGCGGCCACCCGCTCTCCGGCCGCACCTTGATCTTCATCATCGATCTGATCGGCGTCGGCAGCTAATTTGGCAGCAGTACCCCAGGATTCAGTGTTGAATGGGTGGCATGAAACAAGTATCGATACCCACCTTCACACTGAATGATGGCACCGAGATGCCCCAGATCGGCCTCGGTACCTGGAAGATCAACGGCGATGACGCGGTGCGGGTGGTCCGTGAGGCAATTGCCGTGGGCTACCGGCACTTCGACACTGCCGCAATGTATGAAAATGAATCAGCGATCGGGCAGGGGATCGCCGAGTCCATCAAAGCCGGTGAGGTAACCCGGGAAGAGCTCTTCATCACCACTAAGGTCCGCAACGAGGATCATGGGGCGGAAGCCGCCTCCAAAGCCTTCCAGGACTCCCTGTCCCGCTTGGGGCTGGACTACCTGGATCTCTATCTCATCCACTGGCCCTGGCCGCAGCGCGGGCAGTATGTGGAGACCTTTGAGGCGATCGCCAAGATTCAGGGCCTGGGAACTGTCCAGTCCATCGGTGTGGCCAACTTCTATGAAGAGGTGCTCCGGGAGCTGGTGGCCGAGACCGGCATTACCCCGGCGTTGAATCAGGTGGAGCTCCATCCCGGATACTCCCAGTCGCAGCTGCGGGCGGTGCATGCGGAGTTGGGTGTCCTCAGCGAGGCCTGGTCGCCGCTCGGGCGGGGCATCCTCCTGATGAACCCCCTGATCTCGGACATTGCGGACCAGGTGGGTCGTTCCCCCGCCCAGGTAATTTTGCGCTGGGCCATCCAGCTCGGGGTGTCCGTCGTCCCCAAGACCTCATCCCTGGATCGGTTGAAGGAGAATATCTCCATCTTTGATTTTGAGCTTTCGCCGGGACAGGTCAATCAGATCAAAGCCCTGGATGAACTTCGGGGATTCGGTCGGGTCTTCGGGGATCCACTCACATATCCCGGGGATATCTAATTACTGACTATTTTATTGTCCCGGAACCGGGTGTGAAGGTGTGCAATCAGTCCTTCATACCCGGTTTTCGCGTGTACAGATGTCCAGCGAAGCTAGTTAACGTTGCCATGACATGGTTTGCAGAATTTACAAACGTAATTTTTCTTAGTTTGTGGGGGTGGGTTTCTTTGGGGTGATTTTGCAGGTAGAAGGTTCGTGTGGGGGTGGAATATTGAAGTGCGTTAATAAAGTCGCCATGTTCGCTTAGTCATTGCAATGTGAGTTGGGTAACTTAAGTTCGCAACAGGTATTGTGACCCCACCCACAATGGGCGGCCGCAGTCCATGTCGTCCGAGACACCGTGCAAGCGGTACAGAAAGTGAGATGAGAAGCTGTGAGTAACGCACCTCAGATCAAAAAGCGGCGCGAGCCGACCTCCGAAGATTGGCTGGCGATGCAGGCCAGCCCCGAGTTCCGGGACCTCAAGTCCACGTTCCGTGGCTTCGCCTTCCCGATGTCCGTAGCCTTCTTCGTCTGGTATATCGCCTACGTGGTGGCCGCAACCTTCCTTCCCGAGGTCATGTCCACCATGATCATGCCCGGGCTGAATGTGGGTCTGCTCCTCGGACTGCTTCAGTTCCTGACCACCTTCGTCATCACCTGGGTTTACGTCAGGTTTGCCAACAAGAACCTGGAACCTCGCCAGGCAGCCATCCGTGAAGCAATGGAAAGCTAGGAGAAAAAGATGAACAACACCATTTACCTGGCACAAGAATCATCCACCGGCAATCCGTGGCTCAACATCGGTGTCTTCGTCGCCTTCATCGTGATCACCATGACCGTGGTGCTCCGGGTCGGCAAGAGCACCAAGGAGTCCTCGGACTTCTACACCGGTGGCGCGTCCTTCTCCGGTACCCAGAACGGCCTGGCGATCGCCGGCGACTACCTCTCGGCAGCATCCTTCCTCGGCATTGTCGGGTCCATCGCACTGAGCGGTTATGACGGATTCCTCTACTCAGTCGGCTTCTTCGTCGCCTGGCTCGTGGCCCTGCTGCTCGTCGCAGAGCCGCTCCGCAACGTCGGCCGGTTCACCATGGCGGACGTGCTCTCCTTCCGTCTGCGGCAGAAGCCGGTCCGCATCGCGGCTGCCTTCGGCACCCTCTTTGTTACCTTGTTCTACCTGATCGCCCAGATGGCCGGTGCCGGCTCCCTGGTTTCCGTGCTGCTGGACCTCCACTCCTTCGGGGCCCAGGCTGCCGTCATCGTGGTCGTCGGCATCATCATGATCGCCTATGTTCTCATCGGCGGCATGAAGGGCACCACCTACGTCCAGATGATCAAGGCCGTGCTCCTGGTCTCCGGTGTCCTGGTCATGACCATTCTTTCCTTCGTTGCCATCAAGGGTGGTTTTGCCACTCTGCTTGATGCAGCGGTAGCTACGCATGCTGAATCGCAGACCTTGGCAGATGCGGGCTACGCCGCAACCGAGATCCTCAACCCGGGCCTGAAGTACGGTGACTCCCTGGCCTCCCAGCTCGACTTCATCTCCCTCGGCCTGTCCCTGGTGCTTGGTACCGCTGGCCTGCCGCACGTCCTGATGCGCTTCTACACCGTCCCGACGGCCCGTGAAGCCCGTAAGTCCGTGGTGTGGGCCATCATCCTCATCGGTGGTTTCTACCTGATGACCCTGGTCCTGGGTTACGCCGCTGCCGCTCTCGTCGGCCCGGACCGTATCCTCGCCGCACCGGGTGGCGCCAACGCCGCAGCACCGCTGCTCGCACTCGAGCTCGGTGGCCCGATCTTCATGGCACTGATCTCCGCAGTTGCCTTCGCCACCGTCCTCGCCGTGGTTGCCGGTCTGTCCATCACCGCCTCCGCCGCGGTCGGTCACGACATCTACGATGCGGTCTTCCGCAACGGCGAGTCCACTGAGGCTGAGCAGGTTCGGGTCTCCCACATCACCGTGGTTGTCATCGGCGTGGTCTCCATCGTCCTGGGTATTCTGGCCATGGAGCAGAACGTTGCCTTCCTAGTCTCCCTGGCCTTCGCCATCGCGGCCTCGGCTAACCTACCGACCATCCTGTACTCCCTGTACTGGAAGAAGTTCAACACCACCGGTGCAGTGGCCTCCATGTACACCGGGCTGCTCGCCGCACTGCTGCTGATCTTCTTCTCCCCGGCAGTTTCCGGTGCCGATTCCTCGATGGTTCCGGGTGCAGACTGGTCCTTCTTCCCGCTGTCTAGCCCGGGTATCGTTTCCATCCCGCTGGCCTTCCTGGCAGGTATCGTCGGTACCTACTTCGGTAAGCCGGACAACCTGGATCACCTCCAGGCTGAGATGGAGGTCCGTTCCCTCACCGGCGTCGGTGTCGAGGCTGCGGTCGACCACTAAGATTCATCCCTGAAGTTTTGCCCTGAGGGTTTCACCAGAAACCCTTAGCTAGTACCACCCCAGTGCAGCGCACTGGGGTGGTACTAGTATCTGAGGCATGACACCAGCGTCTTCTGAGGCGCGGGTCGGGCGAGGGTCCAAGAAGGGCCCCTGGGGGATAATCATCTCCTTGGTAGCCATACTCGCACTTCTCGCCATCCCCCTCGTCGCCATGATCGGCGGCGGGGATTCTTCTGTGGGGAACGCTCCCGCCCCGGCGGAGGCGAGCACCCCGATGCGCGCCACCCTCACTATCCCCGATGAACTCAAAGGGGCAGCACCGGCGATGCCCACTGCTGAGGTTGGTGGTGGCGATGTCACCGGGGAATTCCTGCAGAACGCCACCGGCTCGCAGCTGACCTACATCAGCCTCTCGGAAGATTTGCACGCCGGTACCGCCACCGAACGTTTCGCACGCCCAGCATTAAGCTTGATCAAGCTCTACCTTGCGGACTATGTACTTGAGCACGGCACCGTGGACGAGCAATTCGATGCGATCTCGATGGTCAGCTCATCAAGTAATGAGACTGCAGATGTGCTCCATGAGAAGTATCCGGAAGCCATCGAGGAGACCGCATTCAAGTACGGACTGCTTTCCACCCGATCCCATGAACGCTGGGGGTATAGCGTGACCTCCACCTATGATGTGGTGAGGTTCATCGCTGCCCTCATGGAGAAGAACATGACCCACCCGATTCTGGTGGCCATGGCTGGCGCGGATGACGTGGCCACGGATGGCTACAGACAGAACTTCGGGACTGCCGTGCTACCGGGGGTCATCGGCACCAAGTGGGGTTGGTCTGATGACCGCGAGCTGCACTCTTCGGTGTCCTTCGGTGAGGACTTCGTGGTGGCTGCCGCGGTCACCGGCTCCGCCGAGGACCTGACTTCGCTGGTGGAGCACCAGCGAGACAACCTGCCCCGGGCGGAGTAACCCGACTACTGGAGGCTGGACAGCAGATTCAGGACCTTGGCACCCTGGTTGATCTGCTCAGCAGTGGGGGCCTGGCCGGCCGCAGGCAAGGAGGAGCCGATCAACTGAGTCAGGTCAGCCCCCGGGACAGACGTGCCGGGGTTTGAGGTGCCAGGGATGACCGGTGCGGCGGTGCCCGGGGTCCACTGGCCCCAGTCAGCAGCGTAGACATTGTTGATATCCACCGTGACCCCGCCGACAGAATCCTTGTCGATGCGGATCTGGTGGATGGTGGTGCGCGGGTGAATCAGACCGTTGGACCCCCAGTTGTGCATCCAGAAGTACTCGCCCAGGCCGTCAGCGATAGCCCAGTCAACGACGCTGTAGTTGCCGTAGACGCCCAGCTGGTAGCCGGCACCGCTCAATGCAACCTTGAAGGCTTGGAGGTAGGGGCGGATCTGGTTGTTGTACTCTGCCCGGCTCGGATTGTCATCGATCGCGACATAGATCGGACGGTTCCTCGGCCCACCGGCCGCCACATGCAGGGCGATGGCCTGCGGAGCATGGGTGGCGGCACCCGATGCACCCTGCTTCCAATCGGCGGTCGCTCCCTTGCCGAACTGGTAGACACTGGCGGTCTGTAATCCCAACGAAGCGAAAGCCTGGGTTTCCTGCAGGGTGACCGGCTTGCCGATCATCCATGATTCAGTCCCGGGGCGGCGCTGGGAGACATAGCGCACCGCGCCCAGGTGGCCGGCGTTCTTGATGGCCTGCGCACTCGGAACACCGGCTGCGTAATCGATCACGGTGCCGAGTACCGGCCCCAGTGCGAGAGCCGCCGGAGCGGCCTGTACTGCGACACCTGCGGTGACTGCGACCGCAGTGGCACGGAAGAGGGTACGACGGCTGATCGGGGTGGAGAAGAGAGACTTGGCCATCAAATGATTTCCTTAAGGGGTATCTGCTCACATGATGAGAACTGATCGTGAGCGCAAAGAGGTTTTTGCGAGTTGCGACAAGAGTCAGGTTAGCAATAGCCGTCTGCTTGTACCAGATGAAAAAGCTGTTCCATTAGGGAGTGTGGGGCAAGAAACAGCTGCTCAGCGAGAGGAAGGCACCTTTCATTGATAAGGACAAGTGCAGTATTCCCGCTGGTGTATGAGTGCTCAAGTGTAAAAGTTGGTGGAAATCAGGAGACTTCCGGGGCACCGGAAGCAGAAAGACCTGGAGCGGCACAGTGTCTGTGCTGCTCCAGGCCTTTTAGTGCCCTGGAAATGGTGCCCCAGAGAGGAATCGAACCTCCGACACCCGCTTTAGGAGAGCGGTGCTCTATCCACTGAGCTACTGGGGCAAGATGCGATTCCAATTTATCGTATCGTCGGATCAAAGAGGTAAATGGGGGTCAGTTCCCCCGGGGTTGGGTGAGTATGTTGTGCAGGTCAAACAAACTAAGCTGGAGATAAGAGCACCCGGCCATTTAAGTGCGCCGGGGCACCCGAACCTAATCCAGGGGAGCTGACATGGATATCCACAAGCCCACCTTCATTGACGTCCAGCGCCGGGAGATCGTCGCCCGCATCGTGGAGAAGGAAGGCATCCCGGCACTGTCAATTGATCAGATCCAGGAGGATGGCTCCCTCAAGAACCTCATGCTGCTGAACAGTCTTGATGCCCAGCAGCTCTCCGGCGCCTGTGAAATCTACCTGAAGCAGGTGTATTCCGCAGAGATGAGCGGCAACCATGTGGGGCTTTCCCCGCATGACATGCTCGCTCTCTTCGGCGGCCAGAGCTAGGGCTTCATCAGGCGCTGAGCTCCGCCAGCTTGGAGCGCACGTCACCGGCCGGTGGGTTGGTGGCGTGGGTGTCGTCGGCGTAGCGGACGGTGGGCACCACCCGGTTGCCCTCATTCACGGACTCGACCCAGGCAGCGGCCTCGACATCCTCGTCGACGTTGATGAGGGTATAGGGGGTTTCCGTGCGGTCGAGGTTGCCGATCAGCTTCTTGCAGAAGGGGCACCAGTCGGTCATGTAGATGGTTATTGGATCGCTCATGGATTAAATGTCCTTTCGTTGGTATCGCTGGAAGCGGTATCTCACCGGTTCCGCGTTTCTCATTGTGTTGTCTCCCTCAACCTTAAGCCTTCCGTTGGCGGAGGTGAGCCATCCGGTGTCAGAGACCAGCTCAAAGGCTGCGGGTATCTCGGGGGCGAGCACCGCGGCGTCGCCAAGCGTCTCGCGCAGCTCCGCATCGAAGATGGTGACCTCGAGCACCGCAGCACTATCAAGGGTGGCGGCATAGACACTGCCACCACCCATGATCCAGGCATCCTCGAGATCGGGGATCTTATCGACGACCGCGGCTCCCGCGGACCAGGCGCCCGGGGCGCGGCTGGAGAGAATCAGGTTCTCACGGCCGGGGAGTGGCCGGAAGCGTTCCGGCAGTGATTCCCAGGTGCGGCGGCCCATGATCACCGGATACTTGAGGGTGATCTCCTTGAAATGCGCGAGATCCTCCGGCACATGCCAGGGCATGTCGATGCCGTCCCCGATGACACCGTCGAGGGACTGCGCCCAAATCGAACCGATCACTAGACCGAGACCTTGCCCTTGATCAGTGGGTGCGGATCGTAGCCGATGATCTCAATGTCTTCGAAGGTGTAATCGAAGATCGATTCCGCCTTGTTCAGCTTGAGCTGCGGGTAGGCCCGAGGATCGCGGCTGAGCTGCTCAGCGACCTGTTCGTGGTGGTTGTCATAGATATGGCAGTCGCCGCCGGTCCAGATGAACTCACCGACCTCCAAGCCCGCCTGCTGCGCGAACATGTGGGTCAGTAGGGCATAGGAGGCGATATTGAAGGGCACGCCCAGGAACATGTCCGCCGAGCGCTGGTAGAGCTGGCAGGACAGCTTCCCCTCCGCGACATAGAGCTGGAAGAGCAGGTGGCACGGCGGTAGCGCCATGTTCTCCAGTTCAGAGACATTCCAGGCGGAGACGATATTGCGACGCGAATCCGGGTTGTTCTTCAGGGTCTCAAGGGCGCCGGAGATCTGGTCGATGTGACGGCCGTCCGGGGTGGGCCAGCTGCGCCACTGCACGCCATAAACCGGGCCGAGCTCGCCGTCTTCATCGGCCCATTCATTCCAGATGCGGATGCCGTTCTCCTGCAGCCATTTCACGTTGGACTCGCCGCGCAGGAACCACAGCAGCTCACCGACCACGGACTTGAAGTGAACCTTCTTGGTGGTCAACAGCGGGAAGGAATCGGCCAGGTTATAGCGGAGCTGGCGGCCGAAGAGGCTGGTGGTGCCGGTGCCGGTGCGGTCGCCCTTCTGGGCGCCCTCGGCGAGGATCTCCCGCAGCAGGTCCTCGTAGGGAGTGGGGATGGAATTAGCGACGGTCATGGGGCCTACTTTAGGTGGCGGGCCCTGGTGTGGCCATATGTGCTGGTGAAACGTTATTTTAGGGGGAGGGGTGGAGCGGTGTTTAGCGGGGTTGTTCTTTGCTTTTACCGGGAGACTGACTCAACAACTCAGAATGACCCCTGCCTGAAAACCAACAACAGCCTGCGGGAGATCAACTCCTGCAGGCTATTTCTGGCGTAGATGGCACGACCGTACCAGCGGCAGTTTACTGATATCCGCCGTTCTGCTCCTTGAACTCCGCCACCAGTTTGAGGATATCCTCGGCGAGTTCCGGGCGGCAGACCAGCAGGTCGGGGAGGTAGGTGTCCTCGTTGTTGTAGGTGAGTTCGGAGCCGTCGAGGCGGGAGCAGTGCAGGCCGGCGGCGCGGGCAACGCCGACCGGGGCGGCGGAGTCCCATTCGAACTGGCCGCCGGCGTGAATGTAGGCATCATAATCGCCGAGCAGGACGTACATGGACTTAGCGCCGGCGGAGCCAATGGCCTTGGTCTCGTAGCCGAGTTCCTCGGCGACATGCAGTGCCACTGCGGGGGGACGGTTATGGGAGATGGCGATCCGCTTGGAATAGGGACCGGTCACCGCGCGGACGTCCTCGGAGTGGAAGACCACCCCGAGGTCGGGAAGGCCGACGGCGGCGTGGGTGGGGGTGCCGTTCTCGACGAGTGCGATGTGGACAGCCCAGTCCTGGCGTCCAGTGGCGAATTCCCGGGTGCCGTCGAGGGGATCAATGATCCAGACGCGTTCCTTGTTCAGCCGCTCAAGGTTGTCGGCGGCCTCCTCGGAGAGGAAGCCATCTTCGGGGCGGTGCTGGGCGAGCACCCGGGAGATCCAGTTCTGGGCGAGATCATCACCGGCATCACCGAGGTTACGTCCGCTGAGTAGTCCGACGTCGCGGACCCCCTTCAAGATCTCGCCGGTGCCCTTGGCGAGGAGGTGGGTGAGGCGGGCATCATTGATTTCAGCGGTCATGACTGTGATTCTAACTGGTTGGTTAGAGTGAAGCATGGCTAAAAATGTCCTCGATCGATTCCGTCCTCAGGTCGCCACCTGGTTCGAGGATGTCTTCGCCCGCCCGACCCTGGTTCAGGAGCAGGCCTGGGAGAAGATCTCCGGCGGAGACAACGCACTGGTGGTCGCACCTACGGGTTCCGGTAAGACGTTGGCGGCCTTTCTCTGGGCCCTGAATTCGCTGGTGGAGCCGAGTGGTCAGGCCGTCATTCCGGTCCCTGATGCCCCCGCGACCCACGTGACCGGAAAGTCGGTGAAGGTCCTCTATATCTCTCCGCTCAAGGCACTGGGCGTGGATGTGGAGAATAACCTCCGCGCCCCGCTCACCGGTATTTCCCGGGTGGCGGATCGGCTGGGCCTGGAGATGCCGAATATCTCGGTGGCGGTGCGTTCCGGCGATACCCCTCCCGCCGAGCGCGCCCGGCAGCTGCGCAAACCTCCGGACATCCTGATCACCACCCCGGAGTCGGCCTATCTGATGATGACGTCGAAGGCTTCGGGGATTCTTCGCGAGGTCGATACCGTGATCCTCGATGAGATTCATGCGCTCGCCGGCACTAAGCGCGGGGCGCATTTGGCGTTGACCCTGGAGCGCCTGGAGCGGCTCAGCCCTGCCCGGAAGGTCCAAAGAATCGGACTCTCCGCGACGGTCCGCCCGCTGACGACAGTGGCTGGATTCCTGGGTGGGGATCGGCCGGTGGAGATTATCGCGCCCCCGGCGGAGAAGCAGTGGCAGCTGGATGTGCATGTTCCGGTGGCGGATATGTCGGATCTTCCTGTCCCGGAGGAGGCCTCGACCATCGGCGAATTCGTCATCGATGATCCCCTCGGAATCGGTGGGCCCAGCCATGCTGCGCAACAAGCGCCGGAATCCGCGCTTCCCTCCCAGAAGTCGATCTGGCCCTTCATCGAGGCTGAGCTCTACCGTGAGATGATGGCGGCGAACTCGACGCTGGTCTTCGTCAACTCCCGGCGCACGGCAGAGCGCCTGACCAGCCGGCTCAATGAACTCTATGCCGAGGAATTCGCCCCGGAAACCCTCTCTCCGGCCACCCGGCGTGATCCGGCGCAGGTGATGGCGCAGAGCGGGGTGGCGGGTAAAGCTCCGGCGGTGATCGCGCGGGCCCACCATGGGTCGGTGTCCAAGGACGAACGGGCCCTGACCGAGCAGTTGCTCAAGGAGGGCAGCCTCAAGGCAGTGGTGGCTACATCTTCCCTGGAGTTGGGCATTGACATGGGCGCGGTGGATCTGGTGCTGCAGGTGGAATCGCCGCCCTCGGTGGCCTCCGGTCTGCAGCGGGTGGGCCGTGCCGGGCACTCGGTGGGGCAGGTGTCCAAGGGTGCCTTCTACCCGAAGCATCGTTCCGATCTGGTGCAGTCCGCGGTCACGGTAGATCGGATGAAGCTCGGGTTGATCGAAGAATTGAAGGTGCCGCGCAATCCGCTGGATGTCCTACTGCAACAGACGGTGGCGGCGGTGGCGGTCGAGGATCTGGATGTGGAGGAATGGTACGCCACGGTGCGGCGGGCACAGCCTTATCGGGAACTACCGCGGGATGTCTTTGATGCGGTGATTGATCTGGCTGCCGGGATTTACCCTTCGACGGATTTTGCGGAGTTGCGCCCCCGTATCGTCTTTGACCGGGTTTCCGGGATGATGAGTGCGCGACCCGGGGCGCAGCGCGTGGCGGTGACCAGTGGCGGCACGATCCCGGATCGCGGCCTGTTCGGGGTGTTTCTCGCCGGTGGCGAGGGAGCGCCGCGCCGGGTGGGTGAGCTGGATGAGGAGATGGTTTATGAGTCCCGGGTGGGCGATGTGTTCACGTTGGGGGCGAGTAGCTGGCGGATTGCGGACATCACCCGGGATCAGGTGATTGTCACCCCGGCGCCGGGGCATACCGGCCGGCTGCCGTTTTGGACCGGTGATGCGGCGGGGCGTCCGGCTGAGCTGGGCAGGGCTCTGGGGGCTTTTCGGCGGGAGGTGCATGCGGACCCTGAGCGGTTGAACAACCTGGGGCTGGATGAGTACGCCACCGCAAATCTCACCCGCTATTTGGCGGATCAGGCCGAGGCCACCGGGCTGGTTCCGGATGAGAAGACCCTGCTCCTGGAGCGTTTTCGGGATGAGTTGGGGGATTGGCGGGTGGTGCTGCACACGCCTTATGGTCGCGGGGTCAATGCGGCCTGGGCACTGGCGGTGGGCGCGATCGTCGCTGAGCGGACCGGGATGGATGCCCAGGCGGTGGCCGGTGATGATGGCATTGTCCTGCGGCTGCCGGAGAGCGATGAGGAACCCTCTGCCGCGTTGTTTATGGTTGATGCGGCAGAGATCGGAGAGTTGGTCACCCACCAGGTGGGGAACTCGGCGCTTTTTGCCTCCCGGTTCCGGGAGTGTGCGGCGCGTGGTCTGTTGCTGCCGCGCCGCACTCCGGGCAAGCGGGCGCCCTTGTGGCAGCAGCGGCAAAAGGCCGCGCAGTTGCTCGATGTCGCGCGGAAGTATCCGAGTTTCCCGATCATCCTGGAGACGGTGCGGGAGTGCCTGCAGGATGTCTATGATCTGCCGGCTCTGATACAGCTGTGTCAGGATCTGGGGCACCGGCGGGTGCGGATCGCCGAGGTGACGGTGGATCAGCCGAGTCCGTTCGCGTCCTCGCTGCTCTTCAATTACACGGGTGCCTTCATGTATGAGGGGGATTCCCCGCTCGCAGAGAAGCGGGCGGCCGCCCTGGCGCTGGATCCTTCCTTGCTGGCGAAGCTGTTGGGTGAGGTGGAGCTGCGCGAGCTGCTGGCTCCGGAGATCATCGGGGAGGTCCACGCCCAGTTACAGCGCACCCATCCGGAGCGTAGGGCGCGCTCTCCCGAGGAGCTGGCTGATGTGCTGCGGATTCTCGGCCCCCTTCCGGTCGAGGAACTCGAGGCTCACTGCGCCTTCCCTGAGCCCTTCCAGAACGCACTGCTCCATCTGGGGGATCGGGTGATGTCGGTGCGGATCGGGGGCCGGGAGCACCTCGCGCAGTCCCTGGATGCGCCGCTGCTTCGCGACGCCCTGGGGGTCCCGGTCCCACCTGGGGTTGCCGCCCAGGTGGCCACCGTGCTTGATGCCCTGGATCAGCTGGTGGGACGTTTCGCCCGAACCCGGGGACCGTTCACCCTCCGGGATCTCGCGGAGACCTTCGGCCTGGGGGCTAGTGCCGCCCATGCCGCGCTCACCGTCCAGGTCACGCGGGGCGCGGTGGTAGAGGGCCGCTACCGGCAGGGGGTCGATGAGCCGGAGTACTGCGCCGCGGAGGTGCTAAGAATCATCCGCTCCCGCAGTCTGGCGGCGGCGCGTAAGGAGGCACAGCCGGTCTCCGCGTCCACCTTTGCGCGTTTTCTTCCTGAATGGCAGCAGGTGGCGCCGGTGGGATCGCGGCCGGGACTTTCGGGGCCGGACGGGGTTTTCGCGGTGATCGAACAATTGGCCGGGGTGCGTCTTCCGGCCTCGGCCTGGGAATCATTGGTGCTGCCCGCGCGGGTGGGTAACTATTCCCCGACTCAGCTTGATGAGCTGACCTCCTCCGGTGAGGTGCTGATCCTGGGCGCGGGTGCTGCCGGGGCGCGGGACCCCTGGCTGATGTTGTTGCCGGCGGACTATGCCGGACAGCTCGCCCCGGAACTTCCGGAGCTGAGTGTGAGTGCGCTGCAGGAATCTGTGCTGGCGGTGCTGGGCCGGGGTGGTGGCTTCCATTTCCCGGAGATTCTCGCGGAGGTCACCGGGGAGGACCTGGGGCTGCTCAGTGGGCAGGTCACCGCAGAGCAGCTGCGGGAGGCGATCTGGGGGCTGGTGGAGGCAGGGTTGGTCTCCCCGGACAGTTTCGCGCCGATCCGTGCCCGGCTCGCCGCCGGGGGCAGCACCGCGCACCGGGCGAAGCGTCGGCCCACCCGTTCCCGCCTCCGGATGGGGCGGACGAGTTTCGCCCAGGCCACGAGGGCGGCGTCGATAAGCCCGCCGGACATGGGTGGACGCTGGGCGCTGGCGGTCCCGGCCGCGGAGGAGGCGACTTCACGCTCGGTGGCGCACGGTGAGGCCTGGCTGGATCGTTATGGGGTGCTCACCCGCGGCAGTGTCGTTGCGGAGGAGGTGCTCGGTGGTTTTGCACTGGCCTATAAGGTGCTTTCCCGTTTTGAGGAAAATGGCAAGGCCATGCGTGGCTATCTCATTGAGGGACTGGGGGCGGCACAGTTCTCCACACCTGCGGTGATTGACCGGCTGCGCGGATTAGCCGATACCCCGGATTTGGAAGGGTGGCCCTCGGGAAGCGCGGAGCCGGCGGTGTATCTGCTGGCCGCCGCGGACCCCGCCAATCCTTATGGTGCGGCGCTGCCGTGGCCGGAGACCGGGCCTTCGCGGGCGGCCGGGGCCAGTGTGATTCTGGTGGATGGGCTGCTGCTGGCTCACCTGACTCGTGGTGGGCGCAGCCTCAGCCTCTTCCTGGAACAGCTGCCGGCCGGGATTCCGGTGGGCGAGGAGGAGCTGATCGGCATGATCGTCGAGGCGTTGACGGATGCGGGTTCCCGCAATGCCATGTCCCGGGTGGTGGTGGAAAAGATCAATGGTTCACCTGCCCTCGAGAGTGCGCTGTTGGAGGCCTTCCGGCGTGCTGGCGCCGGGATCACGCCCAAGGGCATCCGGATCGGTGGGCGGCCGACACTGTCTGGGCCGCGCCGGGGCCGGAGTATGTCGGAGGCGCTGGCGGAACTTGATAATGATCTGGATGTCCAATAAGGGAATACTTATTAGGTTGCGTTAAGTATTCTCTAGGGTTATCTTGCATTTGGTGGGCGTTGCCCCCACCGGACCCGGGGTCACCCGGTTGCCGTCTGCCGTGGCTGGTGTGACACCTCGGGACCCTCGGCAGGGGGAACGGCACCGGATTTCGACCCCGGGTCGGCACTGGATTACTCTCATCCACATGCCTGAGGGAGATTCCGTTCATCAACTCTCCGACCGCCTGCAATTCATGGTGGGCCGAGAGGTCCTGGCCACCCAGCTGCGGGTGCCCTCCTTCGCGCTCGTGGACTTCAGTGGCCGGGAGGTCGAGGACATCTGGCCTCACGGCAAACATCTCTTCATGCGTTTCGGCGACCAGATCCTGCACACCCACCTGAAGATGGAGGGTAGTTGGGCGATCCACCTCAAGGGGGACCGCTGGCGCAAACCCGGCCATACCGCCCGGGTGGTGGTGCACCTGGCCGGCCAACCTCATCCCCGGCCCATCGAGGTGGTGGGTCATTCCCTCGGGCTGGTGCGGGTGTTCCCCGCCAACCACTACCGCGAAACCATGGGCTACCTCGGCCCCGATGTCCTCGGCCCGGACTGGCTTATCGACGGCCGTGCCATCGCCCGGGCCCGGCTGCTCGCGCAGCCGGAGCGCCCCATCGGCACGGCACTGCTCGATCAGAAGAACCTCGCCGGGGTGGGCAATGAATACCGGGTGGAGATCTGTTTTGTCTGCGGCATCCACCCGGCCACCCCGGTATCCGGGGTCGATATCGACCGGGTACTTGATACCACCCAGCGCCTGATGCAGGCCAATAGAACATCCCCGCTCCGAGTTACCACCGGGGTCAAACGGGCGGGGGAGAACAGTTATGTCTTCGGCCGGAACCACCGGCCCTGCCGTCGCTGCGGCACCGCCATCACCAAGGGGATGCTCGGCGGGGCGGACCTGGGTGGTCAATCCGATGAGCTGGAAAGAGTCATCTGGTGGTGTGCGAACTGTCAGCCGGTGCCGGCGCAGTATCCGCCGGGGATTCCGGTTTCGCGCGCTTTTCCCGGCGGTCACGGATGACCAGCCACACGATGACCACGATGACCGCGAGGAGGAGCAGCAGGTAGACCACATTGGAGTACTGGCCGATGATGTCCTCGACCAGGGTCCACCGGGCACCGAGCCAGACCCCGCAGGTGATCAGCGCGGCATTCCAGATGGCCGAGCCGAAAACGGTCATGGCCCCGAACTTCCACAGGTTCATCCGGGCCACCCCTGCCGGGATGGAGATCAGGCTGCGTACGCCGGGAATCCACCGGCCAAAGAGCACCGACCACTGGCCGTACTTTTCGAACCAGTTCAGGGCGGTATCGACATCCTTGGGGTTGACCAGCCACATCCACTCCGCGATCCGGCGTAGTCGCGCAGCGCCGACGCCGGCGCCGAGCCAGTACAGCAGGAAAGCGCCGAGCGCCGAGCCGGCGGTCGCCCAGAGGAAGGCGGCGTAGACGTTCATCGACCCGATCGAAGCGGTGAAACCCGCCAGCGGCAGGATCACCTCCGAGGGGATCGGCGGGAAGATATTCTCCAGCAGGATGGCGATACCCACGCCCGGGGCGCCGATGGTGTCCATCAGGTGGATAACGAAATCGATCAGGGACTGCAGCATTCAGGTCCTTTAAAAGTTCAGGTGTTCGTGGGAATGGATCAAGTGTCCTCCTTCAATTCACGCATTCGTTGTGCGGCGCGCAGAATACGATCTTTTCGACCCTGATCTTCTACTTTCTTCAGTTCCGTATAAGCCTGTTCATCTGCATCGCTGTAGCGGTAGAGCATCCGGGGTATCGCCATGGTCACCATCAATGAGGGCCACACCAGCCACGCCCAGCCCACTCCGAACACGAACTGCAGCACCAGGAAAGTCGCCAGGGTGAGACCGATAATCACACCACTGAGGGCCTCAATCTTCTTACCCCGACGCTTGAGATCCTGTAGCTCGACCACATCGGGATCCACCGCAGAGCCGGGCGGTATATCGGGAGCGTACAGCGGTACCGGAACCAACCGGCCGTCCTCTCCAGAGTGGAAGGGCAACCCACCCGGTAGATCCTCGAAAGCCGGGAGAATATCACCGACGGTACGGGCCTGGGCCGCCAGCCCCGTACGCTCATCGAACTCAGCACTATCTAACCGGCCCTCAGCGAAGTGACTGCCCAGAGCCTGTAGCGCGTGGATGCGATCATTGTCGCCCAAGCGGAACTTCTCGTCCATGCCCCCCAGCGTAATCTGCATCACTCTGATTGGGCAGGGGGCTGCCCCCGGCAATCTCCTAGCGGCCAGTGACCTGATCTTCGACAAAGACATCCCGGGTGACAAACCAGGCACCGAGGGAGACCAGCACAGTGCCCATGATCAACACCCATACGCTCGCGCGGAAACCCCCGCTGATCCCGTGGATGACACCGGTCAACAGCGGGCCGAAACTAGCCAGGGTATAGCCCATCCCTTGACCGAAGGCGCTCAAGGCAGTGGCGCCCGGCGTGGTCCGCGCCCGGGTGTTCAACAGGGTCAGCGCCATCGGGAACGCCAAGGGACCCAACCCCGAAAGCGTCGCCCACACCCAGGGCGCACTCATCGGCGCGAAGGCCAACCCCAGGTTGCCCACGATGAGCAATGCCGAGGCCATCAGCACCGCCCAATACACCCGGGTGAAACGTCCTACCAGCCAGGGACCGAGGATATTCAACGGCAATCCCAGCAGGGTCCAATAAGCCAGCATCAGCGCACCAAATTGCGGGGTGGCACCTGCCTCAACGAATAACTGCGGCAGGAAGGTCATCACCGAATAGGTGACAAAGGAGGTGAAGCCGAACATCACTGCGAGACCGAGCCCCACCGGGGTCCGCCACACCGGCAGCCGCATCTCCATCGAGGGGGTCCTGACATTCGGATTCTCCCCGCGCCGGGTCAACAGTGGCAGCCAGGTCAGCGCGGCCACCACCGCCAGCAAGGACCAGAATCCCAGGGAAAATTGCCAGCCTCCCCAACCACGTTCGCCCGCCCACTGCGCCAGGGGTTCGGCGAAGAGTGGGGCAGCGGCGGTGAAGACCTGGCTGCTCACCAGGAAGCTGATGGAGATATCGGCCACCCGGTTGGGAAAGTACTCCCGAACCGCCACCGGTAGGGCGGTGTTCGTGACACCGATGGCAAAAAGCGCCACCACCGAGCCCCCCAACAGCATGAAGGTTGATTCACCCAGCACGCGTAGTACCTGCCCGAAGGCGGTGAAGATCATCGCCGCCAGCATCACCTGAGAGGTGGTCAGCCGACGCATCAGACCGGGTGTGGCGAAGGCACTGATCGCGAACATTGCGGTGGGGATCATGCCGAGGATGCCGATCACACCGGCACCGAAGCCGAGGGATTCCTGGATCCGGGGGACCAGGGGTGAGAGTGCGGTGATCGCGGTGCGAAGGTTCAGCGAGGTCAGCAGGATGGCGGTCAGTGCCGTCAGACGCGGGTAATGCGCAACGGGGTGCAAGAGGGACACAGAATCAGACCATACCTGCCACGGTCCTGGCCTACATTGAAGGCATGAAAACTCTCCTGAACATCATCTGGTTCATCTTTGGTGGTTTCCTGCTGGCACTGGGCTACTTCTTCTTCGGCCTGCTGGCCTGTCTGTTCATCATCACCATCCCGGCGGGCGTGGCCTCCTTCCGGATGGCCAATTACGCACTGTGGCCCTTCGGCCGTTCGGTGATCCAACCGGTGGGCGGGCCCGGCGGGATGTCCACCCTGTCCAATGTCATCTGGTTTCTCATCGCCGGCCTCTGGCTGGCCATCGGGCATGTGCTCACCGCCGCAGCCCAGGCGGTGACCATCATCGGGATCCCACTGGCGATCGCCAACATCAAGATGATCCCGGTGACCTGTTTCCCCTTTGGCCGGCAGATCGTGGACTCAGATTCGATCCCCGATGGCTATGAGCCGATGGTGAAGCTCTGACCGCAGTGGGGGCTTAGCCGTTCAGGAGGCTCTCGAGGTTGAGATCATTGATGTCGAAACCCTCCGGAAGCAGATCCGTGGGGAGATCCTCCGGGTTGATGCTCGGCAGCTCCGTGGGAAGTTCGCTCGGCAGTTCCGTGGGTAGCCCCGGGATCAGGGGCTCCTCCGTGACCTCGGGGATCGGCTCCGGGGTGGGAGTAGCGGTGACAGTGGTGGTCTGCTGAACGGTCTGGGTCTCGGTCACCGGAGCCGGGGTCTCCTCCCCGGAGCTGCCTGAGCCGCTGGTGAAGAGGAAGAAGAGTGCACCGACGAGGATCATGAGCAGCACCACAATGCCGATGATCCAGCCCCAGGGGGTGCCACCACCGCTGCGGCGGGAGGGTTCGGGCTCATAGGGCTGTTCCTGGTCATAGCCGAAACCCCCGGGCTGGCCATACTGCCCGGAGTCATAACTTTGCCCGGAGTCATAACTCTGCTGGTGGCCGCTCGTCGGCTGCGGGGGCTGCTGCGGTGGGAAGTACTGGGTGGGCTTCTCCGGGTGGTGGCCACCGTAATCGCCGTTATTCCCGGTGCCGCTGGAATCCCCACCGACACGTCCGATGAACTGAGTTTCGTCATTTCCGGGGTTCTGATTGCCAAAACCCTGGTGACCGAAGCCCTGGTTGCGGCGGGGATCATCCTGGCGGTCGTTCATCCTCTGAATACTCCTAAGCACCTGCGGGACAGTTGTTCCCCGCGAGTCGGGGAGTGGTACGCGTTGATTGTAGGGGGTTTAGGCCCCAACCTCCCAGGTGTGTACTGGCTCGCCGGTCGCCTGATGCTTCAGATAGAGCTGCAGCATCTCAGCCAAGGCATGTCTCCGGCCGGGGGAATCCGGGCCGGCACCGGCGGGTTCCAATTTCTCGAGGGTGCGCAATTGCCAGGTTGCACCATTCTGGCGGGTCTGGGCGCGGCCCTCAATGACCTCGAGATAGGTATCGATCAGATCCTCATCCACCCCGAGGGCATGCAGACCCTCCCGGGCCTTGGGCACCAAGGTGTCCTCGATCAGGTCAGTGACTTCAACCTGCCCCTGGGTGGGCCACTGCATGCGGGCGTTCAGCCCGTCGCGGGCACCGGCGAAGAAGTTGGCCTCCGCATCATGGAAGGGCAACCGGGACCACACCGGTCGGGTTTCCTCCGCGAGATACTTGACCAGCCCGTAGTAGAAGGCGGCATCAGCGACGATATCGATCACTGAGGGGCCGGCGGGCAGGCTGCGGTTTTCCACCCGCAGATGCGAGAGATCCTTGCCGGGGGCGTAGATCGGTCGGTTCCAACGCCAGACCGTGCCATTGTGCAGGTTGAGATAATGCAGGGCGGGGTTGTGCCCCTGCATGATCGGGGTTCCGGCGAATTCCCGGGGTTCCGGCAACAGCGGCGAGAAGTAGCGGACGTTTTCCTCGAAGAGATCGAAGATGCTGGTGATCCAGCGTTCCCCGAACCACACTCGCGGCCGCACACCCTGTGCCACCAGCTCCGGGGTGCGGGTATCAATGGACTGGCGGAACACCGGGACCCGACTTTCCTGCCACAGTTTCCAACCGAGGAAGAGCGGGGAGTTCGCACTGAGCGCGACCTGGGCCCCGGCGATCGCCTGGGAGGCGTTCCAGGCGGCGGCGAACTTATTCGGTGCCAGTTGCAGGTGCAGCTGCATGGAGGTGCCGGCGGATTCGGTGGCGATGTCGGCGAAATCGTGCACGTAGTGCTCGCGGGCCGCGACGTCGATACGCACCAGCTCACCACGAGCATTCATGATTGCATTGTTGAGCGCCCGATAACGGTTCTCCGTGGTCATCCACTCCGGGTTCTTCAGAAAGTCGGTGGTCAGCGTGGGCAGGGTGCCGATCATCGCTACCTGCACCCCAGCCTTTGCCGCTGCAGCCCGGACCTCGGCGAGACGCTTCTCGACGCCGTGGTGCAGCTGTCGCAGACCATCCCCGTCGAGACTCAACGGCGGGTGGTTGAGTTCGATATTGTAGCTGCCGAGCTCCGACTGGTACTCCTCATCGAGATACCCGAGCACCTCCCGGTTGGCCCGGGCGGGCTGAAACTGATCATCGACCAGATTCAGCTCCAGCTCCAGCCCGATCGAGCTACGATCCTCAAACTCCGCCCGCTGCAGATGGCGGTCGAAGATCTCCAGATCATGCCCCAGGTGCTCGCGGTACCTGGTCCGCTGCTGCGGGGTGTAATTCTCCGAGGAAATGGCATCGCCCATGAACTGAGCAAAGCACATAATCCCCGGCAGCGGGAGGGTAACCGATAATTATTTCTTGGCGCGGTACCAGTTGATCAGGGCATCAGTGGAGGAATCACCGGAGTCCACCGCCACGTCACCACTGACTGCCGGCGCCAGGGACTTGGCCTGGTCCTTGCCCAGCTCCACCCCCCACTGGTCGAAGGAGTTGATGTCCCAGATGACCCCCTGGACAAAGGTGATGTGCTCATAGAGGGCGATCAGAGCGCCGAGCACCGCCGGGGTGAGCTCCTCCGCCAGGATGGTGGTGGAGGGGCGGTTGCCCGGCATCACCTTATGCTTGGCCAGATCCTCGGGAACACCTTCCGCGATGATCTCCTCGGCGGTCTTACCGAAGGCCATCACCTTCGCCTGGGCAAAGAGGTTGCCCATCAGCAGGTCATGCATGGAACCGGTGCCCGCAGCGGTAGGCAGGTCCTCCTTGGGGCGGACGAAACCGATGAAGTCGACCGGTACCTGGTGGGTGCCCTGGTGGATGAGCTGGTAGAAGGCATGTTGGCCGTTGGTACCCGGCTCACCCCAATAGATCTCACCGGTGGAGTAGTTTACGGCGGAACTATCGCGGCGCACCGACTTGCCGTTGGACTCCATGGTCAGCTGCTGCAGATAAGCCGGGAAGCGGGCCAGGTCCTGGGAATAGGGGAGTACCGCGTGGGTCTGGGCCTCGCCGAAGTTGGAGTACCAGACCCCGAGCAGGGCCATGAGAACCGGGAGGTTCTCCTCAAAGTCGGTGTTACGGAAGTGCTCATCCATGACGCGGAAGCCATCGAGGAAGCGCATGAAGTCCATCGGGCCGACGACCGCCATCAAGGAGAGACCGATGGCGGAGTCCACGGAGTAGCGCCCACCCACCCAGTCCCAGAAACCGAACATGTTGGCGGTGTCGATACCGAACTCGGCGACCTTCTCGGCATTGGTGGATACCGCGACGAAGTGCTTGGCCACGGCGGCTTCGTCTCCGTCGAAGGCCTCGAGCAGCCAGCGCTTGGCGGCGTGGGCGTTGGAGAGGGTCTCCTGGGTGGTGAAGGTCTTGGAGGCGATGATGAACAGGGTCGACTCCGGGTTCAACCGCTCCAGGGTGGCCGCCATGTCCGCCGGATCAACATTGGAGACGAACTCCGCGGTGATGCCAGCGGTGGCGTAGGAACGCAGTGCCTGGGTGGCCATCGCCGGGCCCAGATCAGACCCGCCGATACCGATGTTGACCACCTTCTTGATGGTGCGGCCGGTGTGGCCGAGCCAGGCCCCGGAACGTAGCCCCGAGACGAAGTCACGCATCCGGCCCAGCACCTCATGGACATCTGCGGCGACATCCTGCCCATCGACCTTGAGGTCCTTGTCCACCGGAAGGCGCAGTGCGGTGTGCAGCACCGCGCGGTCCTCGGTGTTGTTCAGATGCAGGCCGGTGAACATGGCCTCGATCTTGGGGCGCAGCCCCGCCTCCCGGGCCAGGTCCGCCAGCGCGGTGACGGTCTCGGCGTCGATAAGGTTCTTGGAGAGGTCGACGTGCAGACCGGCGGCATCGAAGGTGAACTTCTCGGCGCGGCCGGGATCTTCGGCGAAGAGCTCACGCAGGGTCTGCCTCTGGATCTGCCCGTAGCGGGATTCGAGGTTCTTCCACTGTTGCGAGGTGGTGATATCAGCCATGACGTCGGCTCCTAGTAGCTGCTGATGAGGGGATTCGTTCTCCCCCTGAATGTAGTGAAGAACCAGCCCCCTCGCTGGAGAGACAGCTTTTCGGGTGGCCGGGACCCCTCGGTCACACCCGTGGGAATATCAGACCAGGGGCTCGGCCTCCCAGGAACCGGTGAGCTTGGGATCCGGCAGGTGGTCCAGCGGATCTGATGCACAGGTGACCACCAGTCGGGCGCGGTGGGGCCACTGCGCCAACGGGTACACCCCAGGGGTGGCCGTATTGTCCGCCAACTGCCGGCAAGCCTTCAACCACAGTGGCCCGGCGACCGCGGCGGCGGCATCGGGATCCTCCGCCGCAAATTGCAGCGGGGCAGCTGAGGACGAGAGCAGGGTGATACCGGGGGACTGGGTGCGAACCACCTCGATCAGCCGGGCGTACTCCGCAGCCAGCTGCTGACCTTCGCCTTCGGCCGCCAACAGATAAAGGGTGAGGAGCCACTGCGTCGCCGGGACTGCGGGTTCTTTAGGGGTGAGAGCAGCTTTCGGCGCATCAATATGCTCTTCAGCTGGGGGTGCCTCCCACTTCTCGCCAGGGTGGAAGGGCACCAGTGGATGCGATACGAGCATGCCGGGGAACGGGTCGAAGGCGGTGTGATCGCCGAAGAAGAGCTTCTCGTGCACGGCCTCTTCATGCTCGGGATTGATGCTGAGAACGCAGTGCAGGCTGAACAGCTCCAGGGTCGCCGGATCCCGGATCTCGCCGCGCTGGGACTCAAAGACGGCCCCGCAGCGTAGGTTCCACAACAGGTAAGTGCTGGATTCCCGCCAGGGATAGTCAGCGAGATGGCTGATCCGGGCGTGCTCGGCCGGGATCTGGTTCAGCCGTTCGAGATAGCGGTGCCGGGCCTGATCCAGATCATCGGGGTGGGCAACGAAGGTGGTGGTCGAGATGTGCATGGGCCAGGCGGCATCAGTCATGTCCTCAGGCTAGCGGCCCGCCCGCCGGGGGACCCGCTCTTTCTCGCTGAGGGTGGCATCGAGCAGTCGGAGCCGGGACAAGCTGAGGGCGGCGGCACCATTGCTCTGGAAGCGGCCGAGCTGCGCATGCACCAGCGAGTAGGGGCCGTTGTAGACCACCTCATGCGTCAGCTCCGGATCCTTGGCCAGCCGCAGCACGATCAGCCGCTCAGCCACACCAAAAGAGGTCTGCCGCACCGAGGTCCCCCGGGTGCCATAGGTGGCCTTGATCTCCACCGGGCGGCCTTCGGCATCGACGGCGTCGTGTCCGGCGGTGGAGGCGGGGAGCAGCCGGAGATCGAAAAGCGTCGCGGCACTGACCTCACCCAGGGAACCCACCAGATGTCCGTCCGGGGTGAATTTCCGGCCCGGATACAGGGTTTCAAGCTCAGCGACGATCTCGTGAAGCTGGCTCACGAGTGCCGCGGTGCGGGTGGCGGGCACCGGCAATCAGCCGAGTCGGCCGCGCCCCATGCGCAGCAGCACCGCCGCCAGGGCGGGGCCTTCCTCACCGATCTCCTCGCGGAACCGGTTGATGATCGCCACCTCACGGGTGTGAACCAATCGGGTACCTCCGGAGCCCATCCGGGTCTTGCCCACCGCCTTGGAGATCGCGGTGCGACGTTTCACGATGTCCAGCAATTGATTGTCGAGGCGGTTGATTTCCTCGCGATACTTCTGGATCTCCGCGTCAGAGAGCGGGTCATCGGTGCCGGTCGGCATCCGGATCTCGAAGTTTTCATCAGCTGCATCGGTCATAGCTCCAATTGTGCCACGTTGGGGTCCTGATCCCATGCATCACCTGGGATGTCCGGGGGCCGGGGTAGGTTGGAAACATCATGGAAAGTTTCACACCCCCTCACTCGTCCGCACCCGATGCTTTCGGCTCCGCCACCGACTTGAGCGAAGGTCTCAACCCACCGCAGAAGGCCGCCGTCGAGCATGTCGGATCCCCGTTGTTGATCGTCGCGGGTGCCGGTTCCGGCAAGACCGCGGTGCTCACCCGTCGCATCGCCTATCTGCTGCGTCACCGCGGGGTGCACCCGGCGCAGATCCTGGCCATCACCTTCACCAACAAAGCCGCCGCTGAGATGCGCGAGCGGGTCGCCGGGTTGGTGGGCCCAGTGGCGGACCGGATGTGGGTGGCCACTTTCCACTCGGTCTGTGTCCGCATCCTGCGGCAGCAGGCCCAGTTGGTCCCGGGGCTCAACACCAACTTCACCATCTATGACTCCGATGATTCCAAGCGGCTGTTGACGATGATCGCCAAGGACCTCAATCTGGACCTGAAGAAATTCAGTGCCCGGGTGCTGGCCTCGGCGATCTCAAATCAGAAGAATGAGCTGGTCTCCCCGGCGGAAGCCGCCGCAGAGGCGGCACAGACCAAGAACCCCTTCGAGAGCACCGTCGCGGCAGTGTTCGCGGAGTACCAGCAGCGGCTGCGCCGGGCCAATGCCGTGGACTTTGATGATCTGATCGGTGAGGTGGTGCGCATCTTCCGGAAGCACCCCGAGGTCACCGAGTATTACCGTCGTCGTTTCCGCCATGTGTTGGTGGACGAGTATCAGGACACCAACCACGCACAGTATGAACTGGTCTCCACCCTGGTCGGGGAGGCCAGTGAGGATCCCAATGCGGTCCCACCAAGTGAGCTCTGCGTGGTCGGTGACTCTGATCAGTCCATCTACGCCTTCCGTGGCGCCACGATCCGCAATATCGAGGAATTTGAGCGCGATTATCCGCAGGCCCGGACCATCCTCCTGGAGCAGAACTACCGTTCCACCCAGAACATCCTCAACGCCGCGAACGCGGTGATCTCCCGTAACACCGGCCGCCGGGAGAAAAAACTGTGGACCGCCTTCGGTGAGGGCGAGCAGATCGTCGGCTATGTCGCCGATAATGAGCACGACGAGGCCCGCTTCATCGCCTCCGAAATCGACCGCCTGGTGGACAACGGGCGCAACTACAGCGATATCGCGATCATGTACCGCACCAACAATTCCTCCCGCGCCCTGGAGGATGTGTTCATCCGCAGTGGTATCCCCTACAAGGTGGTCGGCGGCACCCGCTTCTATGAGCGCAAGGAAATCCGAGATATCATCGCCTACCTGCGGATCCTCGCCAACCCGGATGACACCGTCAGTCTGCGCCGTATCATCAACACCCCGCGCCGGGGCATCGGCGATCGTGCCCAGGCCTTCATCGCCCTGCACGCCGAGAACAATGCCTTCAGCTTCGGTGCAGCGCTTATCGACGCCGCCGCCGACAAGGTTGATCTGCTCGGCAGCCGGGGCCGCAACGCCGTGATCAAGTTCGTCGAGATGATGGATGGCCTGCGCACCCAGAAGGAGGAGCTGCGCAATGAGGTCACCGGCATGCCTGATATCGGCGACATGGTCAACCACATCCTGGCGGCCACCGGCTACCGTGCCGAACTCGAGGCCTCCAATGACCCGCAGGATGGGGCCCGCCTGGACAACCTCAATGAGCTGGTCTCGGTCGCCCGGGAATTCTCCTCCGAGGCCGCCAACCAGGTCGCCTATGAAGAGATGGACGGCGGGGAATTCGAGCTCGGTGAAGGTGAGGCTGCCCCGGGAAGCCTCGAAGCCTTCCTGGAGAAGGTCTCCCTGGTGGCTGATGCTGACCAGATCCCCGAGAATGAGCAGGGCGTGGTCACCTTGATGACGCTGCACACCGCCAAGGGCCTGGAATTCCCGGTGGTCTTCGTCACCGGCTGGGAGGACGGCCAGTTCCCGCACCTGCGTGCCCTGGGCGATCCCACTGAGCTGGCCGAGGAACGACGCCTGGCCTATGTCGGCATCACCCGTGCCCGCGAACAGCTCTACCTGACCCGCGCCATGCTGCGCAGCTCCTGGGGAAACCCGGTGACCAACCCGCCGAGCCGTTTCCTGCAGGAGGTTCCGGCCGAACTGATCGACTGGCGCCGTGAGGAACCGGAGAATCAGGGTGGTTCCGCCTGGGGTTCCCCGCCGGCCAATTATTATGGGGGTGGTTCGGGAGGCTCCGGCGGCAGCTTCTCCGGTGGCTTCGGACAGCGACGCAGCCCGACGCCGAAAAAGCCCGCTTCGGCGATCCCGAAGCGGGCGAAGAACAATGATCTGCAGCTGGTGGTGGGGGACCGGGTCAACCACGACAAGTACGGTCTGGGCACCGTACTCTCCTCGGATGGCTCCGGTGTCCGGGCGACGGTGACCATTGACTTCGGCACCGCCGGCAAGGTCCGGCTGATGCTGATCGGTGGCGTCCCGATGGAAAAGCTCTAGTCCACCCGGTATTCGCTGAGCTGTGTCTGCGGGGTGAGCACCCATCCGAGGGCGCCGGCCACCAGCGGAGCGACCACCACCAGTCCCAGCACCGTTCCCGCCAGCGTGATCCGGCCTCCGAAGAGCGCATTGGTGGTTCGGTTGAGTCCCGGCGCGGACCCATGCCATCCAAGCCGACCTCGGCCAGCGCCTGCTCGACACCATCCGTGGCGGCGGCGGGCCCGGGCAGCCCGGGCCGGGGACAGCTGGGAGGCATCGACGCCGTTGAGGAGCACTCGGCCCGAGGTCGGCTGCTGCAGGAGCCCAGCGACGTTGAGCAGGGTGGACTTACCGGAGCCGGAAGGCGCCTTGGCCGAAGACGCAGGAGACACCCTGCACTTCGAGGGCGGCGGTGCCGGGTTGGTTGACAGGTTGGGACATGAGGTCAGACCTCGCTTTCATTCGGGGGAGGCGGTGGAGTGAAGTCCGGTGCGGCGAGGGATTCGACGCGGTCAAGCCAGCTCGCCTGAGCTTCCAGCAGGAAGATGCGGCGCTCGTGGAGGAGCCGATCAGCAGTCCGGGAATCTGGGAGGGCGCGGGAGTTGCGGTTGAGCTCCCGCAGTTCAGCGATGACGGCGTTACGTTGCTCATCGAGCACGCTGATCAGGTCGATCTCAGGGCGTCGGGCAGCCAGGGACACCTTGGTCACCAGCTCGTCACGTTCGGTGGCAGGGGTCAGCACCGGGGAGCTCCACCACTGGGTGGCGGTCTGCTGCCCGGTGGGGGTGAGCCGGTAGACCTCGGCGGTGTGGCCGGTGGGGCCGGTGATGGTTCCGGCGGATTCAATGAGCTCATCACGCTGGAGCCGGCCGAGGGTCTGCGTGACCTGGCCGATGTTCAACGGCCAGATCTCCTCGGTGGCCGCAGCGAAATCTTGTTGGAGTTGGCTGGCGGAGCGGGGCTCATCCTGGAGGAGTACCAGCAGCGCGATTTTAATGGACATAGGCACCCTCTACGGAAGTGTTAAAGGATGGTTACTCAGTAACCGATCGCAAAGCTTACTGAGTAACCTTTGGAGTGTGCCGGTGAAACAGAAAAAGGGGGCGAACCATGTTCTGGTCCGCCCCCTTTGGATGGGGGAGCTGCCGGGGGTTAGCTGTGGGGCGCCGATGTGGAGCTGTGGTTATGAGGCCTCGGGGGAGGATCCCAGGACGACCTCGAACTCGAGCAGTTCCGCACCGGAGGCCACCGGCTTACGGGGTGCCTCGCCCGCCGGGGCCTGGTGGGCGCTGCGGGAGTCCCCGTCCCGCCAGGCCTCATAAGATGCCTGATCGGTCCACTGGGTGACCACGAAGTAACGGGACTCGCCGGCGGTGGGGCGCAGTAGCTGGAAGCCCTCAAATCCTGGGGCGGAGTCCACCGCATGCTTGCGCTGGGCGAAGCGCTTCTCCAGTTCCTCGCCGCGACCTTCAGGGATGGTGATTGCGTTGATTTTGACGATGCTCATGCCGCCCAGCCTACGCAGCTCGGGGCAGAGATGACGGAAACCCCGGCCAGTGACCTGACAGGGGTTTAGAGAGAAAGTTCCAGCAGAGAACTAGATGGAGATGCCGCGCTCAGCGAACCAGGCGATCGGATCCACGGCGGTGTTACCGTCGGGGTGGATCTCGAAGTGCAGGTGGGTGCCGGTGGAGAAACCGAGGTTGCCCATGCCTGCGATCTGCTGGCCGGCGGTGACGCGCTCGCCGACGCCGACATTCAGGGAGGACATGTGACCGTAAACGGACATGGCACCATTATCGTGCTTGATGCGGATCCACTGGCCATAGCCGGAAGCCGGGCCGGAATCGACGACGGTGCCGTCCATGACCGAGATGATCGGGGTGCCCTCGGCGTTGGCGATATCGATACCGGCGTGGAAGGAGCCCCAACGCGGGCCGAAGCCGGAGGTGAAGGCGCCTTCGGCGGGCTTTGCGACGGCGCCATCAGCGGACTGGGCGACCGTGGCACCCAAGGAGCGGGCCGCCTCGACGGCACGGGCGGCCAGATCGGCCTCGACGCGCACGGTGTTGTATTGGAGAGCGGTGTGGAGCTGCTCATCCAGGTTGCTGACCGGCTTGTATTCGGCGATCGCCAGAATCTGCGGAGCTGAGGAGCCTAATTCCATGGCCGGCGCGGTGTTCGCGGCCAGCTGGTAATCGACATCGTTGCTGTTCTCGGTGGTGGTGTCCGGCTGCAGCGAAGCTGCGGCTGCACCACCCACGCCTGCGGTGGAGACCGCACCGGTGGCAACGGCTACGAGAGCAATCCGACCCTTGGTCGTCTGTGAGGCGCTAAACTTGCGGTGGCGACCTCGGGACGCCCGCTGAGTCAGATTCTGCATGTAGCCAACTTCCATCCTCTGTCACAATCACGTTAATTGTGACCGTCTTGTTATCTGCTGGACGTAACGATAGCGGTTCGTTACATTCACGGCAACCTATACGGGTGAAAAGTATGACGATGTAGGGATTGTCACATTTTGGTTTCCTTTTGGCGGGGAATCGATGAAGAACACCTCAGAGATCCTCCCTTGAAAGGTTCTCCCGATATTCCAGATCCCGGGATTGTCCGGGTAGCCGTGGTTGCAACTGCAATCGGAGAGATTTCCGTGGCACAGTAGTCAGGGTGAGTAAGAAGACCAGTCCGCAGTCCCGGCCCCAGCGCCGTCCGAGGACCCGTGGGCCCCAGCCGCAGCGGGCCACCGGTACCGGATCCTCAACCGCCGCTGCTGAACGGGCCAAAACACGTCGCCGTGAGAGCAATGCCCCGGTGCCCACAACCTTCAGTGGTCGACTCCGGAGATTCCTGCCGACCGTCCTGGTGCCCAATGTGGTCGCCGTCCTCAGTGTCATCGTGGTGGCGTTGGCGGTACTGATGTTGAGTTCCACCGAGATGGCGGCGTTGGCGGCCACCATCGCGCAGCTGTGGTTGGCGCTCAACCTGGTTCCGCTCCAGGTCGGCGGTACCGTCATCGGCCTGCTGCCGCTGTTGCCGGCGATGGGCCTGGTGTGGTTGCTGGCCCGGCAGATTCGCCGCGCAGTGAAGGATCGCGTCAGTGTGGCTGATCTAGGTGTCCTCTATATCCTGACGCTGTTGATTCCACTCATCCTCAGCGGCATCGCCATGGGTATGCTCTGGGACGCCAGCTCGGTCTACGAGGTTGATCCGCCCAAGCTCCTCGAGCTGCTCCCGCGGGTGATTGTCCTGCACTCGGTGGCCATGATGATCGGCATGGGAGGGAAACTATGGCGGGCGCTGTGCAAACACTACGGACTGCCCGAGGCACTGGTGTCCAACGCCCGCAGTGCCCTGCGCTTCCTCGGTTATCTCTCGGTGGCGGCGATGGTGGTTCTCCTGGTTGCCATGGCGCTGGGATGGCAGCGGCAGGTCGAGATGGCGGAGATCTATGACGGAGGGGGAGCGCTGGTCGCCCTGGGTTTTGTTTCCCTGCTCTATCTCCCCAACGCGGTGATTGGCGCTGCCGCGGTATTGGTGGGCTCCGAGTTCCATATTGGTGAGGCCTCGGTCTCGCTCTTCAGCATTCACCACACGCCGCTGCCGCCGCTGCCCCTGGTGGCCGCGATTCCCGCCGATACTCTGCCCGGCCTCTATGTACTGCTGGTGGTGGCAGCCGCGATCGCCGGCTTTCTAGCCTACCGCGCTAATCCCACACTGGTCTCGGCGGTGTCCACCTCTGCTTTTGCGGCACTTTTCGCCGCGGTCGCCGGCTATCTGGCGCAGGGGGCACTCGGCGAGTTCGGCCCCTCAGGCCCGATGGTCTGGCTCAGTGCCGGGTTAGTGTTCCTCTGGATGGCGCTGGCGGGGGTGACCACCGCGCTGCTGCTCAAGCTGGTGGAACGCCGCCAGGCACAGATTGCGGGGTATGAGGACGCAGCTGCCAGTGAGGAAGAGGTGCAGGAGGATCTCGAAGGCACCGAAGATTCTGAAGCCACTGAAGCTACCGAAGCCACCACAGACGAACCAGCGGAAGACTCAGCGGAGGATTCCGGTGACAACGACGGGGAAGATGATGAGCTGACCGCAGCGGCGGAAAGCACTGACATCGCCGAGGATCCAGAGGAGGAAGACACCCCCGAAGAAGCAGCGTCAGCGCACACTCCCGCAGTCCCGGAGGAAGCTGCTGCGGAGACAGAACAGACCCTATATATAGAGGACAGATCCGGAGACGAGGACGCGGCGGCAGATTCGGGGGAGAACCCGGCTGATCCGGAGTCGGTTTCCACCCCAGATGATGACGATGCTGGGGAGGTCACCCCCAAAGGCTAGAATCGGGGACGTGACATCCACGAATCCGAAGAACATTGTCGTTCTCGTCTCTGGGTCGGGAACTCTGCTGCAGGCAATTCTCGATGGCCAGGATGAGAACTACTCCGTAAGTCTTGTCCTCGCGGACACCCCGTGCCCCGCCCTGGACCGGGCGAGTCACGCGGGTGTCGAAACGCGGGTCGTCGAGATGACTACGGACCGCGATTCCTGGAACGGCACGCTCGCCGATGCCGCAGGGGAGGGGAACCCGGACCTGATCGTATCGGCGGGTTTCATGAGGATCCTCGGCACGGCGTTCCTGGACCGTTTCGGCGGCCGCATCATCAACACCCATCCGGCGCTGCTGCCGTCCTTCCCCGGCGCCCATGGCGTCCGGGATGCCTTGGCCTATGGCGTCAAGGTCACCGGTTCGACGGTTCATTTCGTCGACGAGGGGGTGGACACCGGACCGATCATCGCCCAGGAGGCGGTGTCGGTGGCGCTGGATGATACTGAAGATTCCCTGCATGAACGCATCAAACAGGTGGAACGCAAGCTAATCGTGTCGGTTCTGCGCAGGGCAGTGATCGACCGTGCAACAGGAGAGGTTTCAGTTCAGTCATGAGCGACCAGAAGGCAATCAAGCGCGCGCTGATCAGCGTGTACGACAAGACCGGGCTCGGGGAACTTGCGGCGGCGCTTAACGACGCCGGCGTGGAGATTGTCTCCACCGGCTCCACCGCGGCGAAAATTGCGGAGCAGGGTATCCCGGTCACCCCGGTGGAAGCTCTCACCGGCTTCCCCGAGTGCCTCGAGGGCCGTGTGAAGACGCTGCACCCGAAGGTGCACGCCGGTATCCTCGCCGATACCCGTAAGGACGATCACCTGGCACAGCTGAAGGAACTCGGTGTCGCACCGTTCCAGCTGGTCGTGGTCAACCTGTACCCCTTCACCGAGACCGTCGCCTCCGGCGCGGACTTCGATGCCTGCGTAGAGCAGATCGACATCGGCGGCCCCTCCATGGTGCGTGCCGCCGCCAAGAACCACCCCTCGGTGGCCGTGGTCGTCGATCCCAGCCGTTATGGTGCTGTCGCTGCGGCCATCAAGGCCGGTGGCTTCACCCGCCCGCAGCGCACCGAGCTGGCTGTCGACGCCTTCCGCCACACCGCCGCCTACGACGTTGCCGTCGCCACCTGGATGGGCGAGCAGCTGCCGCAGGCCGAGGACACCGCAGGCTTCCCGGCCTGGATCGGTTCCTCCCAGGAACTGGCGCACACCCTGCGCTACGGCGAGAACCCGCACCAGCAGGCCGCGCTCTACACGGATTCCACCACGGAAGGTGGCGTCGCCCAGGCCGAGCAGTTCCACGGCAAGGAAATGAGCTACAACAACTACACCGACACCGACGCTGCCTGGCGCGCCGCCTGGGATCACGAGCGTCCCTGTGTGGCCATCATCAAGCATGCCAACCCCTGTGGCATCGCGGTCTCCGATGCCTCCATCGCCGCCGCCCACCGCGAGGCCCACGCCTGCGACTCCACCTCCGCCTTTGGTGGTGTGATCGCCGCCAACCGTGAGATCTCGGTGGAGATGGCCACGCAGGTCGCTGAGATCTTCACCGAGGTCATCATCGCCCCCTCCTACGAAGAGGGCGCGATTGAGATCCTCAGCCAGAAGAAGAACATCCGTATCCTGAGCGCTGCGGCCCCGGAGCGCGCCACCCTGGAGCGTCGCGAGATCTCCGGCGGCATCCTCGTCCAGGAGCGCGATGTTCTCCAGGCCGAGGGCGATAACCCGGCGAACTGGACCCTGGCCACCGGCCAGGCTCTCGCTGAGGGCGCACTGCAGGACCTGGCTTTCGCCTGGACCGCAGTCCGCTCGGTGAAGTCCAACGCCATTCTGCTGGCCAAGGACGGTGCCACCGTCGGTGTGGGCATGGGACAGGTCAACCGGGTCGACTCCGCCCGACTGGCCGTCGAACGTGCCGGTGTGGAGCGTGCCACTGGCTCCGTCGCCGCTTCTGATGCCTTCTTCCCCTTCGCGGACGGCTTTGAGGTACTCGCCGCCGCCGGGGTGAAGGCTGTGGTCCAGCCGGGTGGTTCCATCCGTGACGCCGAGGTCATCGAAGCTGCAGAGAAGGCCGGGGTCACCATGTACCTGACCGGTGCCCGCCACTTCGCGCACTAATCAATAGCGTCTGACCTAAAGGGAGTCCGGTTAACGGGCTCCCTTTTCGTCTTCTCCGACGCTGATGACCCGGGCCCCGCTGAGCCGGTCGGTCAGCGTTCGGCCGTCACGGCGCAGCAGGACCGCAATCACGACCGTGACCCCGAGCCCGGAGACGATGTTCTCGACGGCGAAGAAGGCGAAGGTTACGGGTAGCCAGAGCCAGGCATTGCGAATGATGGCGGGTACCACCCGGTGGATGCCTGCAACGGGGCGGCCGTTGCGGTCGTGGAAGACCACGCGCAACCCGGCCAAGTGCTTGCCGGGGCTGGAACCCCAGCCGATCTCACCGATGATCCGGACCAGTGCCACCAGCACCGCCACGATGACCACCCGGATCAATATTTCCGGGCCTTCGAAGGGCAGAAACATCAGCAGGCCGAACAAGAGGATCGAGATGGCGGCGATATCTACAAAGAGCACCGCGCCCAGCCGACGAAGCGGGCTTGCCGTGGACTGTTCGTTGCTTTCTTCGGCGGCGCCTGAAGTACCTGCGGTATCGCTCATCTTCATGAATACCGACGTTAGTGGTGCCGGGAGCTGTTGGCGAACGTGGCTCGGCTGAGCTGAAGGCTGGTTCCGGGACATCACCCCACCAGAGGCAGCTGAGCGTAGGCATAATGGGGTCCATGGAATCGCTGATCCTCGGCCCCGCGCTGCTCTTTGCCCCTGCCCACCGACCGGAACTGCTGGCCAAGGCTGCGGCCCGGGCAGATATGGTCATCATTGATCTGGAGGACGGTGCCGGCGACGGTGACCGGGATGCCAGCCGTCAGGTGGTCCGCGACAGTACCTTGGATCCCAGCCGCACCATTGTCCGGGTGGTAGGGCCACAGCATCCGGATTTCGCCGGGGATGTGGCGATGCTCAAGGAAACGGATTACCGTTTGGTGATGGTGCCCAAGATCATCGACCATATCCCAGCGGAGTTGGCGGGGTTGCTGGTGATCGCCATGGTGGAGACCCCGCAGGCGCTGCTCAATATCGCGGAGATCACCGCGCAGGAGGATGTGGTCGGTCTCTTCTGGGGTGCAGAGGACCTGACCGCGCTGCTCGGGGGAACACATTCCCGCTACCAGGCGGATGAGGCGATGAGCGGTACCTACCGCGAGCCATTGCGGTTGGCACGCGCCCAGGTGCTGCTGCATGCGGCCGCTCACGGAAAGTTCGCCCTTGACGCCATCCACGCTGATTTTCGTGATGACACCGGCCAGCGGGCGGAGGCGGTCGATGCCGCCCGGATCGGTTTCGCCGGGACCGCCTGCATCCATCCGTCACAGGTGACGGTGGTGCGTGAGGCCTACCGCCCAGAACCCACCCAGGTCGAATGGGCACAGCAGATCCTGGCGGGCGGGGAACAGGGCGGCGGGGCCTACCAGGTTTCCGGGGCCATGGTCGATGCGCCGATCATCGCCCAGGCGCAGCGTATTCTCTCCCGGGTCGCAGATAGGGCGTAGCGCCGCATCCTGTTGTGCTAAAAATAGGGAAATTATCAGCTAGTGATTTTTGGATCATCATGTATCCGGTGGGGCAGGAATGGATTTGCTCGCGTCACCTGCCTATTTAGATTCTCCTGGGCACCCGTTGACGGTTGCCGATTCCTGGGATATTTCTTATGCTGAGTAGGTATTTCTCAGGTATGGATCATCTGGCGACGTGAAAGAAGCGGCATGAGCACCAATAACCCCTTCGACTGGAATGCCCCTTCACAGGTGCCTCCGCAGAACTCTGCCAACCCCTGGCAGAATCCGCACCAGGCACCGCCGTCCCAACAGTTCCCGCCACAGCAGTCCCCGCCGGCCAAGACCGCCACGGGGACAATTATCGCGATCGTACTGGCGGTGGTGCTGGTGCTGGTACTCGCACTCGGGATCGCCGCCTGGGGCCTGAATCTCTTCGGCCTGCGCTCTTCGGAGGGGCGGGCAGTCACCCAGGTCACGCTGACTGAGGTGGTGCCGGCACCGGAGACGGATGCGGCGACGAACCCGGCTGCCAATGGAGCCGGCGCTGCCCCACAGGTGGTGGAACGGCCGCAGTACCCGGGCCTACCGTCCGGGGCGGTGGCCGCCAATCCGGCTGCCCAGAGTGGTGCCGCAGCCGGTAACTTTAATAATGTCTACGCCGGTACCTCGGTGACCAGCCAACCTTTTGCCCGCGCCGTTCGGGATGTCTATGCCAGTAACTTCGTGGGCACCGGGGCGCTCGACGCCACGTTGGACGTGTACAGCTCGGTCACCGGTCGGACCTACACCATGAGCTGCCGTGACAACGGCGCATTTGTCACCTGTACCGGCGGAAACAACGCCGTGGTGTATATCTCGTGAAGCGCGGGATCCTGCCGGTCCTGCTGGTCGCCCTGTGCCTTTCCGCCTGCACGATTCCGCCGGAGGAGACCGCTGAGCCCACGAGAGTGACGCTCACCGAATCTGGCAGTCCCAGCGTCGTGAGGCCCTCGCCGAGCCTGCCTGCCACGGTGCCCGCGCCCAGTGCGGCGTCGATAAGCACTGGTGAGCTGCAGCCGCTTATCGACGCCGCGGTGGCCACCTACGGTGGTACCGCCGCGCTGGTGGTCTCGGATGGCAGTACTGAGATTATGGCGGGACCAGATGCCCCGGCAGCTGCCTGGTCAACGATCAAGGTGCCACTGGCGCTGGCGGCACTCCGGGTTAACGCCGGGGTGTTTCAGACTGCTGTCAGCGCCATTCAGTCCTCGGATAATGAAGCCGCCACCGCATTGTGGGTTTCGCTCGGGGATTCGGTGACTGCTGGCACTGCTGTGGAACAGGTGCTGGCTGAGGGTGGTAGCCCGGTACCGGTCACCACGGAGGTCACCAGACCTGGTTTCAGCAGTTTCGGACAGACCGCTTGGACCACTGCCCAGCAAGCTCGCTTCGCCGCCGGGTTGCCCTGCATCGACGGCGGGGAGCAGCTCCTCAGTTTGATGTCCGGGATCATTCCGGAGCAGGCGGTCGGTCTGGGCAGGCTTCCGGGCGCCCGCTTCAAGGGAGGCTGGGGTCCGGACCCTCAGGGAGCCTATGACCTGCGTCAATTTGGTCTGGTCACCGGGCCCCTGGGAGATTTGGCGGTGGCATTGACGGTGTCGCCGGGATCCGGCTCCTTTGCGGATGCCCAGGCTATGGCAGATCAGATCGCCACCGGGCTCGCTAAAATGCTCATTAATCTGCCCGCCGCCAGCTGCACCTAACAACACCTGAGTGTCACACCCCCAGCTTGACCAAGAAGAATGAGGAACACCGATGGCAGCCAATGAGAATAACCCCTGGGGCGCACCACGGGAGCAGAATGACTTTCCTACGGCCGTGGTGACGAACGCCGGGAAAAATAACACGGTGCGGGTGTTGGGCACTGTCGTGGTGCTGCTACTCCTGGCGATTGCGGCGGCGACGGGCTGGCTCCTGTCCAACGGCGGATTGCCCGGTGGCGGTTCCAGCAACGCAGCTTGGGGCCCGAGCGAGGAAGCCCTCACCGTGACACCGCCGGCAGCAACTGATTCCGGGGAAGCTTCTCAGATGATAGGAGAGCCGGAGCGGGTGCCGTCCACCCACAGTGAGGTCAGCGCCGCTGACCGTGATGCCAATCGGCTCAGTGAAGCGCCGGCCCCCGCTCCGCAGCCGGGCGCGATTCCGGCGGCGGCCCAAGCCGATGGGGTCAACGAGCGTGGCTGGGCCAGTAATGGTGCCGTCAACTGTGCCTCCGGTGAAGAGCTGATCTATGCCGCCCGAGGGAGCGATGCCTGGGTGACCGTCTGTGAATCCGGAAGTGGTGCGATGACCTACCGTTCGGATATCTTCGGTGGCACGCTCACTGCACCGGTTATGCCTGGTGCCTCCAACCCCGCGAGCGGCCGTTTCATGGTCGATGCCTCACCTGCAGTCATCAATGTGCAGGGCGCAGGGCTGATCGTCGAGCAGGACGGTCAGGTTATCTCCAGGGCGGCGCTGCCGGTGGCCTGGGTCTTTAGCTGAGCCAACCGGAACCTCGGCTTAGCTGGACTGCTGCTCAGCGTCAGCGAGCATCGCCAAGGTGAGCTGTGCCCGGTCCTCGGGGAGCTCCGAGCCGAGGACGGTGAGCACGGCGTCGGCAAGCATGATGGTGGTCACCGGCAGGGTTTCCGTGCTCAGCGGGGCGGGGACGACACCGTCATTGGGGCGCATCTCGGTCACCGAGAGCGCGATATGGAAGGGCAGTTCGCAGCGGGGGTCCGCTTCGCCGACGATCTCAGCGGCCAAAGAGCGGAAGATCTCCAATAGATTCTTGCGCTGTTGATGGTATTCGGTGAACTCCTCGGAGGCGGCGACCGGGAGCTGGTAGAGCTTGCCGACGTTCCAGCGTGAGGAGAGCAGCAATCTGGTCTCGGCGGCGACCAGCGCCCAGAGCCGCATCGGGGCGGAGGCATCGGTGCTGCCCAGCTGTTCCGCGAGCTTCATCGAGGGCTCGATGGTGGAGGTCAACAGGGTCAGGAAGATCTCGGTCTTCGAGGGGAAGTGATAGTAGAGCGAGGCCTGCCGGATACCCACCGCATCAGCGATCTGGTGGGTGGAGGTGGTGGCGAAGCCCTGGGTGGTGAAGAGCTCAGCGGAAGCATCGAGAATTTCCTCGCGTGCGGTACTGCCGCGTCGGCGAGGACTGTTCTTGCGGGGACGACCCACTGCTCCAGCCACTGGGACTCCATTCCTTATCGGTTGACCAAAAGAATCAGTGTTCGCATTGTAGCGAGCACAGACCAGGAAATAGTACTAGGCCCCGTTGCCGGGAAGATCTATGTCATGTCGGGCTGCCAACGAACGAATTACCCAGGCTATACCCCGGCTGGCGGCCCCAAATGCGGAACGTTGCAGGGCTGGTAGATCTGCGACGGTGACCTCACGGTTCTCAACGTGATCCATCCAGCGGTGAAACTGCAGGTCCAACCCAGTTACCCAGCCCTGTTGCAGGAGATCTGCCTCATCATCGTTGAGGATGTCGGCGGCAAGTGCGGCATGGAGGTACTCCTGGGTGGCCAGGCAGTGGGTCCGGGTGCTCAACCCCGCCCAGCGGGCAATAGTGGTGACCGGGGCCAGTAGCTCCCTGCGAATATCCACCACCGCGTCCCGGTCGGGAAGTCCGTTCTCGCTGCGTAACGTCGGCGGCCGGTGCTCTATGGCTCCGTGGAGCAGCGGCAATACGGTGCCCAGGTGCCTCAGCAGGTGCTCCCGGAGCCAGCTACCGGCATCCGCGAAGACCTCAATGCCAGCCGGATCTCCGGTGGCGGCAGCCTGCTCGATGCGGTTCTCCCAGGTCGATCGGTCCGTCGGGGAGAAAGAGCCGGTCAGTGGGGCGGGGTGTAATCCGACGCTGTTCAGGATCTTGGAGATCTCACTGTTGATCTCGGCGCCGGAGTCACCGGCGGAATCGGTGAGCAGCAACCACTCCACCTTGGAGGTCGGGAGGGCATCGCCCCGTCCGATCGCCCCGGTGAGGATCACCTGGTTGCCGCCGCTCAACTCAACGATGGCGGGGGAGTGCAGGGCGTCAGAGACCAGGGTGGAGTACCAGCGGGAAAGCTCAATCACCGGGGCATCGTGGGCCAGCGCATTGCGCAGCAGCTCATGGGACTCCGCCAGCACACCGCGAACGGTGGCTACTTGTTCACACTGCGGCGCCTGTTCGGCGAGATCCAGCAACGACTGGTGCAGCACGGTCCGGCCATCCTTTCAATTACCTGGCAGATTTACCCTCCTAATCTACCAGCGGGTGGTGGCAGTCGATGGCAGGGAGGGGTACTTCTGTGCGTGGGGGTTCCCTCGTGTGATGCGTAGGTGCGGACCCAGTGAGAGTCTATGAGGATTCCCCCAGGGGAGCTGCTGACTGCCAGCGGGGCCGGGCATGAAAAATCCGACCGTCCCGATAAATCGGAAACGGTCGGATCTTAAAGTCGATCGGCTCTCGCCGGCCGGGGTCTTAGAACTGCTCGACCTCGACCAGGCCGAGCTGAGCGGCCTTGACCAGACGGCGCGGGATACGCACGGTCTGACCGTCGACCTTCACGTCCTGGAGGGCGACATTGTCGGCCTTCCACTGAGAACGACGGGAGCGGGTGTTAGCGCGAGACAATTTACGCTTCGGAACTGCCATGGTTTTCCTCCTTAAGCCTTTTTCTTGCGGCGGGCCATGCCACCGAAACGCTTCTGGAACTTCTCAACGCGGCCAGCGGTGTCCATGACACGCTGTGCGCCGGTCCAGAACGGGTGGGACTCGCTGGTGACGTCGACGACGATGAGCGGGTACTCATTGCCATCTTCCCACTCAACGGTACGCGGGCTCTTGACGGTGGACTTGGTCAGGAACTGGAAGCCAGTGCCTGCGTCCTGGAAGACTACCGGGTGGTAGTCCGGGTGGATATCCTTCTTCATTTACTCTCGATTCCCTCAGGATTGCACATCAGATCGGTTCCGCGGAAGGCGGATCGTGTCTGAGTTGGGTTCGTTAAGTATGCACCATCGGGTCGACGGTGAACCTCAAAGATATTACACGCTGTAGGGGTGGAAATTGAAATCCCGCTGGTGAGGGGAGCTATGCGGCGGGGATGGCTGCCTGGTGGGAGTTCTGCTGAACCCATCGCCCAGGGATATGATGGATTTATCAAGTCACCATCTCACGGGTGGTGCCATCAGGTAGGCAACAGTGGAAAGGGTGGTTCGGATATGTTCACGGACGATCAACGGCCGCTCTATGAGCTCAAGGCCAATCTCTTCAAGGGGCTGGCTCACCCCTACCGGATCCGGGTCCTGGAAATTTTAGCGGCCACGCCGCAGGTCTCCGTCTCGGAGATCCTCGCGGATATGGGGCTGGAGGCCTCGCACCTCTCCCAACATCTGGCGGTGCTGCGCCGCTATGGAATGGTGGTCTCGGAACGTCAGGCCAATGTGGTGAACTACCGGCTCGCCTACCCCCAGGTCGCCGATCTGCTCAAGGTCGCCCGCGAACTGCTCGCTGAGCTACTCGAGACCTCCGATGTCCAGCGGGGCTCCTTCAAGACCCTGCCGCAGCTCACTGTGGGAGAGGGGCGATGATGAGCGGCATCACCGCCTGGCGGTCATTTCTTGGCCTGCTTCCCAGCGCCCGGGATTATGAGATGCTGCGCTACTCCTGGCGCGCGGATGTCACCGCCGGGCTGACCGTCGGCATCGTCGCGCTCCCGTTGGCGCTGGCTTTCGGCGTCAGCTCCGGAGTGGGTGCCGAGGCCGGGCTGATCACCGCAATTGTCGCCGGGCTGATCGCCGCCATCTTCGGCGGCTCCAATGTGCAGGTCTCCGGACCCACTGGTGCGATGGTGGTGGTGCTGGCCCCCATCGTCATCCAGCACGGGGTTGCTGCCGTGGCGGTGGTCTCCCTCATGGCTGGGCTGATTGTCCTGGTGGCGGGCTTTCTCCGGCTGGGCAGAACCGTCAGCTATATCCCTTGGCCGGTGATCGAGGGGTTCACCGCCGGTATTGGTGTCATTATCTTCATGCAGCAGGTTCCGGCGGCGGTCGGCGCCAGCGGGGGAAGTGATCATGCCAACGCCGTGGTCGCGGCTTTCCACTCGGTGATCGGTGCGGACTGGCCAACGGCCCTGCTGCCCTTGGCCGTGGTGGCGGCGGTGGCTCTCATCACGCTGACGCTGGCGGCGCTACTGCCGAAAATTCCAGGATCCTTCGTCGCCATCGTCGTGGTGACGGTCGTGGCGACCCTGTTGTCGCTGCCCTTGGACACCATCGGGGTGCTGCCGCGCTCACTGCCCGCACCGCAGCTACCTGCCATGGACCCGGCGATGATCCAGGCGCTGGCTGGTCCTGCGGTGGCGGTCGCGGCGCTGGCGGCCATCGAGTCCCTGCTCTCTGCCCGGGTGGCGGCTTCCATGGCGGATACCGGCCCCTATAACGCGGACCGCGAACTGGTGGGCCAGGGCTTGGCCTCAATCGGTGCCGGCTTCTTCGGTGGGATGCCAGCCACCGGGGCGATCGCCCGAACCGCGGTCAACGTCCGGTCCGGGGCACGAAGTCGGCTTTCTTCGGTCGTGCATGCCCTGGTGCTGCTGGCGGTGGTTTATGCGGCGGCTTCGGTGGTCTCGGTGATTCCGTTGGCCGCACTCTCCGGCGTACTTATGGTCACCGCCGCCCGCATGGTCTCCCCGCAGGTGATCCGGCGGGTCGTGCGTTCCTCCTGGAGTGATGCCCTGATCTTCTTCATCACCGCGATCGTGACGGTCAGCGTGGACCTCGTGGTCGCGGTGATCATCGGTATCGTGGTCGCCGCCTTCTTCATCCTGCGGAAGATGAGTCTGGAAAGTGGTGTCTACCGCGAAACCCTGCCCGGTGTCCTGGAGTCCGGGGATGAGACCATCGGCCTCTTCCGGCTGGAGGGCTCACTCTTTTTCGGAGCCGCGGAACGCATCCTCGACCAGATTCTGGACCATCAGGACCTCGGGGTCGTGATCATCCGACTTTCCCAGGTGCAGCTGATCGATGCCACCGGTGCGCATCAGCTGGCTGAGGTGGTCACTGCGCTGGAGCGTCGCGGGGTAACGGTATTGATCAAGGGGGTGCGTAAGGAGCATATTCACGTGCTTGGTGTACTCGGTGCCATCCGCTCATTGCGACATCCCAACCATCTCTTTGAGGATCTGAACTCAGCAGTGGCCCATGCCCGATCCCATGTCGACCGGGTTGAGTCTGCCTGAGGCGGCGGCCAACGGGACGTCGAGAAGCGCCTGTGCTGCGCTGAGCGTTGACCGCCAGGGGAGGGCGGGTTGAGCGTCGGCGAGGTGGGCCGGGGAGGCTGTGGGGAGCGGTACATCAGGCGGTGGGCGCTACCCCGCAGTCGGTCCAAGGCCGCCTGCCACGCCATGCCTGGCGGCACGGAGGCCGTAGCGCCGGAGGATTGCTTATTGGCACCCGTTCGGCCTGTCAGGGCCATGTGGGGACTGCGACGGCGATGATAACCGGGAGTGCCTGAGTACTGGAACCAACGATTGACTAGAGGCTTCGTCGGGCGGGTTCCGGCATTTCGGCTTATGATCAGAGCCAGGTTGACGTGGTGCGTCGGGCGAGCTGAAATCGAGATTATGAAATCGGCAAGGTAGCGGGTAGGCTGTCACCTTGCTGTTGTCGTAAATATTCGTTACGCCCCGTCAGCTGGCATGTTCGCGCCCCGGATCACTCCGGTGCGGCGCATCATCAGTCGATGTGGGCGGCTAGGAGAAGGAAAGTCCATGTCGGCTATTTGCCAGGTCACGGGACGCAAGCCGAGCTTCGGTAAGTCTGTCTCGCACTCGCACCGCCGTACTTCGCGTCGTTGGAATCCCAACGTGCAGCGACGTCGGTTTTTTGTGCCCTCCCAGGGCCGTACCATCACTCTGAACGTTTCCACCAAGGGCCTCAAGGTCATCGACCGCGACGGCATTGAGTCCGTTATCGCCCAGATCCGCGCACGTGGGGAGAAGATCTAAAGATGGCACGTAATGACATCCGTCCGATCATCAAGCTGAAGTCTACTGCTGGCACCGGTTACACCTATGTCACCCGTAAGAACAAGCGCAACAACCCCGACCGAATCACTCTGATGAAGTTTGATCCGGTAGCCCGCAAGCACGTCGAATTCCGCGAGGAGCGATAATCAATGGCTAAGAAGTCAAAGATCGCCAAGAATGAGCAGCGCAAGGAAATCGTCGCCCGCTATGCGGAGCGTCGCGCTGAGCTCAAGAACATCATCAAGAACCCGAACACCACTGACGAAGACCGTCTGGAGGCTCAGTTTGAACTGAACCGCCAGCCTCGCGATGCTGCCGCAATCCGCGTTCGTAACCGCGATGCAATGGATGGCCGCCCTCGTGGTTTCCTCCGCAAGTTCGGCGTGTCCCGTGTCCGTATGCGCGAGATGGCTCACCGCGGTGAGCTTCCTGGCGTTCGTAAGTCAAGCTGGTAAGGGAGTTTCTTAAATGAAGCAGCGCACCAACATGAAGAAGGCGCGGATGGAACAGTCCCGCCGCCCGAAGAAGAACCCGCTCAAGGCTGAAGGCATTGAGAAGGTGGACTACAAGGACATCAAGACCCTTCGTCTGTTCATCTCTGATCGCCACAAGATCCGTTCCCGTCGCGTCACCGGTCTGACCCCGCAGCAGCAGCGTCAGGTTGCTACCGCGGTTAAGAACGCACGCGAAATGGCTCTCCTGCCGTTCACCAGCCGCTAAACCGGCAACGGGACGCAACGCAACAGCGCACTTCTGCCGCTGGCTTGTGAAGCAGCGGTAAAAGAGCATTAGAAGCACCCAGCATCATCCGGATTATCCGGAGGTGAGGGGTGCTTTTTCGTTCATTTACCCCGGGACAATTCCCTTGGGTGAGCAGCCACCGAATGTGGTTGGCGGTCAGGCCTCGGTCTACCAGGTGACAGCGGTTCGATCATGAGGGTTGGGGTATGTGCTCAGATAAGTCTTTTCTCCCCGCTGATTGGGACTTCCGGGGTCCGGCATTAAGCTGAGGCTGGGTCGCCGGCACTGAAACTGGTCCGGAATCACCCCCGATCTTGCACAAAAACCGCCTCGATGAGAGTTTCACAGGGCCTGGACAGCTAACCGCCAGCGCCGTTTTACTCTGATAGCGCATAATGGATGTCATGAAGATCTTAGTAGTGGATGATGAGCAGGCTGTACGCGATTCGCTGCGCCGCTCCCTGAGCTTCAACGGATATGACGTTTCGCTAGCTGAGGATGGAATCGAGGCTGTTGAGAGTATTGAGCGTGAACAGCCGGATCTGGTCATCCTTGATGTGATGATGCCCCGGATGGACGGGCTGGAAGTCTGCCGTACCCTCCGTGGTTCCGGCTATGATCGGCCGATCCTGGTCCTCACCGCACGTGATGGCGTCTCAGACCGGGTTGCTGGTCTGGACGCCGGTGCCGATGATTACCTGCCCAAGCCCTTTGCTCTGGAGGAACTCCTCGCTCGAGTGCGTTCCCTGATGCGTCGCGCCGCAGCCGAGTCCATCGGCGGTTCTGATGTCTCAGAGCTGGTTTTCGAGGACCTCCGTCTGGACCCCGAGACCCGTGATGTTACCCGTGGTGAGCGTGCCATCAGTCTGACCCGTACCGAGTTTGCGCTGTTGCAGCTGCTCATGTCGAACCCGCGTCGGGTGCTTTCCCGCACCACCATTCTGGAAGAGGTCTGGGGTTATGATTTCCCGACCTCCGGCAACGCGCTTGAGGTCTATATCGGTTACCTGCGGCGTAAGACCGAGGCGGAGGGGGAGAGCCGACTGATCCACACCGTCCGTGGCGTCGGTTATGTCCTGCGGGAGACCGCCCCGTGATCCTTCGGAAGATTTCCCGACCTCCAATGAACCTGGAGCGTCGGGATTTTCCCGTTTCACCGGATTCCGCCATCGCCACCGCCCCAGCAGGGAACGCGGGGCAGGGCACTGAGATTCCTGGGGGAAATACCTCTGCAGGCGCCGCCAAGTCCGGTGTCCGAGGCAGAGGGTTATCGCTGAAATGGCACCTTTCGATGCTCACTGCGGTGATGGTGCTGCTGTCGATGGGTGTGATGACGATTGTCGCCTATCTGACGGTTTCCGCCGCTTTGAATTCATCGATGGATCGAAGCATGGAGGAGAAGGCGAACCAACTGCTCGCCCGCACGATAGACCCGTTGTTCGTCAGTCGGCTGCAGGATGAGATCACCCTTTTCAAGGCCTACAATCCGGATATCCGGATTTCGATTTCAGCTCCCGGCTGGTCAGCGAGTGTCGGGGACGTGATTCCGGTGCCCGGTGAATTTGCGGAGGCCACCAGCGGGGTTTCAGTGTCGACCCAGTCGGTCGGTGGTGAGCGGATCATGGCTGCGGCGAATGAGTTCGGTGCCATGGTGGTGCTGGCCCAGGATATGACGGAGACCCATCAGCTGATCTCTGCGTTGGGGGTGGTGTTGATGGCGATTTCGGCTGTAGGAGTGTTTATTGCCATCGCAGCTGGTGTGGTCACTGCCTCGGCGGGGCTTAAGCCGGTGGGTCGGCTGCAACGCGCTGTCGATCGCATCACCCGTACCGATGAGCTTCGTCCCATCGACGTCGAAGGAAATGATGAACTCGCGAACCTGACCATCAGTTTCAACGCCATGCTGGCGGCCCTCCAGGAGTCCCGGACCCGGCAGACGCAGCTGGTTGCTGATGCCGGACATGAGCTTAAGACCCCGTTGACCTCGATGCGGACCAATATTGAGTTGTTGATGATGCTCAACCGTCCGGGTGCCACAGGCGTGATCACCGAGGAAGACCGCAAGGATCTTGAACGTGATGTGCTGGCTCAGATGGAAGAGTTGTCGACCCTGATCGGCGATCTGGTGGACCTGGCACGGGAGGATGCGCCGCAGCGGGAGATGGAGGAGATTGAGCTTCAGGAGGTTCTCGAGACGTCTCTGGGGCGGGTCAAACGTCGCCGCCCGGATGTGAGCTTCGAGATGAAGACCATTCCGGGGCAGGTTGTCGGGGATCCTTTCGCGCTGGGCCGTGCGGTACTGAACCTGATGGATAATGCGGCGAAGTGGTCGCCGCCGGAGGGCACTGTCCGCATCCGGCTTTCTGAGGTCAATGCGGACACCTTCGGGCTGACCATCGCGGACTCTGGGCCAGGTATCGCGCTTGAGGACCGAGAGCGGGTGTTTGAGCGGTTCTATCGGTCGATTTCCTCCCGTTCAATGCCCGGTTCCGGTCTGGGCCTCTCAATCGTGAAGAAGGTGGTGGAGCGCCATGGTGGCTCCATCACTGTCGATGAATCTGATGACGGGGGCGCCCTGATGAGGGTGACTCTGCCAGGTAAGCCGGATTCAGGGGATCGCGTCGCTGGAGCCAAGGACACCCTGGCAGGGGCGCAGGGCCGGGGTCAGGTGTTCGCCCAACGGTGGATGGATCGAAATAAGAAGGATTTCCCCTGATATCCGCTGGTTTCCGCTGAGGTCCCCCGGGAGACGCTGTCCGTAGTACTTGCAGCAGACTCACAGGAAGCATGAGTTTTTCTTTCAGAAACCATCCAGCAGGAATACAGTTCGGTAGGAGAAGATGGAGAACATGAACGAAAAGCGCCCAGAGGATCCCCGACAGGACAACCAGGGTTGGAGTGGTGGGCAGTCCTCTTCCCCGGATGGTTTTGAATCAGTGAACTCCCCTTATCAGGGGTGGAACAGCCCCACGTCGAACCCGGGGTCAACCGCGCATTCCGGGCAGAATCCGGTCCCGGGGTCGCCGCCTCAGGGATTCCAGCAGCAGTCCTATCCGCCACAATTCAGTAGCTTTGAAAATTCCGCATCCTCCGATGATCCAGCTTCCCCGTCCCCGGTGAAGAAGAAGCGCTCGATAGGTCTGCTCCCGGCTACCGCGTTGATCGTGGCTGCTGCGGTGGCTGCCGGCGCCATCACGGGTGTCCTGGTCGGTAACAGCAACAGCAGTGGTGGCAACGGCTTCAGCGCGCTTGATGCACCGAGCGCGGAGCGGGTCGAGGAAGCTCCGGTGGGCAGCGTTGAACAGGTGGCTGATGCGACGCTGCCTTCGGTGGTGTCGCTGAAGGTGACCTCCCGAACCGCGGTGGGGGAGGGATCCGGCTCGATCATCTCCGCTGATGGTCTGGTGCTGACCAACCATCACGTGGTGGCGGAAGCTGAGGCTGCTAATGCAGACATCCAGGTGACCCTCAATGATGAGCGCACTCTCCCGGCTGATTTCGTTGCTTCTGATCCCTCCACCGATATCGCGGTGGTGAAGATCCGGAATGTTCAGGATCTGCCGGTCATCCAATTCGGTGATTCAGACCAGCTCCAGGTGGGCCAGCAAGTGGTGGCGATCGGAAGTCCGCTGGGCCTGTCCTCGACGGTGACCACCGGAATCGTCTCCGCAATGAATCGTCCGGTCCGTGCTTCAGGCGGCGATGGCGGGGAATCCTCGCTTATCGACGCCGTGCAGACCGATGCCGCGATCAACCCCGGCAACTCTGGTGGCCCGCTGGTGGACATGGAGGGCAACCTGATCGGGATGAACTCGGTGATCGCCTCGATGTCCTCGGGCGCTGACTCCGCTGGATCCATCGGTCTGGGTTTCGCCATCCCCTCGAACTTCGCGAAGCGGGTCGCGGATCAACTGGTGAACACCGGAAGCGCCGCTCATCCGATGATCGGTGTACAGGTTGCCGCGAACGCGAATGTGAGTGGTGCCCTGGTGGCTAGCGTCCAGGAGGATGGTCCGGCTGCGGCGGCGGGGCTCGAGGAGGGTGATGTCATCACCCATCTGGGGGACCGCGCCATCGATAATTCTGATGAACTGATTGCGGCGGTGCGTTCCGAAGGGTTCGGGACCACGGTGACCCTGACCGTGACACGAGAAGGCAGCAATGAAACCCGCGAGGTAGATGTAACGCTGACCACCGAGTAAGTTAACAATCGAACCCTGCCTGGGGTTGTCGGAAGGTTTGTGCGGTACCGCCGGACTTTCCGAACCGGGCCCCGAGACTTCTAGTGAAGGAAATCGATGGACAATACCCTGAATACCCTGGCGGAACAGGAACTGGATCCTGCACTGCTCGATGTGGCTGAACCCGATCACGAATACCTGTTGGCCACTGAGCGGGAGGACCAGATTCGACCGCGCCGTCGGGCCTTGGTGGTATTGGTCCGGGACAATGAATCCGAGGACACCGAGGATACTAATCGGCTGCTCGCTGAGCTGCTGAATGCGGCTGACTTCCGGGTCGATGCGGTGGTTGCGGTGCGCTCCAAGAAATCTCAGATTCGTCAGGCCATTGAAACCGCGGTGATTGGTGGGGTGGACCTGGTGCTCACCGTCGGTGGCACCGGCGTCGGCCCCCGGGACAGGACTCCGGAGGCCACGCGTTCAGTTCTTGATCAGCTGGTTCCTGGTATCGCGCAGGCGATGCGGGCCTCTGCCCTAGCCGGCGGTCTCCTGGACGCGGCTACCTCCCGTGGTGTCTCCGGAGTCTCCGGTTCCACCGTGGTGGTTAACCTGGCCTCCTCTCCGGAGGCGATCCAGGATGGGATGCCCACCCTGGCACCGTTGGCGCACTTTGTCATCAACCAGTACAGCGTCGAGTAATCCCTTGGCCAGCCCCCGAAAAAGGCGCCGGGTGGAGCGAGCCTCCCCGGCGGAGAATATCGACCGAACTGCGGACCGCCCCGATGGACGGTTCCACAGCACGGTTGCAGATGATGAAGACCGAACGGTCATCCTGGACCCTGATGTCGAAGATGAACCCAGGGATGAGGAGTTCTGGCGGGAACAGCAGCCCCCGCACCACGGGTAGCCAGCCCCAGATAGTGCAATGGAAAAACCACGGTTCCAAAGGAACCGTGGTTTCGAGTCATTCTGACTGCTGAAAGCGGCGTGAGTTCGCCGAGCGCAACTAGCTCTGGAGGCGGCCGGACTTATCAGCCTGAAGCAGGTCGCGGATCTCCTCGAGAAGGTTAGCTTCAAGGGAAGCCGGCTCATCCTCGGGCTCGATGACACCCTTGCGCTTCTGCAGCGCCTCGTTGAGCTTGTTCATCGGCATAACGAGCACGAAGTAGACGATGGCGGCGATGATTAGGAAGTTAATGGCTGCGGTAATCACGGCACCGAAGTCAACGAAGGTGGCGGCATTACCCGCACGGACATGGAATCCCAGTCCGGAGACATCTGCGCCGCCGATGGAAGCGATCAACGGGTTGATGATGTTATCGGAGAACGCGGAGACAATAGCGGTGAACGCGGTGCCGATGACCACAGCAACGGCAAGTTCGACGACATTTCCGCGAAGAATGAAATCTCTGAAACCTTGGAACATCTGGCTTCTCCTTAAATTTTGAGCCGAGTGTGACGACTGGATTGAACAGAACAGTGAAACTGTAGCGAAGATTGCCCTGCCAGGCGATGGCAGGAAGGGGGAGTCGCTGAATAAATTCAAAAAGTGTTACCCGCCCGTTCACCAGTGAGGACCACCGCGATCGGCAGATAAAGTGCGGTGGCTGCAACCTGCCGGGCTGCGGACTCCGGCAGCGCGATCAGCACGGTCGCGGGATCATTGCCGGCCCCCTCCTCTGCGAGGACCACGCGGGCGCCGGTGGCCACCACCTCGGGTTCCGGCACCTCAGCCTGGTGACTGAGCACGGTCACGGTGTCTCCGTGGCGCAACAGGGGAATGATCTCTGGCTCCGCAAGTTTGAGCGGCACCAGATTCACCGGTTCTCCGGTCGACTCCGGCATGAGTTCCGAGAGCAGCGCAGGACCGATGAAGTTCAGGTCGGTGGGCACCACACCCACCTGCAGGTGGGTGGCGGTGACCCGGCCCTCGAGCTCAGTCGGATCAGACAACGCCCCCTCCGGCAGCAGGTGGGAGGGAACATCGGCGAGGAGGAAGTCACTGGCGGTGACGGTTTTCCCGGCAGTGACATTCCGGGCCACCACCAGCGCCCGGGGCCCGGTATCACGGGCGCTGTGCAGGGCTGACCCGGCAGCCAACAGCAGTAGTACCAGGGCTGCAAGTCTGCGGAGCAGGAGCGAGCGGTGCCAGCCAGGGGTGCGTAGCGTGCTCAGGGCGGTGGGAGAGGGGAGTGGGCTCACATATGAATCTGACCCGGATTACCTGGTGATGGTTCCCGGGCGGTCGTTGATATAGCGGATTCCGGTCGGGGTGATGATGATGTCCACCGGACGGTCATGGTCTTCCACCGGGAGATCATCACGGATCTCACCGTTGTAGAGCAGCACGGCGGTGGTGGGCGGGTTCCCCTCGGTGATTTCATCGAGTTCGGCTAGTGCCCGGTCGTAGTAGCCGCCGCCCTTACCCAGTCGCACACCATCTGGGGTGGCGGCTAACGCCGGCACGAAGATGACGTCGCAGTTGACGAGTTCAGCGGTGGGGATCCGGTCGCCGGTGGGTTCAGAGATGGAGAGTCGGCCGGGGCGCATCTCGATTTCACCCTTGTAGGTGGACCATTCGAGGATACCGTTGGGGCCGGAAACCGGCAGCAAAATGGTCGGGGCCTGAGTGTGGAGGGCATTGAGCAGCATACTGCCGCCAGGCTCGCCACGACGGGGCATGTAGGCGGCGATGGTGGAGGGGGTTCCGGAGCGGGCCCGGAGCAGAGAAGCGGTGTAGGAGGCTACCGCAGAGTCCTCACGGCGGAGTTCACTGTTGTTCATGTCCTTGCGCGACTGGCTCAGTAGGGCACGCATCTTCTTCTTGGCCTCACGAATATCTGCCTCACGATTGTCCATGACTCAACGATAGGGCTTGGGAGGCTGTGATGACCACCACCCGGTACCGGATCACCCCAGGCTAAGGGAATGCTGGGGGTGGGGTTGATGATATCTAATTCGCAGAAGCCCCGGTTGCTGACTGACCCGGTGACGGGGACAGGTAAGGTGAACTCCATGATTTCCCCGAATGAACAGCACACCCATGGGGTGAAGACGGTGGTGGTCCCGGCGGCAGGATTGGGAACCAGATTCCTGCCTACGACCAAGACAGTTCCCAAGGAGCTGTTACCGGTTGTCGATACCCCGGGTATTGAGTTGATTGCTGAGGAGGCCGCACAGTTGGGGGCTTCGCGTCTGGCTGTCATCACCTCGCCGAATAAGCAGGAGGTGCTCGCCCACTTCGGTGATTTCCCGGTGCTGGAGGCGACTCTGGCCGAGCGTGGCAAGACTGAGGCAGTGGCCAAGGTCAGACGCGCAGGTCAGCTGATCACCCCGATCGCTATCGAGCAGGAACAGCCGTTGGGCCTGGGGCATGCCGTCGGCCTGGCGGAGTCCGTGCTCGATGATGACGAGGATGTCTTCGCGGTCATGCTGCCGGATGATCTGGTGCTGCCGATGGGTGCGGTCGAGGAGATGGCGAAGGTACGTGCCGAGCTCGGTGGAACCGTACTCTGCGCCATCGAGGTCCCGCGCGAGGAAACCTATAACTACGGTGTCTTTGAGATCGCGGAGATCGAGGGCCTCAGCCGCGATGATGTCAAGGTCGTCCGCGGCATGGTGGAGAAGCCGGAGCCGGAGGATGCCCCCTCCAATTACGTGGCCACCGGCCGTTACCTGCTCGACCGGGCAATTTTTGATGCCCTCCGCCGGATCAAGCCGGGCAAGGGCGGCGAGCTGCAGCTGACCGATGCCATCGCCCTGCTCATCGAGGAAGGTCACCCCGTGCACATCCTCGTGCACAAGGGAGGCCGCCATGACCTGGGCAACCCAGGTGGCTACATCAAGGCCTGCGTGGACTTTGGTCTACGCGACCCGAAGTACGGGCCGGCTCTGCGTACCGCGATTGATGAGATCCTGGTACAGCTCGACGCTGAGAACGCTGCGCAGGAAGAAAACGCGGCGAAGTAGGTTGCCTGACAAAATCCAGGGTCCGATTCTCTGGTGTCAGTGGCTGCTGTTCATCCGACCCCGGTAGACTTTCCGGATAGTCGTTTCATCCTCGGAAGGAGAGCGTGAGTGCGTTCGGTTGAACAACAGTTGGCACTGGTCACTGATTCTGCGGTGACTCCGGAGCCGGTTCGTACCGCGATCGCCGATGCACTGGGTCTAATGTGCGCCGAGGAGGTCCAGGCCACCCGCCCACTCCCGGGTTTTCCGCAGGCTGCGATTGATGGTTATGCCGTCCGCGCGGTGGACGTGGGCGGTGAGCGCGGACTCGGCCGCACCCCGCCGGAGGAGCCGGTGGAGATACCTCGGGTCGCTCTGGAGCGTTCCCTACCGGTGGTCGGTGAGGTCAACGCTGGTTCCCAGCGTCCACTGCGGTTGCAGCCCAAGCAGGCGGTACGGGTCCACACCGGGGCCCCGCTGCCCACGCTTGCCGATGCTGTCCTCCCCTTGGAATGGTCGGATCGTGGCCGCAAGCGGGTCGTCGCTGAGCAGCCGGTACGTTCGGGGGATTTCGTCCGCCGTGTCGGCGATGACATCCAACCCGGTGATATCGCGGTCACCTCAGGTTCCGTGCTCGGCCCCGCCCAGATTGGTCTGCTTGCCGCGGTCGGTCGCTCCAAAGTTCTGGTTTATCCGCGCCCCCGGCTTTCGGTGCTTTCGATCGGCCATGAGCTGGTCGACATTGATCGGGAACCGGGCCTCGGGCAGGTTTATGATGTCAACTCCTACTCCCTGGCCGCCGCCGGCCGGGATGCTGGCGCCGATGTCCATCGGGTGGGCATCGTCGAGGGGGAGCCACGCCGCCTGCGCGATATCATCGAGGGCCAGCTGCTTCGCTCTGAGGTGATGGTCATCTCCGGTGCCGTCGGTGGTGCCGGTTCTGAGGGGATCCGCAAGGTGCTCGCTGACATCGGGGAGATCGACACTGCCCGGGTGGCCATGCATCCAGGTTCGGTCCAGGGTTTCGGTCGACTCGGGCCAGACCGGATCCCGGTGTTCCTGCTGCCTGCCAACCCGGTTGCGGCGCTGGTGACCTTCGAGATCTTTGTGCGCCCCCTGATCCGGCTCTCGCTGGGTAAACGCAATGCTCACCGTCGGGTGGTCCGGGCCCGTGCCGTTAACCATGTGCTTTCCCGCTCCGGACGTCGCGGTTTCATCCGTGCCCGGCTGATGCGGGATTCCGAGACCCATGACTATCTGGTGGAGGGGCTCGGTGGCGCCACCGGGGCACCAGCTCATCTGCTGGCTGGGTTGAGTGAGGCTAATGCGATGATCTGTATCCCGGAGGAGGTCACCGACGTACGTCCCGGTGATGTCGTTGAGGTCCTCTTCCTGCCTTCGAATGCGTGATGTGATGCTTGACCCCTTCGGCTTAGCCGAATCACGTCTGCGGGCCCCCGCACAAACTCCACCGCATCCGATTCATCCGGGTTGGGCGGAGGCTACCTCGGTGGTCCGACTCGCCACCGGCCCCCGGGTTCGGTTGCGCCCACTGCTGCGCGGGGATGGCCGAAAGTGGCGGGAGATGCGGCTGCTTGATGAGCCTCATCTCCGGCCGGTGGAGCCCACCGCACACCAGGGGTGGGCGGCATCCCATAGTCCGGCGGCCTGGCGCAGCAACCTCATGGCGCTCCGCGAGCTGGCAGGTCGTGGTGTCGTGGTGCCGATGGTGATTGAGGTGGATGGTCGTTTTGCCGGGCAGTTGACCCTGGGCAATATCCAGCACGGGGGAGTCTCCTCCTGCTGGGTGGGCTACTGGGTCTTCAGCGCTTTCCACGGGCTGGGGGTGGCCACTGCAGCCTGTTCCTTGGGCACCGATCATGCTTTTCGGCGGGTGGGTCTACACCGGGTGACCGCGACCTATCTTCCCTCGAACCCGGCTTCCGGGCGGGTTTTGTTGAACAGCGGTTTCCGCGAGGAGGGACTGTTGCGCCGCAATCTCCATATCGACGGGCAGTGGCGGGACCATCTGTTCGTCGCCCAAACCCGGGAGGACCACCCCGGAACGTGTGTGAATCGCCTTCGGTCGGCCGGAAAAGTCCTGCCCCTGCGGCATTGAAGCTAGGATCGAGGGAATCCAGGGGATTGCTGCGTGTTCGGCGTGGCACTCAACCGGTCTCACCTCAGCAGCATTAAGCTGGGTGAGACGTGAACTACATTGTCAATGGGAAGGCGGAACCCCCACGTGCCCGGAGGATTAGCGATTGTACTGATCATCGTGGTGTGGCTCTTTGTGCTTGCACCACTGCTTCTGCGTGGTCAGAAGCCGATCCGCAAGGCTGGTGAGGCATTCGATGAGACTCGCGTGATCCACGAGGGTGGCAGCCGGGAGTTGTCCAGCCGTCGCCGTCCGCGGGTCACTTCCGCAGATATCCGCCCCCGCCGGGAGCGCGATGACGAGGACTATGAACTCGTTGATGCTGATGATGTGCTTATCGACGACCGCGAGAACTCCGGCGCCGCCGGTGGTCTGGGTGGGGTTTTCGCCTCCGCCTCGGCCAAGTTCCACCGTAACCGCACCGATGGGGAATCCATCGAGGATGCTGCCGCGGAGTACCCCGAACCTGTCGTGGAGGGCGCTGTCGTCCACGAACTGGAAGCGGGTTCCGCAACCGAAGTGACACTCAAGTTGGAGACTGAAACGGCGGGGAGTGCTGAACACTTTGTGGATGACTCCTACTGGGCTGAGGATGAAGAGCATTATGAGCTCTCCGAGGCGTATACCTCTCCGGCTGATTTCTTGGACCCGCGGGCGGCGCTCGACGGCCCCCGGGAGGGCGTCGAGAAGCAGCTGACGGAGGACGGGGCACCCGAGTTTGAGGATGACCTGGCCGCCACCCCCGCGACGGAACTGCGGGATTCGGAGCTTTCCCAGGAGGAACTGGAATTCGCCCAGCGTCGTCGCGGCCGTGGCAGTTGGGATCCGGAGGCCGATGAGCACCATTCCCTGAATCGTTACCAGCGTCGCCAGCGCACCCTGATCGGTCTGGGTGTGGCGGTGGTGCTGACCCTGGTGGTCGCCATCGTGCTCGGCGGCTGGGCTTATGCCCTGCCGGCCATCGCCGTGGCAGCGACCGGGTTCTACCTGGTGGCCCTGCGTTCTCAGGTTCGTGAGGAGCAGGCCCTGCGGCGGCGTCGGATCCGGCAGCTGCGCCGCGCCCGTCTGGGTGTGGTCCACCCCGGGGAAGCTGCCTCGCAACTCCCGCGCCAGCTGCGCCGCCCCGGAGCCCTGGTGTTGGAACGCGATGATGAGAGCCCCGACTTCGAATACCTGGAGACCAGGTACCTCGCGGAACCTGCCGCAGCTCCGGAGGTCGCGGAGTTCCAGCGTTATCGCGACCGCCGGGTCAGCTAGGCCAGAGCCCCGAAACACCACGACGGTGCGACCCCAGCACGTGGGTATCCACCATCCCGATGGCTTCCATCAGCGCGAAGCAGGTGGTTGGACCAACGAAACTGAAGCCCTCTTTTTTGAGGGCTTTTGCCATGTCCGCAGCCTCCTTGGAGGTGGTGGGCACCTCGGCCATGCTGCTCGGGGTGGGGGTGCACCTGGGCTGGAAGGACCAGATCAGGTCCACCAGTCCCACCCCCTCACGCAGGCGCAGCACCGCAGCGGCATTGTTGATCGTCGCCTGAATCTTGCGCCGATTGCGCACGATCCCGGCATCGGCCATCAGGCGTTCCACCTCAACCGGGGTGAAGGCGGCCACCTGTGCCGGCTCGAAGTCCGCGAAAGCGGCGCGGAATGCCGGGCGTTTGCGCAAGATGATCAACCAGGACAGCCCGGCCTGGAAGGCCTCTAAAGAAAGCCGCTCGAATAGCCCTCGCTCATCGCGGACCGGCATTCCCCATTCAGTGTCATAATAAGCCTGTAGCAGCGGGTCGGTGGTTGCCCAGGGGGTCCGGGCCAGCCCATCGAGGCCGATCGCCAGTTCACTCACTGGGACTCCAACGACAACAGGGTCTGCTTGGCCACCAGCCCACCGCGATAGCCTCCCAGGGTGCCATCGCTGCGCAGCACCCGGTGGCAGGGCAGGATGATCGGCAAGGGGTTGCTGGCACAGGCCGAGCCGACTGCGCGGACCGCCCCAGGATTGTCGAGCTCCTTCGCGAGCTCCTGATAGGTGCGGGTCCTGCCATAGGGGATAGCGGCGAGGTGGAATTGTGCCTGCCGGCGGAAACCCGGACTTCCGGGGTGGTCGAGGGGCAGCTCGAACTCGCGGCGGGTGCCGGCGAAGTACTCGCCGAGCTGGTGGGCGGCGGCGTCGAGAAGCGGGTCAGCGGTGGCGATCCCACCGATGTCGAGGGTGCTGAGATCCTCGTTCTCGAAGGCGATGTAGCGCAGCCCCTGCTCGCCGGCGACCAGCAGGAGGATACCGATGGGTGAGTCGAGGTAGCGGTGGCGGATACCGGTGGTCATGGTGTTCTCCTGGTGGGAAGTTCGGGTTCTCGGGGACATCTGGGCGTGGTTGCCTCGTCTAAGAACCAGGGTAGAAGGTAGTCTATGCCTCATGGATAAGCCGGTGGTGAGAGATGCAGCGCTGCTCATTTTCCGTGGTGTACTGGGCCTGGTGTTCATTGCACACGGGTGGGACAAACTCTTCCTGACCGGAATCACCGAGACCACCGGGCAGTTCAGCGCCTGGCAGGTCCCGCAGCCGAAGCTCTCCGCCTATGTCGCCGGCATCGCTGAGCTGATCGGCGGTGCGCTGCTGGTGATCGGTTTGCTGACCACGATCATCGCCGGCGCACTGGCGTTGCTGATGCTGGCGGCCGCCTACTTCGTCCACCTCGATCAGGGGTTCTTCAGTGACAGTGGACTGGTCTCCGGCGGTGGCCTGGAATACCCGGTGGTGCTCATCGCCGGATTATTAATGATCGTGGTCTTCGGTTCCGGACGGGCCAGCGTGGACGGAGTTCTTTCCCGTGCTTGAATGTGAACATGTCCAGGCAGCGCTCTCTGCCCGGTTGGACGGCGAACCCACCGGCTACCCCGATGACATCATCGACGCCCACCTCGCCAGCTGTGAGGAATGCCAGGCCTTCTACCGGCAGGCGATCGCCTTGAACCAGCAGCTGCTGGGAGGCAATACCGGAGTGGACAACGCGCCGGATCTTTCCGAGCTGATCCTGGCCGGCGTGGAGCCGGAATGGCGTCGTCGGGCGAGCTCCCGGGCGCTGGGGTTGGCACTGACCCGCATCCTGCTGGTGACGCTCGGCATCATCTACATGATCTGGTCCATAAACATCTTGGCGCTATCCCCGGTCCAGGTCATGGATGACGGCTACGCGGATCTGTTGGTGGAGACCGCGGCGCTGCGGCTGGCCCTGGGATTTGGGCTCTTCTTCGCCGCCTGGCAACCGCGGCTGGTGGTGGGCATGCTACCGATGGTGGGCGCGTTGCTGACCTTCAGCGCCGGCTTCGCGGCACGTGATGTGGTACTCGGAATGGTCGCCGGAAACCAGCTGGGCTTCCTGCTTCTGCTGCTGCTCACGGTGGCGGTACTAGCCTGGTCCTGGCTTAACAATTACGGGCTGGCGGCCTTCCGGCAGACCTGGGACTCACTCAGCGCGAAGCCGAACTAGCCCCGAGATCCCCGCCCCTAGATCCAACTGGGCAGCCACATGATGTCGAAGTAGTGGGCATCGGAGATCCGGATGCCGTAGAAGATCGGCAGCCAGTAGAAGAACATCGCCACCACCAGTGCCAGATAGGCACACACCGCCACTGATCCCCAGGTCAGATGCTGCAATCTGGCCCACTTGAGCGGCTGAGCGGAGTTCCACAGCTGACCGCAGGCCAGGGCCAGCAACACGATGGTGAAGGGCACCAGCGCAGCGGCGTAGAAGAAGTACATCTGGCGGTCATAGCTGGCCAGCCAGGGCAGAAAACCAGCGGCGAAGGCGATCAGCGGTAGCAGGAACTGGCGCTGGCGACGGATCACCAGGGACCAACAACCCCAGAGCAGTGCCGGAACCGTCAGCCACCAGATGGCCGGGGTGCCGAAGAGGAAGATCATCTCCCGACAGGTCCCCGCAGCGCACTCCAGATCAGTGTTGGAGTGATAGAGGATCGGCCTGCCGGCAAACAGCCAGGACCATGGCTTGGAATCCCAGGGATGGCTGTGTCCGCTGGAGGTGGTCAGGGAACCGTGGAACTCCAACACCGAGAGGTGATAGTGGAGCCATCCGGCGAGAGCTTCCGGCAGCGCCTGCAACCAGGAGTCGGAGGCGATCGTGCCATCTGTCAGGGCGTGGCGGTAGACGCTGGTCTCGGAGGCGAACCAGGCACGCCAGCTCCAGATATAGAGGAGCGCGGGCACCAGCACCAGGGACGCCAGCGCCGGCAGCGTATCGCGGAAGAGTGCGCCGAGCACCGGGCGCCGGACACCATAACGGCGTCGCAGCGCGAGATCGGTGAACACACTGAGCAGACCGAAGAAGGCGATGTAGTACAGGCCGGACCACTTCACCCCGAGTGCAAGGCCCAGGAAGACGCCGGTGGTGAAACGCCACCAGCGGAAGCCCAGCCGGGGGCCAAAGGGACTCTCACCCATCATCTGGTTCAGCCAGGCGGTGTGCAGCCGTTGGCGTATCTGCTGGTGATCACAGGTCAGCGCCCAGGCGGCGGCGACAATGAAGAACACCTGGAAGATATCGAGCATGCCGAAACGGGCGGTAATCAGCAGCACCCCGTCGAAGACCGCCAGTAGTCCGGCGATGGTGGCCACCTGCCAGGAGTGGCTCAGCCGGCGGGTCAGCGCCATGATCATCAGTACCGTGGCGACCCCGAAGAGTGCCGTCATCAGACGCCAACCCCAGGGGGAGTAGCCGAAGATCAGCTCGCCGAGCGCCAGCAGCTGCTTAGCCAGCGGCGGATGTACCACCAGCCCATAACCGGGATTGGATTCGATACCACCGATCAGTGGGTTGATCCAGGACTCCACCATGTCCCAGGCCTGCGGAACATAATGCTTCTCATCGAAGACCGGCGTCCCCTGGGAATGCGCGCTCCCCAGACCGATGAAGCGGGTCAACAGTGCCAGCAGACCGATCGCCAGGGTGCTCAGGGTATCCGCCCGGGACCACCGGTAGGTGTGGGGGGTCGGAGGGGAAACCCGGGCGGCCCTGCGCGCCGAGATAGAGGAGGCTACGGAGGTACTCACCTGAGAGAGTCTAGAGGGCAGAGACTTCGGGTGTGGGAAGCTGGAGGCATGAACAACACCGAGCACACCCCCGAACCCGCCGTCGAAGGCACGAATATGGACACCGTGGACCTGGAAACCGCAGCTGCTCCGCTGCCCCATGGTGTGATCATCGTGGCGACTCCGCTGGGAAATATCGGTGACGCCTCCCAACGGCTGAAGCAGGCGCTGGCACAGGCGGAGGTGGTCGCTGCGGAGGATACCCGTCGCACCCGCGCCCTGGCCGCTGCCCTGGGCGTGCAGATCAGCGGCAAGGTGGTCTCGAATTTCGATCACAATGAGGAGGGGCGGGTGACCCAGCTGCTGGAGGCTGCCCGCCACGGCAGCGTCGTGGTGGTCTCCGATGCCGGCATGCCGGTGGTCTCCGACCCGGGACTCGCCTTGGTCAACGCCGCCCACGATGCCGGCATCCCGGTGACCTGCTTCCCCGGACCCTCGGCGGTGCCCACCGCGCTGGCGCTCTCCGGGCTGAATGTGGGCAAGTTCGCCTTCGACGGTTTCGCCCCGCGCAAGTCCGGTCAACGCAAAGAATGGCTGAAATCGCTGAAAAACGAGGCCCGCGCGGTGTGCTTCTTCGAGTCCCCGCACCGGATCGCTGACACCCTTGACGACGCCGTCGAGGTCCTCGGCCCGGCGCGCCGGGCCGCGGTGTGCCGGGAGCTGAGCAAGACCTACGAGGAGGTCCGTCGGGGCGGGCTGGGCGAGCTGGCGGAGTGGGCGCGCGGTGGGGTGCGTGGTGAGATCACCGTGGTGCTCGAAGGTGCCGGCGATGAGGAGGTTGATGTCACCTCCCTGGTCTCGGCGGTGGCGGAGCGCGTGGCTGAGGGGGAGCGGTTGAAAACGGTATGTAAGGAGATCGCGGCGGCGCGCGGGGTATCCGCCAGGGAGCTCTATGATGCGGTGCTGGCCGCTCGGGGGTGAACCGTTATAGCTTCGTTATCAAAACTGGGAACTAGGGGTGTGCGCTGCACGGTTGGACATAAAGGTTTGGTAACTGCCTCGAGGCGTTAGGTCTGTTCAGGGCTTTGAACTGCAATTTTAAGTTGATATATCCACCGTGCTGACCAACCCTGGGGGTTATGAAAAATTCTGAGCACGAAGCTGAATCTTCAACCGCAGCACCTCCGTCACCGGACATCACGGTCGATGATCAACTGCAGTCAGCGACCGCCACTGAGCAGTTGGCGGAGATGCTCTCCTCCACCTCGGCTATCGGGGAGGGGATCGAACGCGGCGAGAAACCGGTTGAGCTGGCGGCCGAACGCAAGGACCAACCGATCAACTGGGCGGTGGTCATTCCGGCCGCCATCCTGATCCTGATCACTTCGATCTGGGCACTGGTCGGCGGCGATGGCTTCGCGGATGCCGCAGCCGGCGCCCTGAATTGGGTGGTGGCCAACCTCGGGTGGGCCTTCGTCCTCTTCAGCACCACCTTCGTCGCCTTCGTGGTCGTGATCGCCTTCAGTAAATTCGGCACCATCAAATTGGGTGCGATTGACGAAGCCCCGGAGTTCCACACGGTCTCCTGGATCGCGATGATGTTCGCCGCCGGCATGGGTATCGGCCTGATGTTCTACGGAGCTGCAGAGCCGCTGACCTTCTACCGTGACGGGGTGCCCGGCCATGCGGCCAATGAGGTGGGCACCGCGATGTCCGCGGCGCTGTTCCACTGGACCCTGCACCCCTGGGCGCTCTATGCCATTGTCGGGCTGGCGATCGCCTACTCCACCTTCCGGATGGGTCGGAAGCAACTGATCAGCTCGGCGTTCACCCCGCTGGTCGGGGAGAAGCACGCCAATGGACTCTTCGGCAAGGTCATCGACATCCTCGCCATCTTCGCCACCGTCTTCGGCACCGCCTGTTCACTGGGACTGGGCGCGATCCAGATCCGGGCGGGTCTCTCCGCCGCCGGGCTGGTGGAGAATCCCGGCGAGGGGGTCATCCTCGGTATTGTCGCCGTGCTGACCCTGTGCTTCCTGCTCTCTGCTCTCTCTGGCGTGGGCAAGGGCATCCAGTACCTGTCCAACTTCAACGTCATTCTGGCGGGCATCCTGGCGATCTTCGTCTTCATCGTCGGCCCCACCGTGGCAACCCTGAACCTGATCCCCGGTTCCGTCGGCACGTATCTCTCGAGCTTCTTCGAGATGGTGGGCCGTACCGCTGAGAGCGCAGATGGCACCGCCGGCGAATGGCTGGGTAGCTGGACCATCTTCTACTGGGCCTGGTGGATCTCCTGGAGCCCCTTCGTCGGTATGTTCCTGGCACGGATCTCCCGGGGTCGTTCCATCAAGGAGTTCATGCTCAGCGTTTTGCTGATCCCCTCCGGTGTGTCCGTGGTCTGGTTCGCCATCTTCGGTGGCACCGCTATCACCTTCGAGCGTGAGGGCAACTCCATCTGGGGTGATGGTTCCGCAGAGTCCCAGCTGTTCAACCTGCTCCATGAGCTGCCCGGTGGCACCATCATGGGGGTGGTCGCGGTGATTCTGCTGGGTACCTTCTTCATCACCTCCGCGGACTCCGCCTCCACCGTGATGGGCACCATCTCCCAGAACGGCAAGTCGGACGCGAACCCGTGGATCTCCGCAGCCTGGGGCCTGCTGACCGCGATCCTGGGGGTGGGTCTGCTGATCTCCGGCGGCGATTCCGCCCTGGGCAATGTCCAGAACGTCACCATCGTGGCTGCGGTACCCTTCCTGCTGGTGATCATCGGTTTGATGTTCGCCATCGTGAAGGACCTGCGCAATGACGTGATCTACAAGGATATCCGCGAACAGCAGAAGTTCGCGACCAAACTGGCCCGCGAACGCCGCTTCCATGCCGACTACCAGCGCCGCGAGGAGCTCAAGATCCGTCGCCGGCAGCGTCAGAAGGAAAGCAAACGCTAGCCTGCCTGGCATGCCACTTCGGTGAACGCTCACCGATAAATTAGAGTGGAGCGCATGTCTAAGTCTGTGCTCGTTTCAGTTGCCTGGCCTTACGCCAACGGTCCCCGCCACATCGGTCATGTGGCGGGGTTCGGTGTTCCCTCCGATGTCTTCGCCCGTTACCAGCGAATGTCGGGTGCCGAGGTCCTCATGATCTCGGGCACCGATGAGCACGGGACCCCGCTGCTGGTTCAGGCGGACAAGGAAGGCGTGAGCGTCAAGGAGCTGGCGGATCGCTACAACCGTCAGATCGTTGAGGATCTGGCAGGCCTGGGACTGTCCTATGACCTGTTCACCCGAACCACCACGCGCAACCACTATTCCGTGGTGCAGGAGCTTTTCCGTGGTCTCTACGACAACGGTTATATGCTCAAGGAAACCACCATGGGTGCGGTCTCCCCGTCCACCGGGCGCACCCTCCCGGACCGCTATATCGAGGGCACCTGCCCGATCTGTCATACCCCGGGCGCCCGCGGCGACCAGTGTGACAACTGTGGTAACCAGCTTGATCCGGCAGACCTGATCAACCCGGTCTCCAAGATCAACGGCGAAACCCCGGAGTTCCGCGAGACCGAGCACTTCCTGCTTGACCTGCCCTCCCTGGCAGATACGCTGGGGCAGTGGCTGCGCAGCCGGGATTCCTGGCGGCCGAATGTCCTGAAGTTCTCCTTGAACCTGCTCGAGGACCTGCGCCCGCGCGCCATGTCCCGCGACATTGACTGGGGTATCCCGGTCCCGGTGGAGGGCTGGCAGGACAACAACGCCAAGAAGCTCTACGTCTGGTTCGATGCCGTGATCGGCTATCTTTCCGCCTCCATCGAATGGGCCTGGCGTTCCGGTGAGCCGGAGGCCTGGCGCAAGTTCTGGAATGATCCGGAAACGTCCTCCTACTACTTCATGGGCAAGGACAACATCACCTTCCACTCCCAGATCTGGCCCGCCGAGCTCCTCGGCTATGCGGGCAAGGGAGCCAAGGGTGGTCAGCTGGGTGAGCTCGGTGAGCTCAACCTGCCCACCGAGGTCGTCTCCTCGGAGTTCCTGACCATGTCCGGTTCCAAGTTCTCCTCCTCCAAGGGCGTGGTCATCTACGTCAAGGACTTCCTCCGGGAGTTCGGTCCGGACCCGCTGCGCTACTTCATCGCCGTCGCCGGCCCGGAAAACAACGACACCGACTTCACCTGGGATGAGTTCGTCCGCCGCGTGAACAATGAGCTGGCCAACGGTTGGGGCAACCTGGTCAACCGCACCGTGGCCATGGCGCACAAGAACTTCGGCGAGGTGCCGGTGCCGGCGGCGCTGACTGAGTCCGACCGGAAGATCCTGGATCTGGCGGCCAGCTCCTTCGAGACCGTGGGCCTGGACCTGGACGAATCCAAGTTCAAGGCGGGCATCGGTGCGGTCATGCACATCGTCGGTGAGGCCAACGCCTACATCGCCGAGCAGGAGCCCTGGAAGCTGGCCAAGGACGAAACCCAGCGTGAGCGGCTGGCGACCGTCCTGTGGACCGCGCTCCAGGTGGTCAGTGACTGCAACGTCATGCTGACCCCGTTCATCCCGCACACCGCGCAGAAAGTCCACGAGACCCTCGGGCGCGAGGGCATCTGGGCGGCGACTCCGAAGATCGTCGAGGTTACCGATGACATGCCGGTCAACCCGGTCGGTGTCGGCCTGCCCGCAGAAGGCCAGTCCTACCCGGTGATCATGGGTGACTACCAGTCTCAGCTGGCTACCTGGAAGCGGATCGACATCGTGCCGGGCACCGTTCTAGCCAAGCCGAAGCCCTTGATTGAGAAGCTCGATCCGGAGCTCGGCGAGACCGGCCCCGAGTGGGCTCCGGTTAAGAAATAGCACCAGCTCAGCGATAGTTTTTATGGGAGCACTGGCCCCGGTCATCGGATGATGTCCGGGGCATGGTGTTAGCTGGGGGCATGACTAACCCAGCAACTCGTGAAGAAGCCAATGTCCTCCTCACCGGAATCGCCGGTCCGGGGGCGGTCCTGCGCGATGACCAGTGGACCGCGATCGACGCCCTGGTCAACCAGCACCGCCGGATGCTCGTCGTGCAGCGCACCGGTTGGGGGAAATCGGCGGTCTATTTCATCGCCGCCAAACTTCTCCGGGAACGGGGAGCCGGCGCCTCGCTGATCATCTCCCCGCTGCTGGCGCTGATGCGCAACCAGGTGGCCGCCGCTCAGCGTGCCGGGATCAGGGCCGCCACCCTCAATAGCGCGAATATGACCGAGTGGGAGGAAATTCAGGGGCAGGTCGCCCGCGGTGAGATTGACGTGCTGCTGGTGTCCCCGGAACGGCTGAACAACCCTGGTTTCCGCGATGAGGTGCTGCCGGACCTGGCCCGGGCGGTGGGCATGCTGGTGGTGGATGAGGCGCACTGTATCTCTGACTGGGGGCATGATTTCCGTCCCGATTACCGCCGCATCCGAGATCTGCTCGCGGGGCTGGGGGAGGGCACCCCGGTGCTGGCCACCACCGCCACCGCAAATGACCGGGTGGTCGTTGATGTCCAGGCTCAGCTGGGGGAGAACACCGGCCTGCTGCGCGGCGGTCTGGACCGTGAGGCGCTCCACTTGTCGGTGGTGAAGTTAGCGGACACCACCACGCGTCCGGCCTGGCTGGCCACTCACCTCAGTGAGTTGGAAGGCTCAGGCATCATCTACTGCCTGACCGTCTCCGCGGCGGAGGATCTCGCGCAGGCGCTGGAGGCGGCCGGCTGGAATGTCGCCTCCTATACCGGCCGTACCGAGGCCGGGGAGCGCGAGCGGCTCGAACAGGCACTGCTCAACAATGAGCTCAAGGCGCTGGTGGCCACCTCAGCACTGGGGATGGGTTTTGATAAACCTGACCTGGGATTCGTGGTGCATCTGGGGGCGCCCTCCTCACCGGTGTCCTATTACCAACAGGTCGGCCGTGCCGGTCGTGGTACCGATCGCGCTGAGGTGATCCTGCTGCCAGGTGTGGAGGACATCGAGATCTGGGAATACTTCGCCTCCGTCTCCTTCCCGGATGAGGACACCGTCCGCGGGCTACTGCAGGTGCTTGATACCCAGGAAGCACAGTCCACGGTGCGGTTGGAGTCAAAGGTCGATCTCTCACGCTCCCGGTTGGAACAGGTGCTCAAGGTCCTCGACGTCGATGGTGCGGTACGAAGGGTCAAGGGGGGCTGGTTGTCCACCGGGCAAGCCTGGCACTATGACGCCCAGCGCTACGCCGGGCTGGACCTCGCCCGGCGCGCTGAGCAGCAGGCGATGCTCGATTATGAGTCCACCTCGGAGTGTCTGATGCTCTTCCTCCGCCATCAGCTCGATGATCTCACTGCCACGCAGCCCTGTGGCCGCTGCGCCAACTGCACCGGCCAGAACTGGGATCAGCGGATTGATCCGGCTGCGGCACAGGCGGTGACCGAGCGGCTGCGTGCCCCCGGCATCCGGGTGGCACAGCGCCGCCAGTGGCCCTCCGGGATCGGGGCCAAGGGCAAGATCAAGGGGATCGGTGCCGGCCGGGCGCTGGGTCGGCTCAACGATGTCGCGCGTGGCCCCGCGCTGCGGAATCTTTTGGAGACGAAGAGCTGGGTTCCAGCACAGGATTGGCGCCAGGATGAATGGCTGGGTCGTATTGTCGCGGTGCTGGCGGACTGGGACTGGGATCAGCGTCCGACGAATGTGGTGGTCCTGGGTGCGGTGGAGCCAGCGGGGAACGCTTTGGTGGAACGGCTCGGGCAGGCGATCGCGGGGGTCGGCCGGATGAACTACGCCGGGGTGCTGCCGGTGCGTCCCACCGAGGGCGAGGTGGCTGCCCAGAACTCCGCCTATCGCGTGCAGGGACTGCTGGAGCACTTCGACTGGTCGGCGATCGCCGGACTACACCTGGCGGAGGGGCCGATCCTGTTGGTCACCGATCTGATCGATACCGGGTGGTCGGTCACCGTGGCTGGTTCGACGATCGCGGAACGCACGGGCAGGGAGGTGCTCCCCTTCGCGCTGGCGAGCCGGGGCTAACTGTAATTCCCCGGGGGTCCTCGCGATTCAGATCCCCAGCTTCACCCGGCTGAGCTTGAGGAAGTGTTCACAGAACTCCTCGAGCTGGCCCGGCTCATAGTCTTCGTCGAAGCGTTTGCCCACCACGATGATCGGGCAGGAATACACCTGGCCGCCGTCCGGGGCCTCGCGGAGGATGGCCAGATCGGTGCCGTAGTCATCAGAGATGATGACCCACTCCATCGCGAGTTCGCGGCGCAGATACTCGCCGACCGCGATGCCGAAGGTGGCCATGAACGGCGTCGGATCGAAGTCTTCCTTCTCCTTGGCCACCAGATAATCCGTGAGAGTCGCCTCGAAGGCCTCGAAAAGCTGGGGTGGGGTGGAGCCGAAGCCGGTGTTCTCGGCAACCTTGAGGTTGTCCTCGATCCACTGGCGGGTGTCATCGTCGAGCTGTTGAACCTGCATGGTGGGTCACTTTACCCAGGGTTTCAGAGCTGCGCCCGGGCGAGCTCAAATTCAGTCCAGGCCTGCCCGCCCGGGGTACGGCCGGTGCGCAGGTGATCAACCAGCAAATAGACGGCGTCCCAGCGTCGATAGATCCCGGCACGATCCAACAGGCCTTCATCTGGTTCGGCCTCATAGTGCTCAAGTACCGCGGTGGGATCGGGCAGGTGCGCGAAGTCCACCGCCGGATCGCCCAGGTTCATATCGGAAAAGTCGATCACCCCGAGCCGGGTGCCATCCCAGAGCAGATGATCGGCGTAGAGATCACTGTGGATCAGTCGCGCCGGGCGGGTGCCATCCAGTAGGACGTCGGTGTCAGAAAAGATCTTCTCGATATCGCGCAGCGCAGCCGCCGGGAGCACCCCGGGCAGGTACTGGGCAGCGCGCTCCTGCAGCAGGGCGATCTTCGCCGGAAGTGCCCGCGGGGCGGTACTCAACCCGCCCGCGGCACGCCAGCCCTGCACCCGGTGAAAGGGCTCCCGGGAGATGTCCCGGCTGTGGAGCACCGAGAGCAGCTGCCCCAGCTGCCGACTCGCCGCCGCTGGCCAGGGGCCTTCCGCTGGAGTGCCCCGCACCAGGGTCTGCAGGGCCAGGGAGCCATCCGGGAGCAGGCAGACCGGGCGGGGGAGGGCGGCGTCGACAAGCGGGGCGAGAGTGCTCAGCACAGCTGCCTCGGTCGCGGCTTGCGCGCGGTAATCATCCGAATGGGGTGCCCGGGCGACCAGGGGGCCATCGGCCCCGCCGCGCAGGATCGCCACGGCGTGATCGAGTCCCTGGCGGGGAAATTCCACCTGATCGAAGTGCAGGTCGGGATAGGCGGATCGCACCATTGCTGGCAGGGAGGTGGCGCTCGGCGTGGTGCTCATGTCAGTGGAGTCTAGAATGACGCCCATGTCCAAGAAGAAACCCCGTCCGAAACCTGAGCCCGCGGAACCGCTTCCCGGGCTCATTGATGCCCACACCCACCTGGCCTCGACCGGGGAGGTGGTGGAACTGCTGGAGCGTGCGGTGGCCGCGGGCGTCGAGAAGCTCTGCACTGTCGGCGATGGACTGGCTGAGGCGGAGGCGGCCCTGGCGGCGGCCCAACACCACCAGCGGGTCTACGCCGCCTGCGGGATCCACCCGACCCGTGCCCATGAGCTGGACGATCTCGCCCGGGCTCGACTATCCGAGATGGTGCGCGATCCGCGCTGCGTGGCGGTGGGCGAGACCGGACTGGACACCTACTGGATCACACACGAGCCGGAGAAGACCGCTTCGCTGGAGGTGCAGGAGGAGGCACTGCGCTGGCACATCGATCTGGCGGTGGCGACCGGCCGTGCGCTGATGATCCACAACCGTGAGGCCGATGAGGACCTGATGCGGGTGCTGGCGGATAGTCCGCAGCCGCGGCACACCATGCTGCACTGCTTCAGCTCGCCGATGGAGATGGCGCGGGAGTCCATCGATCGCGGCTATATTCTGAGCTTCGCGGGCAATATCACCTTCAAACGGAACTCCGAACTCCGGGAGATCGCGGGTCTGGTGCCGCGTGGCCAGCTGCTCATTGAAACGGATGCGCCCTATATGACCCCGGAACCCTATCGCGGGGCCCGTAATGAACCCGCCCTGATCGGACATACCGCGCGTTGTGTGGCGCAGGCCCGCAAGATGGAGACCGGGGACCTGGTGGAGGAGCTCAATGCCACCTTCGATGAGGTCTTCGGGCTGAATCTGCCGGGCTGAGACTGAACCGAGACCCCTTTCGGGGTTGGTTGTGAGCAATCTCATAGCATCGACTTGCCCTGCGGAAACTCGGGGGAATGGGGCCCACGGGGTGCCTGTGGCAATGGGGATCGGCAGCAACCTTCCCCAGAGCGAGTCTGGTTTGTTATCGTACCGTTATTGAATGTGTCCCGGGGTTGCTTTGCAGCCTCGGGGCCGGGCTTTTCCAACAAGCCGAAACGAGAGCCGGCCGGGCGAGCAGGTCGGACCACGAGTAGAGCGAGATTAAAAAGCCTCATGGGTATCCACCAGAAGTCGAGAATCAACCGCGCAGGCATCAAATCCGTTCCGATGCGCCTGGCCGGCGGCAGCGTCGCAGCTGCTGTCCTGGTCGGCGGTGTCTCGATAGCCGCAGCCGCACAGAAGGATGTCATCGTCGACGTCAACGGCGAGCAGATCCCGGTCTCGACCCTGGCCGGTGATGTGCAGGGCGCCCTCGAGGCCGCCGGCATCCAGGTCGACGATCAGGATCTGGTGTACCCGGCTCCCAGTGAGAAGCTGGCCGATGCCACCACCATCAACGTGCGTACCGCCAAGCCGGTCGCGTTGATCATCGACGGGGTCTCCACCGATCTGACCTCCAACGCCCTGACCATCGACGAGCTGCTGGCCGAAGTTCCGGGCGTGGCGGCCGGGGCCAAGATGTCCGCTGAACCCGGCGCCAAGATCCCCGCCGAGGGGATGACCCTCGAGATCACCAAGCCGAAGATCATCGCCGTCAATGACGGCGGCGACACCGTCTACACCTCCATTCCGGCTGCCACCGTGGCTGAGGTGCTCGAGGAGCGCGGCATCGAGCTCGGTGAGCATGACAAGGTGACCCCGGCCCCGGACACCAAGGTCGGCCACAACACCACCATCACCGTGGATCGGGTGAGCATCGAGGAGAAGACCTCCCAGGTGAGCTTCGATATCCCCACCAGCTACGTTGATGACCCGGAGGCACCGGAAGGCGAGGAGACCGTCCGCGAGTGGGGGAAGTCCGGCCTCAAGGACATCACCCGGAAGATCACCACCGTCAACGGTGAGGTCACCGCTGAAGAGGTCCTGAACGAGACCATCCTCAGCGAGCCGGTTCCTGCCGTGATCGCCCGTGGTACCAAGACCGAGAGTGCTCCGGCGGAGGCTGCAGCCTCGGGTGCAGCCGCACCTTCGGTGGGTGGCGGCAGCGTCTGGGATTCCCTCGCCCAGTGTGAGTCCGGCGGTAACTGGTCCATCAACACCGGTAACGGCTACCAGGGGGGCCTGCAGTTCTCGGCCTCCACCTGGGCCGCTTTCGGTGGCACCGCCTACGCTGCCAGTGCGAACCAGGCCTCCCGTGAGCAGCAGATCGCCATCGCGGAGAAGGTCCGCGCCGGTCAGGGTTGGGGTGCGTGGCCCGCCTGTACCGCCAGCCTCGGTATCCGCTGAGTCTGAAGCCTTAGCCCACTACGGAGTATCGGGGATCAGGGCGAGGGGCCGCACCGGGAATCCGACCCCGCCCACCGGTACCGCGAAGGCACACACGATCGTGGCCCCGGTGGCAGGTACCTTCTCGAGGTTATGCAGGTTCTCCACCTGCCAGTGATCATGATGTAGCCACCAGCTCTGGGCCGCCAGGCTGGGATCGGTATCGGGCAGATCATGGCCGATCGCCGTGACCCCACGGGCATGAAGCAGCTCCAGCGCCTCGATGCTCCAGCCGGGGGCGGTCCCGGAAGCTCCCCAGCGCCAACCGGTGTGGGCGGCGACGAAACTCCCCGGGCCAATGGTGCCGTGAACTGCCTCGAAATCAAGAATATCGGCAGCTGTGATGAGATCCGGCCTGGAAAAGGACAGCACGTACAGCGGGAGCACCAGCTCCGCCGGATCGATCTGATCCAGGGTGCGGCCAGCCGGATCGAAATGCCCGGGTGCGTCCACATGGGTGCCCCACGGGCCCACGAAACTGTAGCGGTGCATCAGGAATCCCTCGTGCGCAATGCTCGCCACCGTTTCGGTGATCTGATCCGGATCACCGGGGTAGTGGGGCTGGCCGGGGTGGAATGGGTGGGAGAGATCGATGATCTGCATGATCACTTTCTGAGGGCTGTTCGAGGTGTGCGGACCACGCTATCGGAGTACCCGGCGGGAAACCTCATGGGCGTTGTGCGGGGTTCCGGTCTTTCCCAGGTAGATTGGACAACCATGGAACAACGCGATGAGTCCGCCCAGCTGCTCGGTCCGGTGGAGATCCGGCAGCTCGCCGAGAAGCTCGATGTCACCCCGACGAAGAAACTCGGCCAGAACTTCGTGCACGATCCGAACACCGTGCGTCGGATCGTGGCCGCCGCTGACCTCAGCCCGGAGGACCACGTGGTGGAGATCGGCCCCGGCCTGGGGTCACTGACCCTGGCGCTGGTGGACACCGCAGCCAAGGTCACCGCCGTGGAGATCGATGACCGCCTGGCCGCCGAGCTGCCCGCCACCCTGGCCTGGCGCGCCCCGGCCTTCGCCGATCGCCTGCACATCCTGAACAAGGACGCCCTGAAGATCGAGGCCGGTGATATCGAGGCACCCACCGCGCTGGTGGCCAACCTGCCCTATAACATCTCGGTGCCGGTGCTGCTGCACTTCCTGGCCACCTTCCCCTCGATCCGTCGGGTGCTCGTGATGGTGCAGGCCGAGGTCGCTGACCGGTTGGCCGCCGATTCCGGCTCCAAGATCTACGGGGTGCCCAGCGTCAAGGCCGCCTTCTACGGCGAGGTCCGCCGCGCGGGCTCCATCGGCCGAAACGTCTTCTGGCCGGCCCCGAAGATCGAGTCCGGGCTGGTGCGCATCGACCGCTTCGAACCCGGCACCGAGCCCTGGCCGCTGTCTGAGGAGGCCCGCCGGACCGTATGGCCGCTTATCGACGCCGCCTTCGCCCAGCGTCGCAAGACCCTCCGCGCCGCACTTGCCGGGCACTATGGTGGGGCCGTCCACGCCGAGGAAGCACTGCTGGCGGCGGGCATTGATCCGACCCTGCGTGGGGAGCGGCTCGACGTCGCCGACTTCGTTCGACTGGCAGGTATTTAAATGGGCGTGGATCTCATCCGTGCCCGCGCGCACGCCAAGGTCAACCTGCATCTCGGGGTGGGGGAGGCACGTGCCGATGGCTATCACGAGCTGGTCACGGTCTTCCAGTCCCTGAGCCTGCACGATGACCTTGAGCTGCGGGTGCTGGCCGAGACCGCTCCGGTGGATGGATCCGTGGTTCGCTCCCTGACGTTGAGCGGCCAAGCCAACGGCGTGCCCACCGATTCCAGCAACCTGGCATGGCGGGCCGTCGATAAGCTGGTGTCCGCTTATCGCGCTGAGGGCATCGGCGAGCTGCCGATGGTGGACCTACACCTGCACAAGGGGATCCCCGTGGCCGGTGGCATGGCCGGCGGTTCCGCCAACGCCGCCGCCGCCCTGCGAGCCACCCAAGCCTGGCTCCGCGAATACGCCGATCCGCTGCCCGCATCGGTGCTGGAATCGATCGCCGCGGACCTAGGCTCTGATGTACCGTTTACCCTGCACGGCGGCACCATGCTGGGCACCGGACGGGGGGAAAACCTGATCCCGATGATGGCCCGCGGCGAATACCACTGGGTGCTCGCAGTCTCCTCGGAGGGGCTGTCCACCCCGGCGGTCTTCCATAAACTCGATGAATTGCGCGCCGCCGGACGGGAAATGGCGGAAGCCGGCGATACCGCCAAGCTCAGCCGCGCCTTGCTGGCAGGCAGTGCCGCCGCAGTAGCAGGGGCGCTGGTCAATGAGCTGGAGGCCGCGGCCATCAGCCTGCGTCCCGGCCTGCGGACCATCATCTCTGCGGGTGAAACCGCCGGGGCGCTGCGCGGCATTGTCTCCGGCTCCGGCCCCACCTGCGCCTTCCTCTGCTGGGACGCGGAGCATGCCGCCGAGGTAGCTGCTGAGCTGGTCGACTCTGGCCTGGTGCTGGCCGTGCATACCGCCACCGGGCCGGCCCCCGGTGCGGAATTGCTGCCGGAGACGTTCTAATACCGGGCTAGCGGGCGGAGAAAAGGATCACGGCGGATACCCACCCATCGGTAGGGACCCCTTCCGCTGCCGGATACCGAGTCAACGAGCAAAAGAGGTAGAGCAGCGACATGCCACTCACGGATGACACGGATCAGCCCGCACCCACCGAGATTATTCCGGCCAGGCCAGGACGGACCCTGCTCGTCGGTTGCGGAAAAGTCGGTTCGAGTCTGGGAGAGCGCCTGGTAGCGGCAGGAGAGGAGGTAGTTGCGCTCCGCCGCACCACCGCCGGTCTTCCGGCTTCCTTTGCTGCACTGTCGGTGGACCTCCGGGAACCGGTGCGGCAGGAACTGCCGCAAGTGGACACGATGCTCATCACCCTCACCCCCGGAATGAGCTCGGTCGGAGACCATCCGAATGCTTACCTTGTGGCACTCCGGAATCTCGCGGCAGCCCTGTCTGTCGTGCCTCCCCGGGTGGTGTTCGTCTCCTCCACCAGGGTGTTTGAAGGTCGGACAGGTCATCAGACTCTCACCGAAGATGATGCGCCCGCCCCGGTTACCCCACGGGGAAGGACGCTGTGGGAAGGAGAACTCCTGGCCATGGATCTCTTTGATGCGCATATCGTCCGGCCGGCGGGCATTTATGGGCCTGGCCGGGAGATGATGATCCGGAAGGTGGTGGAGAGGACTCCGGTTCAGTACACGAGGCGGACCAACCGTATCCACGAGGTGGACCTGGTCCGTGCCCTGGAGAAGGTGCTCATGCTGGACCATCCGCCCCGTCTCGTCCATGCCGTAGATCAGAAGCCGGCGTCCCTCGGGGAGGTTGTCACCTTCATCGCGGAGCAACTCGGGATGCAACCACCACCCGCACTGCCCACCGAGCCAGCCACCGGAACTGTCCTTGGCGGGGGACTGCTGCTCAACTTGTTGGAAACGCTGAGCTACCCCACATTTGAGGCAGGGTACGAGCACATCCTGGCTCACCGCACCAGGTAGCTCTCTGCCCTCAGGCAGGGAAATACCAGGTGTGGTGTCGAAGCGGTTCCAGTTGCGCACCCGCACCTGGCCCCGGTGCTAGCGGCTGGAGGACTGGTGGAGGAACCGCTGGTAACCGGGCGCTTCGGTGCGCTCGATGGCGACGGTATGCGGCCGGCCATGCTCGGTGGACCTGGAGTTGTTGTCGCTGCCGACGATCAGGGTGTGGGTTCCATCGGGGGTCTCCTTGCCCGGAACATTGGGGGCCTTGTCGAAGGAGGCGAAGTACCGGGCAGCGGGGCGGATGACATCGGAGGTTGTCGTACCGGTCACCTAACCTGGTCCACATGGCCGGGCTATGAAAAGTGGTGGATATTCTGGGAAAATGTCAGGGACTGCCCAGGAGATTCCAGGTGAACCAGCTGGCCGCTAAAAACCGACCGCCAATGAACTAGGATGGATCCGACATGGCTAATCTGATCAATCTGGAAAATGTATCCAAGTCCTTTGGCTTGAAGACGCTGCTCGACAGCGTGAGTCTCGGCGTGCAGTCCGGCGAACGCATCGGCGTCGTCGGCTTGAACGGCGGCGGCAAAACCACCCTGCTGGAGGTGCTCACCGGGATTGAACCCCCGGACTCCGGCAGAGTCTCCCACATCAGTGGCCTCGCATTCTCGGTGGTCACCCAGCGAGCCGATCTTGACCCGGAATCCACCGTGGCTGAAGTTGTCCTCACTCCGCTGGGACTGGAAACCTACGAATGGGCTTCCAACGCGAAGGTCCGTGAGGTCCTCGGCGGCCTCGGCATCGTGGATCTCGGACTGGACACCAAGGTCGGAGGTCTGTCCGGTGGCGAAAAGCGCCGGGTGAACCTGGCGGTCGCGCTGGTTCAGGACCTGGACCTGATCATCCTCGATGAGCCGACCAACCACCTTGACGTCGAAGGCGTGCAGTGGTTGGCGGCCCACCTGGTCTCCCGCCGTAGCGCGCTGGTGGTGGTCACTCACGACCGTTGGTTCCTGGACACCGTGGCCACCCGCACCTGGGAGGTCCACGACGGTGTGGTCGATGCCTATGATGGCGGCTACAACGACTGGGTCTTCGCCCGGGCAGAGCGCTCCCGACAGTCCGATGCCATTGAACAGCGCCGCCAGAACCTGGCCCGCAAGGAGCTGGCCTGGCTGCGCCGCGGCGCCCCGGCCCGAACCTCGAAGCCGCGCTACCGCATTGAGGCTGCTGAGGCATTGATCTCCAATGTCCCGGCACCGCGTGACAGCGTTGAATTGATGGCGTTTTCGCGTTCCCGCCAGGGCAAGGTCGTCATCGAACTCGAGGATGCCACCATCTCCACCCCCGACGGTCGCGTTCTGGTCGAGGATTTGACCTGGCGGCTGGCCCCCGGCGAGCGCATCGGCCTGGTCGGTGTCAACGGCTCCGGCAAGACCACGTTGCTCCGTGCCCTGGCTGGCGAGAATCCGCTCCAGACCGGCAAGCGGATCGAAGGCAAGACCGTGAAACTGGGTTGGTTGCGCCAGGAACTCGATGACCTCGACCCCAAGCTCCGGCTTCTCGAAGCCGTGCAGCAGGTCGCGGGCTATGTGCAGCTGGGTAAGAAGGAACTCTCCGCCTCCCAGCTTGCTGAGCGGTTGGGCTTTTCCGCCAAGCGTCAGCGCACCCCGGTGGGCGATCTCTCCGGTGGTGAGCGTCGTCGGCTGCAGCTGACCCGAGTACTCATGGCCGAGCCCAATGTCCTGCTCCTCGATGAGCCCACCAACGACCTGGACATCGATACCCTGCAGGAACTCGAATCCCTGCTGGATGGCTGGCCAGGCACCCTGGTGATCATCTCCCACGACCGTTATCTGATCGAACGCGTCGCGGATACCACCTGGGCACTTTTCGGTGATGGAAAACTGACCAACCTGCCCGGCGGCATTGAGGAATATCTCCGTCGCCGTGCCTTGATGGAGGAAGCCAATTCCGGCGTCCTCAACCTCGGCTCAGCTGATAACAGTTCCCCGGATGCGGCCTCCGCTGGCCCGAAGTCGGGGATGAGTTCTCAGGAAGAGCGTGAGCTGAAGAAGCAGCTCAACGCCATGGAGCGTAAGATCTCCAAGATTGATTCGACGATCGGGAAGCTCAACACGGAGATGTCCACCGCCGCCGAGAAGATGGATTCCGCACGGCTCGCCGATCTTGATGCAAAGCTGCATCAGGCACAGGGGGAGCGCGAAGCCTTCGAGCTGGAGTGGCTGGAACTGGCCGACAAATTGGAGCAATAACAGCCAGCTCCTCGGCTAGACCAGCTGCAGGGTAGTCAGGCAGGTCGCGGCTTCGGCATCGGTGGTGATCTCCCGGATGGCGGTGCGCCCCTCGTGCTCAATGGTGAGCGTGGCCGCGATATCACGCGGCAGCCACAGGCCGAGGAAACCATTGTCAAAGGTCTGCATCTGTTCATCGATGAGGGTGGTGCCGTCCTCGGCCACGACCTTGACCTGGATGGGTTGGTTTCCCAGCTCGCCCAGGCAGGTGGTCAGACTGTGATAGAAGCAGTCATGGGTCTGCGTGGCATAGGGGGCCACGGAGACGTAGAACTCATCCGCCGGCATGGGCAGGGAGGTTTCCTGGCCAGCGGCATCAGTGATGATCAGTGCATCAGGGTGGATCGAGGCCATGATATCGCTGCGGCGCTCAGCCACCGGGGTGGTGTCGAGTTCTGCAATAACCTCGCGGGCGTCTCGGTTCTCGAACTCTGCCGCCGAATTCTCAAGCGGCTGCTCAGGGAGCTGACCGGCGGCACAACCGGTGAGGATGAGAAGGGAAGTGGTGAGAGCGGCAGCCGCCGCGACGCGAATCTTCATGCCCCGAACATTACCTAGGTGTACCCGGTTGGGGTATGTGCATAGGCTGTGCCTCCGGTCACGGTGAGGCGGTTTAGGGTGGGTGTGTGCGGCGGCTCAGGCGCCGAGGAACCGGGCGGACATGATCCAGAATCCTCCTATATGGTGGGATCTATGATTCTGATTAATGTTCGTTTCCGCCCGCGCCCCGAGTATGTCGAGAACTTCCGCGAGAAGGTCGCCTCCTACACCGAGGCCACCCGCGCTGAAGAGGGCAACCTCTTCTTTGACTGGTTCCGCAACACCGATGATCCGAATGAGTACATCCTCCTGGAGGGCTTCGCCGATGACGGTGCTGAGGCTCACGTGAAGTCCCAGCATTTCAAGGATGCTACCGAGATGTTCCCGGAGCTCCTGCTGGAGACCCCGGAGATCATCAACACCCTCATCGAGGGCAAGACCGAGTGGGATCGCATGGCTGAGTTCCAGGTCAAGTAACACCACCTCAGCGACATCGCCCGCGCACCGATCCCCGGTGGGCGGGCATTGCTTTGCGACGCCGCCACCGGCCGCGCTTTTCAGGCTCGGCCCCGCTGATCAATGGGTTGGCTGCGGTAGGCCCGCCAGGCGCTGCGTAGCTGCGCCGGTGTCCCCTCAGGGTGATCCCGGTGCCAAGCGCGGGTGAAGCGGTTGTACTCGAACTGCGGGTCGATACTGCCCGGTACCTGTTCCCGGGTGACGTGCCAGTGGTTCAGGGCGTCGGCAAGCGTCTGGGTGCCGTCGGTGTTCGCAAAGAATTCCCGCATGGGGGCATCGAAATGAAAGCCCGTCCCGAGCTGCTGAGTGAACCAGGCACGTAGTACCTGGCTGCAGCGCTGTCCAGCCGGAATCTCGGTCCGGGCGCTGAGCTCGCCGCTCAGTTGACGGCTCCGGGATCGGCGGATTACGGCCGGCTCCGGGAGGTTCTCACCAGCCAACTTTGCGGCGATTCTCCTGGTCAGCAGATCTTTAGCACCGGAGGTGGGGATACCCAGTTCCCGGGCGAAGCTGATCAGCTCCTCCTTCAACCAGTACCAGCGCTGGAACTCCCGGGTGGAGATCCCGGGTTGCAGGGCGGGGCGGGCGTCGGGACGTTCTTTCATCGCTGTGAGGTCCTTGGATCGGCTTGGGGGAGAAGTTTCTGAGATCCGGTGCGGCCCTTGTCGGGATGGTGCGACAGGACGCAAAACTCTCCGGGGTATTCTCATTATCATGACAAAGAAGGACACGAGCGAGCAGAAGAACAGCACCCCGAAGTTGTCCAAGCGAGACTATGAGGCTGAGTTGAAGCGGCTCCAGGCCGAGCTGGTCGATATGCAGCAGTGGGTGGTCGAAACCGGTGCGCGCGTGGTCATCATCATGGAGGGCCGTGATGCGGCAGGTAAGGGCTCCGCCATCAAGCGGATCACCCAGTACCTGAACCCGCGGACGGCGCGGATCGAGGCGCTGCCGGCCCCGAACTCCCGGGAACAGGGCCAGTGGTACTTCCAGCGTTATGTGGAGAAGCTGCCCACCGCCGGTGAGATCGTCATCTTCGACCGTTCCTGGTACAACCGTGCCGGAGTGGAGCGGGTGATGGGCTTCTGTACCTCGCAGGAGTACCGCCGTTTCCTGCACCAGGCCCCGATCTTCGAGCGCCTGCTCGTCGAGGACGGCATCATGCTGCGCAAGTACTGGTTCTCCGTCTCTGATGAGGAACAGATCACCCGCTTCGAGGACCGTCTTGAGGATCCGTTGCGCCGCTGGAAGCTCTCGCCGATGGACCTGCAGTCCATCACCCGCTGGGAGGACTATTCCCGGGCGAAGGATGAGATGTTCATCCACACCGATATTCCCTCCGCGCCCTGGTACACCGTGGAATCCGAGGACAAGAAGCGCTCCCGGATCAATGTGATCAGCCACCTGCTCTCCACGATTCCCTATGAGAAGATCGATCGTCCGTTGCCGAAGATCCCGAAGCGGCCGAATAGTGAGCGCGAGTACCACCGCCCGCCGCGTGAGGAATTCCGCTACGTCCCCGATGTGGCGGCGAAGCTTGAGGAGAAGCGGAGCAAGGACAAGAAGAACAAGAAGAAGTAGCTCGATGCCGGGAGACCACCTGGGGCGGTGATGGCTCCCGGCGAAGCGGGTGGGACACACAATCGGACCTGCCACCGGAAAACGGTGGCAGGTCCGATTGTGTTCAGTCGGGCAGGTTTCTCAGCGGCTGTTCTTGAGGCTCTGACGGTCAGGTGTGCCAGGGACCCGGTGCCCCGCGCCCAAGTCGATGGGGGTCTTCACTTTTCCAAAAGCTGCGGCAAGAATAATGTGGGCCAGCAGCAGGAACCCGAGGATGATGCTCGCGGCCGAGAGGACCGTGGCGAGAGTTCCGTCGAGGCCGATCAGCCAGACTCCGACGAGGAAGAAGACGCAGGCGAGCGTGCTTTCGATGGTGATGCGTAGGAATAGGCGTGCCATGGTTACCTCCGGTAAGTGTTTTCCTTAACAGCCTAAATGAAGTCCTGGGAGTACCTGGTTTTCTACCGGGTAAGGGTTTTACTCCCTTGGCGGGAGCCGTGGAGGGTGGCCGACGCTGGGCGTCGGAAAGGTACCGGGGATCCATTGACCACTGCGTGAGCGGGGTGATCGGCCGTCCAAGATCAGATCTCGGGCCGCCACCAATGAAGACTTCACCGCCGAAGGCGATGTGGGTGATGGGCCGGACGCGGCGACGATCGATGCCTTGAGTTTCACGATCCGGCGTTGCCGCGCTGGGATACCCGCCCTACCCGGCGACCATGACCTCTATCCGAACGATCTCTTCATTATCTGGCTGGGACGCTCACCAGGACAGCTTCCGTGTCGACCACATCATTCGACGCCTTTTTCTTGTGGGTAAAAATCTTCCACAAAAACCCCACGGCAACGATGACCCAGACAATCTCAGTGAGCAACAGGCCGGGGTTAAAAGGCGAGACGGCGGTATACGCAAAACCGAGCGCACCTAGGACGTTCAACGCCTGGTATATCGGGGAATCCGTGGTCAGCACGCCGAAGTTCATCAGCCCGTACGCCAGGACGAGAAAGATACCGGCGATGATGCCGATCTCATGGGAAAATGTCAAAGGTTCCACGATTCACACTCTTTTCTGGTCAGCTACGCAGCTATGAGGCACGGGGTTGGGGCGGTCGACGGGATGGGGGCGGTCGAAGGAGTCGGGGAGGACTTCTGGGTACGGCGTTTCACCCAGATCGAGATGATGCCGTAGAGGCCCAGCAGCGCCCAGACCAGTTCGGCCCAGAAGACGCCGGCGTTCATTGGATTGGCGGCGGAGGCGGCCAAGAAGCCAGCGCCGGTGAAGTTGAGGATTTGATACGTGTAATGGTCTGGGGTGAGTTTTCCCATGTTAAGTAGCGTGAACGCGACCAAAAGGGCTGCTGAAGCGATAAGACCAAGGAACACCATTGCTGACATAGCGGGTGTCCTTCCTGTTCGAGGACTGTGTTGACTTATGCGTAACGGGGCCGCTGGCTGCGGCGTTCCGTTTTTTAGATGAGGTATTCCCGCTAGGACAACATGGTGAACCTCTCTGAGGCATCGGCCATGGTGTGACTTCATAGTCCACGGTATGAGGAACGCGCATTATAAAAAGCATGATCTCAACTCCCGTACCCCTGTTGTTTACCGCAGGGAGGGTTGATCTTCGTCGAGGTGCTGGTTGCATATGCACATAGAGTTGTCAGGCTTACTCTTCATGGGTGAGCAGGCAGCCCGGGATGGGTGGGGATTCCACCAGTCCGGACCACAGCGGGAGTGTGCAACAGTATCTTCTCGGGAACGCGGGCCCGCAAGTTATGGGGGTGGGGGGTCAATGAAAAGTTCTAGGAATGGCTTTCGTCAAGCTCGGTAGGTGACGCACAGCTGTCGAAGGACAGCTTTTCCGCAACGTCACGGGGCGGTTCCGGGATTGATTGAGTTGCTGGGGCCGCAGCGCGGAACCAGCAGGGATTTTGTGTCCCTGGCGCCGCTCCAGCAGGTACTGCAGGAACATCAGTTTGTTATGGAGATCAGAGCTCGTCAGCGGCGATCTGCACGATCACGAACCAGGGGATGAAGAAAAAACTTCATCATGCTCAGCTTCACATTGAGGCTCCTGAGGAACTCATGCCAGAACTTTGAAATTATGCCGCTGGACGACGGCGATGGAGGGAATCGCGGCGATGAAGATCAACCCCACAGCCCAGTATCCTAAAACGTCTGACCAGGCGAAAATGGACCCTATTAAAAGGAATATCGCGATCATTCGCAGAGCGTAGAGCTCACCAGGATGATGGGTGGGGCGTCCAAAGAACTGGGGGATCTTCTCAGTGGGATTGGCTATGCGCAGTCGCTGGTAGCTGACCGTGAATAGTACAGCGCCCGCCAACCATGCAAGTGAACCCACAAACAATCCCATTCGCTCACTTCAGCATATGGTCGGGACGTCCACAAGTGGGGAGAGGCCCCACTCTGTAGGTCCGTGTTACGGCGAGGTATTTGGTAGCAGTAG
>NZ_JBQPQY010000011.1:0-95851 GCF_052266655.1 Corynebacterium sp. A21
GGGCTGATCCTCGAGACCTACCCTTCATCCGCGGGTGTGCAACCCCAACCCCAGCTCCGAAACCAGCTCCGAAACCAGCCACGGACAGCACAAAACCGACCGCCGGCCTGCCGAAGCAGGCCCGCAGTCGGTTCAATCACGGTCGGAAGCTGAAACCCTAGGCGTTGACCAGCTGGCCGGCGCGGACGGATTCCATCGCCTTGGTCCAGGAGACAACCTGGTCGAGCATCGGGATCACCGAGGCGGCTGCATGCTCGGTGGGCTTGAACACGGAGTAGTTCTCGAAGTCGGTGGACAGGGAGAACATGCCCTGCTTCTGTACGTGGGCGATCTGCAGCTCAGAGAGGATGCCGCGCAGGTGCTCGGCGGCGCGCACGCCCATGGCGGAGCCATAACCGACGATGCCGGCGGCCTTGTTGTTCCACTCGACGCTGAGGTAGGACAGGGCGTTGGTCAGGGCGGGGGCCGGGGAGTGGTTGTACTCAGCGGTGACGAAGATGAAGCCGTCGAACTCGGAGATCTTGGCCGCCCAGGACTTGGTGTGCTCCTTGGTGTACTGCTGTGCGGCGGCCGGCATCGGCTCATCCAGGACCGGCAGGTTGAAGTCGGCGATGTCGACGAGCTCGAACTCGGCGTCGGTGCGCTGCTGTGCTTCGGCGAGAACCCACTCGGCAACGCCGGTGTTGTTGCGGCCGGGGCGGGTGGATCCGGTGATGATGGCGATCTTGGTCATGGGGTGCTCCTGGAGTTTATTGAGGTGATGGTCGGCCGGTGGCCTGCCTTTCATAGAATTATGATGACACGTCATCAACTTTCCCGCAAGTGGCAACTTTTTCCGGGGGAGGAGCACCGCCGCGGGACTTCCCGCCGCCCGCACCCCCACGCGGCGTCGATAAGCGATGCGCGGAACCCTGGCAATGCCTACCCTGGGAGCATGACTGCAGCCACCACTGAAACCACCACCCGCGCCTGGGGAAGCCCGGCCTTCGCCGCCCCGCTGGAGCCGATGACGATCAGGCGCCGGGCGCTCCGCGATGATGATGTCCGCATCGCCATTGAGTACTCCGGAATCTGTCACTCCGACATTCATACTGTGCAGGGCGATTTCGGTGAGAAGGCCCAGTATCCGCTGGTCCCGGGCCATGAGATCATCGGCCGGGTCGAGGCGATCGGGGAGGGGGTGACAAATTTCCAGGTCGGTGAACACGTCGGCGTGGGATGCTTCGTCAACTCCTGTGGCGAATGTGAAGCCTGCGAGGCCGGTGAGGAAAGTTATTGCGAGCGCGGCCCGATCACCACGTACGGGGTGCTGGACCGCTATGCCGACGGCGAGTTCACCCAGGGCGGATATTCCCGGAGCATCGTGGTCCGGGAGTCCTTTGTGGTCAACATTCCCGAGTCCCTCGATCCGGCGGCCACGGCCCCGCTGCTCTGCGCCGGCATCACTACTTACTCTCCGCTGAAGAAGTGGGGGGCCGGTCCAGGTAAGAAGGTCGCCATCATCGGTTTGGGTGGGTTGGGGCATGTGGGCGTCAAGATTGCCGCCGCGATGGGCGCGGAGGTCACCGTCTTCTCACATTCCACCGCCAAGCGTGAGGATGCGTTGCGGTTCGGCGCCCAGGAGCATGTTTCCACCGCGGATGGCAGCTTCGCCCAGGAGTGGCGTAATCGCTTCGACCTGATCCTCAATACCGTCTCCGTGGATGTGGACATCGATGCCTACCTCAATCTCCTGCGTCTCGACGGCGCCCTGGTCCAGCTCGGCCTGCCCGCCAAGCCGCTGGAAACCGGAACCCGCACCTTCACCCAGAAGCGCCGCATCCTCACCGGCTCCCTGGTCGGCGGCATCCCCGAGACGCAGGAGATGCTCGACTTCTGCGCGGAGCACGGGGTCACCGCCGAGATTGAACTTATCGACGCCGCGGAGATCAACGATGCCTACCAGCGCACCCTGGACTCGCAGGTACGTTATCGATTCGTCATCGACGCCGCGACCTTTTAGCCGGATTTAAGCTCGGGCGCTGTGGGAGGATGAACCCGTGGTGCAGCCCCAGGAACACATCGATGCGACGCTGAGCGCGGCGGACACCTACGAGGTGGAGCCGGAGAAACTCCGTCACCTGAGCTCCCGCGGTTGGCGCTACGCCTTCAAACGGGTGGTGCAGGACTTCCTCGCTGAAGGCCTGCTCGATCTGGCCGCTCTGCTCACTTATTTCACGGTGCTCTCCCTGGCTCCAGCGCTGCTGGTGGTCTATTCGATCATCACCCTGGTGCTGGCGAGTGACACCCTGGAGATCCTGTCCCGGGTGGAGGAGTTCGTCCATCAGTTTGTCCCCGCGGAGCAACGCGAACTCGTGCTCTCCCTGGTGGATTCGGTCGCTGGCTCAGCGGCCGGGGGCCAGGTCGGTCTGATCATCGGTGTGCTCGTCGCGCTGTGGACCTCATCGGCCTATGTCCGGGCGTTCAGCCGGTGTGCGAACGCGATCTACAACCGCGCTGAGGGCCGGGGTCTTCTCCGCCAGACCGGTGCCATGCTGCTGACCAATATCGGCCTGCTCATCGGCAGCGTGCTCATCCTGATCTCCCTGGTGGTCAATGAAACCCTCGTCGACCGGCTGCTGGAACCGATCGCTGCGCCCCTGCGTCTGGGTGGGGTGCTGGAATTTCTCACCGATACCTTCCTCCCCATCTGGGTCTGGGCGAAATGGCCGTTCATCCTGGTGCTGCTCATCGGCCTGGTGTCCTCGCTGTACTACTTCACCCCGAATGTGAAGCCACTGAAGTTCCGGCTGCTCAGCGCCGGTTCCCTGACCGCCATCATCGGCATCATCCTCGCCGGCGGGGCACTGAATATCTACTTCAGCGTCTTCGCCAGCTTCAATTCCTATGGCGCGGTCGGCTCAGTGATGGCCCTGCTCATCGGCATGTGGATCATCAACACCGTGCTGCTGTTGGGGGTCAAGATCGACGCCGAGGTGGGCCGTGCCCGCCAGTTGCAGGCCGGTATCCACGCGGAGGTGCACAATCAGGTGCCACCGCGTTCGATCGAACGGGTGGCCGGTATGAAGGAGAGTCAGGAGAAACTCATCGCCAAGGGGCGGGAGTTCCGGATCTCCTCCAATGGGAATGCTGCGGGAGAAGAGACCGAAGCTGAGGAGTCTTAGAACTTCTTCATGCTGCCGAAGCTTTCACTGGCATTCGGTGGGGAACTCGCTAGGGTGCTGTTCATGAGGAAACTTGTTTCAGCCTTTAGCTCGTTGACTGCCGGTGCGCTTCTGCTGCTGGCGAACCCGGTCGCGGGTGCCATCACCCTGGATTCCACGGCCGTCCCGGACCGCACCCAGATCACGCTGCGTCTGGATGGTGGGCAGACCTTCGCCACCCCGAATGCTGGAGAGTCCCGCCCGGCGCTGTCGCTGTCCAAGCTCTACCTCGGCCACTGGGTGCTGCACCACGGTGCCGCGGAAGACAAGGACAAGGTAGAACACATGATCCGGGTCTCTGATGATGGGGTGGCCAGCCAGCTCGAGTCGAAGTATCCCAAGGCCATCCCGGACACCATCAACAGTTTCGGACTGACCCAGACCCACCACAACGGTTATTGGGGAAACAGCACCACCAGCACCAATGATGTGACCCGGTTCCTTAGTGAGATCCGCGGCGACCAGGTTTCCGCCCCCATCTTCAACGGCATGGCAAGTGCGGCACCGAGCGCAGCTGATGGCTATACCCAGGATTTTGGCACCTCCCGGATACTGGCGGTCCAGGGCACCAAGTTCGGCTGGTCCGATGACCGTGGGGTCAATGCCACCGCCTCTTTCGGTCCTGGCTTCACCGTGGCGGCCAACACCTATGGCCCGGCTGCCACACACACCGCTGATGTACTCGGCGCGATCACCGGCTCACCGGTCATCCCGACCCCGCCGGGGGAGAGCTCGCCCGGCACCCATGAGCTCAACCTAGGCTCCACTTCGGTCCCGGCGATCACCGGTGCCCAGGTCAAGACGAAGATCGCCTGCCTGGACCCGCATAATCTGCGTCAGGCGATCCCCGATGAGGGGCTGATCCCCACCGCGATCACCGACACCATCCCGGGCTGCTGAAACTCCGCTAGCCCTTCAGGAAAGCCGCAACGTCCTGGATTTTCTCCCGAGCCACCGCGGGCGTCGATACGCGATGGCGGGCGACATACTCCCGCAGGGTGACCTGCTCGGCATCCTCAATCCCCTCGGGGCGGGCGGCGATCTCATCCTGGCGTGCCACCTGCACCAGCGTGCGCGGCCACTCGTTGGCGGCGGGTACGGCGTGGGAGCCACGGATCTCGGCAGGCAGCTTGGCCACCGAGCCCAGATCCGGGAAAGTCAGCACCAAGGAATCAAACTGCTTCGCGGTCAAGGTGGCGAGGGCCGCACCAGAGGAATAACCCCAGCCAGCAACGCTCGAGGCATTGTGGTGGTGGGCGTAGCCGACGGCCTTGGCCACTGCTTCGATCATCTCATCAATGGTGTGGTCCGGGGCCAGCGGATAATCCAGATCCAGGATCATCGTGCCGGAGAGCTCCGCGGCGGCGGCGACCTCGGGGCGCCAGGAAAACTCCAGGGCATCCCCGGAACCACGCCACCAGCCACCGCTGTGGAAACTGACCGCCCAGGCGCCACTCGGGTGGGAGGGGATGAACTGGCGGGCACCGATCTCCGGAACCTCGGTGTAGTCCACATCGCCGATCAAAGCCACACCCGGCATGGAGTGATCCACCGCGGAACCGAGCATCAGCATGGCGGTGTGGGTGATGCGGTCCGGCAGTCGGGCAATATAGGAATCCGCCGGATCGGGGTTGCCAGCGCCACCGGCCCAGGGCGGGGTGAAGTCCGGGATCTCATAGTGGGCGTCGAGGTAGGAAGCCAGCTGTGCGAGCTGATCCTCGGCCGGGAGGTCTCCCTGATGGCCACCGATGCGGTACTCGTCCCTGCTGTTCTGGTTGTCTTCGCTCATGGCCGCCAGCCTAGTTCCGTGATTGCTGGCGTGGGGTGACCGTGGGTTTGCGCCGGAGGCAGCGCGCCGGTGTCGGAATGCCGATAGTCTGGGGCAGACACTGGCTACTTTTGCCGGAAGTAAACTTTTGAAGGAGCACGGACGTGAGCGGAATCGCCGAAATCTTCGATGCGGAGCTCAATCCCGACAAGAACTATATCGCTCAGACCATTGGTGGGTTTAAAACTCTCCTCGGGTCTTACCGCCTGGTGGATACCATCGACGGGGAGGGGGGCATCGAGGTTCTCATTGGGCGTGACCAGGATGATCGTCTGGTGCAGCTGCCGTTGACCTACCGTTCCACCGAGGTGGATCCGGCGCACACCCTCGTGGAGTTGGAGCACAGCGTGCTGGGTCACCGTTGGGTGTCCAATGCCCTGGGGGATCCGGTGGCGGTCCGTGAGTTCATCCGCACCATCATCACCGCCGATGATGGTGCCGCCTACAGCGATGGGACCATCCCAGCCGTGAATATTCAGGGCTCGGGTTCGCGCTATGCCGCTGATGTAGAGATTGGGGAGGTGCGGCTGCTCGAGTCGACCAATCAGCGCGCGGAAGGCACCGTGGTTATCGATGGTCGCTCCCGGATCTTCGGCCTGCGCCTGCCCCGGATTCTCGCCGCCAAGAAGGCTGTCGGCGTGGACTATACGGCCACCCGCCTGCATCTCCACGGCACGACCCCGGAGCAGCCGGATGAGGAGTTGCGGGTCGCGGAGTTCTTCTGGCGGGAGGCGGAGAACTAGAAAGCTTATCGACGCCGGTTTCCTGCGCCACCGCGCAGGCCGCTGGCACTGTTCGGTCACGAGGTAGGTTTCGTAGAAGCGTTCGTGGCTTTCCTCCTGAGCCGCAGTTTGTTCCAAGGCGTCCGGGCTAACACCAGGAATGATTGATGCACATCTTGTACGAGATGTTCGTCTGATCTTTGAGCGTCAGCAGTCACCGCCCAGCGTGAGTCGGTCTCGATCCTCAGTCGCGGCACCCGCCGCCGCGTGGTAGTCATCTCCCCGGACTCTAATGACCGCGTAGTTAAAGCACTCGAGGATATTTGGGCAGCGGCCGGCTGCACATCAGGAGGATGGTGGCGTCTCCCTCGAGGAGCTTAAAGCCGAACTCGGGTTGGACTGAGCTGCAAAACCATGCCCGAACGCCACTATTCGATTCCCACTAAACGCTTCCCCTCTTTGCGAAAGCACGCCGAAAACTGGACCGGCAGCGCTAACAAGCGATTATCGAGGCTGTTGAAGGGCTTTTCGTGTCACTCGGGGATTTCGGTAGGGACGAGCGAAGGAAAAAGCAGCCCGGTAGCCAAGGAGCGCCTGCCACTGCATCCCCTTATCAGGGGAATATTGTCGTTGCTAGTGGACACTTGAAGTTGACCATTCGTGGCTACCCGGAAGGGCTTCAAATCGCCTCCCACTCAAGTGGGGGCGGGCGCGCTGGATGGGAACCGGGGGATAACCGTGGTGGAAGCTCGGTGTGGGCCGATAGGTGTCGATCCCGAAGGCTGGGGCCTTGTCCCACTGCCAGCGCGCTCTGGACCTGTGGTTCGACGTCAAGCTGGCCAACTGGCAGGGACTCCTGTCCTCGTGAGGATGTGGAGGGATAAAGAGCACGGTGCCGGTGGCGGACAAGAGCGGTGGGCGGGTGCCAGAGTGAAATCGAGTTTCAGTCGGAGGGGCCTGTGAATACTCAAGGGCCAAGGTCACCAGCGGCCAGTTTCGCTGTCCACACTCGGTTAGTTACTCATGACCGCTAACAGTCCGCCTCTCGCCGAGGAGTCATATCTGGCCGAATCTGATACCGCTTGCCGCTCACAACACTCTCCCCATAGGTCCTGTAAAAGGCGTAGGAGGGCGCAATCATACGCAGGATCACATATCCATGTGGGGCAAAGCAATGCGGTTGGTCCAGTCCTGCGCGGGGCGTCTAGGCTGGACGCCCCGCCTTATGTCCTAGCTGCGTCTCGGTATTGAGTGCCCGTCGACATCATCCCTGGACGCAATAGCAAGTATCTTCCCCAGCACCCGCTCAACGGCAGGCGGTTGGTATCGCGTGGGATGCCACAGGGCTACGAGCATCAAGGGCGGAATGGGGTCGGCTACCTCCCGACACGCAAGGGGTCCTTGAATAAGTGGGCTGAGTGAACGCGGGACCAAGGTGACCCCCGCTCCTCCCGAAACTAGCGGTAACGCTGTTTGAATGGTGGACACATGGTGGATGCGCTTCGGGTGGGCCTTGGGATGCTGGCGCCAATATGCCTCGAGGGACTCCCCGAGGCCGGGAAACTCTGGGTGGGTTCTGGGTATGAACCAATCCAGATGGGCAACGTCCTCCAGCTGCAGCGGTCCCTCCGACTCATCCGATGGGGCATGCTCAATGGGTAGCGCCAGGACGAGGTCAACGTGCGAAATGATCTCGAAACGGATATCCGGATTCAAGGCCTGCAGGCCTTTCACGTCACTGGTGGGCATGATTCCGAGGTCCGCCTGCCCTTCCCGAATATGAGCAAGGGTAGTGGCAGGATCCGGATCTTCAAGCACGAAATCAATACCGGGAGCCTCCGCCTTGAGCTGCCGTACAAGATGGGGAAGAAATTCCCAGTTGAAGGTGGGCGCCACGTTCATCACAACCCGACCCACCTCACCCGAGGAAAAACCCTTTACTCGAGCGGCGGAAAATTCTATTTGATCAAGAATCTGCACGGCAAGCCGGTAAATCTCCTGACCGGATTCGGTCAGCACGACTCCGGAACGCGTCCTTATCAGCAGTCGGGCGTCCAGCTCCCTCTCAAGATTCTTAACCGTCATCGATAGAGATGGTTGGGCCATGAACAATGTGTCGGCCGCAGCAGTGAAACTGCCGCAGTCCACGATAGTGCGGAAATGGTGAAGTTGACGACTGTCCATAGTTGTAATCTATGCGAAAGGAAGAGATTTAGTATTGGCCAATATCCAAAAGCCCTTCTATCGTGAATCCCGTCACAGTATGAATCACATCACTGCCAAGGTGGATAGTGGAGTAAAGCACTGTGTGTTGAAGGGGTAACTCGATGTCGCTCACTCGACAGGAAAAATCTATCCCGGCCCGGCCGGGCAATCCTGAAGCCTGAAGGAAAGCATCCCCGTAGGCCAGCGGGAGACACACACATACCGCTCGAGAAAAGGAGCTCTCATGCATGAACAGCCACACGTCCTAACACTCGGAACCGCCGGTGGACCCCGATGGTGGGGTGCTACGCCCACGGGGGTTATTCGCTGCGGAATCTCAACCGCAGTGGTTGTCGAAGGCAAGTCGTACATCGTGGATTTCGGACGCGGTGCCGCCACCCAGTTCCAGAAGGCCGGCCTTGACATCGACGATGTGGAGGCTACCTTCCTTACCCACCTCCACTCTGACCATACGGTTGACCTGATCGGGTTCATGCTTTTCGGCTGGATGATGACCGACAAGCGAACCAAGCCGATCCCCATTTACGGGCCGGGGGACCGAGGCGTGCTTCCCCTCGTTAGCCCAGCGGCTAAGAAACAGGTGGAACAGATTTTCGATGATCTTCCAACAGCCGGAACCGAGGATATGGTCTCCCTCCTGCTGAAATCCCACTCCACCGATATCACCGACCGAATGCATGACCTTTTGATGCCCACCCCCTACTCCCTCTGGGAGCCGAATGATATCGAGATTCCCGCTGGCATCGGATATCACCCCAACATGAACGTCTCGCCCGCCGGCATGGAACCGTTCACGGTCTTCGAGGACGACCGGGTTCGAGTTACTGCCACGCTCGTAGAACATCCTCCGCTCGCCCCGGCCTTTGGTTTCCGCTTCGACACAGAGGTCGGCTCTGTCACCATCTCAGGTGACACCGCCCCGTGTGAGAACCTTGTTCGCTTGGCGGAGGGCACTGATCTCCTCCTCCACGAAGCGATTGATCTCGACGGTATGAAGGAAATGTACGAAAAAAGCCCTGGTGGCGAGAGTATGGATGCCTCAATGCAACACCATTATCAGGCCCATACGACCCCTGCAGATGCAGCTAAAATTGCCACTCTCGCTGGTGCTAAGAAATTGGCGTTGCACCACCTGGTTCCTGGAACTGTCGGAGACCACATCGCTGCCGCGGCTGAAGAGCATTTCCCCTCAGGGATTCTCATCCCAGACGACGGGGAGAAGATCTATTTCGGGAACGTGGAGTCGCAGAGCATCCTCCGCTCGGAATCAGCAGCTTACTCGGTGCTGTAATACCAGGCCCTCGTGTTGGTTGGAGAGCGTCACCTTTTTAAGCACCTAAAAAATACCGAAACACCGGGTATTCACCGGTGTTAGACGCTGCAGATCTATGCCTATGCACGCTACAAGGCCCTTGTAGCTCCCTCCGAATTTCGGGCTTTCCCGTCTGGGGCGCAACGAACTGCCCGCTCCAGGGTTTCGCCTTCAGACTTCTGCCACTCTGAGCCCTGGGAACTGCACCTCAAAGAGGAATTCTGTCCGAGCACAGCCGATTGTTACCCACCTCGGATACACACGAAAAGTGAAAATCCAGTTCAAAAGGAAAACATCATGACGGCTATAAATACAGCCCACCAAGAAACTGGGCTTGACCCAGCCCCAGCAACTTCCCCCACCGGTTCGTCGCTTGTCTGGCCCATGGCACTCTGCTGGTTGGTGGTCATGCTCGACGGCTTTGACCTAGTGGTGCTAGGCGCGGCCATCCCGACGCTGACAGGAACTGGAGCAATCGGGTTCACCAACTCAGGAGCCACCTGGGCGTCATCTCTTACCTACGTGGGAGCCGCCATTGGTGCAGCAGGCGTAGGGATTCTGACCTCCAGGTTTGGACGCCGAAAAGTCATCATCGCCTGCGTGGCCGTTTTCAGCATCCTGACCATCTTCTTACCGTTGGCACCCAATGTTGCGGTCTTCGCTGCTCTGCGGATGATTGCAGGTCTCGGGCTAGGTGCCGTGATTCCTACATGTCTGGCCTATATGGGAGAAATTAACCGAGCGAATCGAACCTCCCGGGTCACCACCTTCACCATGACCGGATACCACGTAGGCGCCGTCCTCACCACCCTGCTCACCCTGTCGTTCCTCCCTTACTGGCAAGCACCGTTCGCAATCGGCGGACTCTTCGGCCTCCTTCTGGTCCCAATCCTTATCCTCAAGCTCCCCGAATCACCTGTCTATCTCCTCACCAAGGCCAATCCGGTTTCCGGAAAGAAGCGAGCAGGCAGTGGATTCTCCGAACTTTTTAAAGACAGGGCCTGGACCACCACTACCCTGGCGACCTGGTTAGCCTGTTTCATGGGACTGATCATCGTCTACGGCCTAAACACTTGGCTGCCGCAGATCATGAGCAAGGCCGGATACGCCGTGACCGACTCCATAATGCAACTTTTCGTCCTCAACCTCGGCGCCATCGCGGGCCTACTCTTTGCCGGCTGGATCGGCGATAAATGGAAGCCATCTGCCATCTCTACCCTCTGGTTCCTAATGTCTGCCATCTTGCTGGTCCTGTTGTCCATCAAAATGGAGAGCGCTTTTCTCCTGGGAGCACTGGTCTTCCTCGCTGGTGTCTTCGTCTTCTCGGCCCAGGTGATGGTCTACGCCTTCACTTCCAAGGTGTATCAGGGAAACTCCCGCGCGACAGCAATGGGACTGGAAAACGCCATCGGTCGAATTGGAGCAATCGTCGGCCCCCTCGGCGCAGGCATTCTCGTCACCGCCAACCTGGCCTACCCCTGGGGCTTCTACCTCTTCGCCGGAGCCGCTTTCCTGGGATTGATCAGTATGATGCTCGTCCCCCGGAAAATTCGCACCTCCGCCTAACCACTCGTCAACCCAAAAGTATTCTCCGACGTTATTGCTGATGAGCCTCTCGCTGAGAGGCTCATCAGTCTGCACAAGAACAGTCTTCGACAACCACCGTCTAGGAGCCACCGTGAGCATTATTGAAGACAGACCGACACGACCTTGGCTGTCGCGGACTCTCCTGCCCGAGGGCGAGGAGCCAGATCCGCGCTTCACACTGGCCAACGAGCGGACGTTCCTCGCTTGGACCCGGACCTCTCTGGCATTCCTCGGAGGAGGTATCGCCCTGCAGGCTTTCCCGTTGCAGAATATTTCTGAGGAAATGCGGACATGGTCAGCCTTGTTCGTCATCACTATGGGATTGCTGATCTCCGTAGGGGCCGCTGGGCGCTGGTTAGCCACCGAACGAGCCATGCGTAAAGGTAAGCCGCTGCCCCTCCCTGCGATCGTCCCACTGCTTTCTTTAGCCTGTGTCGTCGCATGCATTCTGGTGATGTGGAGTTTTAGCTGATGCGCTTGGACACCCGGCCCCACGCAGACCCAGGGCTCCAGCCAGAGCGCACTGTGTTGAGCTGGACCCGAACCGTGGTCTCGTTGATGATCGTCAGTGCTATCCTGTTGCGCTGGTCGCCGTATTTCCCGAGCGTCATCTACGGGGTGATCGCACTTATGGCTGGCCTAGCCATCACTATCTATTCCACTCAGCAGCGTCGCTATGCACGCGCTGGATTAGGGATCGCTGAGGAACGGATCGAACCCAGCATAGGAAGTGTTTGTCTCCTAACAACAGCAATGCTCCTATTTGGGATGGCCGGACTCGCTCTACTAGTGCTGGAACTACCTCACCTTTAACCAAAACACCGGCAGGCACCCCCACTGACTTCTCACCTTTAGAAGTAATCGGCTTTCCCGCTGAGGAACACGGCTCAAGCTGCCCCACTTTCTTGGAAGTGGGACACTCACCGAGCGAGCGTGCAGAGGACCTCCGAAAACGACCATGGCTCTGAACACATTCTCTGGCTGTGACCTCAACATCTGTGAGTTGGGGCGGTCACCGTGAAGGACCCAGAACCCACCCCGGGTCCCTATGCCCCAGATCCCTAAAGAACGATGCCGCGCTCCGCGAGCCAGGGGAGCGGATCGATGGCATTGACACCATCCGGGTAGATCTCGAAGTGCAGGTGGGAACCGGTGGAGAAACCCTCATTACCCATTCCGGCGATCTGCTGACCGGCGGTCACCCGCTGGCCAACGGCGACATCGATGGTGGCCATGTGGCCGTAGACGGCGATCGAACCATCATCGTGTTGGACGCGCACCCAGTTGCCGAAACCGGAGGCCGGACCGGCATCAATGACGGTGCCTGCCAGCGCGGCCATGATCGGCGTGCCGATGGCGTTGGCGATGTCCACGCCCTTGTGCATGGTTCCCCAGCGCATCTCAAAACCTGAGGTGAAGGTGCCCTCGGTGGGCTTGGTGATATCCCCGGAGCGGTATTCTGCTGCCTTGACTTCATTGACGTGCAGCGCGGTCTTGACCTGCTCATCAAGGTTGGTCACCGGTTTGAATTCCTCAATGTTGAGGATCTGCGGGGCAGCGGTGGCCAGCTCTGAGGAGAGTGCGCTGTGGTCGGTGGCCAGCTCCAGGTCCAGTTTTTCAGCTTCGGTGCTTGCTGTGGATGCCTGGGAATGCAGGGTGCCGGCGGCTGCGCCGCCTACACCTGCGGTGGAGACGGTGCCGGCGGCCACTGCCACCAGCGCGACCCGCCGCTTTGCCGGAGAGATCCCGATCTTGCGGTGTCTGCCACCGTTTGCCTGCATGTGTTCTCTTTCGTTCTCTGGTCCGTTAGCGGTGGAAACGGCCTTGAGTAACGTTTAAGAGATCCAATAGATACCGTTTCTTTATCTTCGGGTGACACGATAACCCTTGGTCCCATGGGGAATCAATTAGGGTGACCATTTCCTGCGCTCCGGTGGCCCGGAAAATCTGCTCATTCTCCGGGCCACCGGAGCCAGGTGTCCCAGCCGCTAACTGTCCGCTTGTGCCTCATAATGCACCGCACTGACCGAACCGGATGCCGAGGCTAGGTGAGTCTGGGCGCCGGGCACGATGTCGGTGTTGTGGGCGGCGATGGCGAGCCAGCGGGCGGCGATAAGCGAGACGACGAAGGTGAACACCCCACGCCGATCCCCGCCGCGTTCGCCGGTGGACCCCGGTGCCAGCTGCCCGCTCATCCGCCAGAGGGCGTGGACCACCGCGTGTTCCTCGCCGAGCATCCGCACCGCGGTCTTCTCAAACTCCAGGTCAGTGGAAGGGAACATGCCGCCAGAACCCGAGGGCATTGACAAAATCGGCGTCCGGGGTGAACACCGCCGCCAACTCCGCGGACGAAGCCCGATTCCAGGCGGCGCGGAAATCTTCCGCCACGTCCAGGGGCTCAGAAGGCCGCGGGCTTACCAGATGGTCACCCGTTCCTCCGGTGCGAGGAACATCTCGGACTCCGGGGTGATCTCCGGGAAGGCCTGGTAGAACTCACCGATATTTGCGGCGATCTGGTTGCAGCGGAATTCGGCGGGGGAGTGCGGGTCGATCGCGAGGTACTGGGTGGCCAGCTCGGGGCGGATGGTGGTGCGCCAGACACGAGCCCAGGAGAGGAAGAGGCGCTGGATGCCGTTGAACTCGCGCTGCGCCAGCTCCGGCACGGACCCCTCTGCCTCGAAGGCGGCAACCGGGGAGGTCTCGAAGGTCAGCTCCTGATCCGCCAGGTAGCGGCGGTAGGCCACCACGGCGATGCCGAGCCCGCCGAGATCGCCGATGTTCTCCCCGAGGGTGAAGGAACCGTTGACCCCGGCGGTCTCCACCCCGGTGCCCTTGAGCACCGAGGGAACCAACCCGTTGAACTGGCCCACGAGCTTGTCGGTCAGCTCGGTGAAGGCGGTGCGGTCCGCATCGGACCACCAGGAGTTGAGGTTGCCCTCGCCGTCGTACTGGCTGCCCTGATCATCGAAGCCATGGCCGATCTCATGGCCGATGACAGCACCGATGGCGCCGAAGTTCTCCGCGGCCTCGGTCTCCGGGGAGTAGAAGGGGGCGCGCAGGATGGCGGCGGGGAAAGTGATGTCATTGACCACCGGGTTGTAGAAGGCGTTGACGGTCTGCGGGGTGGCGAACCACTCCTCACGATCGGTCGGCTTGCCGATCTTGCCCAGCTCATAATCATGCAGGAAAGCGGTGGCCGCGCGGACGTTGTCCAGCAGTTCAGCACCACCCGGGGTGACGTTGAGCCCCTCGTAGCTGCGCCATTTTTCCGGGTAGCCGATCTTCGCCTGGAACTTGTCCAGCTTCTCCAGTGCCTTTTCCCGGGTGGCGGGGGTCATCCATGCCAGGTTGCTGATGCGCTCGCGATAGGCCTCGGTGAGGTAGCCGACCAACTCCAACATGTCCGCCTTGGAGGAGGCGGGGAAGTGACGCTCGACGAAGATCTTGCCGATCTCATGGCCCACCAGCCGCTCGGCGAGGCCAACCCCGCGCTTCCACCGGTCCTTCTGCTCGGTGGCGCCGGAGAGCCGGGTGCCGTAGAACTCGAAGTTCTTCTCCCCGACCTCTTCGGGCAGCAGCCCGGCGCGGGCGTTGAGGATGTGCCAGGTGGCCCAGAGCTGCCAATCGGCGAGGCGGTCAGCGGTGAGCAACCCGGCGATGTGCTCAGCGGCCGAGGGCATCATGTTGACCAGTCGGCCTTCGGACAGTCCCGCGCCGAGCAGCAGGGTTTCCAGGGCCTGCGGAAGGGCGGACACCGACGTGGGGTTGTAGGTCTTCACAGCGTCACGGGAGGCCACGACATCCCAGTGCCCGGCGGCGATCTCAGCCTCGAGCGCCACGATCCGCTCCGCCGCTACCTCGACATCGAGCCCCTGGAGTCGTTCCGGGGAAAGGAAACCGAGCATGGTGGCCACGTGCTGGCGGTAGGCGGCCAGCGTCTCGGCGTGCGCCTCCTCGCGGTAGTAGGCCTCATCAGGCAGGCCCAGGCCGGACTGGATGAGGTAGGGAACCTCAGCTTCGCTGGCGGAGTCCTTGGTCACCCAGAAACCCACCGGGGCGCCGACCCCGAGGCGGTCGAGTTCACCGAGGACGGTGGTGAATTCCTTGATATCGGCGACAGCGAGGCGGTCGAGGTCGGCGTCGAGGGGGGTCATTCCGGCGGCGTTGATGGACTCGGTGTCCATGAAGGAATCAAAGAGGGTGCCCGCGCGGCCCTCGTCTGCCTCGACGATGACGCGGACATCGGCCTCGGCGGTATCGCGAAGCTGGTGGAAGGTGCCGTCCACGCCGCGATCATCGGGAATGACGTGGGAGGCGAGCCAGGGACCGTTGACATAATGGTAGAGATCATTCATGCCGCCATCCTAGTGAAGGTCCCGGTTCATCGGCGGGCTTATCCGTGCCGCGAAGGGCCAGGTAATCTCGCATGCATGCCGCAGTACCGTTTCAGTCCGACCCGAGCCGGGAAGCTCTGGTGCGCCATCCTTGGCGTTGCCGCCCTCCTGCTCGCCCTACCGAGTCTTCTTAATCTGGTGGTTCCTGACCGCCCCGATGGGACGGATGAGGTCCGGCTGGGTTCCCTCGGCTACGACTGGGAGATTCCACTGCGGGATCCGGCGGGGGAGATCATCTCCTGCCGGAAGTCCAGCGATGTGATCACCGGTTACCTCTGGGACTGTGAAGGCACCATGGTGCAGTCGTTGATCGTCGAGGGGCCGGAGGATGAGGAGCAGACCCTGCGGCGGATGATGCGCGCCCTGATCATTGAGTTTCCGCCAGCCAACGCCCCAGTGTTCCGGGAGGAAGAAGCCCGCATGGTCATCGACCCACGTTATGGCGCGGTCGGCATGTCGCTGGCCGGCACCGGGGACCGGGAAGGACAGTCCATGATCACCTTGGTCTACGGCGGGGCGGAGGTCCCGGAACTCGCGGATGCGGTGTGGTTCCACTACAGCCAGCAATCCCTGCCCACGCCGGTGCTCATGCTGCTGGACGGCATGTCCCCGGCGCCGATTGGCGCTGGTCTTGAGGTCCCGGAAGAACCGCAGATGGAGGACGTATGAGCCGGTTATTTCACCTCACCCTGATCGTGCTGACGGTCATCAGCATCCCGCTGCTGGGGTTCTACATCCTCACGAGCATCTTCATGTCCCCGGTGGGCGGCGGCCTCGGCCTGCTGCTCGGCGCGATCTACACCTTGCTGTGGATCATCGTGCTGCGGTCCTCGGCCGCCTGGCCCCGCGCCGGGTGGTGGTGGATCGTGGCCAGCCTGCTGTGGGGTGCGGGTGTCTCCTTCCTCATCGTCATGGCCACCGGCCTGCCGATTTTTAATCTCATGGAGAAGCTCGGTTGGACCTTCACCTTCGCCTCCTGGGGTGGCGCCTACCCGGAGGAGATCGCCAAGGCGGTGGGGGTGGCGGTGATCCTGCTCAGCTTCCGACGTCTCAACCGTCCCTGGCATGGCTTCATCATCGGTGGCATGGTCGGCCTGGGTTTCGAGGTCTTCGAGAACCTGCTCTACGGCTCCTTTGGAGCGGTGCTGGACGCGAACTCAGACCTCAATGGGGTCTTCTTCACCTGGTTCTATCGCGGTGTCATCGGGCCCGGCCTGCACGTGGTCTTCAGCGCCACCGCGGGTTGGGGCGTGGGCCTAGCGCTGTTCATGGCCGGCCGGTCAGCGTGGTGGCGCTGGGGGGTGGCGGTATTCTGGACCTTCCTCGCCTTCGCCTTCCACTTCGGGTGGAACCTCATGTGGGGGAGCAGTACCGCACAGGGGATCAGCATGATTGTGGTGGCGCTGCTGATGTACCCGGTGTTCATCTACCTCTACGTGCGCTGCCACCGCGCTGCCAAACATGATGACACCCAGGTGGTGCTGCCGGAGATGATTACCAGTCTGGCGGGGCTGGAAGCTTATCGACGCTCCCTGGGGCCCGGGTTCGATGTCACCCGCGCGCCGGGTGTCCGTGCGCGATGATTTCCCAGCTATTCCAGACTCTATTAAGTAATTAATGAGCCCTAATTAAGAAAATTATGGGAGGTGTGAATGGTGTGCTTGCCGTTATTACCGGGAAAAACTAAATAAATATGAATAGTGACCATATAATTAATGAATTTCATTGATTAATGCGGTTTGTTAACACTTCAATTTCCTTGTAAATCAAATTCACTTGAACTTCAATGGTCCCCTGACCTGGGATATTTCCCAATATTCCATGTTTGAATATAAGTATATCAAATTGTTATCATGCGTTAATGTGGAGACTTTGAAGGTATCATCCAAACGGGTGAATCTCGGCTTGACCACTGTTTTTGCAGCATTTGCATAAGCGTCAACTGGGCGTGAACTTATCGGGCATTCGGAGATGTTTATTCTCAATGTTCTGAATTCTCAGATCGATAGCACTATCGTGACTTTCGACATCCGCCCCCTAGTTGGGGGGCACCTGAAGTTCGGTGGAACATGCCGAATGTGCTTCGGGCGTCATGTGATCCGCAACTCACGACAGCTAAGGAAATATCTATGCGTAACATCTCCAAGGCGGCCCTCGCAGTCGCAACCACCGCCGCTCTCGCCCTGGGTTCCACCTCCATCGCCACCGCACAGGACGACCTTAATGTCGACGCAGGCCTCAACATCGAGGCCGACATCAACGCCGATGACACCACCGACGTCCCGGCTGAGGACATCGAAATCACCGAGGGTTCCTCCATTCCCGCCAACGGCTCCTCCCGCCTCTCCGACAACCTCAACGGTGAGAACGAGGCGGACGCACGCGCCCTCTTCGGCTCCTCCAAGGTCAACGAAGAGACCGGCGCAACCTTCGACGGTCAGCCGGCCTGGGCCAAGCTGCTCTACGGCCTGACCTTGACCGGCGTGGTCGGTTCCCTCCTCGGCCTGGTTTTCGGTCCGGCGTACAACTTCGTCGTTCACGGCCAGGGCGCTTAAGCTCTTCCGCTTAATTTTCTTTTTCAGAAAGGCAATCACATGAAGATCCGCAACGCAGCAATCGCAGCCACCGCTGCCCTGGCACTGACCTTCTCCGGCACCGCAATCGCTGGTGCCCAGGAGACCGAGCAGCCGGAGCAGGTTTCCCTCTCCTCCGCGATCGGCACCTCCCTGTCCTCCGGCAACTCCTCCGCCATCGGCGACGCTACCGATGCTGATGAGCGCACCAACGGCGAGGACATCCTCGGCGAGGAAACTAACGAGGACGCTCCGGAATGGGCCACCAAGTGGGCCAACCTGGCTAACCTGGCCGGCCTCGGCGTTATCGTCGGCGGAATCATCGGTGCCGCCAACTTCTGGCAGTACATCACCGCCACCGGCTTCTAGTTTCCCGGCACCTCAGTGCCAGCCGGTGTCACAGTTGTAGTGTGATCCGGTGTTGAGTGCATTTCAGTACCGTTGGGTCCGGACTTCTCCGTTGGGGAGGAGTCGGGCCCAATTTTTATTGCCGCAGGTTTTTATCGGGCTAAGTAGGCACCCGGCCGAGCCTGTACCCGACGGCCGAAGGTCTTAGGATGAGGCCTGGTTGCTGGATACTGGGAGCATTCCCGGATAGGAAGAACTGGAGGAGGTGTTGGGATGGGAAATCCTGGGCCTGGGGGGCGTTTCCGTAGTCTGAACCGCTTTTCCTGGTTGGTGGGTGTGGTGACGCTGTTAGTGGTGTCCTGCCTCGCGGTCACCGCCTGGTTCCTTTATCCGCCGACGGTGGCACCGCTCCGGTCCGATGCGGTGCTGGTGCTCGCCGGTGCCAGTGACGGCCGACATGAACTTGGCGCCCGGCTGGTGGAGGAGGGGGTGGCGGATACCCTGGTGATCTCCAATTGGAAGGGTCCGGAGGATGCGGTGGGCTGGTCCCATTGTGCGGGGGCGGACCGTCCGGCCCAGGATGAGACACTGTGCATGGAGCCTTCGCCGGTGACCACCGTCGGGGAGGCGCAGACCTTTGCTGAGCTGGCTGCGGAGCGCAACTGGGACAGTGTGGTGGTGGTGACCAACCGGCCGCACACCCGCCGGGTCCGCACGGTCTTCGAACAGTGTGCCACGGTGGATACCACCGTGGTCTTCCATGGTTGGGTGAGCAAGCCCCGGATTCCCTCACATGTCGCCCGGGAGCTCGGCGGCTATCTGAAATTCTGGGTCACCGGTCCGTGCGACTGACCCCGACTGCCACCCTCACAGTGTTCAGTCCCACATTCTGAGGATCCGGGTCCGGAATTCTTAACAGGCACTCCAGTCGCATCCTCGAAGGGCAGCCATCGGGTGTCCGGGTACTGGGCATTCTCCCTGTCCAGGCAACTCGGCCGGGTGTGATCGGTCTAGGGTCCGGTGGGTTGTTCTGGTTCAGCTTCGGCCAGTCCGCACTCAGCTTTGGAATCCCGCTATTTTTGTTACTGAAGTTTCAGATGTGGCGAAAGTGAATTGCTGCTAGGTTCACGCTCATGGCATTTGGAACTCGGAAACATCTCTCCTTCGCGCTCATCCACCCCTCCCTCGGGCATCCAGGAAGCCTTGCTACCGCAGTGGCAGTCCCCCTCACCGTCCTCGCGCTGGGCCTTGGCGTGGCCACCGCACCCTCGGCGGGTGCCCTCGGCTCTTCTTCGCCGAGAGGTGTGGATGTCTCGAGTTGGCAGCATCCCGATGCCGCCCCGATCAACTGGTCCCAGGTCTCCGATGAGGGGCATCATTTCGCGGTGGTCAAGGCCACTGAGGGGATCGGCTACGTCAATCCGCACCTGCTGGAGGACGCCCAGCAGGCGGCGGCGAATGGCCTGATCACGGGCACTTATCATCTGGCACGGCCGGGCGAGAGCGCCACCCTGCAGGCAGCGGAATACGCCGCTGCACTGGCCACGGTGCCGCAGGCCAGCATGCCACCGGTGCTCGACATCGAGTATCACGATGATCAGTCGCCGGCGCAGCTGCAGGCCTGGACTCGGGAGTTCCTGCAGCAGCTCGAGGCGTTGACCGGGCGCACCCCGATCATCTACACCAACCGTTTCTTCTGGGAGCAGCACCTGGGCAACTCTCCGGAGTTCAGCCGCCACCCGCTGTGGCTCGCCGCCTACCAGGACACCCCACCGACGGTGATCCCGGGCGGCTGGACCCATCTGTCTATCTGGCAGCATTCCGATTCCGGTCAGGTGGCCGGGGTGAATGCGCCGGTGGACATGAACCTCTTTAACGGCACCCATGAGCAGTTTGCCCAGTTCAAGGATGGTGTCCCGGTCGTTCCGGGGAATTTCCAGCTCCCTGATTTCACCCAGGGGGGTGAGGATCTGCTGACTCAGCCCAATGTAGAGCTGGTTGCGGTGGTGCTGGCGATCGCCGCGGGCCTGCTGGCGGCCGACGCACTCACGGAATCTGGTGGGCAGCTGGGCCTGGCTCCGGAGGATATCGCTCATCTGAGTGAGCTGGTCACTGCGCTGCGTGACGGCGGCCAGCTGCCATTGGATGACCTGGCGCGCATGGTGGAGCAGGGCGGCTATACCGTCGGTGACCTGATTCTGCTGCTGGAGAGCACCCAGCAGCCGGGGATCTAGGTACCGCGCTTATCGACGCCGCGACCGGGCCCGGACAGCGCTAAGGTCGGGCCCATGAGTGCACACTTCCCCCTCGGAAACCCCGCCAACCCCGACTGGTTCACCGGAGATGTCCACATGGCATCGATGGAGGAGCCCACGGAACTGCAGGCCGCCAATGTCACCTTCGCCGTCGGTGCCCGAACCAACTGGCACACCCATCAGGTCGGCCAGCTGATCATCATCGTCGAGGGCGAAGGTCTGTTTCAAGAGGAGGGACAGCCGGCCCGGTTGATCCAGACTGGTGAGACCGCCTGGGCGGGTCCCGGGGTCAACCACTGGCACGGTGCCACCGCTGAATCTGCGATGAGCCACGTGGTGGCTAACCTCAAAGATGAGCAGGGCGGCTTTGTGGACTGGGGCCGCCCGGTCACCGATGTGGAGTTCTCGGCAGCCGATGCGAGCGTTCGCTAGCTTCCCCGGTATTTAGTTCCTGGCCGCGGACTTCCGCCTGCTGCCGGCGATGCCAGCGGCCAGGCAAGTTAGCGCGGCGAGGACCATCAGGGCCGTCGTCACGCTCAGTGCGGTGTTGAAGGCCTCGGACATGGAGGCGCCGGAAGCCCTGCCGGTGGCGTAGATCGAGCCGATGATGGCGGGGCCGAGGGCACCGCCGATCTGCCGGACCACAGTATTGGTGGCCCCGGCCATACCTGCCTGCTTGAGTGGCACCGAGTTCACGGCGACGGTGGCCACCGAGGCGAACATGATGGAGATGGAGACACCGAAGATCATCAACCGCCAGACCGTGTTCAGGTAGGAGGTCTGCTCATCGGTGTGCGCGATCAGGAAGGTGCCCAGAGCCCCCAGGAAAAGACCGATGGTCAGCGAGAAATTGGCCGGCAGCTTCTGGAGCGCTATTCCCACCAGCGGGGAGACCACCAGGGCGGTACCCGGGATGAAGGCCACATAGGAGGCGATGCCCAGCGGGTCCAGCTGCTTGGCGGACCCCAGGAACAGGGCCAGCATGAAGCCCACACCGACCACGGAGAACAGTGCCATGGCGGCGGCGAAACAGGCGGCCACGAAGCCGGGGTTTCGGAACACCCGCAGATCCATCAGGGGAGCGTAGGTGTGGGATTCGCGGTAGATGAACAGGATGAGACCGACGACCGCGAGAAGATAGCCGATGATCGCGGGGGCTGAGAGCCAGCCCTGCGCGCCGCCCTGGATGACACCGAAGATCAGGCCGATGATGAAGATGATGGCGAAGATCTGCCCCGGCAGGTCCATGCCGGGCTTGGAGGTGGGGGACTCCGGGAGCATGGTCTGGGTGATGAGGGCGATGGCGGCGGCGATGAGGAAGGGCGGCAGGTAGATCCAGCCCCAATCTGCGACCTTGAGGATCAAGCCGGCGGCGATGGCGCCGAAGGCCAGGCCAGCGGTGGTGCCAGCACCCCAGAGCGCCATATAGGGGCCACGCTTACGCGGATCCGGGATCACCATGGCGATGGTGCCCAGGGTGGTGGGCAGCAACGCACCGCCGCCGAAGCCGGCGAGGGCCTGGCCGGCCCAGAGGAGGGGCATGGCGTTCTCGCCGGCGAGTGAGGATAGTCCCGCGATCGCGGTGCCGGCGGCCATCAGCCACAGGGCGAGGACCATGACCTTGCGGCGGCCGATGTTTTCGGCGATGACCCCGGCGGAGAGCACGGAGGCCGACATCGCCAGGATGTAGCTGGACTGCACCCACTGGAGTCCGGAGGTGCCGGCACCGGTATCGGCGGCGATGGTGGTCAGTGACACTGAGACCGCGTTGATGGGCAGCTGCGCCATCAGCACGGCGAGGACCGCAATGGTCACTGCCCGCCGGACGCTGGGCGGTTGATGGGTCGGGAGGGAAGAATCGCTCATAGAGTTTTAGGAACTACCTTCAGGCGCACATATCGGAAATTACCAAGACTCAGTAGATATTAGGCTGCCCTGAGTGGATCCGCGCTTTCCGTGAGGGTCAGATTTGCCTAACAATGACCTTTTCAGGGGTGATTTTGGAGAGTTTTGGCTTACGTTGAAATTGCGCTTGTGATAGGGGCGCACTCTCCGGAATTTGCCAGTTGGGGGATGGGGGACGGCTGGGCCGGGGATGTCCTGGAGTGGTGGGAATTATTACCTGTCGGAGGATAGGTCCCCCAGCTCCTGGGGGTAAATATCAGGAAATTGGGGGTGGCCCCCGGTCGCTCGACAGGTATATAATTGTGCTGTGCATCACATTATTTTGGCTGAGCTGCGGGTTTTAGGTGACCCTAAAGTTGCACGGGCTCTGGGGTGGGTGTTTTCTGGACTGGAAAATAATCTATAGATCGACAGGTAGATAGGGCTGCCGGGGTATGGACCTGGCAGCACAAGAGCAGAATCTCAAGGGAGGCGCCATGAACAAGCAGGGACTCTACGATCCAATCCACGAGAAGGACGCCTGTGGCGTCGCTTTTCTCGCAGACCTCTATGGCCGCCCCAGCCGCACCCTGGTTGACCAGGCCATCCAGGCCCTGGTCAATCTCGAGCACCGCGGTGCTGCCGGTGCGGAACCGACCACCGGTGACGGCGCCGGCATTCTGCTGCAGATTCCGGATGCCTTCTACCGCGAGGTCCTCGCCGAGCAGAATGTGGCGCTGCCGGAAGCGGGCCACTACGCCACCGGCATCGTCTTCCTGCCGCGCACCCGCATGGCCAAGATGGATGCTCAACGCGAGATCGAGGGCATCATCACCCAGGAAGGGGCCCGGGTTCTCGCGTGGCGCGAGGTGCCCTTCGATGCCTCCGAACTCGGCTCCATGGCCCGGGAGGCCATGCCCGGCCTGGCCCAGATCTTCCTGGCGGCCGGGGACAAGTCCGGCATCGACCTGGACCGCGTGATGTTTTTCATCCGCAACCGTTGCTCCCGCGAGCTCGGGGAATCCCAGGGGGAGCCCACCGTCTACTTCCCCTCGCTGTCGAGCCAGACCATCGTCTACAAGGGAATGTTCACCACCTCCCAGCTGGCCGGTTTCTACACTGACCTGCGGGATCCCCGTCTGGCCAGCGCGATTGCCCTGGTGCACTCCCGTTTTTCCACCAACACCTTCCCGAGCTGGCCACTGGCACACCCGTACCGGATGGTCGCCCACAACGGTGAGATCAACACCGTCCGCGGCAATGAGAACTGGATGCGCGCCCGGGAATCCATGATCGACTCCACGGAACTCGGTGCCCTGGACCGCGCCCTGCCGGTGTGCACCCCCGGCGGTTCGGATACCGCGCGCTTCGATGAGGCCCTGGAGCTGCTGCATCTGGGTGGCCGGAGCCTGCCGCACGCCATAGCCATGATGGTGCCCCAGGCCTGGGAGAATGACCAGACCCTGGACCCGGAGCTGCGCGATTTCTATGAGTACCATTCCTGCCTGATGGAGCCCTGGGACGGGCCGGCCGCCATCGCCTTCACCGACGGCCGTTATGTCGGTGCCGTGCTTGACCGCAACGGGCTGCGCCCGGGGCGGATCTGGATCACCGATGAGGGACTGGTGGTCATGGCTTCTGAGACGGGTGTGCTGGACATTGATCCGGCACATATCGTCCAGCGCACCCGGGTGCAGCCGGGCCGGATGTTCCTGGTGGACACCGGTGCGGGCCGGATCATTCCGGACCACGAGATCAAGCAGCTGCTGGCCACCGCAGAACCCTATGGTGAGTGGATCCGGGAGAACTTCGTCCACCTCGACGGCCTGCCGCAGACCCGTTATGAGTACATGCCGCACGACCGGGTGGTGCTGCGCCAGCGGGTCTTCGGTATCACCGAAGAGGATGTGGATCTGCTGATTCATCCGATGGCGCGAAGTGGTGCCGAGGCCATCGGTTCCATGGGTTCGGATACCCCGATCGCCGCGATCTCGCAGCGCCCGCGGATGCTCTTCGACTTCTTCTCCCAGCGCTTCGCCCAGGTCACCAACCCACCGATGGATTCCATCCGGGAAAAGCCGGTGACCTCCATGTACACCCTGCTCGGTGCCGAATCTGACCTGCTCAACCCCTCCGCGGAAACCGCCCGCCGGATCCGGCTGGACCGGCCGATCATCGACAACCATGAGCTGGCCACCCTGATCCACGCCAATGACCACGGTGAGTGGGACCGTTTCGGTGCCGCCGTGATCTCCGGGCTCTACCCGGTGGCCCACCACGGGGCCGGCCTGCGCGACGCCATCAACCGCGTGCGCCGCGAGGTCTCGGCGGCGGTGTCCGCCGGCAAGACCCTGATCGTGCTGTCGGACCGTGATTCCGATGAACGCCTGGCTCCGGTGCCGGCGTTGCTGCTGACCTCCGCGGTCCACCAGCAGCTGGTCGCCGAGCGGGCACGTACCCGCTGCTCCCTGATCGTCGAGTGTGGTGATGCCCGCGAGGTGCACCACCTGGCCATGCTCATCGGCTTCGGCGCGGATGCCATCAACCCCTACATGGCCTTCGAGACCATCGATGAGCTGCGCATCAAGGGCCAGCTCGGGGACCTCAGCCTGGAGCAGGCTGGGGCCAACTACCTCAAGGCCGCCACCACCGGGGTGCTCAAGATCATGTCCAAGATGGGCATCGCCGCCGTGGCCTCCTACCGTGGTGCCCAGCTCGCCGATGTCACCGGGCTGTCCCAGGAACTGCTGGACGAGTACTTCGGCGGCATCCCGGCTCCGATCGGTGGCATCGGCCTGGCCGAGGTGGCTGCGGATGTGGCCACCCGGCACCGCAGCGCCTTCCTGCCGCGCCCGGAGGAGCAGGCCCACCGCGAGCTGGATCTGGGCGGCGAATACAAGTGGCGCCGTGAGGGCGAGTTTCATCTCTTCAACCCGGAGACCATCTTCAAGCTGCAGCACGCCACCCGCACCGGCCGTTATGACATCTTCCGCGAGTACACCGCGGCCGTCGATACGCAGTCCGCGAAGCTGGGCACCCTGCGTGGCCTCTTCGAGTTCGCCCCGGAGCACCCCGCGGTGCCGCTCGAGGAGGTCGAGTCGGTGGCGAGCATCGTCAAGCGCTTTTCGACGGGCGCGATGAGCTACGGCTCCATCTCGGCCGAGGCCCATGAGGTCCTGGCCATCGCCATGAACCGGCTGGGTGGCAAATCCAACTCGGGTGAAGGCGGCGAGGATGCCGCCCGCTTCGAGAAGGAGCCCAACGGCGACTGGCGTCGTTCCTCGATCAAGCAGGTCGCCTCTGGGCGCTTCGGGGTGACCAGCCACTACCTCAACAACTGCACCGATATCCAGATCAAGATGGCCCAGGGCGCCAAGCCCGGTGAAGGCGGCCAGTTGCCGCCGGACAAGGTCTACCCGTGGATCGCCAAGGTGCGGATCACCACCCCGGGCGTCGGCCTGATCTCCCCGCCGCCGCATCATGACATCTACTCCATCGAGGATCTGGCGCAGCTGATCCATGACCTCAAGTGTGCGAACCCGGACGCCCGGATCCACGTCAAACTCGTCGCCGAGCAGGGCGTGGGCACCGTTGCCGCCGGGGTAGCCAAGGCCCATGCCGATGTCATCCTGATCTCCGGCCATGATGGCGGCACCGGCGCCTCCCCGCTGACCTCACTCAAGCACGCCGGTGGCCCCTGGGAACTCGGGCTGGCCGAAACCCAGCAGACCCTGCTGCTCAATGGGCTGCGCGACCGGGTCCGCCTGCAGTGCGACGGCCAGCTCAAGACCGGCCGCGATGTCATCATCGCCGCCCTGCTCGGTGCCGAGGAATTCGGTTTTGCCACCGCTCCGCTGGTGGTCGAGGGCTGCATCATGATGCGGGTGTGTCACCTGGACACCTGCCCGGTCGGAGTGGCCACCCAGAACCCGGACCTGCGTAAGCGCTTCACCGGCCAGGCCGAGCACGTGATCAACTTCTTTACCTTCATTGCCGAGGAGATCCGCGAATACCTGGCCCAGCTGGGTTTCCGCAGTCTGGATGAGGCCATCGGCCAGGCCCAGGTGCTGCGCCAGCGCGATACCGAGGGCTTGCATCTCGGCCGGACCGGCAAACTTGACCTCAGCCCGATCTTCCACCGGCCCACCACGGCTTTCCCGGAACAGGAGATCAAGCACGTCCGCGCCCAGGAGCACAGCCTGGACAAGTCCCTGGACAATAAGCTGATCGCCGATACCCGGGCAACGATCACCGCAGCCGCAGGTTTCGCCTCGACGAATGCCCGCACCGTGCGGGGAGCAGCACCGAACATCACGCTGGACTACCCGGTGAGCAATGTCAATCGTTCGGTGGGCACCATGCTCGGCTCCCGGATCACCCGCGCCACCGGAGCCACCGGGCTGCCGGAGGGCACCCTGAATCTCAATTTCACCGGTTCCGCGGGCAACTCCTTCGGTGCCTTCATCCCGGCCGGGCTGACCCTGAACCTGATCGGCGATGCCAATGACTACGTGGGCAAGGGACTCTCCGGCGGCCGAATCATCATCCGACCCGCGGAGTCTGCCCCCGGGCAGTTGGGGACTCATCCGGACATCATCGCCGGCAATGTCATCGGCTATGGCGCGACCTCGGGTGAGCTCTTCATCCGCGGTGAGGTGGGCGAGCGCTTCGGCGTCCGAAACTCCGGCGCCACCGCCGTGGTCGAGGGCATCGGTAACCACGGCTGTGAATACATGACCGGCGGCCGGGTCATTGTCTTGGGCGAGGTGGGCACCAACTTCGGGGCCGGTATGTCTGGCGGAATCGCCTACCTGCCCCGGCGCGAGGACCTGGTAGGTCGGGTCAACCCCGAGCTGGTCGATATCGAGGAGCTCTCCGATGGCGACCGCGAATGGGTGGACGAGGCCATCGCCCGTCACCGGGAACTCACCGGTTCGACCACCAGCTACCGTTCGCGGGACCTGGTCAAGATCATGCCGCGCGATTACCGCCGGGTGATGCTTGAGTTGGCCAGCGCCGAGAATACCGTGCAGCACAACCACTCGATCAAGGAGGCAGTGAACTAATGGCTGACCCACATGGATTCCTGAACCATTCCCGCCGCGAACCCGCCCATAAGCCGGTTCCGCTGCGCCTGCTGAGCTTCGGTGAGGTCTACGAGACCGCCCCCGAAGGACAGATCGAGCAGCAGTCCGCCCGCTGCATGGACTGCGGTGTGCCCTTCTGCCACCAGGGCTGCCCGCTGGGAAATATCATTCCCGAGTGGAATGACCTGGTGCGCCAGAACCGCTGGCGCGAGGCGCTGGACCGGCTGCACGCCACCAATAACTTCCCCGAGTTCACCGGCCGCCTGTGCCCCGCACCCTGCGAAGGCGCCTGCGTGCTCGGCATCAATGATGATGCCGTGGCCATCAAGAACATTGAGCTGGAGATCATCGAGCGCGGCTTTGCGCAGGGCTGGGTCAGCCCGATCCGCCCGAGCATCGACACCGGCCAAGCCGTCGCGGTCATCGGCTCCGGACCTGCCGGGTTGGCCGCCGCCCAGCAGCTCACCCGCGCCGGGCACCGGGTCACCGTCTTCGAACGCGATGACCGCATCGGCGGGCTGATGCGCTACGGCGTGCCGGAGTACAAGATGGAGAATCACTGGATCGACCGCCGCCTGGCACAGATGAGCGATGAGGGCACTGTCTTCCGCACCGGCATCGCGCCCACCGCCGCCGATCTGAGCGGTTTCTCTGCTGTCGTACTCGCCACTGGTACACCTGTACCACGCCCACTTGAGGTCCCGGGCCGGGAACTGGCCGGCATCTACCCGGCCATGGAGTACCTCAGCGAACAGAACCGGGTCAACGAGGGTGATTATGAAACTCCGCCTATTAGCGCCCGCGGCAAGAAGGTCGTCATCATCGGCGGCGGCGACACCGGCACCGACTGCTTCGGTACCGCGCTACGGCAGGGTGCGGCCAGCGTCACCCAGGTGGACATCCGCCCCGAAGCCCCGGCCACCCGCGCAGCGAAGACCCCCTGGCCGATGTTCCCGCTGATCAAGCGTGTGGCCACCGCCCATGAGGAGGGCGACTACCGGATCACCGGTGATGAGTCAGCGGAAGAGATTGCGGCGCTGGGGCTGGCCACCCGGGTGCCGGGGGAGACCCTGGGAAATCGACTCTATAACGCGGGTTCCGTGGCCTTCCGGGGCGAATCGGGACAGGTGAGCGGCCTGCAGTGCGTGGACATCGAGGTCATCGAGGGCAAGCGGGTGCCGGTGCCCGGCACCGATTTCCACGTTGATGCTGACCTGGTGCTCATCGCCCTGGGTTTCTCGGGTGCCGAGCAGAACGGACTCTTCGCTGAGCTCGGGCTGGTCGCGGATAAGCGTGGCCGCATCGAACGCGACAGTGAGTACCGGGCTACCAGCCAGCCGCGTTTCCCGGGTTTCGAGGCTCCGGTCTACGTCGCCGGTGACAATGGCCGTGGTCAGTCGCTGATCGTCTGGGCGATCGCGGAGGGCCGGGCCGCCGCAGCCGCCGTGGATAAAGATCTCATGGGCGAGACCGCCCTGCCGATCGCCGTGGCCCCGACGGATGCGCCGATGGCGGTGTAGTTGAACGGAGGGTAGGTCTCGAGGATCGCCGGGTTGGGCTGCCTGACCGAGAGGCAATTGGCTTGATGCTCGAGACCTACCCTTCATTCCGCTGTTAGCTCAGGGCCCGACCTCCCACGGCGCGCAGGAAACCGGTTCCGGCCCAGCACACGTGTACCAGAAGAAGGATCAGCAGCCCGGCGCTGAGAGTGTTGAGCCAGGGGGTTTCAGCTGCGAGGGAAAGGGCGTGGGCGCCCAGGCAGCAGGTGCCCAACGGGAAGGTACTGGACCACCAGGTGGGGCTGTAGTCGATCCCGGTGAAGGCGGCACGGTAGTGCTCCCGGAGAGCCAGCAGTGCCAGCGGGACACCGATGCCGAGCATGATGGAGCCGTAGATGATGCCCGCGGTTTGCCAGCCGGTTGCCGCACCGAGCAGCTGTGCCGCCGCTGTCGATTGGCCGATCACCCCCAGCGGAATCCAGGTGGTGGGGGCGGCCATCTGGTGCATCCGTGGCTTCTGGGAGCGCAGCGCCTGCGGGCTGAAGTAGTACAGGTAGACGCGGGCGAAAAATGGAAGCGCGAGGGCCAGACTCAGACAGAAGCACAGCAGCGAGATCCAGAGGGTGGCGCTGAGCAACAGAGGTGCGGCACCACGGAGTTCCAGCCAGGGGTGGAGCTGCATCCCCACTGTTGAAGTGACCATGGGGGCCACCAGGGGCAGCCCCCAGGAGAAAGTGGGGGCACCAGCCTCTCCCTTGACCAGCGCCCGGAGATAGATCAGGCAGGTACTCAGTCCCAAGAGCCCAGCGATCACCCAGGTGAGCAGGTGGAACCACCAGGCTGATTCACCTAAAGCGGTCCCGCCGAAGATCGTCGAGGACGCCGAGCCGAGGGCGAGCAGGCCCATGGACAGCATCGCCCACGCCGGCATGACCTCCGGCGTGAATCCCGGGGAGCGCCGGTGCACCCAGCCCAGGGTGATCACCACGGCGGTCATCCCCGCCACCACCAGGACCACCTCAGCGGCCAGGTGCCAGCCGTGCACCTGCAGCAGGGAAGCGGTGATGGAGATCCCCATGAGCGAGCCACCCCAGGCGGGGCCTGCAGGCGGGAGGACGGAAGCATTGCGGCGTGGGTCCGGTGAGGGATGAGATGAAGACACGGCTACCAGCATAAACCCGGCAGCGTGTCAGGATTCCCTGGGCCGATTCCGTCTGGAGGCCTGCCCCGCCCGCAGTCCGTTGAGGATGACCAGCACCTCGGCCACCTCATGAACCAACACGACCGCAGCCAGCCCCAGCACTCCGGTGATCGCCAGCGGCAGCAACACGATGATGATCACCAGGGAGAGCCCGATGTTCTGGTTGATGATCCGGCGGCCCCGCCGGGCATGCCGCAGTGCCCGCGGTATCACCCGCAGATCCTCCCCGGTGAAGGCGATATCCGCGGATTCCACCGCGGCGTCGGCACCCCTGGCTCCTAGGGCGATGCCGATATCCGCCGAAGCCAGCGCTGGGGCGTCGTTGATACCGTCACCGATCATCGCCACCGGGGCGCCGCTGGCCTGTAGCTCGGCCACCGCCGTGGCCTTTTCCGCCGGGCGCAGCTCCGCACGAACGTCCAGGATGCCGGCCTGCGCCGCCAAGGCCCCGGCGGTACGGGCATTATCACCGGTGAGCATGGTGATCCCGGTTCCCGCAGCCTGGAGTCCCGCGATCACCTCGGCGGCCTCCGGGCGCAGTTCATCGCGCACGGCGATCGCACCCACCACACCACCATCACGATGCACGACCACCACGGTCATGCCCTCGGCCTCCAAGGCCCCGACCTCTGCGGACAGCGCGCCGGGGGAGAGCCAGCGGGGGCTGCCCACGGCGACCATCGCGCCGTCGATAAGCCCGCGCAGGCCCCGACCCGCCTCCTCGCGGACCTCGCGGACAGTGGGCAGTTCCGAGGTTTCCGCGGTGATCGCCGCCGCAAGCGGGTGGGTGCTGTGCGCCTCAAGTGCGCCCGCCCAGCCGAGCAACTGCTGCTTATCGACGCCCGCCGCAGCGAGCACCGTGGTGACCCGAGGTTCATTGCGGGTCAGGGTACCGGTTTTGTCGAGCGCCAGGTGACGGATCCCGCCGAGACGTTCGAAGGCGGCACCGGACTTGAAAATCACCCCGAAACGGCTGGCCGCCCCGATCGCGGAGATGACGGTGACCGGCACCGAGATCGCCAGAGCACAGGGGGACGCGGCAACCAACACCACCAGGGCGCGCTCGATCCAAACCGCCGGATCCCCCAAGAACGAACCGATAATGGCAACCAGCATGGCGAGAAGTAGTACACCCGGCACTAAGGGGCGGGCGATCCGGTCCGCGATCCGGGCGCGCTGCCCCTTCTCCGCCTGCGCCTGTTCCACCAGCCTGACCACCGTGGTCAGGGAGTTATCGCTCCCGGCAGCGGTGGCCTCTACCTGGAGAGAACCGGAGATGTTGATCGACCCTGCCGCAACTTCAGCACCGGGACCCACCTCGACCGGGATGGATTCGCCGGTGATCGCGGAGACATCCAGACTGCTGTGCCCGGAACGAACGATACCGTCCGTGGCGAGCCGCTCCCCGGCGGCCAAGCGCAGCAGATCACCGGGTTTCAGCGTCGCTGCCGGGGCGGTGCGGGTGGTGCCACCCGGACCGATAAGCGTGGCCGTTGCCGGGATCAGCCGCAACAGGGAACGCAGTCCGGACCGGGCCTTGTCCATCGCCCGGTCCTCCAACGCTTCCGCAATGGAATAGAGGAAAGCCAGGGCAGCGGCCTCCGCCACGAACCCGAGCAGAACCGCGCCGATAGCGCTGATCGTCATCAGCAGACCGATGCCGAGGCGGCCGGAGCTCAGCAGGCTGCGCAGCGCGCCGGGAACAAACTGGGAGGCACCCAGCAGGAGGGAGGCCCAGAATAGCAACGGCACCGTGACCCCGGCCCAGGAGAGCAGCATCCCGATCGCCAGCAGTGCTCCGGAGGCTGCAGGGATGAGAATCGCCCGCTCACGCCACCACGGAGTGGCCTCCTCCTGGGGTGTTGCTTGGGTGGTGGCTGCCACCGGTGCACAACAGGCATCCATGTCTAGTGTTCTCCGGCTTCGGGGGCGGGGGAGTTTCCGCAGCAGCCGGGGACCGGGCACTGGGGATCCAGACAGGGCTGGTTCTCATCGATAGCCAGGGTGGTCTCCACCAGGGCATTCAGGGCACGGGACAGGTGGGGATCGGCGATCTCATAGCGGGTACGCCGGCCCTCCGGTTCGGCGGTCACGATGCCGCAACCTCGCAGGCAGGCGAGGTGGTTGGAGACATTGGTTCGGGTTAGTTCCAGGTCCCGGGCGAGCTGGGCGGGATAGCCGGGAGCCTCCAATAAGGAGAGGAGGATTCGGGAGCGGGTGGGGTCGGCCATGGCCCGGCCGAGCCGGTTCATGATGTCCAGCCGGGAATTAATGGTCAGCATAAGCTGACTGTACAGCGGGTGCTGACCTATTCGCCAGCGCTGGCCAGCCCATTTGACCTCCTGTGCGGTTGCTGGATCATAGTTCCGGATTTATGGTTAGTTTCGGAAAAAGATTCCACATAGAGCAGGTGGACGTGGACCTGCATTATTTCAGGGAAAGGGGATCCAATGAAGGTCCTTGCAGTAGGAGATGTGGTGGGCGAGGAGGCAGCCTACTGGCTCGCGGAGCGGCTGCCGGCGCTACGCGCCGAACTCGGCGTTGACTGGGTCATGGTGAACGCGGAAAACTGTGCCGTCACCGGCCCCTCACCGATGAATGGCTTTGGCATGACCTCGGCGATCGTCGAGGTGCTGGTCGCTGGCGGGGTCGATGTCATCACCGGCGGCAATCATTCCTGGGACGGACCCGAGGTGGCGGAGGTCCTGGCGCACCCGCAGGTGGTGCGGCCGGTGAATCTGGATACCGAACTCGGTCAGGGCGTGTGCACCCTCACCGGCCGCGATGGCCGAAAGATCTCGGTGATCAACCTACTCAGCCCAACGGCTGCGCTTCCGGACATGAATGCCCCGAAGCCACAGCCGCTGTGGCAGGCCTGGCAGCAGGTCAACGCTGAGCATGAGCTTGCCGAGGTGGTCCTACTCGACGTCCATGGGGAATCACCCTGGGAGAAGGCTTCGATGGCGGCCGCCCTGGATGGGAGCATCACCGCTCTGGTGGGCACCCACACCCACGACGCCACCCTGCGCGGGCATGTCCTGCCCCAGGGAACCGGCCTGGTGACCGAACTGGGCATGACCGGTCGGCTGGGCTTTACCGGCGGCGGATTTGATCCGCTCCACTTCGCGGCCGCCTTCCGGGGAGAACCGCTTGATGATCTCCCGCCCTACACCCTGGCTAAGGGGGAGATGGTCCTCGGTGCTGTGCTGCTGGAGATTGATCCGGCGGGCCGGACCACCGGTATCCGGCGGGTGCACTGAGGCCACCGGCCCCGGCCGGAAAATGGGGCGTGGGGTTGGGTTGTCGGGGTCAGGCGTTGGCCAGCTGCCCGGCGCTGATCCGGGCAGTGGCCGGCGAGGTGGCTGGAGCGTTATGACTGGACTTGAAGCCGCGTAGCCGCAGCGAGTTGCTGACCACGAACACCGAGGAGAACGCCATGGCGACACCGGCGAGCATGGGGTTGAGCAGGCCGAGCGCGGCAACCGGAATCAGTGCCACGTTATAGGCGAAGGCCCAGAACAGGTTGCCCTTGATGGTGCCCAGGGTTTTTCGGGAGAGCCGGATGGCATCGACTGTGGAGCGGAGATCATTGTTCATCAGGGTGATATCCGAGGCCTCGATGGCGACATCGGTACCGGCTCCCATGGCCAGGCCGAGTTCTGCCTGGGCCAGGGCGGCGGCATCGTTGACACCGTCACCGACCATGGCGACATTCTTGCCCTGGCGCTGCAGTTTCTCGATCTGCGCGACCTTCTCTGCAGGTAGCACATTGGCAATGACATGGGCGGGGTCGATACCGACCACTGCGGCCACTGCCTTGGCCGCGCCATCATTGTCGCCGGTCAGTAGCATCGGGGTCAGTCCCAGCTTCTTCAGGCCGGCGACCGCCTCGGCGGAGGTCTCCTTGACCGTGTCACGGACAGTGATGATGCCGGCATTGCGGCCGTTGATCTGGACGATCACCGGGGTACCACCCAGGGACTGTGCCTCGGTGAAGGCAGCCTGGAGGGTGGCATCAAGCGGACCAGCGGGACGGCCGACCGTGACATTGCGGCCGGCGACGACACCGGTGACACCACGCCCGGCCTCATTGTTGAAATCGCTGACCTCGGCCAGCGGCATGGTGCGTTCGCCCTCGCGAGCGATGGCCTGAGCGATGGGGTGCTCGGAGGCGGATTCAACTGCGGCAGCCACGGCCAGGACCTCTTCGCGGTCGAAGTCTGCGGCCGGGGTGACCTCGGTGACGGACATGATGCCGGAGGTGACGGTGCCGGTCTTGTCCATGACGATGGTGTCGACCTTCTTGGTGGACTCCAGAATTTCCGGGCCCTTGATCAATAGACCCAGCTGGGCGCCGCGACCGGTGCCGACCAGCAGTGCGGTCGGGGTGGCCAGGCCCAGGGCGCAGGGGCAGGCGATGATTAGTACTGCGACTGCGGCGGTGAATGCCGGGGCCAGGCCCGCATCAGTGAAAAAGACATGAGCCAACAGGGTCAGGATGGAGATGACGATGACCGCAGGGACGAAAATCTGGGAAATCTGGTCTACCAGGCGCTGCACTGGGGCCTTCTTGGCCTGGGCATCGGTGACCAGCCTGGCCATCTGAGACAGGGTGGTGTCTGCGCCGATGCGGGTGACCTTGACCATCAGCCGTCCGGAGGTGTTTAGGGTGGCGCCGGTGACCTTGGAACCGGGGGCGGCCTCGACCGGAATGGATTCACCGGTCAGCATGGACTGGTCCACCGCGGAGGAACCCTCGGTGACCACGCCATCAGTGGCGATCTTCTCGCCGGGGCGGACCACGAAGATATCGCCGACCTTGAGCTGACTGACCGGGATACGGATCTCAGCACCGTCCCGGATGACGGCGGCATCCTTGGCACCCATGTCCAGCAGCTTGCGCAAGGCCTCGGAGGATTGGCCCTTGGCCTTGGTCTCGAACCAGCGTCCCAGTAGCAGGAAGGAGATGACCACGGCGACGGTCTCGAGGTAGATCTCATCCATCGTGGAGGCGCTCGGCAGCAGGTGCATCTCCATCTTCATACCGGGCATCCCGGCATTGCCGATGAACAACGCCCACAGTGACCAGAGGTAGGCGGCAGTTGTACCCAGGGTGACCAGGGTGTCCATGGTGAAAGCGCCATGGCGCAGGTTGACCATGGTTGCCTTGTGGAAGGGGGCACCGCCCCAGAAGAAGACCGGGGTCACCAGGGTGAGTACCGCCCACTGCCAGTTGGTGAATTGCAGCGCGGGGATCATGCTCAGTGCCACGATCGGCAGGGACAGCAGTGCCGAGATGATCAGCCGCTGCTTGAGGTCCTCGGCCTCCGCATCGCGGGCGGCGTCGATCTGGCCCTGCCCGCTGGTCGGGGTACTGCTGTTGTCGGTGGCAGCATCTTGGGTCTCCGACTCGGAACTCATGGTGAAGGCACCGTAGCCGGTGTTCTCGATGGTCGCGATGAGCTTTTCGGTGTCGACCTTGTTCGGGTCGAAGGTCACGGATGCTGATTCGGTGGCGTAGTTGACGGTCGCCTCGACGCCCTCGACCTTGTTGAGCTTGCGCTCAACACGGGAGGAGCAGGAGGTGCACGTCATTCCGGTAACGCCCAAGTCGACCTGAATCAGGTCGAGGGGTGGTTGGGTCTGCGTCATTATTTATCAGTCCTGGTTCAAGAGCATGAAGGTTAATGGATCAGGGCGCAGGAAAGGATGTCCGCGCTAATGTCCTCCAATGTATACCCCATGGGGGTATGTGGCAAGGGGTTGGGTGCGCAGGGTGGATCTGGAGAGGGGAAATCCGACTTTGCCTGGGAGGGGGTCGGGCGAGCCTGAGGATTGAGGTGCTCGATCTGGCGGCCGACCAGCGGGAATCTTCCCGAAAAGGATGCGCAGTCAGCGGTTGGATACTGGATTAGCCGTGGTTTCGGCGTTCGGCTAGCCAAGGATAAGTCCTATCCTTGATTAAAGTGCCCATCCGATCAAGGATAATCCTTAAGGTTGGCGCAGGATCGAAAAGTGGCAAGGATAAGCGCTGCGGCTGAGTCAACCTTGGATTCCGGTGGGTGGGTCGGGGACTAGCCCGACGAAACTTTCAAAAGAGGCCAGCCAGGTTGAGCGGAAGATTCGGCGACGCCGCAGATCAAGCCCAGCGAATGACCATGGATCTGGCGGAGCTCCATCAGGAATGGCGGCAGCGGGTCGAGGAACATTGCAGGAATCCAGGGAAGATCGCGAGCGCTGCGAGCAGATTCCATTGAGTCGAAAATTATGGAGATTCTCCCTGATCATCCACTGCTGACTGCTTCAGCGGCCGCCGAAATATTCGCTACGACGACAACCTCAACAGTTAAGGCTCTTGAGAATCTTGTGGCCGGTGGAGTGCTCCGGGAGAACTAGGAAGCTGACTGGCCCCTGCCACGGCGGTACCGGCCACCTTGCGGTACCCGTGGGGCGTCGATAAGCATCCCGGCGGTGGCAAACCCCAAGGAGGGGAACCCACCTCGGGTTCCCCTCCTTGTTCTCAAGCCAGCCTGCGGGCTGCTACTCGTCGATCATCATCTCGCCCGGGTCCCAGAAACCGGAGCGGGTGAACTCCGCGTAGTCGATCTGGGCATTCTCCGGGATCGCACCCTGCGAGTTCGCGCGGCGCAGGTAGACCTCGATGGAACCCCAATCGCGGTGCCAGTCATTGAGCATGTAGCTGGGCAGCTCATAGGAGGAGTTGACGGCCTCTGCGGTGCCCATCACGCCACCACCGGCATAATCCTGGAAGGGGGTCAGCGTGACCTTGCCGGCGTGGTCCGGGGAGATCCGGTACTCCGGGATCTCGGCCACGCCCGCGTAGTGGTCGAAGGTGCGCTGGCAGGGGAACTGCAAGGCTACAGACCAGTCCAACAGGCCCGGCTTGTCAGCGCCGACGACCTCGTTCAACGGTGCCAGATCCGGCACCCGCGGTGGGGTGAAAGCCAGCCACTGCTCGGGATCGAGACTCGGGTCGGCGGCGACGATACGCACCACATTGGCCTCCGCCGGGAGGTTTTCCAGTGGCAGGCGCAGGTTACGCCAGGAGGGGGTCGGACCGATGTCGAGCAGCTCGGACTCGCCCTCGTTGCTGATGTTTCCGGCGGCATCCATGGTGGCGTACTCCAGCATGAGTTCCTGGCCGTCCTGCTTCACACCATTGATGTCGTGGTGCTCGATGCGGCCGGCAGCCGAGACCACGATCAGCGGTGCGGACTCTGAGGCCTCGGGGAGTTGATACCAGGCGCTGGTCAGCTCCGCCGGCTGCTGGGCACCCTGCTTCCAAGAGCCCATGACAGGCACCTGGGTGTGCTCCAGACCGAAGGGCAGGCGGGCGGTGGACCCGTTAACACCCTGGGTGCCGCGGACACCGCCAGTGGTACCGGTCTCCTGGCCGGTGGCCTCATCGCTGCCGCCATCCGAATCCACTGAATCGGAGATCGCACTGGTGGAGGCAGCGGACACCCCTTCGGAGTTGATGGTCGGCGGGATACCGTTGGCATCGAAGCCACGGCTGTCCTCGCTCTCCATGGAATCACCGAAGTCAGAGCCGTCAGCGACCTGCAGGAAAGCATCATTGGAGTTCGTCTCCAACATGGCGTCGGAGGCCAGACCACACTTATCGCCGCCCAATGCCCGCAGGTTGCCCAGACCGACCGAATAAGCCGGGTACTGGTCCACGAAGCCCTTGGTCAGTGAAGCCAAGGAGAAGACGGTGATCAGGGCGGTGGCCACCGCCACGGGGGCGGCGGCGACTCCGACCCAACGTTTGCGCTTCTCCTGTTCCTCGAGGGCCAGGGCCGCAGACTCACCACGGGCTTCGGCGCGGTCGGTCTTCACATCAGAGACGAAGGACTGGATGACACCGATCAGCAGGACCGCCAGCGCCAGGAAGAGCACCACGGTGGAGGCTTCGATGCCCTTGATCTGGACGGTCTTGTCCCACCAGGGGATATTGAAGCTGGAGATGTACCACCAGCCGTTGATGCCCGCCAGTGAGATCGCCGAGACGAAGAGGACGGCACCGATCAGGAAGGTCCGGGCCTTGCTGGAACGCAAGGCCATGTAGCTCAGGGCCACCGCAGCCAGGGCAGCTAGGGCTCCGGCGATACCGGCGTAGACACCGAAGTGGTGGGTCCACTTGGTCGGGGTGAACGCCATGAAGAACATGGTGCCGAAGACGATCAGGATCAGGCGCATGGAGGGGCCCGTGGCCGAGCCCGGAACCCGGCCCTTGCGCAGTACCATCGCTATGACGACGCCGAGGCAGAGGAACATCATCAGCACGGCAAAGCGGCGGGTCAGGGAGCCGTCCACGGTCGGCTGCATCAGGGTCTCGTAGCGGACCCATTCCTCGTACCAGTTCATGGCGGGGCCCTTGTCGGAGCGAACCCGGATGGACTCCATGACGGTGGCCCAGGTCTGGTCGCCGAAGACCGCGATGAGGATGGCTGTACCGGCAGGCAGGAAGGGGGCGATCTGGGCGAAGGCCGCCGTGAAGGACTTCCTCTTCGAGGCGCCACGGGGTGCACCCATCAGGGGCAGTCGGCGGTTGACGATGCGGATCAGGCTGGACAGCGAGGCCAGCAGGGCCGCCACCGCCATCAGGCCGGTCGGGCCGGCACCCAGCGAAAGGGTGGCGATGATCGTGCCCACCGCGGCCGGGAAGAGTCGGCCGGTGGCGATGGCGCGCTCGAAGGACGCCCAGGTCAGCAGCGCGCCCATGGCGATGATCGGCTCTGGGCGGGTGCCGTTGTTGAAGGGCAGCCAGAACGCCAGGAACATGAAGGCGGCGGACCAGTAGGCCACCTTCCGGCCGCCGATGCCCGCACCCAGGCGGGGGATGAGCTCCCGAGAGAGCACCAGCCAGATGACCAGGCCCGAGACCAAGGCGGGCAGGCGCATCCATACCGAGGCAGTGGAGACCTGGGTCATCAGCGCCAGCAAGTCATAATAGGGGGAACCGAAGGGGGACTCCGGCACCCCGAACCAACGGTAGTAGTTGGCCATGTAGCCGGCGTTATCGGATACCCGGGCCATGGTCAGCAGGAAGCCGTCATCGGAGGTGTTGGCACCGATCAGGTGCCAGTAGACCAGGATGGCGCCCACCAAGCCGTCCAGTGCCTTCGGTTTCCACCACTTCTTGGGTAGGAAACGGCGGCTGGAACGGCCGTCCAGCTTATCCATGCGGTGGAGCGTCCACAGTGAGATCAGCAACAGGATCACGCCGCCGAACATCGCGATGTACTTGATCACCGAGGGGGTTGAGGTGAACCGGGAATTGATCTCGACATCGACGTTGAGGCCGGCCTCGGCCAGCGCAGCATGGTTATCTGCGGTGTTTTCGATCTCGGTGTAGACACCGGTGACCTGGGGGCGGGCGTCCTCGTCGATGACACCGGCGAGAGGATCGCCGTCTGCGTCCCGGGCACCGGGGATCTCTGCGGTGGTTTCAGTACCGGTGGCGGAGATCTCCAGAACCGCATCGGACGGCAGGTCCGTGAACTCCTCGTCGGCGACCTCGAGCACCACCTGGTCCCGGACGGTGACCACCACACTGTCTTCATAGCCGCGGACGAAGAGTCCCCGGCTGGTGGCGTCAGTGCTGTCCTGGGGCAGCGTGCCCAGGAGCATATTCTGCCCCTCATTCAGGGCATCAATGGCGGACACCGGGACGCTGGCGTGGAATTCCTCGGGTGCGTAGGACACCAGGGGAGCGTTGACGCTCCCGAGGTTGTCATTCTGCGGCCAGTTCAGCGAGGACTGAGTTTGGTTGACCGGCAGAAAGGGGAGCGCGATGAAGGAGAGGAACCCGAGCACACCGGTGACGATGGCGAGAACCTTCAACCACTGCGGCGCTACATTCAGCTTCGGTTCGGCGGTTTCAGACACAGTGGAAGAGTTTACGTCAGATTTTTCAGCCTTCACGAGTCACCACCACGAAGGGGCCAATCTGAGTCAGATCCCACACTGAGCCGGCGCCGGTAAAAGGCTCCAGACTGAAGTTCAACCGGTGGTATCGCACGTTCGGGTTATTCGGGTAAATGTCCTCGGCGATGTGGTACTTCAGTCCCTTATCGGGCTCCTCCAGGGAACCGCGGAGAATCAGCACATCAGGGATATTCCAGGGCGAGGATTCCAGGGTCTGGAGGAACTCCCGCGGATCCGAGAGTTCCTCCCAGGACTCCTCGGCCCAGCTCTCCAACGCGCTGTTACGGCGATTGAACTCGCCCAGCGGGTTGGCGTAGTGGCTGGTGAAGGCCTGGAAGCCACGGTAGGGATTGAAGGACAGAAAATTGATCTCATCGGTCAGGACCACGGTCTCGGAGGGGTCGTAGCCGAAGGAACGGATGTGTTCGTCAATCTCGGCGTAGTACCTGCCGGCATCCGGGGTGCGACGATCGCCGCGCTCACCATTGCCGTCTGTGTCGGAGTAGGCCTGATCGATCTCCTCCTGATTTTTATAGGGGATGTCCTGGGCGTACTTCAGACCACTGAAGATCATCAGGATGACCATCACCAGAGTGATGGAACGCGAGATCTTCGGGGTGATCCGGTGGGGATACATCCGGTGCACCCCCACCAGTCGGATATCGGCCAACGCCAGGACACCGGCGGTGCCGAGGGTCAGCACGATGATGGTGTCGATGCGGAAACCGAGCAGGGTGGAACCTGCAATGGTGGACACCATGGAGGCCACCGCCCAGGAGTAGAAGATGGCCAGACCGATGCCCATGGCACGCAGATCCTGGTCGACCGCCCGGGCGATGAGGAAGATCAGCCCGATCAGACAGAGCAGCCCGATGATGCTGGGGGAGAGGAAGGGCACCGGAATTTCGGTGCCCTCCTTCGGTAGGAAGTGGGTGGCGGTCGCCCCGGACATCGGGCGTCCCTGGATGACCGCCCAGAAGAAGGGGCCCCAGAAGATCAGGGCCATGAGCACCGCAGCGATGCCGATGCCGGTCATGCGGAGCAGCGGCATCCAGGAACGCTCACCGACGGCGGCGAAAGCCGCGGCGATGGCGATCACCGAGAGCGCGATAGCCCCGGTGTACAGGGTGTACATCGAGGCTGAGCCGCCGAGATAGAGAATCAGTCCGAGGGCGGCGAAGGGGGCGCCGACCACTGCGCGGCGAGTCAGCACGGTGGCGGCGGGCACGCCCAGCGCGACGATGGCGGCGTAGGGCTCGTCTGCGGCCATCACCAGGACAACGCAGGTGCTGAACAGGGCGATGCCGGTGGCCACCGCCAGGGATCCGGAGATTCGCTGCCAGACCGGGACCAGCACACTGGCTGCGGCGGCAATCGAGACCAGGGCCCAGGGCTGGTAGACCTGCCAACCCGGAATGCCGAGCAGATCAGCCAGGCGGCCCCCGAACCAGAACCACGCGCCCGGGTAATAGGTGGGCATGTCGATGTAGTTCATGTCCGAGAGCGCCCAGGTGTCCGTCATCCGGGTGAGGAACTGGGTGCGGAAACCCTGGTCGACCTGAATACCGTCGAGGTAGAGCTTGGTGGAGGCCAGGGGAATTGCGGTGGTGGTGACCACCAGGGCCGCCGGGGAGAGATAACAGATCAGGTAAGTCAGGATCAGCCGCCAGCGTGGCCGGGTGATCGTCTCAGACTCCGGCCCAGCAGGCTTATCGACTTCCCCGTCATCGGCCGCGCCCGCAGCGGTGGTGCTGTCGGCGTCCCCGGCATTCTTATCTCCGGCGTTCTTGACCGCTCGGGCGAAGCCGTGGCCAACGGACTGCTCATCGAAGAGCCAGAAGATCACCGCCACCGCCACCGCCACCAACACCACCAGGGTGCCGGCGGTGGCCAGGCCCTTGGTCACCATCGAGGTAGAGAAGGCCGGGAGGGAGGTCATGCTGAGGACGAACCAGGCCAACAGGGTGAGCACCCCGCCGCCCAGTGCCGCCGCACCAATGGCCAGAACCGTGCGCTTCCGATTCAGCTGGTCAGTGAGATAGCCCTCGGTGGGTTCCGGCTCCGGGGCATCCAGCGGGTGTGGCTCCGGTGTCCCGGTAGTGCTGGTGGTGGTCATCATAAAAGGCATTCTCCCATAACCTCCGGCCTGATCCCCAGGTACAACGGTGTGGCCGGACCCAGGATCACGCGAACCGCCACCGCCAAGGAGGGAATCCTCCCGGGCGGTGGCGGTGACCGTGGCTGTTAAATCAATGGTTGATGGTATTAGAAGGGCAGCTTGCGGAAGATCTGCCGCGGAATGAAGTTGAAGACGGTGGTCACCAACTGGAAGGCCGGGTGGACGAAGATGATGTCCTTGCCGCCGAGCACCGCCTTGAAGGTGGCCTGTGCCACGTCCGCTGGATCCACGGTCAGCGGAGCAGCCTTGGCTTCAGCAGACATCTTGGTGCGTACCTGGCCCGGGCGGACCACGAGCACATTGGCACCGCTGCCACGCAGCGCCTCACCGAGCTGGGTGTAGAAGCCGTCCAGGCCAGCTTTGGAAGCGCCGTAGACGAAATTGGAGCGGCGCACGCGTACTCCGGCGACGGAGGAGAGCGCGACGATGGTGCCGTGGCCCTGCGCCTTGAAGCGCTCACCCAGCAGCACACCGACGGAGACCGGGCCGGTGTAGTTGATCTGTGCGGAGGCAACGGCCTTGGCCTGGTCCTGCCACAGTTCCTCCTGGTCACCCAAGGTGCCGAAGGCCACGATCGCGATATCCACGTCACCGTGGGCGAAGGCCTGGTCGATGACCGCCGGGTGGGAGTCGAAGTCGGTGGCATCGAAGTCGAGGATCTCGACCTCACGGGCACCGGCGGCCTTGACCTCGGCCACCGCGGCGTCGATACGCGGGGAGTCCGCGCGGGCGGCGAGGGTGACCCGGGCCGGACCGCGGGAGAGGAACTCAGCGACGATCGCGAGCCCGATCTCGGAGGTGCCTCCGAGGAGCAGAATGTTCTGGGCTTGGCCCACTGCGTTCAGCATGATTGAAGTCAGTCCTTTCTTAGCGCAGCTCGAGGCGGCGGGACATATCGGAGGCGAAGACGCCGTGCGGGTCGATCTCATTGCGGATCTTGAGCCAATCGGCCATGCCCGGGTACATCTTGTGGAAGGTCTCCGCAGAGGTGCGGGACTCCTTGGCCAGGTAGAGGCGGCCACCGAACTCCAGGACACGACGGTCCAGATCATCGAGGAACTCGCTCAGCCCGGCGCGGATCGGGAAGTCCACGCAGACATTCCAGCCCGCCATCGGATAAGACAGCGGGGCACGGTTGCCCTCGCCGAAGAGCTTGAAGACATTCAGCGCCGAGTAGTGGCCGGAGCGCTGGATATCGCGGATGATCTGCTTGAACGGCTCCACGGCATCCATCGGCACCACGAACTGGTACTGCAGGAAACCTGCTGGGCCGTAGCCGCGGTTCCACTCGCCGACCAGGTCCAGCGGCTGGTAGAACTTCGTCAGGTTCTGCACGGAGTTCCGGTAGGTGCCGCCCATGGCGTAGTACAGGGTGCCGATGGTGTTCATCGTCAGCTTGTTCATGGTGAAGGAGGGGAAGACATCCGGCACCGTCATCAGCTGCGGAGCGTTGAACTTCAACGGATCCTTCGCCAGTTTCGGGGCGAGTTCCTCCAGCTGCGCCAGCGTGGCCAGGGAACCACGGGAAATGCTGGCACGACCCAGCTTCGGCGCCGGATTGATCGCATCGAACCACGCTGAGGAGTACTCGTAGTTGACCTCGGAACCATCCGAGTGGAAGGCGACGGTCTCCTCGAGGTTGTTCGTGGTGTCACCATCAGCGATGAAGTAGGCCGTTTCGGTCTTCGTCATCTTGATCTTGGCACGCAGGATGACACCGGTCAGACCCATGCCACCCACGGTGGCCCAGAAGAGATCACCCTTCGGGTCATCCTCGGAGCCCTCGGACTCAAGGTGCAGAACGCGGCCATCGGCCACCAGCAGCTCCATGCTGACGACATGGTTGCCGAAGGAACCGGCCGAGTGGTGGTTCTTGCCGTGGATATCCGGGCCGATCGCACCACCGATGGTTACCTGGCGGGTACCCGGCAGCACCGGAACCCACAGGCCATAGGGGAGAGCAGCCTTCATCAGCTGATCCAGGGTGACACCGGCATCAACATCGACGATGGCGGAGTCCGGGTCGATCGAATGGATCTTATTCAGGACCGGCATATCGATAACCAGGCCGCCACCGTTCTGCGCGGGATCGCCATAGGAACGGCCCATGCCTCGGGCGATGATGCCCCGGCGCAAGTGCTCCGGACGGGAGCTGTTCTCATCAGCGACCTGCTTGACGGCAGCAATGATCTGCTCCGCATCAGGGGTGGACAGGACCTGAGCCGTGGACGGCGCGGTACGGCCCCAGCCGGTCAGGGACTTTTCAGTGGTCTGCAGTTCCATCTTCCGATTCTTCTGTCGACGGACATGCCCTCATTCCGTGCCCGGAAAGTTCCCGGAGCATGGTCAGGCACGCGATACGAGGAAGACTCTACCCGCGCCGCCGACACCGGCGGGAGCTACGCGCCGTGATCTAGGCCCTACCTGAATCTCTCCCTATATATAGAGGTGCGAATTCAGGCGGTGGCTGTTGCCGTGAGGGAAGCGAGGCGCACGTCTGGTGCTCGTGGAGTCTGCGCCCACAGACCCCGGCTGGCGGCGGGGCCCAACTCGTTAAAGCTTCCCCGAGGTGCGGTGGGGAGGGGGTTAAAAAGCGTGGTCCAGGTTAACGCCGGGAAACTCATATCCCATGAGGGGGGCCTTAAATGAAAATGAGGAAAAGGGCTTGATACCTGAATTTCTAACAATCTTTATCAAGTATGAAACATATACTTGTTTCTCGACGATAGGCAGTGTTAACTTTATTCAAAGGGGAACAGATCGTTATATGACGCGATATGTTACATAAAGTAATTCTTTAATATTATGCAGGGAATAAGTTCGCTTAATTGAACTCCATAAACCCTGTGACCTGCATAGATGCTCGGATATCGGGGCGAGTGCCCCCGCATGGGGGCGCTTAATTGTGCTCAATTGAACATGTGCTCTTTCTTAATTGTTGCTGAAATATATGCGCTGAACATGGGTAATGTCTTGGTGTATATCAATCATTATCGTGAATTGATATTTAAAAATGAATTTGCAGTTGTCACTAAGCCTTTGGGCCTGCAATACTCGTAATTACCACACCGGCTAAAGGGTTCGGCGTCAGTGAATAAAAGGTAAACACATCAAATAATGTGGGCGCCTGATTGTTCACTGAACATCTCTCCCGAGATGGAGCGAATTCAGGCAGTATCGGTTGGTGTGAAATGAATCCTGACGGGTTCGGTGCCTTCAAGGCCGGCCCCACAAACTTCGAAAGGTCTTCATCATGTTTGATGTCATCAACGCCATCATCGACGCGATCTCCGGCGTTTTCTCCACCATCTTCTATGGCCTGGGCGATGTCGTCGACGCTTCCTCCGACGCTCTGAGCAACCTGTCCTAAGGTTCTCGGCGGGCCACTCCCATCTGTGAGTAAACGGCCCGCCACCAGCTAGCCTCGCTTCCCGTCGACTGATGGGGGCGGGGATGGTTCAAACACATATCTTCAGTGGCCGGTACTTGAAACTGCTGGCCTGACCCTTGAAAGGTTCATCATGGTTGATGTTATCCAGACCGTTATCACCGCCGTCTCCAACTTCTTCGGCGCCATCTTCGGTGGCTTGGGCAACGTCGTCGACGCGTCCTCCGAGGCTCTGGGCAACCTGTCCTAAGAGTGTCACCGGTGGAGCTCTCCCCGTGAGTTGATGCTTCGCCACCACCTGATTCTCTTCCCCGTCAATTGACGGGGGAGAAAATCGGGTATCCACAATCTTCGGGGTGAGGCCCTCTTGGGTGCTCGCCCCGCCACACTGAAAGGTCACTTACATGACTAACGTTATTCAGACCGTTATCGATGCAATCTCCGGCGTTTTCTCCACCATCTTCGGTGGCCTGGGCAACGTCGTCGACGCTTCCTCCACCGCGCTGGGCAACCTGTCCTAAGAGCTTCCCACGAAGCTGATACCGCCACTGGCGGTTGATTCAAAACCTCGGACCCATATGGGTGCCGGGGTTTTTGCACGTCCACCTGGCATGCCGGGGGATCGACCTAAAGGTCCAGGATCTCCCGGATTCGGGCGGGAAGTTCCTCCTGGGAAGTGATCTGCGGACCCTCGTAGTCCTTGAGCGCCTGGTAGAGCTCAACGCGATCCCGGCTGTCCAGCAGCGGAAGCTCCTGGGCTACCAGTCGGGTCATCAGATCATCAAGTGGTAGATCCGTCTGCTCTGCAGCGATATGGCGCGGGGATTCTTTTTCCGCTTCGGCCTTCTTCTTTTTCCCAAACATGCCTGTAGAGGTTACTCCCGGGAATCTGCAAAGCGTAGCCATACTAACTTTGGCCAGCACTTTTCCGGGACCCTGAGCCAGTGTCCCGGTGAACAACTACGCTGGTGGCATGAGCTCGAATATGGACTTCTACAGCCTTGATGACACCCTCGCCGGCCGCCTGGCCCAAGCCGGAATCCTCGGTATAGGACTGGCCCTGCCAGATTATGTGCCTTCCCGGGCGGGGCGTTTCCTGATCAACACCCTCCTCGGCGTCGGCGGAGTGGGGTTGATCGCCTATCTGAACTCTGTTGATGAAGACCCAGGTAATGATCCGGCGGTCCTGATCGACCGGATGCGGCAGGAGATCGGCGATCTGGGGCAGAAGGTCGGCCCGGACTCGGATACCTCAGCTGGCGATCTGGGATCCCCGCTGCGCACCTGGCTGATTATCGGTGCCACCATCTTCACTGCACTGGCCCTGTCCCGCCTGGAGTCCGGTGGCCGCAAGTGGCTGGCAAATATGCTGTTCAAGCGTGGTATCAAGCGGCCGCACACGGTGATCGGCGGGGTAGCCGCAGTCTTGACCTATGCGGGTTCAGAGGTGCTCAACCGGCAGCAGCACAATGATAAGGCGGCGCAGCTCTGATGGCCGAGTCGCAGGAGAGCGAGGAACTTCCCGGCGAGGTGCTGCAGCACCCGGTGATCGCGGTCGTCGATAAGCGTGGCGCTGATGAGCTGGTGGTCTGGCACGTGCAGACCACCCCGGATGCGCCCTCCGCATCGGGGGTGCTCAGCGGGGCCTGGATTCTCGGTGGAGATGAGGTGGATCCGGGGAGATTAGCGGATCTGCTGCGGGACACCGTGGTGCTGGCGGTCAGTGAATCCGTTGCCCCGGAACTGCCGCACACCACCCTGGCGGAGATTTCGGCGGCGATGATCGTTGCCGGTGAAGAGGTGAAGAAGGCCGCGAAGGACGCCAAGGCGGCCAACAAGGCCCTGCAGTTGCCGCGGTTGGAGGCCGTGAACCTGCCGGATCCGGCGGAACTGCAGGAGAACTACCGTGGCGAGGAGATTGCCGCCCGGGCCTGGGCACATGCCACCGCAACGGCCGAGCTGGTGGAGCAGTGGCACGCTCTGGAGGCGCAGCGGCGCAGCCGGAAATATCTGCAGGAGAGCTTCGGGGCACAGGTGCGGCCGCTGCCACTGAGAGGCTAAAAGCCTGCCCTCGGGGAGCCGGACGGTGCTGACCCAGAACTGGCAGAATCGCTACCCTGGGAGTTATGTCGCCGAAGCACACGCCCTCCAACGTCGTATCACTGGCGTCGGTGCGTGCCCGGCGGGCCACGCGGCCACCGCTGGAGCGGGAGCCCCGCACCGTCATTGTGCAGGCCTCGAATGTGCAGGCTGAAAATGAGGTCCACCGGCACATCGGAATCAACGATTCGCTGCATCTGCTGGACCTGCATGAAGTCCTGGACGTCTGCTTCTCTCAGGACCCAGCCGAACCACAGCGGCACAGCCCCTGGAGCTTCAGCCGGGGGGTCAGCCAGCAGCGGCTGGAACCGCCGGAAGAAATCCACCGGTCCCTGGGCCACCCCGATGATGAGATCACCTACCACTGGGGATTGTGGGAGATCCGGCTGCGCACCATCGAATCCTATCCGCGGGACCGGGGCACACCGCGGGCATTATGCGTCGGGGGTTCAGGTTCCTTCGGGGATAGCGAGTTTGATCTGGCGGCGGTGAATGCGGCACTGACCGGAACTGAAACGATTCGCAGCGTACTTGGCTCCACTCACGCCGAGATCCGGGAACTGATCCGGCGCAGTGAGATCTTCGATTATGTACCGCTGCTGCAGGCGCTTGATCTGACTCGACCCAGTCCGCTGCCAGCGGAGATCGCGGGGGTCTGCCGTCGGCTCCCACTGGAGCCGGAACTGGTGGCCCGGGACGCGTTTTGGACCGTGGTGTTGGCGCTGGCATGCATGAGTGATGAACATCTCGCGGCGGAAGTTCTGGAAACCACGATGGCGGCGCTGGGATGGGTCGATGATGATGGCTCCGCGCTCAGTGGCAGGCAGGTCAGGGATTTGTGCGCCGCCTCCCTGGTGGAGTTGGCCGGGATTGGTGGGTACGGGGTGGATGCACTGGCACCGGTGGACCGCTTGGACCTCTACCGGGAGCTACTCCGGGCCGGAATCCACCGGGCAAACAGGTAGGCTGACTAGCCGTGGCTGACAAGGAACTCGACAATGACGGCTTGTTCGTCGCTCCCGAACACATGACCAAGGAAATGGCGGAGGGCGCGATGGAATACACCGGCCCCCTACCTTCTGCCGAGGCGGTGGATCAGGAGGCGATGGATCGGGCCGCTAAGCTCGCTCGCGCCCAGGCCCGCGCAGATAATTCCGATAATCGGCTGATCACCCAGGGAATCAAGTTCATCATCTCCGGTGGCATCTCGGCGATCCCGGACCTGGGGATCACCTTCATCCTCCAGACCTTCTTCGGCGTGGGACCAGTCCTGGCGCGTACCGCCGGCTTCATCGTCGGTACGTTGACGGCCTATTTCATCAACCGTCGCTGGACCTTCCAGGCGGAGCCTTCGAAGCGCCGTTTCGCTGCGGTGGCACTGCTCTACGGCATCACCTGGGGGGTGAATGTGGGCCTGCACCAGTTGGGCTTCCACCTCTTCACCGGCTGGGGACTCTCGGATGGTTTGGCCATCGTCTGCGCCTACGTGATCGCCCAAGGTGTGGCCACGGTGGTGAACTTCGTGGTGCAGCGCACCATCATCTTCAAGGTGAGATAAAACGCTGCTTATCGACGCCGTGCCGCAAGTCCGGGCACGGCGTTTCGCTTTGCGCCGGGCACTATCCCAGCAACCACAGCACCAGCACCGGACTGAGCAGATTGACCAGAACATGCGTGAGCGCGCCGGGGAGGAGAGAACCGCTGCGCTGGCGCAGCCAACCGGCGAGCCAGCCACTGGCAAACTGCACCGGCAGTAGGGGCCAGAAACCGGGATCCACGGTCAACAGGATCAGGTGCGGCAACAGGAAGATCGTGGATTGGATCAGGTTGCCCCACCAATAACCCAGCCGAGGCAGCAACACCCCGAAGACTAGGCCACGGAAGAAGAGCTCTTCCAACACTGCCCGGGAAATTACCCCCAGGGCCAGGGTGAAGGTGCTGGCCAGAATGAAAGTGACCCCCACCGCATCCATCCGGTCCGCCGGAAGCAGGGGTAGCACCACTACGAACAGGCCGAGATTGACCATAGTCAGGAGCAGCGCCCAGTAGTAGCTGGTCAACGGTCCGAACTGCAGCCCGATTCGGTTGGCCGCTGCTGCCCAGCCGATACCGTGTGGCCGAGATTGCACCAGCACATAGATAACTACTGGCAATCCAAATAGCATTAGCTCGCTCATATCCCGAGGCTAATCGACGCCGCGCCGCACGTCCGGGCACGGCGCCTGAGGCAGCTTAGGGCTGCTGCACCATGGCTGCGGCCACCGGGACGGGATCTGTCAACGGATGCCCCAGGAGTTCCGCGAGGGAGTTGCTGGTACTGGCCAGGAAACCATGTGCGGCGGCAGAGTAGAGCGAGAGCAGCATGCCCGGCTGGAAGGGCAGAAGGCCGCTGCAGTTAAGGGTCGCTCTGCGTACTTCCAGGGATTCCGGTTGGTAGGGAAGCCCTGCATGCTGGGCGATGTTGGCTGCAGTGATGGCCCGAGATCCCACCAGATCGTAGATCTTTCCGGCATGAGCTTTGGGGTTTCCAGCCACAACAGCAGCTGCTTCCGCCAGATCTGATCTGCTGGCTCCGCTCCATCCCCGTGAATGTCGTTGTCAGAGATCGAGGCATCCCTCAGAGGTATACCCGCCGGTGCCGACGCAGTGCGCGTTTCCGTAGCCTGAACCTCTACCCTCTTTTCCTGGACGGCCCCGTTAGGGGTCGAACTCTGGCAGGGATAGCTCTCTATGACGTTTTCGGTTGCTTAGTGTGCAAGTATTTAATATAATTGTGTTATCACGACTAGCCGTTCTCCTCGTATGAGGAGGCGGCTAGCTTTATTTATATGAGAAACAGTAAGAGTCGTTATGAAAAACCGTATACTTCGGTTCCTGAGCAAGTTTCGATTCTCCAGCAGCGGGGCATGGATGTAGGGGATCCCCTACAAGCTGAAGCATTGCTCCGTCGATATGGGTACTATCGTTTGTCCGGTTATACGCATTTTTACCGGCAAGATCCTAGTTCCAGTGGCTTCATCGCGGGGACAACTCTCTCCCAAGTTAAGCTGCTCTATTGCTTTGACGAAAAAGTCCGGTCCCTATTGCTTGAAGGGATCAGCCAAATCGAAGTGGCTCTTAGATTCCATATTGGCCACCGGTTGGGTCGAAGGGATACCTTCGCTCACCGATCAAGCGCTGAATTTGAGAATAAATTCGGTACTTGGTCTGTCAGTGAAAACGGGGTGACACTATCGAAGCATCAAGAGTGGCTAAAAGAGTATACCCGGCAAGAGAAACGCTCCCAGGAAGCTTTTGTCCAGCACTTTCGTCGCCATTATGGGCCCCATTTACCGGTTTGGGTGGCCACAGAAGTTATGTCCTTCGGTACTCTTTGTCAACTTTTCCAAGCAATGCCGGAAAATGACAGAAAGCTTGTAGCGGCCCGATTCGGAGTCCTCACTAGAGACGGCGATGGTGATGCGGGAACTTTTTCCACATGGCTTAACCACTTGAGGCACCTCCGAAATTTATCTGCTCATTATTCTCGTGTCTGGAACCGAACTTTTGATGTCGTTCTGGGGAAACCAAACAGCTCTGCTGTCAGCGAATTAGCACACTGGGATGATGTGTCGGTCCGGAAGCTCTACGGAACCATCTCGGTGCTCCATTTTTTACTTGCACGTGTTAACCCACAGTCGGATTGGTATGCCGAAGTTATTTCTTTAGTCACTGACTTTTCTCGTCGTAGTGGTATTTCAGTGCAGGCTATGGGGTTTCCCTTGGACTGGCAGGTAGAGCGAATATGGCAGCCAAATTACTGTGCTGACATGCATTTACTCGATGTGGTAGATGCTATTGATAACATCGCAGTGGTCAATAGGCGCGAGGCGATGGGGCTGTTAACGCAACAAGAAAATGATGCCGCACGTAAAAAATGGCTGCGCTACCTGATCAAGAAAGATACTCTTATTGGCCATAAACTTGGGCCGCAGATGTATTTTCCGGTTTTCCAGTTTAAAGACGGCGATATTTTCGCTCCCGTAGCGACCGTAAACGTGAATCTGTTTAGGCGTTTCAGTCAGACAAATGTGCGCCCGGCCGAAGCTGCTCTGGAGGTGCAGCGATGGTGGCTTACGCCGCTAGCAAGGCATGGCTTCGATAGTCCTCCAATAAATTGGATTAAGAATAATCCGGAGGAAGTCATTCTTGCCAGTAAAAGATGGTCCGCTACGCACCTTGCGGTCAGATAAGGGACTCTTCACTATGGAGTGGTGAGGCCGTGAGCCTGACCTCCTCAACTGACATGGTCGCCCTCTCATGGCGCTCACTGGCTGATGATGGTTGGTGGGCGTGAGTGGGCCTGACCCATGGCTCTGTCGATCAGGGGACGATGCTTGCCTACGGGCAACCGAACCCGGATACGGTGATCGGCAGCCGGGGACCGGTCGCGTCCCTGGTGTTCACTCTCCGTCTGGCCTCGGCCTTCAAGGTCGGGTGAAGCGCTCCCGACGCCCCAGCCGGTGCAGCTTGAACCACTCGCGGAATCCCTTCAGGTCCCGCCGCTGGATAAGGAAGAACCAGCCGAAACGGGCGTACTCCTGCGGCAGCAGCTTGCGCATGCCGGGCTGGCTCATCACGTAGCCGCGGTTGCGGTAGGTGAAGTAGCGCTTGCCCTCATTGTCCGGGTACTGGGTGTGCATCCGGCCACCGAGGATCGGCTTGAATTCATCGGAGCCATCCGGGTGCAGGTAGGCGGTGGTCAGGCAGGTGCCGAAGTTCAGGCCGGAGCGCACCAGGCGGCGGTGGTACTCCACTTCATCGCCGCGGATGAACAGGCGGTAATCGGGCACCCCGATGATCTCCATGGCTCGTGCGCTGATCAGCGCACCATTGAAGAGGCTGGCAATCCCGGGGAGGAAATCACCCTCCAGCTCTTCGAGGCGACGGCGCCAGACCAGTCCCTGGCGCAGCGGGAAGGCGAGGGCGCCGGGGTCGTTGATATTGCAGACCACGGGGGAGACCTCGTGCAGACGGTGGGTCTCGGCGACGTCGTAAAGCGTTTCCAGGACGGTCGCATCGGCCGGGCGGCCATCGTCATCGGCGCACCAGATGGCCTCGGCGCCGAGGCTGAGCGCGGAGAGGAAGCCGAGGGCGAACCCACCGGCACCGCCCAGGTTCGTCTTCGAGGGCAGGTAGATGCCGCGATCGCCGGCGAGCTCAGCCAGCAGTTCCTTGACCTCAACTTGATCGCCGTTGTCCACGACGATCACCCACTCCACCGGCTTGGTCTGGTGGCAAACCTGCTCCAGCGAGGCACGGAGCAGCTCGACCCGCTTGTGGGTGACGATGACCGCGGCGGTGGTGTGGCCGTGGTGCAGGTGGGGGAGGGCGCTGGGTTCTGACATGGGAAACATTGTGCCACGGTCGTCGGACTTTACCCGGGCGGGGCACTCATCGGGAGCTACCCGCGGGTGAAAAGTTTCCTCACCCTCTGGCGCAGTTGTGTCGTAGGTCATAAGGTGGAGCAAACAATGCGAGTGATGGGAGTGATCGGCCATGGCAGACACCGAAGTTCAGGTGCTGCGGCAGCGGCAGGTCGAGGATGCGGAACACAGCGGTCAGATGGAGGGCCTCGAGATTTCAGCGGTGGCCCGGCAGGCCGCAGATTCCTTCATCAGCGGCGAGCTTGACATCAATGACCTGGTGACGCAGGTCAGCGGCAGGTACGGCCATGCCTGAGCTCAACGACCCCTACCTTGATGAGGGTACCGGCATCCTGCGCAATCTGGTGGGCGCGACCACCTGGGCGGAGCTGGCCGAGGCAGAGGCTGACCTGACCTTCGTCCGTGCCGTCGAGCTCAATTACCTGGATCTACCGGGCACCCGAGACATTGTGGAACTCAAGGCGATCCACCACCAGCTCTTCCAGGATCTCTACCCCTGGGCCGGTGAGGTGCGCACCGTGGATATCCGTCGTACCTCGGAGGGGTTTCTCCCGGCGGTGGCGATTGACCGCGCCAGCAGTATCGCCGCCGGGGATCTCCGCACCGAGCACTACCTCAAGGGGCGGAGCCGGGAGAACTTCATTGCCCGGCTGGCGCATCATTATGACCAGTTCAATTACATCCATCCCTTCCGGGAGGGCAACGGCCGCACCCAGCGGATCTTCTGGTCCCGGGTCGCTGCCGACGCAGGTTGGCGGATGGACTGGACCCAGGCCGATGGTGAGGTCAATGACCGGGCCAGCCGGCTGGCGGCGGAGGAGCGCGACCTCAAGCCCCTGAAGGTGCTGCTGGGTGAGGTGGTCCAGGCGCAGCTGAGCCCGGAATGGGAGGTTCCGGAGTAAATGGGAAAGCGCGGGTGCTCCTTCAGTTTCCTGAGGGCACCCGCGCCTGAGCCTGGGGGGATTTTTGGATCCTGCCAGGCTCTATCCTGCCGGGTTCTCTTCTTCCGGAGTGCGCCCGGCCTTCTCGTCTTCGAGGCGGTGCATCAGGCGGCGGACGTGATCCGCGGCGCCCTTGCCCTCATAGGCTTCCACGACCTCGTCGACCATGCCGACCTGGCGGATCTGACCGTGATCCACCCAGAGGGCGGTATTGCACAGCTGCGCCAGGAAGTCATTGGAGTGGGAGGCGAAGACCAGGATGCCGGAGCGCTCCACCATTTCCTGCAACCGGGTACGGGCCTTGGCCATGAACGCGGCATCGACCGCGCCGATGCCCTCATCCAGCAGCAGCACCTCCGGTTCGATGGAGGTGACCACGCCCAGTGCCAGGCGGATGCGCATCCCGGTGGAATAGGTACGCAGTGGCATGGACAGGTATTCACCCAGCTCGGAGAATTCGGCGATGTCATCCAGCTTCGCCTTCATCTGCTTGCGGGTCTGGCCCAGGAAGAGGCCCCGGATGATGATGTTCTCGTAGCCGGAGATTTCCGGGTCCATACCCACGCCCAGGTCGAAGACCGGGGCCACGCGGCCCCGGATCGACGCTGAGCCGCGGGTGGGTTCGTAGATTCCGGAGAGCAGCCGCAGCAGGGTGGACTTGCCGGCACCGTTGTGGCCGACCAAGCCGACGCGGTCGCCTTCACGCAGGTGCAGATTGACGTCCTTGAGGGCCTCAACCACCACGGTGTTGTTGCGGTTGCGGCCGATAGAGCCGCCGGCGGCGCCGAGGAAGGCCTTCTTCATGGAGCGGGATTGGGCATCGAAGACGGGGAAGTCGACGCAGGCGTTGTAGGTGTCGATGGAAACCATGTGTGTACTTAACTCCTCGAAGTTTCTAGACCCAGTAGCTGACGCGGAAACGCCACTGTTTCATGGCCAGCATCGCTAGGGCGAGGCCGGCGATGGTGAAGCCGATGACGATCCACCAGTGGTAGGCGGGCAGGTCGGCGCCGATCATCGGGGCTCGGACGATCTCGAGGTAGTGGTACAGCGGGTTCAGTTCCGCGAGGCGGGCCCGGGAGCCGAGTTCGGAGACATTCTCCTGCAGGGTGGAGGTCATCCAGACGATCGGGGTGACGTAGAAGAGCAGCTGGGTGCCGGCCTCGAGCAGCGGGGAGACATCGCGGTAACGGGTGGCCACGATACCGAAGAACATGGCCACCCACACGCCGTTGATCACCAGCAGCGCCATCGCCGGGATGACCAGCAATACCTCCCAGCCCAGGTCGCGGGGGAAGATCAACATCAGGATCACCCAGATGACCAGGTTGTGGGCCAGGAAGAGCAACTGCTTCCACACCAGGCGGTAGACATGCACCGACAGGGCCGAGGGGAGCTGTTTGATCAGTCCCTCATTGTCGATGAAGATGTCTGAGCCCTCCTTGATGCATCCGGAGATGAAGCTCCACATGATCAGGCCCACGGTGACGTGCGGCAGGAACTCGGCCAGCGGGATCTTGAAGAGCACCGAATAGAGCAGGCCCAGTGCCACGGCCATCACGCCGGTGGCGATGGTGATCCACAGCGGGCCCAGGACTGAACGTCGGTAGCGTTGTTTGATGTCCTGCCAACCCAGGGACAGCCAGAGCTCGCGCTGCTGGAAGCCGCGGACGAGATCATCCCAGGCGGCTTTGAAGGTCGCCGACTCGGAGCGGGGGACATTGTCGACCTCGACACGGGTCATCCGGTCAAGGTCGGCGCGTAGTTTCTGGATTTCAGCTTCTTCCTGCACGAGGAACAGCCTAACCGTTGTGGCGACTTCCCCCGAGTCCCGCGACGCGTGGCAGGTTGATGCTCTCGGGTCGACGCGGCTACACAGGCAGCTCACAGCCTGGTATGGCAGTGTTTCCGGGAAGTGCTTCCGACCCTCTCAGGGCAGGATGCTGGGCGAATATGTGTTCTGTCCGGGTCGGTGCAATGATGAAAGCAAACCGGCATACTTGGAGATGAAACTTCGGGGGAGAAGGAGAAGGTTTGATGGCCTATGACGTGGCTCGGGTTCGCGGGCTCTACGTCTCGTTGAGTGATGGCTGGACCTACCTTAACGCCCACGCCTGCCCACAGATCCCGGAACGGGTCTCGGCTGCGGTGGCCCGCTCTTTCCGTCTCTCGCCCGGCCTGGCTGATATCGAGCCCACCTCCGGCACCCACTCCCGGGCCTCCCGGGTAGGGCGCTTGGAGGGGGAGTCCTATCTCGATGCGGCTCGCCTCGCGGTGGCAGATCTTTTCGCTGCTTCCCCGGAACAGGTGGTGCTGGGGCCGAGCCTGCAGGTGCTCTATCACGGGTTAGCCCGGTCGATGTATCCGTTGCTGCGGCACAATTCCTCCATCGTGCTCAGCCATCTGGACCAGCCGGTGCTCACCACCGCCTTCCAGGGACTGAATTCGAAGGTGCGGTGGGCGCAGCCTGATCTGGCCACCGGCGCACTGCCGAGTTTCCAGTACGCGGATCTGGTGGACGGCACCACCCGCTTGGTCAGTCTCTCCGCCGCCCATGACCTGCTCGGCACGGTCGCCCCGGTCGCCGAGATCGCCGAAGCCGCTCATGAGCGCTCCCGTGCCTGGGTACTGGTGGATGCGACCGCCGTCGCGGCCTACCGGCCGATGAGCGCGGAGGAATTCGGCGCGGATATCCTCGCCGTGGATCTCAGCGCTCTCGGCGGTCCGCAGCTCTCGGCCCTGGTTTTCCGGGACACCAGGATGTTCCGTCGGCTGGATTCCCTGGTTCCCGGCGTGGAGGGGGATCTGGCGGCCAAATTGGAGTCCCCGGTCTCCACCGGGCTGGCCGGTGGCGTCGCGGCTGCGGTTGATCACCTGGCAGATCTGGTGGAGTCCCGGGGCACCCGTCGCACCCGCCTGCAGCATTCGATGGCGGAACTCTCCGGGTACCTGGGGCATCTGGCCACGGAGCTGCAGGCTTCGCTGAGCACCCTTTCTGCGGTGCATATCCTTGGGGTGACGGGGGAGGCCGCCGGTGGTGGCATCGCCGACCGGATTCCGCGCCTGAGTTTCGCGGTCCGGGATGTGCCCGCTGAGACGGTGCAGCAACGGCTGATCGACAACGGTCTAGTGACCACGCTCTGCCCGCGGACCCCGCTGCTCAGCGAGATGGGTGTGGATGAGATCGGTGGCGCGGTGACCCTGTCCCTGGGGCCCTTCAACACTGCCGCAGATGTGGATAATCTCACCCGCGTCGTCGCCTCCCTGGCCTAGAACGCTTATCGACGCCGCGCCGTTCAGGCGCAGCGGCCGAGCCCACCCTGGTGGCAGGCTGCGGCGGGCGTCGATAAGCTCGGTGGCACTTGACGAGGGAGTGCCCATGAGCACAACAGAACTGCAGGTCGCGGTGGACACCGGTGGTACCTTCACCGATATCGGGGTGCGTCGCGCGGATGGGTCGATGGCGGTGTGGAAGGTGCCCTCCACACCGCACGCCCCGGATGAGGCGGTGATCACCGGGCTGCTCGAGGCGATGGAACGACAGGGGGCGGATCCCACCCACATCGCCCGACTGGTGCACGGCACCACCGTGGCCACCAATACCGTGCTCACCCGCACCGGGGCCCGCGTCGGACTGCTGACCACCGAAGGTTTCGGGGATCTGCTGGCGATCGCGCATCAGGCCCGCCCCGCGCTCTATGACGCCCGTATTACTCGGGTGGCGCCGCTGGTGCCGGGTGCACTGGTCACCGAGATCGCCGAGCGGATGGCGGCGGATGGTTCGGTGCTGCAGCCGCTCAACGAGCAGTCCCTGGCGGCGGCCGCAGCACCTATCAGGGAGCTGGAGCTAGATATTCTCGTCGTCTCCTTCCTCAACGCCTACGTCAACCCGGCACATGAACAACGCGCCGTGGCCCTCCTGACGAAGCTCGGCGTGGCACCCCGGGTCACCGCGGCGACTGCGGTGACCGCTGAGATGCGTGAATATGAACGCACCTCCACCGCAGTGGTCAACGCCTTCGTGCAACCGAAGATCGCCAGCTACCTGAGCCGACTCAACGCTGGCATCGAAGAACTGGCGATCCCCTCAAAACTATGGATCATGCAGTCCAACGGTGGGCTGCTCAGTCCCAGCCTGGCCAGTGAACACAGCGCCCGGACAGTGCTTTCCGGTTTGGCCGGTGGGGTCGTCGGTGCCGCGAACTGGTCCCGGCTGCTTGGTCTGGACCACACCGTGAGTTTCGATATCGGCGGTACCAGCACCGATATCGCCCTGATCCGTCATGGGCAGCCGGAGGAGACCATGAGCGGGGAGATTGATTCCCTGCCGCTGCGACTTCCGGCCGTGGCGGTCCACACCATCGGCGCCGGCGGGGGATCGATCGCCTGGCGCGATTCCGGGGGCGGATTACGCGTTGGTCCGCAGAGCGCCGGGGCTGATCCCGGCCCGGTCAGCTATGACCAGGGCGGTAGGGAACTGACGGTCACCGATGCGCACCTGGTGTTGGGCAGGCTCGGTGACAGTTTGCTGGGCGGGCGCTTCGCGCTGGACCGAGCCACGGCCTATACCCGAATGAAAGAATGGGGTGCTGAGCTGGGAATGGGACCGGAGGACACCGCTGCCGGCATCCTCGCGGTGATCGCCGCCACCATGGCCCGCGGCATCCGTCGGGTGAGCGTGGAACAGGGCGTGGATGTCCGCAGCTGCCACCTCATCGCCTTCGGCGGGGCCGGCCCGCTGCACGGTGGTGATCTGGCCGTTGAACTGGGGATGCGTTCCGCGGTGATACCACCGACCCCGGGTATCGCCTCGGCGGTGGGGATGCTCGACGCCCCGGTACGCCATGACTTCGCGGTGCCGGTGGCAGCCACCGAAACAACCGGATCCGCCAACCTGGCCCAAGACTTTAAAGAGTTGGAGTCGCGGGCCACCGCAGAGATGGCAGCCGCTGAGATCGACTTCACCCGCCAGGTGGATGCCCGCTATATCGGCCAGAGCTATGAACTGACCATCGACTGGCACCCGGACTGGGCGACGCAACGAACCGCCTTCGACACCGCCCATGAACAGCGCTACGGCTTCCACGATCCCGCCGCCACCATGGAGATCGTGGTGGCCCGACTGGTGGCCACCCTGCCGCAGCCAGAAGTGACACAACCGTACTGGCAGGCCACCGGCTCCGGGACCCCTGACCCTAAGACCCACCGCGAGGTCTACATCGACGGCCGGTGGCGACGGACCCCGATCTACGATCGCCAAGAAATTCCCGCCGGAATGATCATTGAAGGTCCCGCCATCATCGACCAATTCGACTCCACCACCTATGTCCGCCCCGACCAGGACTGTCGCTGCGATGACCACGGCTTCCTGCACCTTTCCCGGAAAGAGGATGCGCGATGATACTCAACGCCGTGGAACTGGAGATCGCCCGCAACCGGCTGGAATCCATCGCGGAGGAGGTGGGCACCGCCCTGATCCGCACCTCCTACTCCCCAAATATCAAGGACCGTCGGGACTGCTCCGCCGGCATCTACGGCCCCGATGGGGAACTGATCTCCCAGGCTGAACACATCCCGCTGCACCTGGGCCTGATGCCCACCCTGATCCGGGCCACGCTGAGCGAATACGGGGCGGAAAGGCTCAGGCCCGGAGATGTCCTGCTGACCAACAACCCCTACCTGGGTGGCTCGCACCTGCCGGACATGTGCGTGATCACCCCGGTCTTCCAGGATGATGAGATCATCGCCGTGATCGCCACGATGGCCCACCACGTCGACGTCGGCGGCCAGACCCCGGGATCCATGTCCACCCAATCCACGGAGATCTTCCAGGAAGGCATCCGGGTGCCGCCAGTCCGGCTCTTCGCCGAGGGTGAATTACAGGAAGAACTACTTTCCCTCCTCCTGATGAACATCCGCACCCGGGACAAGACCCGCGGCGATCTCATGGCACAGGTGGCGGCGAACCGGCTGGGGTCGCGCCGGGTCACCGAGTTGGTGGCGGAATGGGGAGTTGAGGGTTTCCACACCGCCTGCCGGGCGTTGGTCTCCTATGGCGAGCGCCGCACCCGCGCGGCCATCGCCCAACTTCCGGACGGCACCGGCACCTTCACCGACTACCTCGAGCACACCGGCGCACAGCCCGCACACCTACCGATCGTGGCCACCGTGACGGTCCGTGGGGAGGAGATCGAGGTGGATCTCACCCAGACCTGCGATCAGGTCCGCGGCGCGGTGAATTGCTCAGCGGCGGTGGCCACCGCCTGTGCGGCCTATGTGGTCAAGACCCTGGCCGATCCGACGCTACCCTCGAATGCGGGCCTCACCGCCCCGATCACGGTGCACACCCGCCCGGGCAGTCTGGTCCATGCGGTCTTCCCCGCACCGGTGGCCCACGGCAATATCCAGACCTCCCAACGCCTGGTCGACGTTTTGCTCGGGGCCTTCGAAACCTTCACCGAAGGGCTGGTCCCTGCCGCCTCCTCCGGTTCCATGAGCATGCTCACCATCGGCGGGATGGATCCAAACAGCGGGGTGTATTACTCCTATGTGGAGACCTACGGCGGTGGGCAGGGTGCCCTGCCGGATCAGAACGGTGCCAGCGCCACCCACACGCACATGACCAACACCCGAAACACCCCCTGCGAGGTCATCGAACGCGAGTATCCCCTGCAAGTGGAGGCCTACCGCATCCTGCCCGGTACCGGCGGGGCCGGGCGCTTCCACGGCGGCGACGGCCTGGAACGCAGGCTGCGGCTCACCGCCGGAACCGCGATCGTCACCATCGGCACCGAGCGGGTGAAAACCGGCCCCTGGGGACTGCATGGCGGAGCGGACGGCGTGACCGCCAGAGTGCAGCTCCACGACGAGTCCGGGGATCACGACCTGGAAGCCATGACCCGGGTGGAACTCACCGCCGGGGAGGCGATCTCGATCCGCACCGCCGGCGGCGGTGGATACGGGCGGGCGCTTATCGACGCCGCACCCGAGCCTGGGCGCGGCGTCGATAAGCGTTCTTAGGCGACCTCGAGCACGATCTTGCCCGTCACCGCGCTGTCCTCGAGCAAATCCAGGGCCTCGCCGGCGCGGGCGAGCGGGAGGGTGCGGTCGATGTGGTGGGAGATGCGACCATCGGCCAGCATCGGCCAGATGTGTTCGATGGTCTCGGCGACGATATTGGCCTTGTCCTCGAGATCACGGCCGCGCAGCGCGGTGGCGGAGATGGTCAGACGCTTGCGGAGCAGGGTGTTCAGATTGATCTCACTCTTGATTCCGCCCTGCAGGCCGATGGTGACCATGTGGCCGTCCGGGGCCAGGGCGGTGAGGTTCTGCTTGAGGTACTTCGCGCCGATGATGTCGAGAATGACATCAGCCTTGTTCTTCAGCACCTCCGCGAAGTCCTCTTCGCGATAGTTGATGAGGATATCCGCCCCAAGCTCCTTGCAGGTGGCCAACTTTCCGGCAGAACCAGCGGTGACCGCGACGGTGACACCCAGCGCCTTTCCCATCTGGATGGCGAAGGTGCCGATGCCGCCCGCGCCGCCATGGATCAGGAAGGTCTGGCCTTCCCGAAGACCGGCGAGCATGCCGATATTCGACCAGACGGTGCACGCGACCTCCACGATGGAGGCGGCCTCGGTGAAGGAATAGCCCTCCGGAATCGGCATGAGCTGCCCCTCGGGAACAGCCACATACTCGGCATAGCCGCCGCCAGCGAGCAGGCAGGCCACCTTCTCCCCCTGGGAACGGCCGGTGGTCCCCGGATCCTCGATCACCCCGGCGCATTCCAGGCCAAGAATTTCAGAGGCACCGGCGGGAACCGGGTAGTTGCCCTGAGACTGCAGCAGGTCAGCGCGGTTCACGCCAGCAGCATGGACCTTGACCAGGACCTCACCCTCCTTCAACTCGGGGGTGGGCACCTCCGCCAGAGTCAGCTGTGCCTTCGGATTTTCCTCGTTGGGTTCAATGAGAGTGATTGCCTTCATACCCTCCAAGGGTAGGGGAAATTCCGGGTTGCGGGGAGGGTCAGGTAATCTAGTGGAGTTGTTGCGTAATTGTGCGTATAGCTTGTTGCATTACGCGTAATTTTCGAAGCGGCAAGGAGACGTGACAGAGCGGCCGAATGTACTGGTCTTGAAAACCAGCGATGGGAAACCATCCGCGGGTTCAAATCCCGCCGTCTCCGCAAATGCCCGCTCACAGGACCCCTGTGAGCGGGATTTCTGCTTTCTACCTGTGGAAACGGACAATTTAGCTGTTGGTGACCGTGCGACTGATAGTCCAGATTGGATGTCAATGTTGCACGGATGTTCCAGATATCTCCCACATATCTCCCACGAAGGAAGAAGTACAGCAGTGATGGGCAGGGGAGCTGCCAATTCCAGGTGGCTGCCTACTGGGTGATTGCCCAGCCACCTACCTCAGTGAAGGCGGAATCGTAGATGGATTCCTTTGCTTGCTGGCCCAGGTCATAGTGCTTGAGATTGCCGGCCCAGTAGCGAAGTGCCCGGCTGATTTCCTCGGAGGGGTCTCCGGTGATCTTGTTCAGGTCGATATCCAGGGTGAATTTCATGAGGTTCCCTTCGCGGTGGAGTGCGGTGGCTCATCTTCACTGAAGAGGCCGACCTGGAGATTGTTAGATTAGACCCCCCTCTAATCTCACAATAAATCCCCAAAACTCGAAACACTGTGAGATTAAGGGTCTCGGTTCTCCTGCGGGCTAGGGCGGGCCCCCTTCGTAGCTGCGCCCTATTCTGATTCCGCTGTTATCGCGCGGACATGGGTTCGCTCACCCTGTCGGCCGAAGAGGCTCAGATATTCCACCGGCCCTTCCGTGGTGGCGCTGAAGGAATGCGGGATGGAGGTGTCGAACTCGGCTGCTTCGCCTGGTTTGAGGATGATCTCCCGGCCGTCGAGGATCAGTCGGAGATTGCCGTTGAGGACGTAGACCCAGTCGTAGCCTTCATGGGTGTGCAACGGCGGGAGGGTCTCGCTTCGGCTGGCCCGGAGGATGAATTTATAAGCCTGGATACCGCCTGGCCGCCTGGTCAGCGGAAGGATGATGGCTCCGTCCCCGCCGGCGATGGGGCGCAGATTGATGCGGGGGTCGCCGGTGGGTGGGGCGTCGACAAGTTCATCGAGGGTGACGCCGTGGATGCGGGCCAGCGGAAGCAGCTGCTCCAGGGTGGGTCGGCGCAGGCCGGATTCCAGGCGGGAGAGGGTGCTGGTGGAGATGCCGGTCTGCTGGGCCAGCTCGCTGAGCGTGATATCGCGGCGTTGCCGGAGCCGTTTCAGGCGAGGGCCGACAGTCTCCAGGGTGCGGGTGATGTGTTGCTCCATAAATCTATGTTGCCATTCGGCAACATAGATTGCCAAGGGGCGTACCGGCTTCTATGTTCGGAATGAGAAAGTCAAAGAGCTGAACCCTAAGGGAGACCGCGGATGTCTGATCCGAAACTGATGCAGGATGTGATTGTCGTGGGCGGCGGTGCCGCCGGGCTGGGAGCCGCATTGACGCTGGCCCGTGCCCGCCGGAGCGTCATCGTCATCGATGCCGGCGAGCCCCGCAATGCCCCGGCCCAAGGGGTGCATGGCTTCCTGGGATTGGAGGGGGTCGCCCCACAGGAGATGCTCGCCCGCGGGCGAGCAGAAGTCGCCAGCTACGGTGGCGAAGTGCGTGCCGGAAGGGTCATCGGAGTGCAACCGGAGGGCACCGGATTTAAGGTGGAGCTGGCGGCGGGCGGCAGCATTTCCGCCCGGCGGTTGATCATCGCCACCGGCCTCGTTGATGATCTGCCCGAGATCCCCGGGCTGCGGGAGCAGTGGGGGCGCGGTGTCATTCACTGTCCTTACTGCCACGGCTACGAGGTCTCGGACCAGCGGATAGCGGTCCTGGCCACCGGCCCGATGGCGGTTCACCAGGCCTTGTTGTTCAGCCAATGGAGCCGGGATGTCACCTTGCTCGTCCAGGAAATGGAACTCAGCGAGGAAGACCGGCTCAAACTCCGGGCCCGGGGGATTCCGGTGATCCCGGGGCAGGTTGCGGAGATTCTCGCCGAATCTGGCCAGCTCATCGGGGTGAAATTCGTGGATGGCCAGGTGCATCTAGCGCAGGCCGTGGTGGTGGGTGCCCGGATGAACGCGCGGGTGGCGGCGCTGGCTGGAATCGGGATCACCGCCACCGAGCACCCCATGGGGTCCTTCATCGCCACGGATGAATTCGGCCGGAGCGAGGTGCCTGGGGTCTGGGCGGCAGGCAATGCGACTGACCTTGCCGCACAGGTGATCACAGCGGCCGCCGAGGGGTCAAAGGTGGCTGCCCAGGTCAACTTCGATCTGGTTAATGAGGACACGGCTGCGGCGGTGGCACAGCTGGCTGACTGATCCCGGAGAGCTGTGAGATTAGCGCTTCTTCGAGCTCAGCATTCCCGTCAGCGGTCCCAGTAACCAGTTCACCAGGCCCATGATCACCGCACCCCAGAAGGCGTCCATGAAGGTCTCGATGGATAAACCCAGGCTCAGCTGGGTGGAGATCCACTCCGCCATCAGGAAGATCGCGGCGTTGATCACCAGGGCAAACAGGCCCAGGGTGATGATGGTGATCGGTAGGCCGATGAGGCTGAGCACCGGCCGGACCAGCATATTCAGCAGCACAATCACCGCGGCCACCGCCAGAAAAACCAGCTGTCGGTCATAGGCGCCATCGCCGGCGAGGATGACCTCAGGGGTTGCGATGGTCACGCCCTCAACGAAGAGGGTGACCACCCACAGCGCGATAGCGGTGCCGATAGATCGGACAATCAGGTTCCACAAGCCAGTGAGCATGCCCCCGATCCTAACAATGCGACCTGACCTGAGCAGCGGCTAAGCCAGCGGGATGAACAATCCCTACTACTGCCGGTCGAGCCAGGCATCAATCCCGCCGGCCAGACTCACCGTCCCGTGGACCCCCACCTCCTGCAGCGCACCCACCGCCTTCGCCGAGCGCACTCCGCCGGCGCAGTAGATCACCACGGGTTGCTCGGCGGTGATCTCCGGCGGCACGAAACCTTCCTTGACTATCCGGGCGAGCGGAACATTGATCGCGTCGGGAAGCCGGAAGTTCGCGAACTCCGCCGGTTCACGCACATCGATGAGCACAGCATCATTCGGGATCTCTGATACTTCCGGGACCACGCTTATCGACGCCCCGACAACGCCCAGGCCGGTCGGCTCGGCCACCACCCCGCTGATCACCGGGCCCTGTGCCCGCAGTTTCGCCGCGGTGTCCGGGTTCCCCACCACCGGGATGTATTCCCACTGGCCGGCCAAGGAGGAGAAGTAACCGAGTGTGCCGATCAGCGGTTCCCCGATGCCGGTGATCAGCTTCAACGCCTCCATCGCCATGGTTGATCCCATCACACCGACCAGGGGGCCGAGCACTCCGGCCTGGGAACAGCTGGGCACTGATCCTTCCGGCGGCGGGGTGGGGAAGAGGTCCTCATAGACTGGGCCGTGGTCGGCCCAGAATACCGAGAGCTGGGCATCGAAACCGAGGATCGAGGCCCACACATGGGGGATCCCCAGCTGGGCGCAGGCCGCGGAGGCCACATGCCGGGTGGCGAAGTTATCGGCACCATCCAGCACCACATCGGCACCTTCTAGTACGGTCAGCGCATTATCCCAGGTCAGTCGCTCCTTGACCAGGGAGACCTTAATATCCGGGTTCAGTGCCAACATCTCTCGCTTGGCGGACTCGGCCTTGGATTCCCCCACCGAAGCGGTGGTGTGGATGACCTGCCGGTGGAGGTTGGAAAGGTCGACCACATCGTCGTCGATAAGCGTGACCTCGCCGATGCCGGCACCGGCGAGGTAGAGCAGGGCAGGTGAGCCCAGCCCACCGGCACCGATGACGGCAACATGGGCGCCCAGAAGTTTCTGCTGCCCTTCCGTACCGAAGCCACCGAGGGTGATCTGCCGGCGGTAACGGGCGATGTGGGTGGCGTTGAGTTCACTCATTCCAGCCCCACCCACTGGGTCTTGCCATCGGCCAGGAGCTGTTCCTTCCAGATCGGCACCTCCGCCTTGACCCGGTCCGCGAGCTCGGCGGCGGCCTGGAACGCGTCCCCCCGGTGCGCGGCGGCGGCGAGTACCACGAAGGCGAGATCCCCGATCACCAGATCGCCGGTGCGGTGCGCGGTCCACAATCGGGTCCGGGGATGAGTGGCCACCACCTCGGCCGCCACCTCCCGGATCCGTTGCGCCGCAGTGGGGTGCGCGGAGTAGCTCAGGTGTGATACTCGCTGCCCGCCGTCATGATCGCGGACGATCCCCTCAAAGCTGACCAGTGCACCCATCGCCTCCGTCCAGGTGCCCTGTCGGGCCTGGTGGAGCAGCTCCTCAATGGGGGTCTCGGTCATGACCGCCGCAATGAGTTGGCCGGTCTGTTCCGCCACATATGCCGGATCAGTGCTCATGATGTCCCTCCAATTGTTCGGTGATGTGGGTGAGAATCGGTGCCAGCACCGTGATCCCATCGCGGACCCCGCCGGTCGAACCGGGCAGTGTCATCACGAAGGTATGTCCGACAACCCCGGCGACCGCCCGGGAAAGCACCGCGGTGGCGATGTTCGCGCGGCCGGTGTCCCAGAAGGCATGGACGATGCCGGGCAGTTCCCGCTCCAGATGCGGGGTGATGGCCTCCACGGTGCGATCATCCGAGGATAACCCGGTTCCTCCCGAGGTCAACACCACATTAGGCAGTAGTTCAGGGAAGCGGAACAGCTCACTGATCTGATCCGGGAGGTCAGCATCAGCGATAATTAGCGCCTCCGGGGTCTCAAAACCCTGTTGCCGCAGAAACTCCACCGCGATCGGGCCGGAACGGTCCTCATATTCCCCGGCTGCAGCGCGGGTGGAGGCGACGATGACCAGGGCAGTTCTCTCGGGTACAGCTTTTTCGGGCATAGCTCTCCTCACAGGGGATAGACGGTGACGGTATCGCCGGCGCGCAGCTGCGCGCGCCCGGGGATCCGGATCAGACAGCTGGCCCCCGCCGCGCGGGCCAGCAGGTGGGAACCGGCGCCGCCCAGCGGGGTGGCCACCAGCCGCGTATCGACGACCCGGTGGATACCGCGGCGGAACTGTTCGCGGTTCGAGGGGAGCCCCTCGGTATCCTCGCTGAGCCGTGCCTGGAGCGGCTCGGCGGCCTCGCCCAGCAGCGGTGCCACGAAGAGCCGGAAGCTCACCAGCGTGGAGATCGGGTTACCCGGCAGACAGATCACCGGCACCCCCTGGAAGCGGGCGAATCCCTGCGGGCCGCCGGGCTGCTGCTCAACGTGGCCGAACCAGGCCCCAGCCTCGGGTTCGAGGACCTGGCGGACCACCTCGAACTTCCCGTGGCTGATGCCACCGGAGGTGATCACCGCATCCGGTTCATGCTGCTCAATCGCGGCACTGAGATCTCGCCGGAGCTTGACTGGATCATCATTGTTCAGGATCCGGGCGGCCACCTCGATGCCCGCCTGTGCGCAGAGCGCCTCCAACATCGGGCCATTGGAATCCGGGATCGAGGCCACCCCGGGAGTGCCCACCTCGGCGCCACCACTACAGATGAGCACCCGGGCGGGGCGCTGGACCCAAACTTCGGCCAGGGACTGGCTGGCCAGCAGGCCCACATCCAGCGGGGTGAGCTGGTGCCCGAGCGGCAGCAGCGGGGTGCCAACGGTGATATCGGAACCTGCCCGCCGGATGAACTGTCCCGCCGGGGTGCGGGGGACCGCCACCAGCTCACCTGTCGCGGCGAACTCCCCCGGGGTGCACTGCTCCACCGGGATGATCGCGGCGGTACCTGCCGGGAGCTTCGCGCCGGTCATGATCGGGGCGATGACGTCTTCGAGGCCGTCGGGGTAGATCTCCTCCGGGTTCTGTCCCGCGGCGATGGTGGGGCCGACCCGGAAGGTGGCGGGTGTCTGGTACGCCTGTGCCAGAGTCAGCGTGTAGCCATCCATCTGGGAGTTATCAAAGCGCGGGGAGTCCGCACCGGCACGGATCTCCGCAGCCAAGCGGTGGCCGGGGGCCTCGATAAGCGGGATCTTGAGCCCGGGGCGGGGCGCCAGCAGCTCCACGAGCTCGGCGAGATGATCCTCAGGTGTACGCATCTGTCCTCCCACTAGGCGATGTACTACTTCACCACTTCACCACGGTACCCGCCCTGCCGGACATGGCATGCTGGGGAGCACGATGCCAAAGGAAGGGAACCCCGTGGAGATCCACTACTTCGCCGCCGCCCGTGCGGCCCGCGGCACCAGCCGGGAAACCCTGGACGATGTACCCGACACCCTCGCTGAACTGCTGGCACAACTGGCGCAGCAGAACACCGGAACCACCGATGCCGGGATGGATCTGGCAGAGATCTTTCAACGTTGCACTTTCCTGCTCGACGGCGCCAAGGCAGAACCCTCGGCAGTGCTGAGCGGCGCGGAACGGATCGATGTCCTGCCGCCCTTCGCCGGCGGTTAAAGCTGGGGGCTGAGGTTCAGTTTCTCCCAGGCCGCTAGGAAGACATCATTTTCCGCCGGGGTGGAAACCGTCACCCGCAAGCCCTCCGGGAAAGCACGGACCAGCACATTCTCTCCGATCAGGGCGGCCGCGATCGACGCGGCATTCGCGGTGGGCAGCCAGATGAAGTTCGCCTCGGAAGGACGTGCCCCCACTGCCGTCGCCACCCGCTCCCGCTCCTCGACGATGACATCGGTGCGCTCCAGGAGCTCATCGGCCGCTGCCAGCGAGGCGACCGCGCCGGCCTGCGCCACCAGATTCACCGCGAAGGGAATGGCCACCTTGTTCAACGCGGTGATGATCTCCGGCGCGCCGAAGGCATATCCCACCCTCACCCCGGCCAGGCCATAAGCCTTGGAGAAGGTCCGCAGGCCGATCAGGTTCGGGTGGCGCCCGATGGCCTCGGGTGCCAGCGGGGTGTCCTCGGAACGGACGTACTCGATATAGGCCTCATCCAGGCCAACCAGCACATTCGCCGGAACCTTTGACATGAAGTCCTCAAACTCAGCGCTGCTGATCAGCGCACCCGAGGGATTGTTCGGGTTGCAGAGGAAGATCACCCGGGTGCGCTCGGTGATGGCCGCCGCCATCGCAGCCAGGTCGTGGCGGCCTTCTTCGGTCAGCGGAACCGCCACCGGGGTAGCTCCCACCACCTGGGCGAAGATCGGATAAGCCTCGAAGCTGCGCCAAGGGAAGATGATCTCATCCCCGGGGCCCGCGGCGATCTGTACCAGCTGCTGACAGAGGGCGGAAGAACCACAGCCAACGGTGAGCTGCGCAATATCGAGCTCGAGATGGCCGGCCAGGGCCTCACGCAGTGCCATTGCCCCCATGTCCGGGTAACGGTTCGCCCCGGCAGCCGCTGCCACCATTGCCTGCACTGCGGCAGTTAACGGTGGGGTGGCAACCTCATTGGAGGACAGCTTCACGGCGTTATTAAGCCGCTTGCCGGGAACATAGGTGGGAATATCGGCGAGATCAGCGCGAATCAGGGAGCTCATGAGCCCCAATCATATACCGCAGGAGAGCGTGCACCGGCGTTGTCCAGGGGTTCTGCGATTACTCCGATCTCAGCCCGGATTCACTTCAGTACCAGCGGGTTTGGTGAGTGCGCCGGGGAGTAGCTACGATACTGTGAGGTTTACCGGACAGGTAGATCGCTGGAGACGTGCCAGAGCGGCCGAATGGGACTCACTGCTAATGAGTTGTTCTCTTAACGGGGAACCGGAGGTTCAAATCCTCTCGTCTCCGCCAGCTTTTTCCGGGCACTGGTCTCCGGTTCTCCATGAGAATCGGAGACTGGTTGCCCAAGTTTTATCAGGAGATTTTGTATCTCCAGATGACTCGATATAGGCTGAATCTGTTCCACAATATAGAATCTGCGCCCGTAGCTCAATGGATAGAGCACCTGACTACGGATCAGGAGGTTGGGGGTTCGAGTCCCTCCGGGCGCACCAATTATCACCCCGGGAAGAAACTTAAAGGTTTCTTCCCGGGGTGAGTTTTTTGTTCTTCACACGCTTGGTCCCGCGTTGTCGGTCTGGGGTTTGACGTTTAGGTCTCGAGGATCAGCCCAATTACCTTCTGAAAAGGGCAATTGACCCGATCCTCGAGACCTACCCGTCAAACCGGTCCGAGTGCGCCCCACCCTGCAGCCCTGCGGCGAGTCCCCCGAAAATCGCCGCGGGCGGTAGGGTCATCTTCCGGCCAGAAGTCTGTTGTGGCCTGTGATGCTCGGGAGGTAATGCGTTGGCTGAAAACACGATCGATCAGCTGGAGAGAATCATCCGCTCCGATGAGGACATCCCCGCACAGCGTGCGGCGGAACTGTCCCGAATGCTGGATGAACCTCCCATCCAAGACGTGGTGGCCCTGGTGGAAAGATCCGTGAGCACCCGTGCCGCGGTCATTCTCCGCCTGCTCAGCAGACAGCGCTCCATCGCGGTTTTCGATGCCCTCGACGCCGCCCACCAGGCCGATCTGATCGGCGCCCTGCAGAGCAGCGATGTCTACGAGTTCTTCGGTGAACTTGACCCGGATGACCGGGTCTCCCTGCTCGATGAACTCCCCGCCGAGATCGCGGACCAGCTGCTGCGCAATCTTGATCCCTCCGAGCGTGACATCACGGGTGTGGTGCTCGGCTATCCCAGGCGCTCGATCGGGCGTCGAATGTCGCCGGAGATTCCTAACCTCTATTCCGGGATGACAGTGGGGGAGACGATGGCCTACCTACGTTCTTCCGCCGAGGACATCGAGACGATCTACCTACTGCCGGTCATCGGGCAAGACCGGAAACTCCTCGGGGTGCTTTCACTTCGGGCGCTCTTCACTGCCCGGGATGAACAGAAAATCTCCGAACTGATGAATAAGCCCATCTTCGCCAATGCGCACGCGGATGCGGAGGAGACGGCCCGTTGGTTCATGCCGCTGGATCTGCTGGCTATGCCGATCGTCGATGATAGTGACCGGCTGGTCGGCATCCTGACCTTCGATGATGCGCAGGACATCCTGGAGGAGGCAGATGACGAGGACACCGCGCGCTCAGGTGGCCACGAACCACTGCAGCAGCCCTATCTTTCGACCCCGCTGTTCAAGGTCGTTCGTTCGCGCGTGGTGTGGCTGCTGGTGCTCGCGGTCTCTGCGCTGCTGACCGTTCAGGTGCTCGACACCTTCGAAGACACCTTGGCCGCAGCCGTCGTCCTCTCGTTGTTCATACCGCTGTTGACCGGAACCGGTGGCAACACCGGCAACCAGGCGGCCACCACGGTCACCCGGGCACTCGCGCTTGGCGACGTCCGGAAACGCGATATCGGGCAGGTGATGTGGCGGGAGCTGCGGGTCGGGCTGATCCTCGGTTCCCTCTTGGGCGTGCTCGGTTTCCTGGGGGCCTGGGCGGTCTACGGGCTGCCCATCGGCATTGTGATCGGTTCAACCCTGTTGTTGGTCTGCATGATGTCGGCGACTGTGGGCGGGGCGATGCCGATCGTCGCGAAGGTGGTCGGCGCGGACCCGGCGGTGTTCTCCAACCCCTTCATCTCTACCTTCTGTGATGCCACTGGGCTGATCATCTATTTCCTAATTGCGAAATCTGTGATGGGGCTTTGATATCGGAGCGGATTAGTCCGTCGTGGACGGACGCCCGTCGGCCTGGCGTAGGGAGAGCCGTGAGGTGTGGCTGCGGACAGGTCAATTTGGTTGAGGCTGAGACGTTCCGGCACTCCCGCTTGGCTATCTGTGAAGATGCCGCCAAGTTATCTCCCCCTACATGGGGGCCTGTTGTGAATATTGCTAATTTGTATATTCGCAGGTGGTGCGCCTAGTGAACGCGTCACGTGACATTTTCCTCCGGTAGATATCAGGTGGTTTTCGTTGTACGTTGAGGGCGGATAAAGTCTCGTGAGCCTGGTTACATCCTGGCCCCGTCTGGTGATGCCCATCTCTGGACCCGTCTCTGGATGAGCGGCCTTGCCTGTTGGGGGCAGGGGCTGGAACCACGGTTCCCCAAATGTGCCGCGATTGCCGACGTTGTCACCTGTTTCCAAGGTGTATTCGCTGGCTCCGACAGTAGAAAAGGATCCATCATGAGTACACCTCAGATTCAGAGGAGCGTCAGCAGCGCTTCTGAATTGAAAGACCAGGCCGCGATTCAGGACTGGAAGAGGCAGCGCGCCGGCCTGATCGCCGGGGTGCTGCTCGCAGCCATCGTCTGGTTCCTCTTCCCGGACACCGCGGCCGAGACAATTCAGGCCACTGCCGAAGAGGGCACGGTCTACGACAACACCGCACTGCGGGTCACCGCTGCGACTGCTGTTCTGATGGCGATCTGGTGGATGACCGAGGCGATCCCGCTGGCGGCCACCGCACTGGTGCCGCTGGTGGTGTTTCCGCTGTCCCAGGTCATCTCCTTCAAGGACATCGCCGCACCCTATGCCGAACCCACCATCTTCCTCTTCATGGGTGGCTTCATTCTTGCCCTGGCCATGCAGCGTTGGAACCTGCACCGTCGCCTGGCGCTGACCGTCGTGCTGATGGTGGGAACCAAGCCCAAACAGCTGATCGCCGGCTTCATGATTGCCACTGGTTTCCTCTCGATGTGGGTCTCCAATACCGCTACCGCGGTGGTCATGCTGCCGATCGGTTTGTCCGTGCTGCAGCTGACCGCCGAGACTGTCGGCGGAATGAAGAACCAGAAGAAATTCGCCACCGGTTTGATGCTCGCCATCGCCTACTCTGCCTCCATCGGCTCCCTGGGAACGATCATTGGAACTCCGCCGAATGCGTTGCTCGTGGCCTATATGGCCAGCAGCCATGACGTTCATATCGGCTTCGGCCAATGGATGCTGGTGGGCGTTCCGATCGCCGTGATCTTCATGATCCTGGCATGGTTTGTCCTGACCACCGTGTTCAAGCCGGAGATCGACAGCATCCCCGGTGGTCGCGAGATGATCAAGGGTGAAGTCGACAAGATGGGCAAGATGACCGCACCGGAGATCGCTGTCGGTGTCATCTTCGGTCTCGCGGCACTCTCCTGGGTCTTCATCCCGCTGATCATTGACTGGACCGGCGTGGAGATCACCGTCGCCGATGCTGCCATCGGTATGGCGGCTGCCCTGCTGATGTTCATTATCCCGGTGGACCGGAAGAAGGGTACCCGGTTGATGGACTGGGAATCCGCCAACAAACTGCCCTGGGACGTCTTGCTGCTCTTCGGAGGTGGCCTCAGCCTCTCCTCGATGTTCTCTGCTTCCGGTCTTTCAATCTGGATCGGCGAGCTGGCCAAGGGCCTCGAGGTGCTCCCGGTCTTTCTGCTGATCGCCGCTGTCGGGTTCATCGTTCTCTTCCTGACGGAGTTCACCTCCAACACGGCCACCGCCGCCACCTTCCTGCCGATCCTGGCTGGTGTAGCAGTGGGTATCGGACTGACGGCCGGCGGTAATGAGCAGAACGTCCTGTTGTTGACTATCCCGGTCGCCCTCTCCGCAACCTGCGCCTTCATGCTTCCGGTGGCCACCCCGCCGAACGCGATCGCCTTCGGTTCCGGCTACGTCCGTATCGGCGAGATGATCAAGGGCGGCCTCTGGCTGAACCTGATCGGCCTGGTGTTGGTTACGCTCGCCACCTACTTCCTGGCCATCCCGGTGTTCAACATCGTGATCTAGCATCTGTAACAGCATTTAGCGGCGGCCGCCGCCTCGGGGTGAAAACTCCGGGGCGAGCGGCCACTTCTCATTATCTTGCGCTTAACCTGCTGTTTTGCTCTTCTTGATTGGCTCCGTGTAGAGTAATCACTCGTTGAACAGCACGTGCTGTGAAGGCAATCTGCGCCCGTAGCTCAATGGATAGAGCACCTGACTACGGATCAGGAGGTTGGGGGTTCGAGTCCCTCCGGGCGCACCAATTATCACCCCGGGAAGAAACTTAAAGGTTTCTTCCCGGGGTGATTTTTTGCTCTCCACCGTGGCGTGCTTGTGAGTGCCGCGTTGTCTGGCCCGCTCACCCCGCAACAGTCCTAGCCCACGGCGAGGGAAAGGGGGCTCCCCGGCGTGCGAGCCGCTGAGCCGAGGGAAACCCGCCACCAGCAGACCGAACCCGCCAACAAAACCCTAAAGAACCTCGATCCGGGCTCCCAGGTTCTCCGCCTGCTCCAGGCTGCGCAGCCAGTGGGGGCTTCCCGGGATGATGCGCAGCACGGGCCGTCCGGAGATGGGGGAGGGGCTGACAGAGTCGCTGTCCCGGCCTTGCCCGGAGCGGGCCTCGTAGCGGATCCGGGAGCGGTAGCCGTTGTCGGCGAGATCCTCGATGGTGGGCGTGGCCTCGGAGAGGTGGGCGCGGGCGTCGATAAGCAGTGCCAAGGCCTCGTCGAGGGCGACGAGCAGCGCCTCCGAGTTGGTTTCGCACATGGCGCGGACCAGAGAGGGGGCGGTGGCGGCGACGCGGGTGGAGTCGCGGAAGCTGCCGGCGGCCAGGGAGAGGCTCAGTGCGCCGCCGTTGTCGCCGGTGATGGCCAGTGCCTCGGCGAGCACGTGCGGCAGGTGGGAGATGCGGGCGACGGCGGAGTCATGGGCGTGTACCCGCGCGGGGATGACCTCGGCCTTGGTCAGTTTGGCCATGCGCACCACATCGGTCCACAGGGCGATCCATTCCTTGGTGGGGCCCGAGGGGGAGTCATAGGCATGATCGAAGGTGACCACCCAGGCGGCACCCTTGAACAGGCCCTGGTGTGAGGCCTTCCAGCCGCTTTCGGAGGTGCCGGCCATGGGGTGGCTGCCGACGTAGCGCTCGGTCAGGCCAGCGGTACGCACCAGGTTGAGCACCTGGGTCTTCACGGAAACGACATCGGTGATGCCGCAGGTGGGGGCATGTTCCTTGATGGCCGCGAGAATGGACTCCACCGCGGGCATCGGCGTGGCGATCACGAGCAGAGCGTTTTCCGCTTCGGCACGCTGCAGCGTGGCCACCAGATCAGTGCTGACGTCAAAGCCTTCCGCCAGCGCACTGCGGGTGCCGGAGGGGGAACGGTTGAAGCCGAAGCAGGAATGTCCGTGCGCGCTCAGGTCACGGAGGAGGGAACCGCCGATGAGTCCGAGGCCGAGCAGGCAGACCGGGCGGGAGATGTCTCTTGAAGTCACCTGACAAGTGTGGCACACAAAGACTACGGTTACCTGGTATGAACGCCGATGAGTATGGGGACAGTTTTGCCGTGACGGTCACCCTGATGGATGGTGCCTGGCACGTCCGTTCTTTCGACGATGACTTTTCCAGCCTGGGCACCTCCATCAACCGGGTCCGCGCGATGCGCAGTGAAGGCCCGGCTTTCGCCATGCTCTGTGTAGATGAGGACTATTTCGTCCTGGTCCGTCCGACGCCCGAGGGCGCTCGGGTGCTGCTTTCCGACGCCACCGCGGCCGTCGAGGATGATTTCGCCGCCGCCGCCCTCGAAGAGATCAACGCCGAGGTCCCGAATCTCGATCCCAATGAGCTTGATGATGTCGACCCCTGGGCGGAGGGTGATTTCGACATCCTCGCCGACCTCGGACTCTCCGAGGAAGCGATGGGCGTGATCTGCGATGATGATGAACTCTGGCCCACCGAGCAGCTGATCCGCATCGCCGAGGACCTCGGCTTCCTCGATGAGCTGGTCGACGTCGCGGGCCTGGACCTCGATTGAGCGTCCTGCCCCGCCCCCTCGGTGAGCTCGACGCCGAGGCGAAGATCCGCCGCGCCCTGGCGGTCGCTGCCACCACCCCGCTTGGCGACGTCCCGGTGGGAGCCGTCATCTTCGGCCCCGACGGCACCGAGCTGGGGGTGGGCACGAACCGTCGGGAAGCGGATCGAGATCCCACCGCACATGCCGAGATCCTCGCCATCCGTGCTGCCGTGCGCGCCTTCGATGACGGCTGGCGATTGAGCGACTGCACCCTGGCGGTGACCCTCGAGCCCTGCACCATGTGTGCCGGCGCGCTGGTCGGTGCGCGGATCGGCACGATCCTCTTTGGCGCCTATGAGCCCAAGACCGGTGCCTGCGGCTCCATTTTCGACGTGGTGCGCGATCCCGCCGTACTCCACCGCGCGCAGGTGCGCGGTGGAGTACTTGAGGAAGAATGTGCGGCGCAGCTGGTTGGCTTTTTCGAAGGACTGCGTTAACTGGCCGCCGGCTGTGCATTCCATAACGATTTAGTGATATCCGGCACAGTCCGCTCGGCGTCGTTAGAGTGGGCGGAGTAGCACCCAATGAACGCGAGGAGTGAAGGTATGTCCGATTTCACGGAAAAGGCAAAAGACGTACTGAGCGGAGGGAAGGAAAAGGCCGGTGACGCCGCCGAGCAGGCGCGCGAGAAGCTCGCCTCCGACCCTTCCAACGCAGACGAGCAGACCCTCAACGAGAAGTTGGGCCGTGCCCACCTCGACCACAGCAAAAATGACGGCAAATTCGGCGGAAACGACTAAAAGGAGTTTGACCATGGGTGATTTTGAGAACAAGGCAGAAGATTTCGGCGGCAAGGCCAAGGAAGCTTTTGGCGAGGCCACCGATAACGAGAGCCTCAAGGACGAAGGCAAGGCCGACCAGGCCAAGGCCGGAATCAAGGACAAGGTCTCCGAGGCCGGAGATGCCGTCAAGGATGCCGCCAACAAGGTCCTCGGTTCCTTCAAGGGCAACAAGTAAGCAGCGATTTGGTCGCCTCGGTGCCCATCCGATAATCTAGTCGGCGGTGGCGTGTCCGAGCGGCCGAAGGTGATCGCCTCGAAAGCGATTGTTGGGTAACCCCCAACCGAGGGTTCAAATCCCTCCGCCACCGCCACAAGAATCCCGTGCTCCCCGAGAGCACGGGATTCTGCTGTTTCCGCGCACTGCGCCGGGTTCAAGGCGGCGTCGATAAGCGCTGGCATACAGACTTTTCAGATCGCGTCAGTAGACTGGGTCCGTTAGTATTCTGATTCCCACCCGCAGGAGTTTCCGCACGTGGCCAAATGGTTGTTCAAGCTGGGACGCTGGTCCTTCCGTAAAAAGTGGATCGTCATCTCGGCATGGCTGCTGATCTTCGCGGCGGTTGCCGGTGGGGCGCTCAGCATCATGAAGCCCTTCTCCAATCAGTTCGCGATCTCGGGAACCCCCTCGATTGACGCGACCTACATGCTGGGGGAGGAGTTCCCCGGCATGGCCAACCCGGTCAACGCAGCCGGCGTGAACCTGGTGTTCAAGGCCCCCGAAGGGGAGACGCTCGAGGATCGCGGAAATATGGCGGCGATCGATGCGACTGTCGCCTTCATCGAAGCCAACCTCGAAGGCCTGACCGGCACCGAACGCTTCGGCAACCCGGTGGAGGTCTCCCCGGTGCTGCAGGAAAGCGTCATTGCGCAGATGAGCGAGGCCGGGGTACCGGCGGAGGTCGCCCAGATCGACGCCGAGAACCTGGCAATGATCAATGATGACGCCACCATCGGCTACACCACCTTCACCTTCGACGTCCCCACCAGCATGGACGTCACCCAGGAACACCGCGACGTGGTCAACGAAGCCATGGAGGTCGGCCGCGCCGGGGGGCTGACCGTGGAGGCCGGTGGTGCCGGTTTCGGTGATCCCATCACCGTCAAAACCACCTCGGAGATCATCGGCCTGATCATCGCCTTCATCGTGTTGATCTTCACCTTCGGCTCCCTGACCGCCGCTGGACTGCCGCTGATCACCGCCATCATCGGCGTGGGCATCGGCGCGCTGGTCATCGTCGGTGCCACCGCCTTCACCGAACTGAATAACATCACCCCGGTCCTGGCTGTGATGATCGGCCTGGCAGTGGGGATCGATTACGCCCTGTTCATCCTCTCGCGCTACCGCACCGAACGTGCCCGAATGCCCGCCGATGAAGCCGCCGGCATGGCGGTGGGTACCGCCGGTTCCGCGGTGCTCTTCGCGGGTGCAACCGTCATCATCGCGCTGGTGGCGCTGTCGATCGTCAACATTGAATTCCTCACCGCCATGGGGCTGTCCGCGGCCTTCACCGTCTTCGTTTCAGTACTGGTGGCGCTGACCTTCATCCCCGCGCTGCTGGGTATCTTCGGCGACAAGACCTTCAGCGGGCGGATCCCCGGTATCGCGGGTAACCCACGCAAGAAGGGAGCAAATGCCGGGAAACGACGCACCCGACCCACGATGGGCTACCGCTGGGTGACGCTCGTCCACAAGGCCCCCGGCCTGGTCATGGCCGTGGTCGTGCTCGGCCTGGGTGCCCTCACAATTCCCGTGATGGGCCTGGAAATGGCGCTGCCCTCAGACTCCACCTCCAACCTGGACACCACCCAACGCAAGTCCGCCGACATCATGTCTGAAGGTTTCGGCGAGGGCGTCAACGCCCCCTTCCTGGTGATTCTCGACGCCGATGAGGTCAATCCCGAAGCCGGGGCGCTCGAGCCCCTGGTCCGGGTGCAGGAAGACATGGCGGTGCAGAATGGGACCGAGTTTGACCCGCTGGCTGCGGCACAGTCGAGCACCTACCTCTACACCACCCAGCAACTCTCCGGCCTGACAGACGTCAAGCACGCCCAGATCATCGGCCTCAACGAGGACGGCTCGGCCGCCCAGCTGCTGGTCACGCCCTACACCGGCCCTGATGACCACGCCACCACCACGGTGGCCGAAGCCCTCCGTGCGCAGGGTCAGGAGATCGAGGACGCCACCGGTGTCACCTTCGGGCTGACCGGCCTGACAGCCGTTCAGATGGACATCACCGAACGCCTCGCCGGAGCCATGCCGCTCTACCTCGCGGTCGTCGTCGGCCTGGCCATCATCCTGCTCCTCCTGGTCTTCCGCTCCATCATGGTGCCGGTGGTCGCCGGCCTGGGATTCCTGCTCTCCGTCGGTGCCGCCTTCGGCATCACCGTGCTGGTCTGGCAAGAGGGCCTCTGGGACATGGTCAACACCCCTGGCCCGCTGATCTCCTTCATGCCGATCTTCCTCATCGGCGTCACCTTCGGCTTGGCCATGGACTACCAGGTCTTCCTGGTCACCCGAATGCGCGAGCACTACACCCACAGCGGTGGAGTGGACCGGCCCGGATCGAAATACAACGCAGTCGAAGAATCCGTCATTGAAGGCTTCACCTCCGGCGCCCGCGTGGTCACCTCCGCCGCCCTGATCATGATCGCCGTCTTCGTCGCCTTCATCGACCAGCCCCTGCCCTTCATCCAGATCTTCGGCTTCGCCCTCGCCGCCGGCGTCTTCTTCGACGCCTTCTTCATCCGCATGGCACTGATGCCGGCCACCATGTTCCTCATGGGACGCGCTACCTGGTGGATGCCCCGCTGGCTGGACCGCATCCTGCCGCAGCTCGACGTCGAAGGCTCCGCACTGGAAGAGGAATACCAGCGGACCCTGGCAGGATTTGAAGCGAAGCGTGCCGCTGAGCGCAGTGATTCTGAGGAAACCGGGGGACCTGGGGATTCTGGGGGAGCACGGACTGAAGAGCTGCCGGTGAAGTAGGCCTACGGCGGCTCTGCCGGTGCTGAGCGGGGTGAGGATAGGCTTTGACTGGTTGAGGAATGACCGGGTGAAGCCCCATCCCTTCAATCCCTTCACCCGCCGGGATTCTGAGTCACAGTTTGATTTCACTTAGACTGTCCTCCATGAGTACCCCCTCCCAACCCGTCACGGACACCTCCTTCACCCTGGGCACCCGCCTGGAGCAGGACGGTCCGGGCAAGAATGGCCGGACCGGCGTCATCCATACGCCGCACGGCGATATTGCCACCCCGGCCTTCATCCCGGTGGCCACTAAAGCGACCGTTAAGACGCTCACCCCGGAGCAGATCCGCCAGACCGGGGCGCAGGCGATTCTCTCGAATGCCTATCACCTCTATCTGCAACCCGGTCACGATATTGTGGATGCGGCTGGCGGTTTGAGTAACTTCACGAATTGGCGGGGCCCGACCTACACCGACTCCGGTGGATTCCAGGTGATGAGCCTGGGCGCAGGCTACAAAAAGGTCCTGGCGATGGATACCAAGGATCTGGCCCGCGGGGACATCAAAGCCGCAGAGAAAGAGCGTATGGCCCACGTCGATGATGATGGCGTGAACTTCAAGTCCTTCATCGACGGATCAAAGCACCGTTTTACCCCTGAGGTGTCCATGCAGATCCAGCACGGCCTGGGAGCGGACATCATGTTCGCCTTCGATGAGCTGACCACCTTGGTGGACACCTATGACTACCAGCTCAATTCGGTGGAGCGCACTCGCCTGTGGGCGGAGCGGTGTCTGCTCGAGCATGAGCGACTGACCCAGGAGCGGGTGGGCAAGCCGCTGCAGTCGCTCTGGGGTGTGGTGCAGGGCGCGCAGTATGAGGACCTGCGCCGTCAGGCCACCCGCGGCCTGTTGGAACTGGATCGCCAGGCTGTGGCGGAGGGGCGTCGTGGCTTTGGGGGCTTCGGCATCGGCGGTGCCATTGAGAAGGAGAATCTGGGCACCATCGTGGGCTGGGTCTGCGATGAGCTGCCCGAGGACAAGCCCCGCCACCTGCTCGGCATCTCTGAGCCGGATGATCTCTTTGCTGCCATTGAGGCAGGTGCGGATACCTTCGACTGTGTCTCCCCGACCCGTCTGGGCCGCCGCGGTGGGGTGTACACGCTGGATGGTCGGCTGAACCTGACCGGTGCCCGTTTCAAGCGGGATTTCAGCGGTGTAGATGAAGAATTCGGTGGGTATGTCTCCGAAAATTACTCCCGCGCCTACATCCACCACCTCCTCAAGGCGAAGGAATTCCTGGCCGGCACCCTGTGCACCATCCATAACCTGCAGTTCATGATCACCCTGGTGGATAACGCCCGTGCAGCCATCGACGGCGGCTACTACGAGGCCTACCGGGATGAATTCATGGGGCGCTACTACTCGGGAGTAGTTGCTACCCGCTAATTTCTGCCAGCCAGTAGGCTGCTCACGTGGAAATGATTATCATCGCCGTGATCCTGATGGTGGCGGCCTGCGTGCAGGGTTCCATCGGCTTTGGCCTGGGAATGCTTGCGGCACCCCTGATCGTGCTCATGCGGCCAGACCTCTTACCGGCACTGATCCTGCTGCTGGCACTGGTGCTCTCTGCCGCGACACTGCTGCGTGATCGAGGCGGCGTGGAGTGGCGGGTCGTGCTCTGGACCAGCATCGGTCGGATCCCGGGATCTGTATTGGGTGCGGCCGCGGTGGCCTTGCTGCCGGTGGCGGGGCTTTCGCTGGTGCTGGCTGGCGCGGTGATCATCGGAATCATCAGTAGTCTCGTGGGCTGGCGGCCTGGCCACGGCCCCCGTGCCGCCGTGATCGCAGGTGCGGCCTCTGGCCTGCTGGGTACTTCCACCGCGATTGGTGGGCCGCCACTCTCGATTATTCTCCGCGATCTCCCAGTGGCGAAGATCCGCAGCACCATGGGCGCCGCTTTCGTCATCGGCAGTGCACTATCAATTACGTTGCTGTCAGTAAGCGGCTCGCTGCACCTGGAGCATGTGCGCGCCGCACTGCTTTTTCTGCCAGCGGTTGCCGTGGGCTTTCTGCTCTCTGGGCTGGTCAACCGCCATATGAATTCCCGGGTGCTCTATCTCGGCGCGGTCGGCCTCTCGCTGATGGGAGCAGTGGTGGTGATTCTGCAGTCGGTGGGCTCGTTCGTCTAGCACTGCCGGTCCGCAGGTTCTGTGATTATCTGGATTGGTGTCGGACCATGAGGAGATGCTGATCCTGACTGCTGGGCTCAGCAGTCAGGAACGGCATAAAATAGGGGAGCGTTTTCGGGCCAAGGAACTGGTCAAATTGCAGGCCGGGATTTACGTTCCTTCGGTGGAATTTCACCTGCAGAAGGAGTGGGAGCGATACAGGCTTCGATGCATGGCTGCCGCGATAACACGACCTTCTTACACTCTGGTGGGAAAGTCCGCTGCCGCGATGTGGCGGGTTCCCTACGGTGAGGTCCCGAAATACGTTGAGCAGGCTCGGGTTGGTGGGAGTGGGGGTGCCCGCAGTAAGTACGTCCGGCTGAGAACGCTGGTTGTGTTGGAAAGACAGCCGATCCTCAACTTTTCCGAACCCCACGATAAAGGGAAAGTTACGTCGCTGGCTCAGACCTTGGTTGATATTGCACGCTGGCATGGGATTCCAGATGCTGTGTGCGGGATGGATCATGCAATGCGGGAAGCAATGGTGAGCAGAGCCGGATTGGAATCAGTTTTGGAGGAAGTCCGAGATCACCATGGTGCAAAGTTTGCCGAGCAGGCAGTCGCACTTGCTCATCCAGCAGGGGAAAGCCCTCGAGAGTCATTGATAAGAATGAGAATCTGGCGAGCGAAGCTTCCAGCTCCTCAAATGCAGGCAAATATTTGGGATCACCGAGGGGATTTCCTCGGCCGTGTTGATCTGTTTTTCCCTGAGTATTCGATTGCCGTTGAATACGATGGTCGAGGAAAATATAACGGTGAATTCGGCCAATCGGTTATCGGGGCAATGCAGGATGAGCGGTGGCGGGAGCGTGGATTACTCAATGCCGGTATTCGGGTCATCCGGGTCGATCGCGAAAACTTCCGAGATGAGTCTTGGCTGGAAGACCTTACTCGGGAGATCAATCGAACAAATCACGAAAAGCTGGTGTTTCCGAAGGCACAGTGGTCATCTGCCGGGATCGCTTGGTAGCACTGGAATCTGGTCAAGAAACACAGCCCGGGCGGTGGGGCAGAATATGTGCAAAACGACCTTTAAAACACTCCAAAGAGCATATTCTGGGCATTTTGCACATATTTTGCCTAGCGGGGTCCCCCAACCCAACCCAACCCAACCCCCTAAACCCCCGGGTACCCTTCCTTGCGTTTGACCCAGCGAATCACGGTATAGGTCACCGGCAGCAGCGCAATTTCCAGCAGGGTCTTCCAGAGGAAGCCCACCAGCACGTAGTTCGCCAGTCCGCCCACTGTCGTGATCCCGATGACGGAGGCGGCGAGGGTGCAGAAGATGAGAGTGTCGCCGAATTCGCCGACGACTGTTGAGCCGAGCAGTCGTGCCCAGAGTGATTTCTCGCCGGTCCGTTTTTTGATCGCCACCAGCACGTATGAGTTCAGTAGCTGTCCCACGACGTAGCCGGCTAGGGATGCGAGCACGATCTGGGGCACCAGCCCGAGCACGTCTTCAAAGGAATCCTGCCCGGGGTAGAAAGAAGCGGCTGGCAGCCAGATGGCCAGGTAAAAGGCCCCCACGGCCAGCATGGTCACGCCGAATCCGGTCCAGATGGCGCGTCGGGTGGATTTGAAGCCGTAGCATTCGGCGAGCACATCGCCGATGACGTAGGAGAGTGGGAAGAGGAAGAAGGCACCGTCGGTGATCAGCGGCCCGATCTCCACGCCTTTGGTGGCGAGGATATTCGAGAGCAGGAAGATCGCCACGAATAGCGAGACGAGAATCGGGTAGTAGGACTTCTGGAGCGGAATAAAGTTAGGCACGGAAGCGGACGCTGCGGACTGCGGGGTGGCAATGCCACTTGTGTCGGCGGCGCCCTGCCCAGGCCCGTTATCTGGTGTATTGGTCACCCGGATATCGTGCCATACCCTCAAGTCATGCACTCAAGTACAACCGGCGCCGGCCGCTACGCCCCTTCCCCGAGTGGCGATCTCCATTTCGGTAATCTCCGCACGGCGGTGTTGGCCTGGCTCTTTGCCCGCCACACCGGGCGTTCCTTCTATCTGCGCATTGAGGATATCGATACGCAGCGTTCCTCCCTGGAGTCGGCGCACCGGCAGGTAGCGGATCTAGAGCAGCTGGGTTTGGACTGGGATGGTGAGCCGACCTACCAGTCCGATAATTCTGCGGCATACCAAAGCGCCCTCGATAAGCTCCCCACCTTCGAGTGTTTCTGCTCCCGGAAGGAGATTCAGGAGGCTTCCCGTGCACCGCATTCGATTCCGGGTTCCTATCCCGGCACCTGCCGCGATCTCAGCGAGGCCGAACGCGCCCAGAAGCGTGAGGAGCTGAAGCAGCAGAACCGTCTCCCGGCGCTCCGCCTCCGCGCCTCGGTCCAGGAGTTCACCATCCATGACACTCTCCTGGGCGAGTACACCGGTGCCGTCGATGATTTCATTCTCCGCCGTGGTGGTCAGGCCCCGGACTGGGCTTATAATCTCGCGGTCGTCGTCGATGATGGCGCGCAGGGGATTGATCAGGTTGTCCGCGGCGATGATCTGCTCTCCTCTGCCCCGCGCCAGGCTTACCTCGCGCAGCTCCTCGGTCTGCCCGTGCCCGAGTATGTCCATGTCCCGTTGGTGCTTAACGCGGAGGGGCGTCGCCTGGCCAAGCGCGATGGCGCGGTCACCCTGCGCGAGATGCTTAGTTGCGCCCCGGTCACCGCGGTCGTCGAAAAGCTCTCGGCGTCCCTCGGTTACCCGGGAGTGAGCACCCCCGCGCAACTGCTCGAGGTCTTCGATCCCGCAGCGCTACCGAGGGAACCTTTTATCTGGCGCTAACCGGCGAAGGTTCCGGCCTGATAGTCGCTGAAGGCCTGCTCAATCTGCGCTGCGGAGTTCATCACGAAGGGGCCGTGGGCCACCACCGGTTCCTGCAGCGGCTCAGCGGCGGCAAGGAAAATATGCAGGTCGGTTTCCGCAGTGATCGCCACGGCGGTTTCGGTGGAGTCGGAGAGCTCCAGCCAGGCGGTGTGTCCGGCGGGCACCGGGGTGGCTGCTGCGCCGATCGTGGCGGAACCCGATACCACCGTGATGAAGGTGTTTTCGCCACCGCGAAGATCCTGGTGGATGGTTGTTCCCGCCGGAATGGTGCCGGCCACCAGGCGCACCGGCTGATGATTGAGCGCCGGGCCTTCGATGCCGGCCGATGATCCCGAATAGATACGCAGGGAGGCGCCGTTTTCCGTGCGGTTGGGCATCTCGGCGCCGAGTAGATCCTGGTAGCGCGGCTCGGACATCTTCTGGTCGGCCGGGAGGTTCAGCCAGAGCTGGAAGAGGTGAACGCGGTGTCCCGCGGGCGGATCCTCCAGGTGGATGACGCCGCCACCGGCGGTCATGAGCTGGATATCGCCGGTGTAGATGGTTCCGGAGTTGCCCTTGCTGTCGCTGTGGCTGATGGCGCCATCCATGACATAGGTGATGGTTTCAAAACCGCGGTGTGGGTGCGCTCCGAAGGCTCCGGGGCCGAAGTCATCATCCATCATCAGGAGAAAGGGATCATATTTTGCCCACTGACCTTGGGGAATGACGGCCTTGGCGGTGTGGTTCGGGGTGTTCTTGGCTAGCTGGGAAGCTTCGACCCGGGCGACCTTGCGCTGGGGGAGTGCCGTGAGTTCAGAAGTGTTCATAACCTCAGCCTAGACCCATTTTATGACGTATCAACAACTTTGGTCTGTGGGTGATATGGCTTCAGTTGTCTCCCCGTGCTGCCGTTAAACCCGGAAGGGGGCCCGGGGGAAGGCCGTGCAGCATGGGCGGAAACTTCTCGTCCTGACAGTGCTGTTCGGCTTGATCTGCTTCGGGGCGGTGGTCTTCGGCAAGCCCTGCGTTACCCATGCGTTAGGGACCCCGGAGTTGCCTGCCGCCAAGGTATCTGCGCCACCACTTGCCGATCCCCGTGACTTCTCCGATCTGCTCGAGGTGGGTGCCGGGAAAGTGGCATGATCTGCATGATCTGCATGATCGGCAATAGGTGGCATGGATTCACGGTGAGTCGGGAGAATTATGAATGCTGGTGAGCGCTGGAGGGGGAGGTGCTGTTTGGGGGCGGAAGATCGTCCGCGCAACTCAGGTGAAAGGTGTTGTTATTTCGCATCCGCTAATTGGCCACGTAAACGTGCTGTCGCTGAAGGTCATCGCGTTCAATAATGTCCAGGAGCGCACTGGCCATATCTGCTGCGGTGATCGTCCATCCACGCGAGAGTGGGTGATTTTCGAGTCGGTAGCTTCCCCTGGCCGGGGCGGTCCGGATGCGCGGTGCGCGAATCGCTGTCCACTGCGCGTGGCTTTCCCACAGTGCGATGTCCATGCGGCGCATGTCGTCGTAGGTGGCGCCGAGAAACTTCTGGAGTAGCGGTAGGACCACCCAGAGCTTGAGTGGCCCCTGGTGGGCCCAGTGCTCAGCCACTTCCGATGAGATGACGATGATCCGCTCAACCCCGTGCTTGCTCATTCCGTGAAGCAGGTTCCTCGTGCCCGCTGAATAGAGCGTCGTGGGTGTCTTTGAAGCGCCGACTCCGACAGTGCTCACCACGGCATCCACGCCTGCCAGCAAGGGTTCAACAGCTTCGGCATCGAGGATATCGACAGATGTCTTGATGAGTTTCGGATGATCGATGGAAAGCGCGGCTGAGTTTCGAGCTATGGCAACTACTTCGTGACCGCGGGCAAGTCCCTGCTCTACGACGTGAGTTCCGACCGTGCCGGTTGCTCCCGGTACCAATATCCTCATGTTCCATCTCCCATGATGTAAAATATTTCACATTCGGGATGATCCCGATTCGGTACCAACTGTAGCAGGGGGACGGTTATGGGTGACAGTGAATTAGTGGCGCGGGTCCGCATTGCATTGCAACGCCAGCTGGTGGATGCGGTCTTGGGTAATGAGATGGTCGCCCGGCAGCATGGTCTGCTGGTCACTGACTTGCAGACGCTTCACCTTCTGGTGCTGCGCGAAGATGTGCGAACTCCGCGGCAGATCAGTGCGACCACCGGTATGCCGGCCAGCACTGTGACCAAGCTTGTCGATCGTCTGGAGGCTGCCGGCTACCTTCGTCGGACGGCTGACCCTAATGATCGGCGCAGAACCATACTTGAATTGGTGCCGGAGAAGATCGAACCTCTTCGTCATCTTTATGGCCGCAGCGATGACGAGTTTGATGCTTTGACGAGGACTTTTAACCACAGTGAGCTTGAGACGATCATTAGCTACCTGGAAAGTGTCAGCGCCTTCTATCAGCTCGGGGCTGGGCATGGCCCCCGAAGTGGTGATTGAGGCGGCGGTCAGGCCTCCGGTACGCTGGGGCGGCAATAGCAGAACCCCCGGTGATTACTCACCGGGGGTTCTGTGCGTTGGCGGAGGATAAGGGATTTGAACCCTTGAGGGTATTGCTACCCGCACGCGTTCCAGGCGTGTGACATAGGCCGCTAGTCGAATCCTCCAGCGAAAAACAACGGCACTAGGTGCTGCTGCGTTCCTCAAAAAACAGTACACAATGTCTGCTCGATTCACCAAATCCCTGTTCAGCCTCCCTAAAAGTGCTTCCCCGCCCGCAGATCCTGGCACCTGGGGCCGACCTGCGAACCTGGCGGGCATCCCGCTGCCGAGAATCCGCCAAAACCTGGTGTTGAGCCAAAAGTCAATACATATCTACCCCGCAGTTGGCTCTCTCTGACTACGATGCGCTATTGTTTCATGCAGGATCCCGTGCGGCGTCTATCTTGTGAACTCCCCCAGGGCAGGAATGCAGCAAGGGTCAACGAGCTCTAACGGGTGCGCGGGGTCCCCTTATTTTTAATACGTCTAAAGTAGAGCCGGACATGTCGAGCACTTGTTGCACCATGGAAGGTAGGCCCACATGACGCTCAATGAATTGGCTCCGGAAGCCCTCGCGGAACTCGCCGCTAAGGTCCGCGCAGAATATGAAGAACTGCAGGCCAGGAATCTCAAGCTGGATCTGACCCGTGGCAAGCCTGCCGCGGAGCAGTTGGATATCAACAATGAATTGCTGCGCCTGCCGGGAGATAACTTCCGCGCCAAGGACGGCACCGATTGTCGTAACTACGGCAATCTCAAGGGCATCGCGGATATCCGCGAGATCTGGGCTGAGCTGCTGGGGCTGCCCGTCGATCTGGTTTATGCCGGTGATTCCTCGAGCCTGAACATCATGTTCGATCTGGTGTCCTGGTCCTATATTTTCGGCAACAATGATTCCGAGCGTCCCTGGAAGGACGAGGAGCAGGTCAAGTGGATCTGCCCGGTTCCGGGCTATGACCGTCACTTCACCATCACCGAGACCTTTGGCTTCGAGATGCTGCCGGTTCCGATGCTTGCCGACGGCCCCGACATGGACGCCGTGCGCGAGCTCGCCAAGGATCCGCAGGTCAAGGGCATGTGGACCGTCCCGGTCTTCGGCAACCCGACGGGGATCACCTTCTCGGAGAAGGTCGCCCGTGAGCTGGCTGAGATGGAGACCGGCGCGCCGGACTTCCGCATTGTGTGGGACAACGCCTACGCCGTGCACGTGCTGGGCACTGAGTTCCCCGAGGTCATCAACGTTCTTGACCTGGCAGAGCAGGCTGGCAACCCGAACCGTTTCTGGTTCATGTCCTCGACCTCGAAGATCACCTTCGCCGGTGCCGGTGTTTCCTTCTTCGCCTCCTCGGCGGAGAACCTGGCCTGGTACACCAAGAAGGCCGGTGTCCGCGGTATCGGTCCGAACAAGCTGAACCAGCTGGCACACGCCCAGTACTTCGGTTCGGCGGAGGGGATACGCGCGATCATGCGCAAGCATGCTGCTTCCGTCGCCCCGAAGTTCAATTCGGTGCTGGAGATCTTGGACAACCGCCTCAGCGAGCATGGTGTCGCGACCTGGACCACTCCGGAGGGTGGCTACTTCATCTCCCTGAATGTCATTGACGGCACCGCTGCCCGGGTGGTGGAATTGGCCAAGGAGGCGGGGATCTCGTTGACCGAGGCAGGTTCTTCCTTCCCGCTGCACAATGATCCGAACAACCGCAATATCCGCCTGGCGCCGACGTTGCCGCCGGTGGAGGAGGTGGAGGTCGCCATGGATGGCGTGGCCACCTGCGTCCTGCTCGCGGCCGTCGAGAAGCTCGGTTCTTAAACAAACACCCACCTGAGGGAGGTTCACGGTGAATCTGGACGAAGGGGCCTACTGGGTCGATTCATTGTTCCCCACTGAGTTGGATTTTCATCGGGTGGGTGATTTTCATGTCGGCTGCGCGGACCTGGGGGAGAAGCAGCAGTTGGCGTGCACCGCTGATTTCGGTCGTGTCGATACCGGACTTTCCACTCCGGGGCCGGATGGTCCGCCGATGGATGTCCGTAGCGAGCTGTTCACCATCGGTAGGGTCGCGGAGATCGATGCCGCCAGAATCATCGGCGCGGCCGCGAATTTCCTCCGTAACGCCGCGGGGCGTACGCCTGCTCAGCCGGGTCAGTTGATCCCGGGACTGGGCATCCTCGCTGAATTGGAGGAGGATTTCACGGTCCGGCACGGGCTGCTGTCGGTGCCTTATGTCTGGGGCCCGGAGGTGCCTCAGCAGCTGGAGCCGGCCGGTGAGGTCCATGGGGAAGGTGCCGGTGAACTCCCCAGATTAACGGTGATGCTGCAGATCATCATGCTCACGGATGATGAGCGGGATTTCGCCCTGACCTACGGGATCGGGGATCTGCAGCAGGAGCTGGCCAGGTCCGGTGCGGATCTGCTGGACTGGCGGCGCTGACCTTCTGGGGAAGGTCGTGGTGGCAAAGGTAGGCTGTTGGCCGTGGCTCTGTATCGGAAATATCGTCCCGCCTCCTTCGCGGAGGTCGTCGGCCAGGAACAGGTGACCGGCCCGCTGTCGGTCGCCCTCAACACTGGTCGCATCAATCATGCCTATCTGTTTTCAGGTCCGCGTGGTTGTGGCAAGACCTCCTCGGCTCGTATTCTTGCGCGTTCCCTCAACTGTGAACAGGGGCCGACCTCCACGCCCTGTGGGGTCTGTAACTCCTGTATTTCGTTGGCCCCCGGCGGTCCGGGAAACCTGGATGTCACCGAGCTCGATGCCGCCAGCCATAACGGTGTCGAGGACATGCGTGAGCTGCGCGATAAGGCGCATTATGCGCCGGCGGACTCCCGCTACCGTGTCTTCATCATCGATGAGGCGCACATGATTTCGACGCAGGGTTTCAACGCGATGCTCAAGATCGTGGAGGAACCGCCGGAGCACCTGATCTTCATCTTCGCCACCACGGAGCCGGAGAAGGTGATCGGCACGATCCGTTCGCGTACCCATCACTATCCTTTCCGCCTGCTCACCCCGGGCGATATGCGCGGTCTGCTCCAGCGCACCGCCGAATCCGAGGGCGTGTCCATCGATGATTCGGTCTACCCGCTGGTCATCGAGGCCGGTGGTGGTTCCCCCCGTGATTCGCTGTCCATTCTGGACCAGCTGGTCGCCGGTTCGGGGCCCGGGGGTGTGACCTATGAGTCTGCGCTAGGTCTGCTTGGCGTCACTGATCTCTCACTTATCGACGCCGCGATCGACTCCCTCGCCCTCAGCGATAAGGCCGCCCTCTTTCAGGTCGTCGACGATGTCATCGAGGCCGGTCATGAGCCCCGCCGCTTCGTCACCGACCTGCTCAACCGCCTGCGTGATCTCATGGTGCTGCGCGCGGTCCCCGAGGCCATCGACATGGGGCTGGTGAGCGCCCCCACCGCGCGTGCCCAGATCCTGAAGGATGAGGCCGCCAAATTCAGCGATGCCCAGCTCGCACACCTGGCCACCGAGGTGAATGCCCGAGTCTCCGATATGCGCGGTGCCACGTCACCCCGCCTGCTGCTCGAGATCCTCATCGCCCACCTCCTGCTGCCCACCGCCCCGGTCCAGGCGTTCGCTCCAGCGAACACCCCCGCCGCGCAGGTCCCCCAGACGGCCGCGAATCAGAATGCTCCCGCTTCGAACTATGAGCGCCCTTCGGTGCGCCAGGCCCGCGAAGAGCGGGAACAGGCCGCCCGGGAAGCCGCCGCGCAGGTTGCCCCTGCGGAACAGAACGTCTCGACGCCCGCGGCGCCGCAGCCCACTCCCGCGCCGCCCGTGCCGCAAGCACCGGCCCCGCACGTCCAGCAGCAGGCTCCCCAGCAACCCGCTCCTACGCCACCGGCACAGCCAGCCCCTGCTGTTCCACAGCCGCAGCCAGCACCCCAACAGCCTGCTCCCACCCCGTCCGTTCCGGTGGTTCCGCAAGTACAGCCTGCCGCGCAGCCGCAGCAACCTCCGGCTCCGCAACCGGCACCCGCTGCCGCCGCCTCGCTGCCAGAAGATGTGGTGGGGCAGGTACGTGCCGAGTGGGCTCGCTTGCGTGGTGAGGTGGGCAAGCGTAATAAGATCGCCGAGATCATGCTGACCGAAGCCCGGGTGCTGGGAATCCAGGAGGACACCCTGATTCTCGGGCACAACACCGGTGCCTTGGCGGGACGTCTTAACGAAGCCAGCAAGAACGACGTCATCGTGGCAGTGCTCAAGGATGAAATGGGCCTGTCCCTGAAGGTCCACTGCGTGGTCGGCACCAACCCGGAGGCCATGGGATTTTCCGCGCCGGGTCAGCTGCAGAAGACCTGGAACCCGCATGAGTCTCAGTCAGCGGGTAGCTCAGGAGAGCCGCCGCGGGTATCCCAACCGCGGGAGTCAGCGGATTCCGAAGAGGAGCCCGCGCAGCCGGCCCTCCCCACTGAACCCAGCCCGGAGCCGCAGCCCCTGCAACAGGCGGCCCAGGAAACCTGGGGTACTCCGGCACCTATCGGGGGCACCCAGAAGCCGCAGCCGGAACCTCCGCAGGCACCCGCCCCGACCTGGGGTGCTCCGGCACCCCTCGGCGGCACTGTGGTGGCATCACCACCTGAGCCGCAGCCGACCCCGCAGCAGCCTGAGCCGGTACCGGAATCCGAGGAGCGTCGTCCTCGTCGTTGGGAGCAGGCCGCCGCGCGGGGACAGGCGGCGATGGCGGTGCGAGATCAGCGCCCGCAGTTCTCTGATGGGGTACCGCTGCCGCCGGAGCCGAATGACATGCCTGGTGATCCCTATGATTACCCTGCGGATGAGGGCATCCCGGATCGCAGTGGACGTCGTTCCCCACAGTCAGCCCCGGCAACCCCGGGGCAGTCGGCGGCGTCGTTAAGCGGAAGCGCTGAGGACCAACGACGCGCCGAGGAAGACGAGATGTTGGCGGCGGCACGGGAGCCCGGTCAGCTGGACCGTCGAGACGCGAAGGACATCGCGATGGAGTTGCTGACGAAGGAACTCGGCGCGCGGCCGCTGTGAGCGGGTAGAATGCGGGGGCGAATTAAAACCCACCTGAAAGGCACTCAATGTCCCAGCCGGATATGTCCCAGCTCCTCGCCCAGGCTCAGCAGATGCAGGCTCAGATGCAGGCCGCGCAGCAGGAGATCATTGCCACCACCGTCGTCGGTGAGGCCGGCAACGGCCTGGTCACCGTGAAGATGGATGGCGGCGGAACCGTCTCCGAGGTCAAGATCGACCCCAAGGTCGTCGACCCGGAGGATATCGAGACCCTGCAGGACCTGCTGACCGGTGCCTTCCATGATGCCCACCAGAAGGTCGCTGACCTGGCTCAGGAGAAGATGGGCCCGCTGTCTCAGGGCCTTGGTGGCGGCGATCTGGGTGGTCTGCTCGGCTAATCCCCACACCTCACGGCCGTCCACCTAACATGCGGTGGGCGGCCGTTTTGATGCTCCGCCTAAGCTGGAGGGAGTTTTCTCCACACCACCGCAAGATCTGAAAAGGGTGACCGCACACTCGTGTTTGAAGGACCACTGCAGGACCTCATCGATGAGCTTTCCCGCCTTCCCGGCGTGGGCCCGAAGAGCGCACAACGCATCTCCTTTCACCTCCTGAAGGTGGAACCCGCGGACATCAACCGGCTTGTCGATGCCCTCGGCGCCGTCCGTGACGGTGTCGCCTTCTGCCGTATCTGCGGCAATATCTCCCGCGACGCGCTCTGCCGTATCTGCGCCGACTCCGGCCGCGACCGCAGCACCATCTGTGTGATCGAGGAACCCCGAGACATCCAGGTCATCGAGCGCACCGGCGAATTCAACGGCCGCTATCACGTCCTCGGCGGCGCCCTGGACCCACTGTCCAACGTCGGCCCCAAGGATCTCAACATCACCTCGCTGCTGCAGCGCATCGGTGGTGTCCTGCCCGACCGTGAACTCGCGGACTCCACCCCGGAAGCGCCGCTCTACGATGACACTCCGGACATCAAGGAAGTCATCCTGGCCACCGACCCGAACACCGAGGGGGAGGCCACCGCCGCCTACCTCGCGCGACTACTCCGAGATTTCCCGGACCTGACGATCTCGCGTCTGGCCTCCGGGATGCCGCTGGGTGGGGATCTCGAGTTCGTCGATGAGCTCACACTCTCCCGGGCGCTGAGCGGGCGGCTGAAGATCTAGCGATGGTGGCCTGGCTTGAGCGTCACCAGGTGGCGCTGTATCTGGTGGCGTTATTGCTGGGCGGCCTGCTGGGCCTGGGGTTCCCTGGTGTGGCGGGACCAGCGGAGACCGCCATCAACCCGGTGCTGGGGCTGTTGCTCTACGCCACCTTCCTGGCGGTGCCCTTCGGAAAGCTGCGCTCAGCGATGGCGGACTGGCGTTTCCTGCTCACGGTCCTGCTGCTGAACTTCCTGCTGGTGCCGATGGTGGTGTGGGTATTGAGCCGATTCGTGGCCGGGGATCAGGTGCTGCTTCTGGGCGTACTCTTCGTCCTCTTGGCACCCTGCATCGACTATGTCATCGTCTTCACCGGCCTGGCCGGCGGTGCCCAGGATCGGCTGCTGGCGGCCACTCCGATCCTCATGCTGCTGCAGATGCTGTTATTGCCGCTCTTTCTCTGGGCCTTCGCCGGACCATCGGTGGTCGAGACGGTGGAGTGGGAACCCTTTTTCAGCGCTTTTCTCTGGCTGATTCTGGTACCACTGCTCGCCGCAGGGCTGACCCAGCTGGCCGCCGCCCGGAGTCATGCCGGACACGTTTGGTCTGGGTGGGTCGCGGCGGCGATGGTGCCGCTGATGATGCTCACACTGGCGGTGGTGGTGGCCTCCCAGATTTATGGTGTGAGCCAGCAATTGGGGCAGTTATTGTGGGTCATCCCCATTTATATTGCCTTTGCCCTGGTCATGGTGATGATCGGGCTGGTGGTGGGCCGATTAGCCCGCCTCGATATCCGCGGCAGGCGGGCAATGATCTTTAGCGGGGTGACCCGAAATTCGCTGGTGGTGCTGCCACTGGTGCTGGCACTTCCAGCCGGTTTCGAATTGGCTGCGCTGGTGGTGGTCACCCAGACCTTGGTGGAGCTGGTGATCATGGTTGCCCTAGTCCGGTTGGTTCCCCGGCTTCTGCCCCTGGCGGTTTCGGGAAATCCCAGAAACCTAGAATGAAGGGCAGGTCTCGAGAATCAGCCCAATGATCTCCGCAGAGATGCAATCTGGTCGATCCTCGAGACCTAAACGTCAAACCCCAGGTGTTGCTAGGGCGTGTTGCGAAAATACAGGTCAAGATCGGCGTCGACGACGGGGACGTCGAAGCTAGGGTTGAAATGCAGTCCTGCGTATGGTTTTACTAGCCGCACAACCCGGTGCGGCAACTCATCATTCTCCCGAGGAGTCTGTGAACGTGCTCTCCCGAAAACTGTTCTCCGTGCTCACCACTGTCGCCATCGCTGGGACCGCCCTGATCGCCCCCGCGATCTCGACCCCCCTGGCCCGTGCCGCGGAGGTGACTGCCGCGCAGGCTTCCCCGGAGATTCCCGACCCGCAATTGTTCACCTACCCCTCGACCTACCTTCTCCAGGGCGACACCGACACCTTCACCCCGTTGAGCGACGATCTTCCGGCCGGAACCACCCTGACCCTCGACGAGGGCACCGCCCTAGAGGAACTCCGTGCGGGCGGATGGTCCATCTCCGTCGCCGACAACATCCTGACTGTGACTGCCCCACGCCACGCTGAGGGTTACTACCAGATTCCGGTCATCATCACCTTCCCGGATCAGTCCACCCAGACCACTGCCGTGACAATGAACGTGGACTACCTAGCGCACATCCCTCTCAGCATTCTGATCCCTGCGGCCGCTTATGCGCACCTGTCGGAGTCCTCCATTAGTTCGACGAGTTCCGTGTGGCCGTGAACTCATAGATAAACCCCGAGTTCATCCTCAGTCACGAATACTCCGGCTGGTTCGAGGCCACCGTCCAGGTTGCCAGCCTCGACCTGTTGCTCAAACGACTTTCGCAACAGGATCTAGATCAACGCCACACCAGTTGATAGCCAAGGCTCGTAGGTTAAGTGCCAGAAAGGGGATTCTGATGACTACTCCTAACCTGCTAGCTGAGGCCCGCAAGGCGATCCGCCTGCGCCAACGCCGAGAGATCGATGACCTTGATTACCGTCGTGAGGTGCGCCGACTCAGGGGAACTATTCGCAGCACCAGATCGGGCGATGGCTCGGTATCACACAGCCGTCCGTGCAGAAGACCTTGAAGATGGCGGCGAAGGATCCGGCTCCGGTGGAGGGATTTTCAGGTGCGACGCCCTATGAGATTTGCCAGCGATACGCAGCCGGCTTCATGAATCGCGAGCAGTTCGTCGACGAATTGACCCGTTTCCCCTATATCAAGGGCGATAAAACCGACGGTTATGATTCCCTGATGGTCGATCCCGCGGGAACTTGGGCGGAGGTCTCGACGGCGGTTCGGCGAGGGCTGATCGGGGACGATCTGTACGAGAACGTGTTCAATCGTCGGCATGGCCGCTGAGCCAATTCAGCAGCACGTCGACACCGTTCGTGCACTTTCGAAGCCCGGGAGAGCGCGGATGATCCAACACGACATCCGCACCGCCAGATAGCCAGTTCTGCGGGCCTGCTTCAGAGCCGGGGGTCAGATGATGACTCACACACCGCCTGGAGTGAAGGGTAGGTCTCGAGAATCAGCCCAA